>PMEM01000070.1:30181-30319 GCA_003155795.1 Gemmatimonadota bacterium
TTGAAATAGAGTTCCTTCGCTGCCATTGTGGTCTAGTCTCCGTTTAGCCGATTACCGCGAGGACATCCGTCTCGCGGAGGATGAGCAACTGGTCGTTATTGATCGTCACTTCGGTACCGCTGTACTTGCCGTAGAGAA
>PMEM01000022.1 GCA_003155795.1 Gemmatimonadota bacterium
AACCGGATCCCGACCTGCGGCGCGATGACAACGGGCGTTAATGCGCGGCCAGTTCTTCCTTTGCGATCCGACTGATCACGCTGCCATCCGCGCGTCCCTTGAATTGCGGATTGACTCGGCCCATAAGTGGACCCATCGAATTCGCGCCCGCTGCAATTGCGGCGCGGACTGCGGCGCGGATTTCATCCTCGCCGACCTGCGCCGGAAGATACTTCTCCAGCGCTGCGACTTCGGCGCGTTCCTTTTCGGCGAGATCGAGGCGCTTGCCTTTCTCGTACATCTCAACCGATTCGCGGCGGCGCTTGATCCCCTTGCGCAGCACTTCTAGTACCTCGTCGTCGGAGGGATCGCGTTGCAGTTCGATCCGCTTGTTCTTGACGTCCGACAGAATTGTTCCCAAAAGCAGCACGCCCGCCTTGTCCTGCGCCTTGCGCGCCGAATTAAGGTCAGCCTGCAGCTTGTCGCCGAGAGACGACATTACATCGGGCGATGACGACGGTTCTTGCGAGTCGCAGCGTTCATCTTGCGCTTCCGACGCTCGCTCGGCTTTTCGTAATGCCGATGCTTGCGCAGATCCGCGAGAATTCCCGCCTTCTCGACCTTCTTCTTGAATCGCTTGAGCGCGCGTTCAAAGTTCTCGTCTTCCTGAATGATGACTTCTGACAAACCCGAAAGCCCCCTGTGCTATGGTTCCTGAGCGGTTGATGTGCAGCCTTTAATATTAATCTCAGCCGGGCGGCCACGCCATATGTCTTCCGCCCAAAACATGGGCGTGGAGATGGTCGACCGTCTGCCCCCCGTCCGGGCCGGTATTGATGACGACCCGGTAGCCGTCGGCCAACCCCTCCATCTGGGCCACCTCCGTAGCCAGCGCGAGAACCGCGCCCAGCACAGCCCGATCCGGCGAATCGTCCAGAGAGGCGATGTGCTCCCTCGGCACGACGAGCACATGAACGGGCGCCTTTGGGTCAAGATCCCGGAATGCCACCACGTGATCGTTGGTCGCGACCATGGTCGCGGGGATCTCCCCGCGGATGATTCGACAGAAAATGCAGTTTTCCGACCTGTCAGCCATCGATTTTGCCCCTGATTGTCATGAACGCGCCATTGAAAGTGCCACTGCCACCCCCGCAATCGCCGCCGTCTCGAAACGAAGAATGGACTCCCCGATCGAGGCAGCGGTAAACCCGGCCTCGACCAGTGCGGCAAGTTCGGCCTCCTCGAATCCTCCCTCGGGGCCTACTGCAATCACGGCAGGTTCCGTGAGCTCGATACCCCCGAATGGTGCTCCATCTGCCTCGAGCACGACCCTGCCCCCTTCCGGAGCCGCAGCGATTGCGCGCTCAATTGTCGCCTCGGGAAAGATCTCGGGAAGCCAGGCGGACCGCGATTGAAGCAGCGCGGCTATCATGCGAGCGCGAACCTTGTTGCGAAAGGTGGGTCCATCGCCGCGCGGTGAAACGCTGCGCGATCTCTGCCAGAGCACCGGGCGCCAGCTCGTCACGTTGAGTTCCGCGGCTTTTTCGGCGAGCCAGAGCATCCGGTCCCGATCCGCGACCGGGACCAGCAGATGTATCGGCCTGGGCGGCGGTACTGCAATCGCCTGATCGACCTCGACCAGCGCGTTCTTTCGGCCCAGCCTGACGAGCGTGCCCGATGCGGTCCCACCGACGCCATCACGCAGTCCGACCCTCTCACCTACTCCGAGTCGCAACACTGCAATGTGCTGCGCATCCGAAATGGACAGCGTGACCTGCGCACCGACAGCTGCCGGGTCCTCAACGAAAAACGCAGCGCGATCAGTCTGCGTCACGACGTGCGCACGATGAGCAGACTCAACCAGTCGCCCTCGACATCATCATTCGCGATTCTCATGCCGGCCCGTGCAATAGCGCGTGTTATCAGTTCCCGTTCCTCGACAAGTATGCCACTCAGGATCGCGACTCCATCGGTAGTGAGCGACGGCGCAATCGCGGGGAGGATCTCCATCAAGACGGACGACACGATGTTTGCAAGGATTACGCGAACTGGCGCAACAAGTGAAAGGAGCACGGTCGCGTCGCCAACCATATACCGTATCGCCTCGGTTACACCGTTCACCCGAATGTTCTCCGCGGCGGAATCTTCGGCACCGTCGTCGATCTCGATCGCTGCGATGCGAGTAGCGCCCAGTTTCGCCGCTGCGATCGAGAGCACTGCGCTGCCCGCTCCGAGATCGGCCACGGTGTCTCCAGGTCGCAGGGCCAATTGCATCAGTCGAAGCATGCCGCGGGTAGTCGGATGTTCGCCAGTACCGAATGCCATCGCAGGATCGATCACAATCGAGGTTGCGGGATCGAATTCCGACGCGCGCCACGGAGGTGTTACGACCAGACGTCCAACCCTGTGTGCATCGACGTTGGCGCGCCACTCGGTCCAGTCCACTGATGGTACGTCGGCAACGGATATGACCGCGTGCGAATCCAGCAATCGCAGAGTGTCAACTACGCGCTGCACATCCTCGTCCGGTGGAAAGTGAGTGACGAGGGCATCGCCATCTTCATGAACGCCCTGCGACCCTTCGGCAAACAGCGCGCCGATCATCGCATCGCGATCGGCGCACTGTTCAACACGAACCGAGTGCCATGGCGCGATCACGCGCCGAGTGACTCCTTGACCTTTGCCCAGAAGCCGCGCTCGCGCTTGGTTGGCGCAAGCGGACGAATGTCATGAAGCTGGCGCAGCAACTTCGCTTCCTCTTCACTCACGGATTCAGGTGTCCACAGTTGCAGGCGCACATGGAGATCGCCCGTCCCGGATGCGTTGATACGCGGCAAACCTCTGCCGCGGAGATGCATTACCTGGCCGCTCTGCGTACCGGGCGGAACACGCAGAGTCACCGATGCCGTTACAGTTGGGACCTCGATATCTGCACCAAGCGTGAGTTGCGGATACGTAACCAGAACTTCAGTGAGAAGGTCCTCGCCATCGCGCTCGAAACGATCATCATCGTCAACCTCGAACACGACGAGGATGTCACCCCGTGGACCACCGCGCGGACCAGCATTGCCGACTCCACGCAAAGTCATGTACTGACCCGTTGCCACGCCTGCCGGCACCTTGATCTTGACCTGTTCCTCAGCGCGGACGCGACCCTCACCGCGGCATTTTTTGCAGGGCGATGCGACGACCTTGCCGTCCCCCGCGCAGGTGGGGCACACCGACACACTCACAACTGGACCAAAGAATGACTGCTGCGCGCGACGAACCTCGCCAGATCCCTTGCACGTCGGGCACGTTGTGACACTTGTCCCGGGCTCAGCGCCGGTCCCGCTGCACACATCACATGGGTTCAGGAGTTTGATCGCAACCGGCTTCTCGACGCCAGTCGCCACTTCCTGCAGAGTGAGACCCAGATTGACCCGGATGTCGGAACCCGTCCGCGTTTCTGCCGCGCTTGTGCGACGCCCGAAGATATCGCCGAAGCCGCCCATTCCACCCATGCCGCCCAGGTCGCGCATGAAGATGTTGAGTGCCTCGGAGAGATCTACGTGATGGAAACCAGCACCTCCACCGCCTCGCAGTCCGGCTTCGCCGTAACGGTCGTAAGTCGCACGCTTGTTGCCATCACGAAGTACGTCGTACGCTTCCGTGATCTCCTTGAACTTCTCCCCCGATTCCGTCGAGCCGTTGTTGCGGTCCGGGTGGAACTGCATCGCGAGTTTGCGATATGCCTTCTTGATGTCGTCGTCCGATGCGTTGCGAGCGACACCCAACGTTGCGTAATAGTCAGCCATGCTTTTTGTGATACGTTGTTTTTAACGTGGAATATTTCTTTCAGTGCAACTCAGTCAAGTAGATCCGTGACGAGCTGCGACGTGTGCGTTACGAGCGAGATGATCTTGTCATACGGCATCCGGGCCGGTCCGATCACTCCCAATACGCCGTTCAGAGATCCGACACGATACTGCGCTGTCACGAGCGTGAAATTCTCCAGCGCCGGATCGCCGTGTTCGTTGCCGATCGTAATGCTGACACCAGATGAATCACTGCGCTTGCGGAGCACTTCGGCGAGGTATTGCCTGGTCTCGGTCAGGGCGACGAGCCTGCGCATGCTGTCGACGTTCGCAAACTCAGGCTGGCCCGCGAGCATTGACGCCGCGCCAAGCATCACATCGTTTGCAGAATCCAGCGCAACGTCGAATATGTGCTCGCCCTCTTCGACGAATACGTTGATCAGCTCGGCTGCGCCGGCCGGTGCGTCGCGCAGTCTCTGAGCCAGAGAGCTGCGTACTTCGCGCAGAGTCAGGCCACCCAGTCGCTCGTTGAGCACGTGAGACACTTCGGCCAACGCACCATCGGCGATCTCGCCGCGCGCATCGATGTAGATCGTACGCACCCCTCCACCCTGCACCGAGATCACGACCAGCAGTCGATCCGACGAGAGTCTCACGAGTTCGATGCGATCAAGCCGACTGGCATCAAAGCTCGGGCCGAGCGCGACGCCGAGCTCCTGGGTAATGATCCCGAGACTCTGGGCTGCCCTGCGAAGAATGGTCTCGACAGCCGACCCGCCGCTCGAAATCTCGAGCGCGAGCTGGTCGCGGTCCTGGTTCGTGAACGTCTGCGCGGGCAGAATTGTATCCACATACGCGCGGTACGCGACATCCGTCGGAACTCGCCCCGCCGACGTGTGGGGATGAAAGAGATAGCCCTTCTCTTCCAGATCGCTCATGGTGTTCCGGATGGTCGCCGGCGACACGCCGAAATTGAACCGACGCGCAAGCTGGCGCGACCCAGCAGGCTGGGCTGTCGCTACGTACGTCTGGATTACGGCCTCGAGCACCATCCGCTCTCGGTCGTTTAATTCGGCTAGTGGCATAAGTGCAATTGTATCAACGACTTCCAGCGAGTGTCAAGGATGCTGCAAGCGCATCCAGACGAAGGAAGCCAGTTGCGGTTAGAACGATCGTTCCATTTCTTATCTCGGCCCATCCGGCGTCCTGCCAAGGACGAGCGAGTTGAATTTCGGCATCTGTGGCCCGGAGACCATCGATCGTGCGCAATCCTAAGTACACCCGCTCGGACAGTCGGTTCTCCCCGGTCAGCGTCTCCGCCTCCGCAACGATTGTGTAGCCGGAGTCGAGTCGCCTCATCCAATCTGTATAGGCGACGACGTTCCAGCTACGGATAGCACCATCGAAAGAGTGCGCCGACGGGCCGATGCCGACGTACGAAGCGCCGGTCCAGTAGGAAGAATTGTGTCGCGACCGCCGACCAGGAAGGGCAAAGTTGGATACCTCGTAATGCTCGAATCCGGCCGCGCCAAGCCGTTGATGCGCCAGCATGAAATCAGATTCGTAACGCTCCTCCGGCGCCTCGTCGACATCACCGCGATCGATCCACCGCGAAAGCGGCGTGTGCGGTTCCACTGTGAGTCCGTACAGAGAAAGATGTTCGGGATGCAGCCCCAGGACCTGGTCGACGTCAGCGGCCCAGTCCCGATTCAGTGATTCCGGCAGGGCAAAGATCAGATCCAGCGAGATATTGTCGATGCCTG
Source organism: Gemmatimonadota bacterium (assembly GCA_003155795.1). Taxonomy (GTDB): domain Bacteria; phylum Gemmatimonadota; class Gemmatimonadetes; order Gemmatimonadales; family Gemmatimonadaceae; genus Fen-1247. Next base: position 5,540 of record PMEM01000022.1, read on the forward strand.
CCTGCCTCAGCGTCGCGAACGCGCGCCCGATCTGGTCTGCCGAGTGGGTCCGATGCATCCATTCCAGCACTTTGGGCTCGAACGACTGGCTGCCGAGCGAGATCCGGTTGACGCCATCCCTGACCCACGCGTCTGCAACGCTGTGAGTCACATCGTCGGGATTCGCCTCGATGGTGATTTCTGCGTCAGTCGAAATAGCCGCGCGATCACGCACCAGACGCAGAACGTCCCCCACCGATTCATCAAGCCGGGAAGGAGTCCCGCCACCCAGGTAGATCGTATCGAGCGCCCAGCCGCTGGTGTCCAGCCGATCCAGCTCAAGCCGGAGCGATTCGACATAGCTCCCGACCGGTGTGTCTTGGCGAACCGATATCGCAAAGTCACAGTATGAGCAGCGGCGCGCGCAGAATGGAACGTGGATATAGAGGTGACGCATCACACCATCGGTCATCGTCTGACGATGACCCCAGCTGCAGAACACTCGAGCAATCCCTGTATCTCCAATTGCGTCAGCGCAGCAAGTGCGCGACTCGCGGGCCATCCGGTACGGATGATTATCTCATCCGCAGTCGCGGCAGCGTGCTGCGCAACTGCATCCCACACTGCTGCTTCGTCGTCGCCCAGTGGTGGGAGTGAACGAATGTTCGCGACCGGCACGACGTTGGCGAGACTGAGCGCATCTGCGATGCTCGCGATGACGTGCGCGCCGTCGCGCAGCAACTGATTGGAGCCGGCGCTCTGCGGTGAGTCGATCGCACCTGGAACCGCGGCGACGATGCGACCAAATTCTGCAGCCCGCGTCGCGGTAATGAGGGATCCGCTCTTCTCGCCCGCCTCAACGACAATAGTAAGTCGACACAGACCAGCGATGATGCGGTTGCGCCGGGGGAAGCAGCCCTGGAAGGGGCCAGTTCCCGGCTTGAACTCGGAGACGACTAACCCGTGTTCCGCTATCTCGTCGTACAGCTCGCGATTGCCGCGCGGATAGACAACGTCCACCCCCGTTCCGAGTACGGCGGCCGTCAGACCATCCGCATCAAGCGCGGCACGATGCGCAATCGTGTCGATTCCGAATGCCATTCCGCTAACGATGCATGCTCCGGCCGATGCGAGCGCCGTTGCAAGCTCGCGTGCAACACGCGCACCGTACGACGTATGCTGCCTGCTCCCAACTATCGCGACGCAGGGCCGTGAAAGGATCGCGATGTCACCCGTGTAGTGAAGTTCCTTCGGGGGTGACGCGATCGCAGAGAGATCGGCGGGCCATTCCCCGGAATTGGGGCGCACAATTTGGCATGTAGGCACCGCACTCAGGGAAGCGGCGCTGTTTGAGCGGCAGGTCTGGCCGCCTCCTCCTTGAGACGCAACAGCTCGGTCCACCATGCAGCGAGCAGCGTCGTAAGGCCTTCCCGGTTTGCAGCACTTATCGAGAAGATTCCGAACGCCCCGGGCGCTTCGATGGGCGGCACGTAATCCTCTCCCATCAAATCAAGCTTTGTGAACACGACGCAGAACGGCTTCGCGGCCAGTTCCGGGCTGTATTTCGCGACTTCTACACGGAGCTGATCGTACTCGGCCTGCCAGTCCATGGCATCGATCGGTATCAGCATGGCGAGGATACGCGTGCGCTCGATATGACGCAGAAACTGCAAGCCGAGCCCCTTTCCCTCTGCAGCGCCCTCGATGATGCCGGGAATATCCGCGACGACGAAGGTGCGATAGTCCGAGAGTTGCACAACACCCAGATTCGGCTGCAACGTCGTGAATGGGTAATCCGCAATCTTTGGACGCGCGGCCGAAATGACGGACAGCAGCGTGGATTTACCTGCGTTCGGCTGACCGACGAGTCCAATATCAGCGATGAGCTTCAGCTCGAGCTCAAGGGTTCGCTCCTGCCCCTCCTCTCCGGGCTGCCATTCACGCGGAGACTGGTGCGTCGGCGTAACGAAGAAGGAATTCCCCTTGCCGCCTCGACCGCCCTTTGCGACTATGAATTCTTCGCCGCTGGCAAGTACGTCCGCGATGATTTCGCCAGTATCAGCGTCGCGCACGATGGTTCCTGGTGGAACCGGCATGTAGATGTCCTTGCCGCTGCGACCCGTCATGTTCGAACCCATGCCGTGCTGTCCGCGATCGGCGGCCCATTCGTCGCGGTAGGTGTAATCCAACAGCGTCGCCAGGTTGGAATCTCCGCGCACGATCACATCGCCACCACGACCACCGTCGCCACCATCGGGGCCACCCATCGGCACCAGGCTTTCACGGCGGAACGACTGGCATCCGGAGCCACCCGTGCCCGCGATCGCTCTGACTTTCACTTTGTCGATGAACACCGTCAGCTCTCCTTGATTCGATTCAATTCTTCGCGGGCCGCTGTGAGCGCCTCGCGAGTTACGATGTCCGTGAGCGCAGAAAGAGTCTGCGCAAGATCTTCAATTGACGCGCCACTGTTGCGCGCGCCGCGTAGGTGCGACTTGAGCTGTGGGATCTGTTCAGATGCTGCACAAGCCGCGACAATGCAGAGTTCGCGTTCAACCAGACTGAGGCCCGGCCGTGAGAGAACCTTACCATATCCGTCAGTCATCATCCACGCATCGAGAGCGGGATGCAGCCGACTGACTGACTGGCGCAATGCGTCATACTTGTGCCCGTATACCATACGGCAGATCTGCTCACCCAAGCGAGCCGTATCCGCGGCCGCTGAATCGTCGATAGCCTGATCCACCGACGGCGCATGCTGTCCCGATACATCACGCCACACGCGCATGGCGTTGAGTGCACGCGGGAAGCCGGCGAATAGATACGACTGCAGCAATACTTCCTCGACCGAAATGACAGGCGCGACATCTATCGCCTCGACCATTACTCGACGCGTAAAGGCAATCGGAGCGCCGGCAACCGCACCGGCAATTCGTACCAGGGCGCGCATCGAGTCACTGAACAGCGGAGCCTTTTCCATTATGTAAACGATATCAGCTGTCGCGCACGGCGCCACAGCGCCCCTGTGCGCGGTGAATCACATCATTGCGCGGACGACAATTTCACCGACAACCTCGTGTCGCGAATCACGCACGGGTCTCCGGACGTGCTCAGCGAGCCTCTCCGGCAAGGACGTCGGTAGTGCTCCGAGGTGCCCGAGGAGAGCGAGCAGTGCGGGATACTGAGCGCGCGACGCACCGTCCTCGACCTTTATCGCAACTCCAGTTCCTGTCGCGAGGATCGCCGCTGAGTGGACTCCTTCAGCGCCGATCTTGCACAGAATGCCAGGGACCTCTTCCATGAGCACCGTATCGAACCTGTCGGTACCGCCAACGAGGAATGGGTTGGAAAGCATCGCATCGACGATCCGACGCGGTATCTCGTCTCCCGCGCGAACCGACGAGGCGAGCCGGGCAAATGCGCGAGCCATTGCCTCAAGCGAAAGTCCAAATACCGGGACGCCGCATCCATCCTGCGCGATCGTCATGCTGCTTCTCTGAACACCGGTCCACCGCTCGACTTCGCAAACGATCGATTGCTGCACTGGATGATCCAGGTGATCATAACCGGCGGTCGGCCACTGTGCGGTGCGAGCGCGCGCGAGCATTGCGGCGTGCTTGCCGGAGCAGTTGTTGTGGAGACGGGTGGGCCGGCCACCCGATTCCCGCAAGAGCCGCTGGCCGCGCTGGGAAAGCGGCTCCGTGACACCGCAGGCCAGGTCGCCCTCTTCGAGTCCCAGCTCCGCCAACATCGCTCCTGCGATCGCAACGTGTTCCGGCTCGCCACCATGCGAGGCGCAAGCGAGAGCTATCTGATCGGGCCCCCAGCCGAGGTCATCAAGTCCGTCCGACTCCATGAACGGCATGATCTGGAACGGCTTGGCGCAGGAGCGCCAGTACGCCTGGTGTTCCGGATCGCGAGCGTACCCCACCAGTGCGTCCCCCTCGACAACCGCGGCAGAGACCCTATGGATCGACTCGACTGCCCCACCGCGGGTGACGACTACATCCAGATCGTACGAAGTGGCTGTGCTCACCCCTTAAAATATCTTGATGGCACCCTTGGTGTAGCGTTTCGGGTTCTTTCTGATGTCGGTCAGAATCTCGTTGAGGTGGGCTACCGCCTCGACCATCCGGTTGTAGAGCGTCGTATCGCTGATGAATCTGGACGCCGATCCATTGCCGCTTCTGAGCGATCCGACGAGCGAGTCGGCATTAGCCGTGACGCTGACGAGGTTGCTGTAAAGTGAATCATCACGCAGCAACTTGCCCGCGGTTCCCTGTCCCGAGTTGAGTCGAGTCATCAGCGAATCGACCTGTGTCACCATGTCGGTGAGCTGCGTGTAAAGCTGCGGATCGTCGAGAAACTTTCCAACGCTCCCATTCGGATTCTGCAGTCGCGCGAGCAGATTGCTGGTCGAGGCGAGCGTACTGTTCAGACGATCGTACAACTGTCGATCGGTCAGCAACTTGCCGATGGTCCCGTTCCCCTTCGCAACGGATTGCGTGAGGGCGCGGAGATCGTGCGTCAGCCCGGCGACGTCCGTAAGCACGGCTCCTGCGCGTTGGAGCATCGCATCGTAATCCATGGTCGCTCCCAGCTGCAGGGTGTCCCCATCGTGCAACGCACGGAAGCGTGGTGTACCCGGTGTTATATCGAAGAAGCGGTCGCCCAGCAGCCCCTGATTGCGCAGCATGACTCGCGAATCGAGTCTCACCTGTTGCTGCAGCGTCACGTCGAGCTGGACCGTGATTCGCAGATTGCGCGTGGTGTCGGTATCGACTGGCAGGAACTCGATCCTGGTGATTGAACCAGCGAGTTGTCCCGCGACAGTTACCTGTCCACCTTCACGAAGGCCGGAGGCGTTCGGAACAAATGCGTAGAGTGTGTACCGCCGCGAGAACAGGCGCGCAGCCTGGCCGAGTTTGACAACCGCGAAAAACAGGATGCTGAGCACAACTATCGCGAGAACCGCAACGCGAAGTGCGTCTTTCGTGATGATCTCAGAGCGTCTCATTCAGTAGCCGCCGAGGAAGGTCTGGATGTAAGGATCATCCGACGCTGTCATGTCTTCGGGTGATCCAAAGAAAACGATGCGCTGGTCGTGCAGCAGTGCGATCCTGGTCGCCATACGGAATGCAGATCGGATATCGTGCGTCACGACAACGCTGGTGACATTGAGATCGCGCTGCAGCTTGAGTATCAAGTTGGTAATCGTACCGGTCGTAAGCGGATCCAGGCCCGAAGTGGGCTCATCGTACAACATGATTTTGGGGTTTGCTGCGAGCCCCCGCGCTACACCTACACGTTTCTGCATTCCACCCGACAATTCGGACGGCGCAAGTTCCATGACCTGATCGGGGTCGAGATCGACGATACGCAGCTTCTCACGCACACGCTCCTCGATGGCGTCTTCGTCCAGTTTCGTGTGTTCCCGCAGCGGATATGCGATGTTCTCGAAGACGGTCAGCGAATCGAACAGGGCAGATCCCTGAAACACCATTCCCATGTGCTGTCGAATCTCCAGCGCCTGTTCGTAGGTGAGTTTCTCGATATCGTTGCCCAGTACGCGGACCTCGCCACTGTCCGCGACGAGCAATCGAAGTATGAGTTTCACTATTGTAGACTTTCCCGTACCCGATTCTCCGACGATCGCAACGGTTTCACCCGGATATACCTCGAATGAAACCCCAGTGAGAATCGGCCGATCAAATGCAAGACTGACATCCCGCAGTTCGATGACCGGCTGCGCATCGGTGTTTCGAGGATCATCGTCAGCGTCGCGATCGGCTGTGATTTCCTTGCGAATCGCGGCGCGAACGCGCTCCGGATGCACCACGTCTGCAGCACGATCGTCGCCGCGCCTGTCCGTGGCACGACGCTCCTCATCCGACGCGCCGGCTGCAGCGGCTTGTGCGTTGTCGGGTTCCTTCACCGTCGTGTCGTTCGGATCGTCAGCGCCCATCATGCCGGTAGCAGTGCGAGCAACGCCTGCGTGATGAAATAGTCCGTGACCAGAATAAGAATGCTTGCGGTGACTACCGTGCGGGTTGTCGCGACACCCACGCCTTCGGTGCCACCTGTCGTGCGGAGGCCGAAGTGACACGCTGTCAGCGAGATTATACCGCCGAAAACGAACGGCTTTACCAGTCCGTGGACAAAATCATTCGGAATGAAATGGAGAACGAAGCCGCCAGTGGAGATCTGATCCCAGACCGTCGCCCAGTACAGCGACGTCGGAAGCTGGAGATAATACTTCGCGATCACGTTCCCGCCGAAAATGCCCGCGACGTCGTTGATGACTGTGAGCGCTGGAAGCATGAGCAGCGCCGCGATAAGTCTGGGAGTTACGAGTTTCTTGATCGGATCGGTGCCCATCACGTTGAGTGCGTCGATCTGCTCCGTTACCCGCATCGACCCGATCTGTGCAGCGATTCCGGAACCAACCCGGCCAGCAACCATGAGACCAGCCAGGACCGGTCCAAGTTCGCGGATCATGGACGCGGTAACGAGACTTCCGACGTAGGCCGTCGCCCCGAAGCGCTGCATCTGCACAGCCGATTGAAGCGCCAGCACCATCCCCGTAAAGAAGCCGGTCAGGACGACGATGCCGAGCGACTGTACACCGATCGCGTCCATCTGCTGGATGACGTCTTGCCCGTAGAACGGACGGGCAAAAATGAAGCGGAACGCATTCCACGCGAGGACAAAAGCCTCCTGCAGAGAGAAGACTTTGTCACGAGCGGCAGCGTTGATTCGTTGCAGTAGGGCCATTCAGCCGATCGGAAGGGCAAGGGACATGCCGAACACAGAGCACTGAGCCTCGTCAATGGATCCCGACCTTCGGCGGGATGACTCCGTCGGCGGGACCACGGTACGCCGGTCCTTTGACGCGTGCGGCGATGAGGGTAGCTTCGTATTCGATTCTCGAGACCATCCAGCCACACAGACTCCTTACGCTACTCGAGTCGGCGAAAAGATACCATGTGGCAGTCGCCGGCGACGCGATGCTCGACGTCTATCTCATCGGCGATGTCGAGCGAATCTCGCCGGAGGCGCCCGTTCCAGTTGTTCGAGTGCGCGATCGTCGCCACGCAATGGGCGGCGCGGCCAACGTCGCGCAGAACGTCCTCGCGCTCGGCGCCTCCTGCAGCATGGTCTGCACCGTCGGAGACGACAGCGCGGGTCGGGATCTTACGGGGATGCTCCACGGCGCCGGCGCTTCTGTGGAAGGCGTTCTCCGGAGCGGCAAACCAACGACGACAAAGACGCGGATCGTGGCCCGTGCGCAGCAGCTCGTGCGGGTGGACGAGGAGGATGACGCCGATTCCGACGGCGTGGACGTCGAGGCAATGATACAGGCGGTCCGAACGATTGTTCGGAAAGCCGATGCGCTGGTACTGGAGGACTACAATAAGGGAGTTCTCGCGCCCGCAGTGATCAGAGTCGCGATCGAGGAGGCAAACGCTCGCTCGATTCCTGTTGTCGTGGATCCCAAGTTCAGAAATTTCTTCGAGTTCCGGGGTGCCACCATTTTCAAACCCAACCGGCGCGAACTTGAGTCGGCGCTCGGCGCGACTCTCGACATCGGATCGCCCGAAGCCCTTCCCGCCACCTGCGCCCGACTCGGCGTGGAGCATCTCTTGCTCACGCTTGGCGAACAGGGAATGGTGCTGGTGTCGGCCGACGGCGAAGTCGGCCGGATCCCGACCACGGCGCGAGAGGTTTACGACGTTGTGGGCGCCGGCGACACTGTTACCGCGTATCTGGCCACGATGCTCGCGGCCGGTGCAACGGCGTCGGAGGCTGCAGTCATTGCGAATTTTGCGGCGGGAGTTGAAGTCGGCAAACTCGGCGCCGCAACGGTCAGCGAAGGAGAGGTCATTGAAGCATACGACGCGTACTACGCCGAAAACTCTCAGCAAGCAGACAATTGAATAGAATCGGACGCGCAATATCCATCGCGGTGATCGGGGCCGCCGCTGTGACGTTTGCGTCACCAGCTATCGCAAGCGCACAAGCATCGCTCTACGTACCCCTCGATGACATTGCGTATCGCTTCGCCGACGCGCTCATTGCGCGCGGTGAATTACGCGGCGTTTCGCTGCTGGAACGACCATACACCGCGCAGCAGCTGTCGGCGGGTGCGGATACTGCGCTCAGTCATGCGCATTCCGCGGTGGTAAAATCGTATGCCATTGCGCTACGCACCGCGCTCCAGCGATATGTCGTCGACACGACGGGTGCGACGACATCCCCGGACAATCCAGCCTTCTTTGCCAACGCCGATGTCTTTACGACGGCACAGACCTCTGGCCAGCGCGAGTTGATGCTCGCTGATACAAACTCCAGCATTACGGGTGGAGCGGGCTTCAGGCTCGCAATGGTGGCTGGTCCAGTCGCGGCTGTGATCCATCCGATCATCGACAATCGGCTTAACAACGACCCCGATTTCGCGGGGAAGCAGGACAGGGTAATCGCAGGCAGAACCCAGGACGCCTATGTAAGCGGTCAGTGGAAGTACGGCAGCATCTTCGCCGGCCGCATGGTGAGAAACTGGGGGCCGTCGTCGTTGCAGGGCTTGCAGCTGGGAAGCGCGCCGTACTCGTACGACCAACTCTACACTCAGATCGGCACCGACCGCATTCACATGTCTGCGCTTGCTACGCGACTCGACGACGCGTTTCAGCCTGACGGCGTTTATGCACGGTATTTCTATACGCATCGACTTTCGGTGCGCTGGCGTGATCTGGAAGTCGGTGCGTCGGAGGGGTATCTCGCTTACGGAATCGGGCGATCGTACGATCCGACGCTTCTCAATCCGCTCAACATCTACGCGTTATCGTGGCGTAACGAACATATAGCCGGCAATCTCACGATTGGTGGCAGTATGGCGCTGCGGACCGGGAGATTCGGCAATTACTCCACGGAGTTGCTGCTGGGGAACCGTCAGATCGATTCATGTGCCGAGCTTACGTGCCAGGAGCCAGCGTCATACGGATACTCTGCGACTGCGGAAGGTGTGCCGCTCTTCGGTGACCAGCGACTGTTCGCGTCATATTCGCGACTTTCGGGGCTCGCCTACCGAGCCAAGGAGGGGCCTGCGGGTCAATACTCCAGCCTGGGTGTTGGGCTGGGACAGGCATTCTCCGATTATGACGAGTTGAAGATGGGAATCGACCTCGCTGCCGTGCCATACACCACGATACGTCTGTACGGTGCGTACCGTCGCCAGGGCCAGGGGGATTATCATCTGCCGTTCCCGCCGCCCGCCGCATATCCAATAACGCCGGGATTTCTTCAGGGAATTGTAGAACGAGTCGCTAGAGTCGGCGTTGAAGGTGGTGGCATGATCGCGCCCGGCTTCGAACTGACGGGCGACGTCGGCGTGAATCACGCTACGAACTCTGACCATCTGCCCGGTGTGACTCGCAATCAGATTGCGGCGCAGGCGAGGTTTCAGTGGACGCCGAGGGGTTTGCGTTTCTGATGGCGGCGGCGCGGATGAATCCGCGCCTTACTGGATCCCGATCTGCGGTGGGGTGACGGCTGGCGTGGATTCCATGGCGCGGATGAATCCGCGCCCTGCCGGATCCCGACCTTCGGCGGGATGACAACATTCGGCGGGATGACAACATTCGGCGGGATGACAACATTCGGCGGTGGCGCCGATCTGCGGGGCTAAGTAGTTTGGTCGGAGGTCACGAAGTTACAGAGGGCAGAAGCTCAACGGTCGAGCAGTCGGCTCATAACCGTCTGGAAGTGGGTTCAACTCCCACCTGCCCTATTTTCAGTGCCACAGAGATGCGGGTCCAACCCTACCCTGCCCATGCGGTGGACGGTATTTTACGAGGCTCCGGTTTACTGCCGGCCGGTCGCGTAGCTCAGCTGGTTAGAGCGCTGCTTTCACACAGCAGAGGTCCGGGGTTCGAGTCCCTGCGCGACCATTTCCCTACGTTTCTCTCACCACACCCCAGAGCATGCGTGCTTTGAATCTCCGGTCACTGCTTGTGGCCGTTGTCGTATTCGGAGCGCCAGCGGCAGTCGCGGCGCAGAACCCGACAACTTCGCAGGCGCAGCAGATGCTGCAGAACCCGGCCATGCTCCAACAGCTCAAGCAGCGGATCATGACGAGTGGGATGACTCCAGATCAGGTTCGAGCGCGCCTGCAGGCGGCTGGCTATCCCGCAAATCTGCTGGACGCATATCTCGGCAATGGTGGCGTAGGCGACTCGACCGCGAACAGCGCGGACGTCTTCGCGGCGGTCCAGGATCTGGGCATCGCCGACAGCACCGAGATCGATCTTCTACGTTGCGGTCTCAACCCCGACTCGCTGATGTACGCCGACACTTTGTTCGACGCGAGCCGGCGCGGCTCCGCCGGAGACACTACCAGCGGGTCACTTCAGTCGCTGGGCGGAACGTTCAATGGTTCCCAGGGCGCGTATGGCGCGAATCCTGGTGGAATCTTCGGTATCAACCAGAACGGCAAACCGGCCGGAATCGATAGTGTGCGCTACAGCCGTCAACGCCAGGCGCTCGCGCGCGCGTGTAAAGCGCGAGCTGATTCGCTGCACCGGCCCGACGTGATTGCGCAGGCGCAGCGCGACAGCGGCTTCTCGATATTCGGGCTCGACTTCTTCCGTCGCTCCACAACTCTGTTCAATCCGAACATGGCGGGGCCGGTGGATGCAAACTATCGCGTCGGCCCCGGCGACCAACTAGTCCTCATACTTACCGGTGACGTCGAGGCGTCATATGAGCTCCCCGTCACACGACAGGGATTCATCGTCGTGCCGCAGGTCGGGCAGATCTCAGTCAATGGGTTGACGCTTGCTCAATTGAACGACGTGTTGTACGACAGATTGGGACGGGTGTATTCCGGCGTCACCCGCGGCGCTGGGGCAACCACTCATTTTTCGATAACGCCAGCGAAGCTGCGCAGCAACATGGTATTTGTCGTCGGTGATGTGATGGTACCGGGTGCATATCAGGTTTCGGCGTCAGGTACACTTCTTTCCGCGCTGTATGCGGCGGGTGGACCATCGGACAATGGAAGTCTCCGCGACCTTCAGGTCCGACGCAATGGGAAGCTCGTTGCGCACATGGATTTCTACGACTATCTCCTTAACGGAGACGCGTCCAACGACGTGCGGCTGCAGAATGGAGACATCGTCTTCGTTCCGGTGCACCTCGCGCGCGTCCGCATTGTGGGAGAAATAATCCGCGCGGCGACGTATGAGATCAAACCAAGTGAAACTCTCGCGGACGCGATACGGTTTGCGGGTGGGTTCAAGGCTGCGGCATCGCGGCAGCGCGTGCAGATCGAGCGAATCGTTCCGCCCTCGGAGCGGACGCCAGGCCGCGACAGAGTTACCACGGACATCGTTTCCGATGCATTCCTCACCGGAACCGGGCCCGCTGTGCCCGTTGAAGCTGGTGATGTGATCCGCGTCTTCCCCGTGGCGTCGCGGGTTCGCAATCGAATTGTCGTGCGTGGCAACGTCAACATGCCCGGCACGATCGGGTTGACGCCCGGGATGACCGTCGCCAGTGCGCTCAAACTTGCTGGCGGCATCAAGCCGGACACATATCTCGGCGAAGTACTGATCTCGCGCCTCAACCCCGATTCCACTCGGCAGCAACTCCGCGCAACGTTGCGCGATTCGACGGGAGCGGTGATCAACGACTTCCAGCTCAAGGAAGATGACAATCTGACGGTCTATTCGGTCTCCGAATTCCGACCGACACGTTACGTCGCGATCAACGGTGCAGTTCGAAAGAGTGGGCGTTATCCGTATCACGAAGGGATGACCGTGCGCGACCTCGTTCTCCAGGCTGGCGGCCTCGAGCAGAGTGCACTTCTCAACGAGGCCCGCATCGCTCGACTGCCGGAAGACAGATCCGGCACAGTAACCGCTCGGGAGTTCTCGATACCGCTCGACTCGAGCTACCTTTTTGAGCGCGCGCCGGACGGCAAGTACAACGGCCCGCCCGGAGTGCCTGCGACTTCCGGCCCGACACCCGACGTGCAGTTGAAACCGTATGACAACGTTCTCGTGCTGCGGCAGCCCGGTTGGGAGCTGCAGCGTACAGTTGCAGTGACCGGAGAAGTGCGCTTCCCGGGACGATACACACTGCTGAACAAGAACGAACACATCAGCGACGTGTTGAAGCGTGCCGGTGGACTCACTCCCGAAGGTTACGCGAATGGCGTGACGTTCTATCGTCCGTCGAGCCAGATTGGCCGGATCGGGATCGACCTCCCGGATGTACTGAAGGACCCACGCAGCCGCGATAATCTCCTTCTCGTGGACGGTGACTCGCTGTACATACCTCGCTTCAACGCTATTGTACGGGTCGGCGGAGCTGTGAATTCTCCAGTTGCCGTCACGTACGCGCCGGGCAAGGATCTGAATTATTACATCCGCGCTGCTGGCGGCCCGACTCGCAAGGCCGACGTCGGACATGCATACGTCACGCAACCAAATGGGAAAGTCGACGCAGAGTCGCAGCGATTCCTGATCCCGGATTATGTCCCCAACCCCAAGCCGGGCAGCATAGTCTTCGTGCCCGAGAACGATGGCACGTCGGGATTGAGTGTCCTGGCCGCGCTCGGCTCGTTGACCGGAGTAGTGTCGAGTCTCGTCGCGGTGATCGCGCTCCTGCGTACGCACTAACGGCTGATACGCATGCCCGACGTCGTACCGATCGCGGAACCGAGCCCGGGACCGTTGACGCTCGCGCTGTGGACGGCGGGCGTGCTGAACCGGTGGCGGACAGTATTTCTCTGTACGATCGGAGCAATAATACTGGCGGTCGTCGCAGCGCTTGTACTGCCACCGACATACCGCGTTACGGTATCGTTCGCGCCAAACCCATCCAGCTCGTCCAAGATTGGCGGCGCGCTCAGCAGCCTCAGCTCGTCGGGTGCACTTTCTGGACTGGCGAGTGGAATGGGACTTGGCTCCGTCGGGGGTGAACCGACAGAGTCGCCAGCGTTTTACGGAGAGTTGCTACAGAGCCGCGAGCTGTTGACACGCTTGTTGCTCACGAAGTTCAAGGATCCGCGCACCAGTAATCCGAATGACAGCGCGCGGCTCGTCGACATCATGAAGTTGCGATCGACGGATCCCAAGAGGCGAATTGAGTTGGGAGTCAAAGTACTTGAGAAGTCGATGGTCACTACGGCGGATCCGCGCACCAACCTCGTGAAGGTCGTGGTGAGCGATCAATATCCGAACATTGTCGCGAGCAAGGCCAACGCGGCGCTGGCCCTTGTCAACCAGTTCAATCTGGAGCAACGGACGTCGCGTGCAAAGTCCAAGCGCGTGTACATGCAAAGTCGGATGGCCGACGCCAAGGTTGACCTTGCTGCGGCGCAGGCGCGACATCGCGATTTTCTGTCGCGTAACAGGCAGTGGCAGACATCGCCGACATTGTCGTCGGACGAAGAGACGCTGAGGCGCAACGAAGACGTGGCGACAGAGCTTTATCTCTCAGTGGAGAAACAGTTCGAAGACGCACGACTGGACGAATTCAACGACGCGGCGCTCATCACAACCGTTGATTCCGCAGTAGCGCCTGTCAAACCGTACTGGCCACGCTATTCGCTGCTACTTCCGGGCGCACTCCTCCTCGGTCTGTTTGTCGGCGTAATGGTCGCAGGCATCGCGACCATTTACGCCGATTGGAGTCGGCGCGACCCCGCGGCAGCGCAGCAGTTGCGCGCCGCGCTCATGCGACGGGCGGCGCGAGCAAAAGCACCGACAGTCGCGCGTCGTGCCTGAGACGAGGGCTGTCTCAACTCGGTCCCTGGCGGCACGGGCGCTTCCCTGGATCACCTGGGCGCTTACGTTTCACATCCTCGTTATTGCGCTTTTATTCGGTGTAGTGAAACTCCCCATGAGTATCGTGCGGGGGATCGCAGCGTGGAAGGAGATCGCCGGTGTATTGCTGTTCCTGGCTGTGATCGTCCGCATGATCACCGGCCGCGGCCATCGTGTCCCGATCGCAGCTGCGGATCTGTTCGCTGGTGGCTGGGTGGCGATGACTTTGATCGTTTTCATGACGCAGAACGTTGTCTTGCGCGACAATGTCCCGCTTACAGCATCGCTATTTGGACTTCGCGATGCTGCATTCTTCGTGATCTTCTACTTCGTCGGGCGCACGACGCCCGAGATCGCCGAGAACTCAGCGTTTGCAAGGCGCGCATTCGCCGTCCTCGTCGTAACATGCACTGCTGCGATCGCAGAGCAACTGTTCGTCACGCCGCAGATGCTGGTGGTCATGGGCGTGGCCTCATACGTTCAGGACTTTCTTGGTGGTGCAGTATTCACCCAGGGGAACATCTACGGACTGCCGGACAACTACTGGAGTCTGATGGGGGGCCACCTCGTACGCCGCTCCGGGTCGGTATTCCTGTCGAGTCAGGGGTTCGCGCTCATCTTCGTCGTTTTTCTTCCTGCAGCAACCCTCTGGGTACTCGATCCGAAGCGGACGAAGAAGATCTTTCTCTATCTCGCAAGCGCGATAATCTGGGCCGGCCTCGCGGTGACCTTCACCCGTGCCGCAATCGCCATCGGGATCGCACAGGTCCTGACGATTCTCGCCGCCCGGCGGCGGCTTACCGGCGCGGCCTTGTTCGCCACTGTCTTCATTGTGATGTTCCTCGTCGCTCTGGCTGCGATTCCCGGATTAGCGACATTCGCACTCGAAACTGTTACATGGCAAACTGGAAGCAGCCAGTCACACGTAAAGGACTGGACGGCTGGCATTACCGCATTTCTGCAACAACCGTGGGGATACGGCCTCGGCACGACTGATCAAAGCGCCGTTCGCGGCGGCTTGATACCAATCACGTCTGACAACCTGTATCTGAAATACGCTGTGGAACTCGGCGTACCGGGACTGGTCGCGTTGGTCGGTACGCTCGGCTGCTTCATCGTCGCTGGATACAGGCTGTTCAGGAATGGAGCGAACGAGCATCAGCGCACCTTTGGAATGATCGTAGCCCTCGCTACCACCGGCATCGCAGTATATGGCCTGACGTCGGTGATGTTTGGCGACCCGCTCGTTTCCTATCTGCTCTTTTGGATCGGTGGCACTGCGGTCACAGTGTCCCAGCGAACCGCGACGGCGCGAGTATCCGACTTAGCCTATGCGTGAGGCACAGTTCGGCGTCGTTTTGATCAACTGGAATGGCGCGAACGACACACTTGCCGCGCTGGATTCGCTGCTGCTCGCAACACCACGACCAGATCACGTTATAGTGATCGATAACGGATCCGTGGACGACTCCCTTGATCGCCTGCGCGACTGGAGTGCATTGCACGCGCCGAGTTGGTGTGAAGTTGTTCCGTCCGCGCTGGATTCGGTTGACGCAAGCGGTTGGTTGCTGATCGTCGCGGCCGACCGAAATCTGGGGTTCTCCGGCGCCAATAACGTTGGGCTGCGCTATCTCGCCTCCCGCACGACGGCATCGCACTTCATGCTGCTGAACAACGATGCAATGGTAGCACCGGATTGTTTTGCCCAGATGGCAAGCGCAATCCGCGATGCTCCGGATGCGGGACTCCTGAGTCCCGTCATCTTTCGCCATCCGAACCGTGACGAAGTATGGTATGCCGGGGGAATCGAAATTCCGCAGCGCGCACTGATAGTGCATGCGCTGACTCCTGCGAGCGCCGATCGGCCATATTCCACAACGTTTGTGACGGGCTGCGCCATGACTATCGCACGCCCGCTCTATGATGACCAAGGCGGCCTCGCGGAGATTTACAACCCGATCTACTGGGAAGACGCCGACTACTCACGCAGAGCATGCGATGCCGGCTGGCGTGTAGCGGTGGCTCCGCGCGCGCATGTGTACCATCGGGTCGGTAGCAGCGGAGCTGGCGAGCGACTGACGCCTCGGACAGCATATTTCCAGAATCGCAACCGTGCCCTGTACGTCCGACGCAACTATCATGGAACTGATCGCTTGCTCGGGCTTGCGTATCTCGGGGTAACAAAGCCGAGCCGGGCGCTGATGGAAGTATTTCGCGGGCACGGAGCGTTGGGCTGGGCGATATTCAGGGGATTCCTGCGCGGAATGACGCAGCGCGCATGGTGATACCCGACCGCACGCAGTTCCGCGACACAACTCGGTACGCCGCCGCTGTGGCAACTGAGGTTGCCGCACCCCTCCTGCGCGCGTATGCGGCAGTCCGTGTTCACGCCGCCGCCACATCACCCGGCGCTTGGCGGAGTGGACTCATTGCAGGAAGTGGGCACATAGGCGATGTGCTCTACCGCAGCTGCTCTCTCGGCCACCTGATCGACGGCTTGCCACTCTGCAGCTGGTCGTATCTGACTACTCGCGATGGCGCCGAAATTCTACGCAATACCCCGGGACTCGGTGAGGTTCTTCCGTTCAATGGCGATAGCGTAACGGATTTCCTACCGTCTCACACGCCTCGTGATCTGCGGGAACACAGGTTCGACGTCATATTGTGTACTGATAACATCGAGCACCATCGCTGCTTGCGGCTCGCCATACAACTTGGGATACCAAACCGCGTAGCGTTCGTGCAAAAAGGATTCTCTGGCCTCACGACCTATCCGGTCCGGACACAGCGCGCTTCGTGGCCGGCACAGATCCGTGCGATGTTCGAGGAGGTCACAGGCTCGCCAGATGCATCCGAACTCAGGCCGCGGATGTACATCAACGCTGAAGAGCGTGAAGCTGCGCTTCGTGAATGGAATGGCTTGCCGTTTGGAGATGCAAACCTGACGATCGCCGTGTCGATGACAAGCCGCCAACGTATCGGCGTGTTCCCCACTGCGCTGTTTGTGTCAATCCTCCGCCTGGTGCTTCAACTATGCCCCGGTGCACGCGTGGTCCTTACCGGGACGCAGGCCGAGAGCGTCGCTCTGCGCGGCGTCGCAAGGGAGATCGGATCGCGCGTGGTAGTCCTTGCCGGGACCCTGTCGCTGAGAGGCTTTGCGGCGTTTCTGCCGCTGTGCGATGTTTTCCTTGGGGCTGATTCGGGTCCCAGGCACCTTGCAAATGCTGCTGGCGTCCCCGTCTTTTTCGTCAGGAATATGGCGGTCCCGGAAATAGAGGCCGGCACTTACTGTGAAACCGAGACGGACATTGCGCCACCGGGTCAGTACCTTTCCACTACCACGGCGATGAGCCGACTCGATGGCATCGACCGCAATGCTGTAGCGAGCGCAGTTATCGCCACTGCCCGACGTCGTCGAAGCAACGGATCCTCAAGCGCAACCCAAATAAGATGAGAAGAGCGGCGCCGACACCGCAGCAGATCGAGAGCGTCGTCCAGGAGCTTTCGATCGTCGCTGAGCCACTCGGTAACGAGATGCAAACATATTTTGCATATAACCGCGGTCGCTATGTTGCGCTTGCCGGGACCGTCGCCGAAACACTCGCGCTACTTGACCAGGCCAACTCGACGCAGCCACTCCGAATGCTGGACATTGGGCCAGGGTATCAGACGATCATGTTTCGTCGACTCTGGCCGGACATGCAGATTGACACTCTTGGATTCCCGGATGACAAATTTCCGCCCGCGCCCAACGAGCACCGGATAGTTTTCGATCTCAATGACGCTTCCGATCAGTCGCGCTGGCCCGAGCTCGCGAATACGTACGACGTAATCACGTACTGCGAAGTGGTAGAACACCTTTACACATCGCCCGTCCACTCGTTCAATTTCCTCGCCGCTGGCCTGGCGCCGCATGGATTGATGCTCGTCACAACACCCAACGGGATTGCGCTGCATCGAAGGCTTCGTCTGTTGCTCGGTCGAAATCCGCAGGAACTTATTCGAGAGGATCTTTCCAATCCGGGTCACTACAGGGAGTATTCTCGAACGGAGTTGATCGAACTCGCGCGTCGTGCGGGGTTGTCACACGTATTCACCCGAATGGGTCACTACACAACGACCGGTTCGCCATCGAGCCGCGTTTTCGGTGCGTTGACTCCGTTCATGACGATGGATTTACGCAAGGACATGGCGATTGTGTTTCGCAAGCAAGGCGGCGCACGATAAAGCTGCGTCTCCCCGTGCGCGTCACGTCGCCGTTCGACGCGGTGACTTGCCAAGAAGGAACCGCGGGTGCTTGCGCACAAAACGAAGCATGCCGTGCGCGTGCCAGAGCGTTCGTCGGTCGAAGAAGCGCTTGTCTGTTGCAGCCTGATGTTCGTGTATAGCCTCCGCCGAGGCCGTTTGCCAGACCTCCCATCCAGCGCGCCACATGCGCCACGCAAGGTCGATGTCCTCGACATACAGCGGACGATACCCGGGATCGAAACCACCAATATCAGCCCACGCGGTGCTTCGGACCAACAAGCATGCACCCAATAGCCAATCGACCGCACGATCCACAGTTGGGGGTGGCAGGTAGTGCCGCGGGCCACCAAGCCGCGCGTCGATGACCCTTCGCAATGGCGTTCGCCGTACAAGCGTTCCCGCAATACGTGGGAATCTACGCGCGGACGGTTGCGCCACGCCATCGGGATAACGGAGGAGCGGACCGACGACTCCCGCCTGTTTGTGAATCCGCATCGCGCCAACGAGCTCGCTAACGCACGTCGAAGCAAGTTCGACATCCGGGTTAAGCAAGAGACCGAATTCGGCCGTCCTGGATGCGAGCGCCGCGTTGTGGTTCTCTGCGAATCCCAGGCGCACGCCGTTCACAATCGTCGTCGCTGATGGGTATATCAGGTGTATGCGGCTGGTGTCGTCGGGCTGCCCGTTGCAAACCACCGTCACGAACAGTTCACCATCGAACTCCTGCGCAGCGATCGACCGGAGGCAGGCTTCCACTTTGGGAAATTCATCTGTGGAGACGATCGAGATAGCCACGGATGTCACGGAATCACCACTGCGTTGCGGCTGCCTGTCAACACTGCGGACAGCGAAACGGGAATTATCCGTCGAGCGGCCACAAGCAACAGAAGCGTGTCGAGAGAAACACGTAGTGTCCATGCGACCGCCGCACCCGTGATTCCCCAGCGCCCGACAAGAACCCAGGCAACTGGGAGGTGAATCGCAAGCTCAACGAGATGACACTTCGCGGGGACGTCGGGCCGACCGGATGCTTCCAGAAACGTGTACGGAATGTGGGCGGCCGAATTGATCAGAACGCCGACAGCGAGAATGCGGAGCGCAAGTGCTCCGTGCATTGCGTAATCCGGTCCCATCCAGAGAAGCAGGATGTATGGAGCAAATGCGAACGCGATGGCCGTTGGAATACTCATCAATAGCAACAGAGTTCGCAGCGACGACGCAAAAAGGCGATCGATCCGTGAAGCCGCAGCGACGACGCCCAACCCGGTGAGCAGCGGGAACAGCGCGTTGATCAGACTGTTGGGAATTACGAGCGCTCGTGTTATGGCTTCGAACGGCACTGTGTAGTATCCCACCGCAGAAAGATTGGCGCGAACACCAAGCGCAAAGCGGTCGAAATACACCAGGATCGGGCTGACGACTCCGGACACTGCTACCCATCCACCGAAACTTATGAGTCCGCGCAGCCGCATCCAGTCGCGTGGCATTTCGATTCGGAATCCGGGGATCACACGAATGATTGCGATCACGGTAGCGCCACAGGCAACGACTCGCCACGCCAACACCCAGAGCATGATCGTTGGCAGCGTTACGCCCTTGCTCGCAAGGACGGCCGGAATGATGATGGATCCGGCGGACGCAGGAACCTTGATGGCGTTGCTCACTACGAACTGCTGCGCACCCTCCAGCACACCGCGCAGAGTTGTGAGCGCGAGGACAACTGGCAGGTTGAGGCCGACGACAACGAAAAGCGCAGTCGCCTCATTTAACAGTGCTGGCGCGACGTGAAACGCGCGCTCCGCCAGCAGCGATGACACACTCGCCAGCAGGATCGCAGCAATCACGCCAACAGCGATTTGAGTAGCTAACGAAACTGACGTGATTTGGGGAATGTCACCAACGTCGCGCGCCATCGCATCGGCGACGTAACGAACAGTCGCTTTTCCCAGCCCCACATCGAATAGCGTGAGATACTCCAGGAATGCCCAGCTCATACCAAGCAAACCAAAGCGAGCTGGCCCGAGCGCGTGCGTGAGCGTCGGAAGTGCGATGACGGCTACTACGAGCGGTATCCCGAACCCAGCGAGATTCAGGACAGCGTTGTGCCCCAGCTGTGACCGCAACGCCCGCCGGAGGAGGGTGATCATTCCAGCGGGGACGACTGCGCGGGATGCCCCGCGGAATTCATTGTAGTTCGCATGATAGTGGCGATGGATGCTCCGGCAGCGTCAGCCCGGTTACCGCACTTGCGAGAGGACGCCGCGCATGACGCTCGGAGCAACGCACTAAATCATGCGGTTCTTCCACGTTTCCGGAATCAGTGGCGAGTCGATTTCTATCGGAAGGTGGTATTCGAAGGGTCTGGTGCCGTTGAGTCGGATCCAGTCGATGATGCTTTGCAGCCCGTCGCGTAACGACACTGTCGTGTGATAGCCCAGAAGCCGCCGCGCCTTGTCAGCAGAACATGTCGCGTACCGGACTTCGCGGGGTCGATCGGCCACAAAGATCGGATCCAGATCGAAGTTCAGCAGCTCCGCGATAGTCGTGGCAAGATCGAGGATCGACACGTATTCCTCGTCAGGTCCGATATTGATCGTCTCACCAGCCGCTGCGTCGAGCGATCCCATGCAAAGCAACGGCGCAACGCAATCCTGCACGAACGAGAAGCAGCGCTTCTGACCGCCATCTCCGTAGATGATCGGCTGCTTGCCTTGCAGCATTCGGTTGATCATGATACTCGCGACATTGCGATACGGATCGTCGTACTTCTGCTTGGGACCAATGATGTTGTGCGGCACGGCGATGGCGTACTCGAAACCGTGCGTCTCCGCAATATTCCTCACCAGGTGCTCCGACGCGACCTTGGCGATCCCGTACGGATCAACCGGGCGCGGTGCCTGTTCCTCGGTGAATGGCGTGGCGCCGTTGCCGTACCGTGCCATGCTCGAACACGTGACGAAGCGCCGCACTCTGTTCGACGCTGCAGCCGCGAGCATCGCTGCGGTGTTCTGATAGACGTGCTGGGCGATTAGCGCTGGCGAAAATACGCTCAGTCCTTCCGTGGCTATGGCCGCGCAATGGTAAACCAGATCGCACCCGCGCATGAGCCGCGTCATCGCTACCACATCGCAGCAATCGGCGGTTTCGTACTCTATCCCTTCCGGAAGATTTGAGAGTTCTCCTCCAATGAGATTGTCGCAGCCGATCACGTCGGCGCCCTGATGCAGATTGGCCTCCGCAAGGTGGCTGCCAAGGAACCCGGCAACCCCCGAAACAAATACTTTCATGCCAGAATCTCGCTGGCTACCGGGGTCAAGTCAACGCCGAGCGGACTGTCGCCGGCGCGGCTGGCGAGTGCCATCCTGACCTCGCGCAGCACACGATCGACAGGGAGCGTCGTGAGGCAGAAGTTCTGCGAACGGGTGCAATGATCGAAACACGGACGGCACCGCATGGGTGTCATGCAGACCACGCGCTGGTCGGGTCCGTACGGACGGAACCACTGGATCGCTCCAGGCCCAAAGATCGTGACCGTTGTGGCGCCAACCGCGGCGGCGATGTGCGCCGGTCCGGAGTCATTCCCGACGAACACTGTGCAGCGGCGGAAGTACGCCGGTAAATCCTGGAGGCTCGCGCGAACGCAGATCGCACCAGTCGTCTTCAGTGTCTCGCCGTAGCCGTCCGGGTCCACAAATACAAGCACTCGAGTGTCCGGCATCGCGGCAATTGCGGCCGCAACTTCAGCGAACCGCTCCAGCGACCAGCGTCGAACCACCTGCCGCGCGGACGGATGCATGGCGACGAGCGTGGTGCGTGAAGTGAGGCCCAGTTTGCGGAGATGCGCATCGACCCGCGCCTGCACAGAGTCGTACACTTCAAGCACTGGCGGATGTGCGGGCCCGGTTGCGCCGCCAAGTGGCTCCAGCATCGCCAGCCAGTCCTCCACCTTGTGCGACCGGTCGCCCGGGTCCGCGACACGATCTGTCAACAAGCCCCTTCCGCCGGGCACATCGAACCCAACGCGTCGTCGCGCTCCGATGATCCACGCAAGAACGTTGGAGCGTATGTCCATGCGGGAATCCAGCGTGACATCAAAATGTTCTCGGCGAAGCGCGCGAATCACTGCACGAAATCCCCGGTCTGTGTAACGCCGCCATTCATACTTGCCCTCGAACGCCGTCCATGGCACGTCGATCTCGATAAATCGATCAACAATTCCGCTCGGCTCCAACAACACGCGCGCGGAAGCTTTGCACAGCACCGAGATCTCCGCCCGCGGGAACCGGGCTCGCAGGGCGCGCAACATCGGATCGGCCATGACTGCGTCGCCAATGTGCCAGAACTCGAGAACCAGGATGCGCGGTGCATCGGGAAGCGGCTTCCGGCGTCTCAGGCGGCTGGCGAGGCCGAGCGGCGAGAGCAGTGCATCCGCAACCGCAAGCGCGCGCATCCGTCGGGGCGACGTCGCCCAGTTCCGAGCCATCCCGAAAAATAGTCGGCGTCAAGGAAACGCCGTCTTCCTCGAAAAAGCGAGGACTCATGTCAGTGGATGCGACTGGAGGCCGCGGGCCGTCGGCGGGCGCTTCAACCCCAAAGGTGAGTCCGGCCCGATCTGCACGGCGAGCTACGGAGGGTGGTGATGAAGGAAAGCACCGGATCCGTCCTGACGCTCCTGAACTTCCGGCGCGCCCTCGCGCCCTGGTCTAGCCGAATAGCTTGTCCAGCAACGCCTCACGTGTCAAATCGAAGTGTGCGGCAACGTCGTCGAGAATCGCCGAGAGCGTGCCTACCCTAAGCGATCGGTGAGTCGGAATTGTGATGTGGTGCTCGCCTCCGAGGCGAGTTGTCAACCGCAAATGACTTCCCGTCTGTCGAGTTACCTCATATCCTAACGGACGCAGTGCGGTGACGAGAGACGCCCCATCCAGATCTCTTGGAAGCTTCACGCGGCAATGACTTCCTCGTGAGTCCGAAACAACCTGATGAGTCGCGGTCTCGCGTCCGCGTCAAAGTGGCATCGGACTGCGTCCCGGACGGCGTCTCGCAGCAGATCAAGGTTGTCTGCTTCCGTATAGATCGACGCAGAGAGTGCTCGGGCAGTATAGCCACCCTCTGGCGCTTCTTCGACAACGAAAATGATTTCAGTCATGGCCCTTTTCCCCGTCGAAAGAAGTAGCGAACTGGCCGATCACGGCAGATGGACGCGCCAGTAGTACCGCCAACTCCGGTAATGTACACCGATATGCGGTTCGGAGATTCGCTAATTATCCAAGTCGCCCACGTGTTCCCGTTTTTGCTTTCGCAGAAACGACGGGTACCGTTGGCTCACGTAAAACGTCGCAGTGCGCAGTCAACGCTTTTTCCTGGGAACTGCGGCCGCGCCTGCACTGCCTTTTGCATCCGGTAATCCCGATAACCTGACACGTCCGTACGCGCCCCGCTTCGAAGAGTCAGGGTGAGGCTCCAGAGCTATCACTGAAAGCTGTCCGCGCTCGGGGCCATAAGCCCAGAAAAGCCGGCCCGCGGCCGGTGTGTTGTTCTCCAGGTACGACTCGAATACTTTTTGCCCGTACCGCTTTGTCAGTTCGTCCATGTCGTGACTCTGCAATCCGGGGTGAAATGGATTTTCGGAAAGATTAGTTACCGCTTTCGCGAGCTTCCGCACCAACGCACGTTCGTCGCCGCTCAGGTCGCCCGTAGCGGCGCGCGCTCGCAACCGGACCAATAGCTCCAGCATGCCAGGAACCCCCATCCGAACCTCAAGACGGCTCACTCCTCGCCAAGTAAAGTGAGCAGCGCGTCCGCGTCGACGGGCACGCCGACGTTGCCGTGCTTGAGGTTATCCATCGCCTCGTCCATCATCTCCAGCGTGTGCAGTGAGATGGTCGGATCAGTGAGTATTCGCGGGTACAGCTCCAGATGCCCGTCGTCAAACGTCTTCACGTGATAGTGTTCGAACTCAGCGCTTGCAGGCAACGTGATGCGGTTCCGGCCGTCTTTCCTGACGTCCACCTCTGCAATCATTGGCATCGGCGTTGGGGCTTATTTGTGGGTCGGGGTCGGCAATCCTGTTACGACCGCATTATACACGTATCCCATATCAAGTCAACCCATTATGGGTTAACTCGCACGTCATCGCGGAAGCGAGGATCAATGTGCTTTCGGAGTCCAGTCTCGAATGGATTCCCGCTTTCGCGGGAACGACGGAAGCGTCCTAGTACGCCCCGCTTCGGCTGAACAACGCCGGGACCGTCTGCAGCATGATCTTGAAGTCCAGCGGCAGCGACCAGTGCTCGATGTACTCCCGATCGTAGCGGACCACTTCCTCAAAATCCACGATGTCGCTGCGACCGTTGACCTGCCACAGCCCCGTGATTCCGGGCTTTGCGTCCAGCCGGCGGAAATGGTGATCCTCGTAGGATTCGAGGTCGGACTCGAAGAACGGTCGCGGCCCCACGAGGGACATGTCGCCGATCAGCACATTCCAGCACTGTGGCAGCTCATCGATGCTCCAGCGTCGGAGCCAGGCTCCGAACCGCGTCACGCGAGGGTCGTTGGGGATCTTGAAAAGACGGGGATCCCCGGTGTGATTGAGGTAGGCAAAATCTTCCTTCTCATCGTCTGCACCCACGCGCATCGTCCGGAACTTGAGCATGCGGAAGCGCATGCCGCCCAGTCCGGCGCGATCCTGCCAGAAAAAGATCGGACCGGGCGAGTCGATGCGAATCAGCACGGCGACGACCACCATCACAGGCGCGACAAGAAGCATCGCGAGGACCGCTCCGGCCACATCCACGGCGCGCTTGATTACGAGCGCCTGTGCCTTGAGGAGGGGTGCCCCGAGCTCGAAAAAGGGCTCATCCTGGTGCCACACCAGCAGCGGCCGGTGACCGGCAATCTGTACCGATCGAGCAGGATAAAGAAATTCGCAGCCAGCCGAGAGGCTGATGTCCAGCACCTCTTTCACCTGCGCCTCTTCAAGGTGCGAGCCGACGATGACAGCCTCGGCACCTACCGACGTGATCGCGTGGGCAAGCCGCGTCAGTGCATCACGGTGCTTGCCCTCCGTCGTCAGGGTGAGCGTCCCGATCGGCCTGTAATCGCCACCGAAGTCGGTGGTCATGTGATCGAAATTCCACTGTTCTGCGTCGGCGCGTTCGACCACAATCGCCGGCGTGGAGCCGTTGGGACCCGGCCAGATCGCGCGAAGGAACCACTGTGTGAGCCTTCGCTCGGCGGCCAGAATGAACCACAGGGCTGCGGCGACCGCCACGAACAGCTGGAACGCGATTACGGGGCCGTGGATGGCCACGAGAGGCCACAGAAACACCGCTGCGGCCACCGAGGAAGCCGCGGCAAGTCGCGCCGCCTGGTAGAGATGTACGCCTCGAAAGTAATTCCCCGTTACCAGCAGGCTTGCAAGCAGCACAAGCGCCGGTGCGGGACCGAACGGGGTTGGGAGCCCGCTCACGGACGGAAAGCTGGCGGTTCTGGCAAGAAACCAGACAACTGCCTGGATGACCAGCACAGCCGAGACGTCAGCGATGCCAAGAACGAGCAGACGCTTGATCAGTCGGACAGCGTGCCGACGGACCGCCACGGGTCGACGTTGGCGAAGTACGCGTGCAGGCCATTCAGCTGTAGCGCTGAATCCTTTACGACTACGAACAGTTTTGGGTAGAGAAGATAGCCGTAGATGCTGGCCGGGCTCGGAGGACGAATCAGGCGTCATGCAGACAGGACAGGTTGAACCGAACGAACCGCTAGGGAGTCGTCAAATAGACGACGGGGCAAGTACCCTGCCACATGACGCGGGACGCTAAGGCCGGTCACTTGGAAAATGGCGTAAATGAAATGGATACTGTCACCGGGTGAAGATCAATCTTGGAAGGGGCGCCCGGCTGACAGCCGGATTGCGTCTGAAAGAACGCGTTGAGCCGGTGACCGACGATCAGTTCCCCGCTCAGATACCCGTTCCCAAGCATGTGGCCGCCACGAACGCCCGGTAACAGCGACACATCGTGGTTGCAGTACGCTACCGACGGAACCCAGTTGTAATTGCTTCGCACGTCCTCGTTCCAGCGAATACGACTGAACATAAATCCATACGAGCTCGTTGGCGAGACTCGGTCTATCGCAAACCACTGGCTACTCGCACCCGGCCCGATTGCTGCGCCAATTGGCTGGCCGAATTCGGTGTAGCCCTGAATCACGGTTCGACTGGTGTAGAACACACCTACTGGCCGGTTCTTGAAGTCCCCGCTCTGCTCGATCGTAGTCACTTCACCCTGGATGCGAAAAGTCGTCGCGTCAACCGGTGCTGGCTTGCGATACTGAAGCCCGAGCGTATACCCGTGGGAGTGAGTTGGATCGACAATAAAGTCGTGCAAGGAATTGGGCAGTTCCTGACGTGCCCATTCGGTATAAGCTTCGAATCCGTCGTCGGGGAAGACCCAGCGCGCAAACAACGATATCAACTGGTCACGACCGCCCGGGTACAGCGACGAGTCACTCGGCGGCCTGTCTGCTGGATGCCCCGTGTTTGCGAACACGTCCAGCCAGCGGAGCGGGACGTTGCCATAGCCGTTGGACGTAGCGTACACTGCGCGGGTGAATCCCAAAGTGAGCGTCGGCTGGAACACGGGACGCCATGTAACTGCCAGAGCCACAATGGAACGCACATCATTTGCGCTCGTAGTGTCGAAGTACGGAGATTCGGCCAGCGCGCCAACGAACCAGCGCGCGTTGAAGTCCCCAACGCGCGTCTTCAATGGGTGCGGTGTACGCAGCTCGATGCGCGGGATGCCAGCGGCGTTATCGCTCATCACTATCGCATTCTGGATTCCAGGACCCCACCACATGTTCTCGGTCGTGACGCCCACCTCAACCAGCCCAGTGTTATACCACGCGCCAGTCTGGCCGAACCAGATCCGCCTCAGCGGGAATTTCCCCATTCGCCAGGGTACGTCGGCCGAATATGGCTGGACGTACCACGGGTCGGCGTATCCATTGCCATAGCGCAGATAGTCAGGATGCGGGGTAAAGAACTTCCACGGATCACGGTTGCGAACGAAATCGGCATTCGAGGCAGTCCAATACTCCGGGGCCACAACCACGTGCAGCCGGCCGCGGCGAATGTCGATTCCCGTCGAGATGCGCGTATTAAAGCCTCGGCCTGCCCACATCGCGCCGTCGTTCATCGTAAATGGCGTCGCCGAGTTGATGATGGTGTAGAGATCAGGACGCAACCAGGTGACCGAAGTGCCGCTCGGATGCAACGCGGTCGTGTCTGTGAGCATCAGAGACGGCGATCTCAGCAGGAACTCGTCGAGGTGCGATGTGTCACCCGCAAGTTGCGATAGCCTGAGCCGATCAACCGCATCGGAAGTCGGATACACAACTCCAACGGCGTGACGTGCTGGCACGTTCGCGTCGGCCACCTGCGCCTTCACTCCCGGAGCGGCCACCAGCAGCGCGATTGCGATCATCGGTACCGCTGGCCGGGAGCCTGGCTGCACGTGGCAGAGGCAGGCAGTAAATTGGGCCAGGCGATGCGATAAACGTCGCACGACTGAAACTGTCCGTTTTATTTGCGTCACCGATGCCAATCTACTCTTCTCGCGTCATGAGCAACACCGTCCGCGCCGTTCTGACCGGCGCCACAGGGTTGCTCTTTTGTTTCAGCAGCCTCGCCGCACAGAGCGACGCCAGCGTCGCTGGCGCGCGTGGCGGCGTTGTGGCTGGTGGCGAGCTGGACAATTATCTGCGCTATTTGCAGACGATTGGCCGTGTGCCACTGGCCGCCTGGGGGATTCGCCCGTTCTCAGCGGCGGAAGTGGATTCTTTATCTAAAATCAAGGGCGCGCATCCGTGGAAGAACAGCTGGATGTTCAGAGCCGATAGCGCGCACCATTTCTCGGTTCTGCCGGTGACTGTGAACGCCGGGTTCAACAGCGCATTTCCATTTGGGAGTAACGATGGTGCGGTGTGGGCCGGACGCGGGCTGACGACGTCGTTGCAAGGTGGCGTGGCGGCGGCGTGGGGGCCAGTGTCACTGGTGTTGAACCCGATTGTGTTTCGGGCGGAGAATACGGCGTTTACGCTGGCACCGAATGGGGAGACGGGGGATGGCGTGTTTCGCAATGCGGATGCCCCGAACAACGTCGACTTACCCCAACGGTTCGGAAATGCAGCGTATTCTAAATTTGATTGGGGTCAGAGCACTCTTCGGATCGACTGGCTTGGTGTAACTGCGGGAGTCAGCACCGCAAACCAGTACTGGGGACCGGCGACCGTATTTCCGGTCATACTCGGGAACAATGCAGCTGGCATACCTCACGCATTTCTGGGTACCGAACGCCCGACAAATATCGGGATCGGACGCGTGCAGGCGCAGGTCGTTTACGGGCTTGAAAGCCAGTCAGCGTACTCCCCCGTAACGGGTTCCGACACGTTTGTGGATGAAACGAACCCTGGTACGCGTAGATTCATGTCGGGTTTGATCGCAACGTTTTCACCAGCGCCGATCCCGGGACTGGAGTTGGGTGCAGCGAGATTTTTTCATCAAGCGTGGTCGGGGCGGATCCGATCGACCGAACTGCGATCGCCGTTCGAAGGCATCCTAAAGAGTTCACTGCCGCCGGGGAACGCACTCGTGGGCTCAGGCAACCCGGACGAACTGAAAAACCAATTGGCCTCGCTGTTCGGACGATGGGTACTGCCCCACAGCGGTTTCGAAGTATACGCGGAGTATGGACACGAAGACCACAATGCCGATTTACGCGATCTCGAGTCAGAGCCTGATCACACAAGGATCGCGATGGCCGGGTTCCGAAAGGTTTTTGTGCGGGACGACTCCAGCTTCAGCGCGTTGAACGGAGAGTACATCGACGGATCGGATCCGGCGCTTCTCCGGCATCGTGGCGAAAATGCCACCTACGTCCACACTGTGCTGAGGCAGGGCCATACACAGGACGGGCAACTGCTCGGGGCAAATATCGGCGTTGGCTCGGCGGGTGGTGCGTACGTGTCATGGGAGACCTATTCACCGGGCGGTCGAACAACCTGGTACGTACAGCGAACAGTGCAAAACACCGAATCATCCTTCCTGGATTCGGGGAACGTCTCCACGATTGCGCAGCAATTATTCGCGACCGTGGGTTACGAGCATCACCGATTCGGCACACTCGCAGATCTCGTGTACGGAGCAGCTTTCACCGAAGGCAAACGTGGCCCGACACTTAGTCGCGCCCCGAACTTCAGTGCGACACTTGGGTTAATTGCTCACTTGTACTAACAATGCGAGGCGCCATGCTAAGACATAGCGACAAGCTGATTCGTTCGTGACCATGCTTACCCTCTTGATCGCCGCAATCAGCGGCGGTTCGAGTTATATCCTTACAGCCGCAATGCGCGCATACGCGCAGCGTCACGATCTGTTGGACCGACCGAACGCGCGGAGTTCTCATACAACGCCCACACCACGGGGCGGCGGAATAGCGATCGTAGTAGCGACGCTGATCGGATTCGCGTTATCTGCGTTAACGAACATCTCAGACACGCGCGAGCTGGTTGTTCTCGCTATCGGTACCGTAGTGATCGGAGCCATCGGCATCATGGACGATAGCCGCGGCGTCAAGGCTGCGCCGAGACTTGCGGTTCACGCAGCGGTTGCTATTTGGACTGTCGTTATGCTAAACGGGCTCCCAACGCTTCAGATTGGGCGCGATTACGTTCAACTCGGTATCACCGGGTCCGCACTGGCTGTGCTCGGGATTGTTTGGAGTATTAACCTGTTCAATTTCATGGATGGGATCGACGGGCTCGCCGGTTCGCAGGCGGTTTTCGTGTTCGGCACGGCAGCGGCGTTGCTATTCTGGCGAGGTGATCACTCTCTCGGTGCCATCTCTCTGTGTGTCTCGGGCTCCATCGCTGGTTTTCTTGCTTGGAATTGGCCGCCCGCCAAGATATTTATGGGCGATGTTGGGAGTGGTGTGATCGGATATCTCGTCGCAGCCGTGGCGATCGCGTCGGAGAACCGGCGGTCCGTGCCGCTGTTGGCTTTTGTGATTGTCGCAGGCCTGTTCATCGCCGACGCAACCGTGACCCTGCTTCGCCGCCGCGCACGCGGCGAGCGTCCCACCGAGGCACACCGCCAGCACGCGTACCAGAGGCTCAGTCGAGTATGGAACAGTCACCGTAAGGTCACCGTTGCGGCGCTGGCCGCAACAGCGTTTCTGGCTCTCCTCGCGACAGCCGGTACCGTCAAGAATGAACTCCTACTTCCGGCATTCTGCGTCGCGTGTGTCTTTGTCGCAGCGCTGATACTAACGATCGAAAGGCGCGCGCCCATGTAGGCTGCTGCGAGACGCCAGGAACCAACGCGCGGCACGCTGCAAGCCCTCGTCAAGACTAACCGGTGGGGCCCAGCCCAATAATTGCTGAGTTTTGCCGATCTCCACTTGCAGCGACGAACACAGACGCGATGCCACGTCCGACTTGCCGACCAATCGCATCGCTCCACGCAGCAACCGAGGTGGGATATCAACCAACCTGGCTCGAGTACCCAAAGCAGCTGCCGTTCTACGCAAAAGCTCCGCTGTTGATATATCCTCACCATCGCTAACAAGAAACACCTCGTTGGCAGCGGACGGGTGTTGTAAGCAGGTTGCGAGCAGATCAGTCAGGTTGTCCAGCGCGACCAAGCTTCGGCGATTATCAATCGCACCGAAAGGCATCGGAAAGCCCTGATGCAATCGGCGCATCATCGACAGAAAGTTTCCCTTCACCCCAGGGCCGTACACTAGAACCGGCCGAACAATGACCACTTCCATCCCCGTATCGAGAGCCAACTGGCGCAGTCCGCTTTCCGCTTCGTGCTTGGATAAGCCGTAGGGCTCGAACGGCGCAACCACGGCGTCGGACGAAAAGGGGTGACCTGGAAGCGTGTGCTCGCCATTGACCTTGATCGAACTTACGAAGACAAACCTTCGCACTCCAGCAGCAGCGGCCTGACGGGCGAGACTTAACGTTCCATCGACATTGACGCGCCGAAACTCGCCGAGCGGATTAGCGGCCGCCTCGTACATCACGTGGACGCGGGCCGCCGTGTGCACGACTACGTGCACGTCTTTTAGCGCATCGCGCCAGTTCGTGTCGGCCGCAAGGTCCCCGACCACCACGCGCTCGACTTCAGCACGCATATCCGAGCCGCCGGAACGCACAGCGCCCCGCAGCCGCAGCCGAGAATCCAAAGAGCATGTATCAAGAAACGCCTTTCCAAGGAAGCCGTTCGCTCCGGTAACCAGTACCAACATCTTAGCACCCATTCGCTAGCGCCATGATGTCTTCCGCAAGCGCGCGACTGATATTGGATCGGGCGTACTTGTCAATGAACTCGGGCCGCGGAGTAAACTGGAACCGCAACTTCCGAAACGCTCGAACCGCACCGGCGACATCGCAGGGATAAAACACGGCGGAGTTGCTTATCTCATTGGTAACGAACTCGGCTGGATAACCTGATACGCCGGCCCAAACAGGCTTTCCAACAGCGGCGTATTCGAAGACTTTGGATGGGAGAACTTTTTTGAATGCCTCGTGATCGTTTAGATGGAGGAACAGCACATCTGCCGCACGATACTCGGCGAGGAGATCGGCTCGATCAAGCGGCTGAAGCAGTTCGACGTTCGACACGCCGCTCGCCAGTATGGCGGCCTCGAGCGCTGGCTTACGTCCGCCGTCTCCAATGATCCTGAAGCGGATAGCCGAACCCATTGTCTTCGCCAGCGACGGTACAATCGAATGCAATCCCTGCCCTTCACCAATGTTGCCGGCGTACAAAACCGTTAACGGCCTACCGTCATTCGCTGACGCTGGCGTCGGCATGATCGCGGAACTCTCGGTAAACTCGGGATCGATTCCATTCGTGAAATACGAAAATGCTTTTGCTGGATAGCGTCGCCGAAAATAGCCAGCGAATCCGGGCGAGACGAGGTTTACCTTATCGGCGCTTTGGACGGCCCATTTTTCCAGCGTCGACATCACGGGTTCCAATATCCACGTCACCTTGCGCGGCAGAACATCCTGAATCGTGTCGACGAATATGTCTCGAATGTCCAGATACAACTTCGCATGCAGCTTACGCGCGATCCACGCGCCTAGCGCTGCCGTCATCAAGCGACTGGATGTTGCGAAAACGATATCGAACTCGCGACCACCCGTCAATTTCACCACCTCGCGCGAAAACCGCAGGAACGCTTTCGACTGGTCGAGCAGCCCGCTCCGATGTGGTGGAAGGACAATGCGCGAAATAGCGAGATTGCCATCTCGTTCCAGGTTCGGCGCATCTACTACATACGAGTGGTACCTGTTTGGAACAGACGTGATGACGTCGATTGTAGAGTCCGGCGCCAGCTTTCGAAGAGCTTCCACGAGCCCCGTGGTGCGAAAAGAGCACGCACTCAGATCCGGCCGGAAATAGAAACTCAGCACGAGAATCTTCACGCGGCGACGTCCCAGCTGAAGCGCGTATGGACCGATGCGCCCGTAAAGCTCACGGCCACGCACAAACTCGGCACGGAGGCACCAAACTCCGGGTGCCATGTCGATTCCATTACACTCAAAATCCCGCCGCTGACCAGGACGGCCACCGTTCTATCGCCCGGCAGGAACAACGTGAGCGTGTTAGTCGCAGATCCGAACTCCGAGCCGGATACTTTGATAGACGGGTGGAGGTGAAACAACGCTTCAGCACTCTTGAAAGAGCCCGTAACATCGTCGTCGATGTCAAGCGCCCCTACGCCAAATTGCCAACGACGTGTGTGCGTGACACGTCCGGGCAGCCGCCGATAGCCGTCGTGGCCGCAGCGTACCTGCGTCAATTCTCCCTGGAACACTTCCAGACCAATTGGCCGAGCGCGTTGCGCGACCCGAAAGCCACCCCAGACTTTGGACGAATCGTGGCCATCGACAACTATAGTATTGTGCGCTCGTGTACCGCGCTGGCGGAGCCGTTCCGGCCCACTCCCGTACTCCGACGTGCCCGAGTTCACTAGCACTCGCTGGCCGAACACGGAAAGTTCGAAAGAAAGCGTGTCCGCGTGCGCATGCGCGGGCAGGTAGTCTGGACCGATCGGCGCCACGTCGATGATCGCTACAGATTCCGGGGACTCGACGCGGATGTAGCCACTCGCGCTGAGTTGCGTGAGTCCGTTCGATACCTGGGCAGGCTGGACTAGCCCAAGTCTAGCCGTGTATTTCTCAAGTTCGACGGGCGTTGGCGCTATGCCGAATGCTGCATCGTTGAAGAAGGCAATCTCTCCGTCCGGATGCGACATCGCGCGAAGCCACCGATGCATCGGTGCAATCAGGGCTGCCCACGATTCGAGAGCTGCGCGCATCTGAGCGGGAACTGCATCCGGCCAAGTCGAAGCGACATTGTGGATGTCGGCCAGATCTTCCAGCGCCAGCGCGTGATACATCGGGCTCCGCTCGAAATGTCCACCGTCCGCCAGTATCTGTTCCGGAACTTGCTGCTTCAGTATTTCGAACCCGGCGTCCAACCATCCCTTCGCTTCAGGTCCGTCGAAGTAGAGTCCCGCAAAAAATAGCGCCTTCGCATTCGAGAAGAGATGATTCCCGAGTAAATGTCTCTCAATCCTGGCCGACAACCAGCGGGTCTGTACGGCGAGACTGGCCACACAGTCAGGTGGCAACGTGTTGCCACTCAATGCCCACTTGACCCAGTTGACGATGCGTAATGACGTCGGATACGGCTCCCATCCAGTCCCCCGTCCCGGCGGATTATCGCGCACCCATTTCTGGAGCAAAGCAGAATGCCAGTCTCTGCGTTCCTCCGAACCCTCGGCGTTCAGGTCGTCAAAGTAATGAAGGTTGTACCGCCACAACTTGGGGAGTTCAGGATCATCCCACTGATCCCCATCCAGATCCCGTGCAACATTCAGAAAGCGGAATGTTTGAGGACCTATCAAGGTCGCGTGGCGGCGCGCCGGCACGACGAAGCGCCGCCCCAACGATACGCGAACGGGCGGCGGCGGTGCAGCATCAACACTTGGTCTCGAAAGTCGAAACAGCAGGCGTCCGTAGATTTGCTGC
Organism: Gemmatimonadota bacterium; assembly: GCA_003155795.1. Classification (GTDB taxonomy): domain Bacteria; phylum Gemmatimonadota; class Gemmatimonadetes; order Gemmatimonadales; family Gemmatimonadaceae; genus Fen-1247. Next base: position 39,709 of record PMEM01000022.1, read on the forward strand.
AGCCGCAGGTGGCGGAGCGTGTGCCAGTACGTGGTTATTTCAGTCACGATACCGGCATCGTTCCACAGCGTCCTCGTTGGTTAGCTCCCATGGGTATCGGTCGGCGGCGGCGCCATATCTCCACGACGCTTAACGTGTCGAGCATCAATCGGTGGTAATTAACTGAATACTGACTGCAGCTGCCGTCGCGTTCGATGAGACGCTGCGCTCGCTCTTCCAACCAACGTCTGCCATTCCTTTCCCACCGCGTGCCCACCGGATGGCCGAGTGCCGCGAGCCACCTGCCGCCGATGAAGAGCGCAGCGGCTTCGGACGTCCCGTGATTGTTGTCCTGGCCCACGGCGTAGCCAATCTTCGGCGCGACCGGCGCATGTGCGCCGTAACTAACGCGACCAGCTCGGCGCGCGCGGATCGTGTTTGTGTGAGCAGCAAAGCCGCGACCGCAAGGTGCATGACTCGAACCGAGCTTTCCTGGCCGCATTTCCAATTGCGGCCGCGGTACGGTGGATTCTTTGAACACCAATCGGCCGGCAAATCGTTCAGGAGCGCGAGCGCCTCGCGATCGCCTGTGCGCGAGTCTTGCGCGAATTTCATAACCCAACCAAACCGGGACGCCTCCCAAACTGTCTTGACGTCGCCGAGCTGAGAATCGAAATCGGGAATCTCCCACCACGCAATGTCGGCATGGCTCGCGCGCACGCCGTTGAACGGATTCCGGTGCCACTCAGGCGCTCTCTCCGAAGCCGCCGTGAACCAATCGAAATATTCGACTGGTCCGACGCCATCGGGAGTAGGAAGGGCAGTTGCCGCCGGCGGAAGATCGAAGAATGGTCCGACAAGAGACGTCGCCGACGCGATTCTCTGAGCCGGATGCATACCGCCGCGCAACAACAGTCGATACCGGGCGACCCTGGCCACGTTGCGCACGCCAAGCGCAAGAATGGTGCGGGCCTTGGTAAAGAGGAGGAGTACGAAGCTAATCGTTCTCACCTGAGTTGGTTTCGAAAGTTGGCAAGACCTGCCCAACCGAACATACTTCCAGCGTTTTCGCAGCCGTCGAGTTCGTCGTGGAGAGCGCAACGATTTCAATGTTTCATAATCGTCGCGGGTTAGCGGGCGGCGATCTGGATCGAAACCCGGCTGACCTCGAGGATCTCGTCGAACGGAATCGGCGTCGGCTTCCCGTTCACCACGGCATCAACGTACGCCGCGGCACACGCACTCTGGCCCTTGTCCTGCCGCCAGAGATTCATTGACTTGAACTCCGGCCAGCCGAACCCGGTGAGCCTACGGTAGTTATCGAGTTGGAGAACACGGCCGCACGCGAACACCTCCAGTCGTTCTTTCGGGAAGGTTTTACTTGCGTTGGAAAAGTAGTGAACCGTGCCGATCGATCCGTCAGCGAAAGTGAGCTGAATCGAGACAGTATCCTGCGCACCGGAATCCAGTGTTACGATATGATAACCAGTGATGGACACGCCAGCGAGGAAACGAAGTAGATCGACGAAGTGGCACCCTTCGCCAATGATGCGCCCACCGCCAACGGTCGGATCCTGAGCCCAGTGATCGGGCGGTAGCGAACCGGCGTTAACCGTCATCACAAAGGCCTTTGGGCCTGTAACACCAGTGAGCAGATCTTTGATCTTTTTCACTTGCGGAGCGAAGCGACGATTGAATCCAATCATCACACGGGGAGGGATCCCGCGCTCCACAATGCTCGCGTACAGTGCCTCGATCTCCGACAACTCGTCGAGTGTTAGACAGAGTGGCTTCTCGACGAAGACGTTTTTGCAAGCTCTGAGCGACTGCATGACCAGTCGCGCATGGCTGTCGTGGCGCGTCGTGACAACGATGGTATGAACGTTGGGATCCGCGAATAGAATGTCGGTGTCCGTCGTCGTCTCCGCAAAACCAAATTTACGACCGGCATATAGACCACTGACTCCGGCGCTTGACGCAACGGTGCGCAACTCTGCACCCGCTGCCTTGAAGGCCGGAATCAGCACCGCCGTCGCATAATTACCAGCGCCGATGAAGCCAACTATGGCACGATTGCTCCCAGATGTCTCAGGTGCGTTCACGTGCACCGTACGCTCGCGTAACGTGTCTTCGGGCCGCTCCGCCAAATTGGGGTACTCGAGCAGGATTCCCAACGATGGCTCCGAGCCGGTCACCACTTCGTATGCTCGAGCCGCTTCGGTGATCGAAAATCTGTGCGAAATCAGCGGCTTCATATCGAGACGCCGGTCTGCCATCATGTCGAGCACCGCTTCGAAGTTGCGCTGTTCCGTCCAGCGCACAAAGCCCACCGGATAATCGTGGCCCTGTTGTTCATAAGCCGGATCTCCCTTCCCCGGACCGGTCGAGTTCGAGACCTGCAGACGGATCTCCTTTCTGAAAAAAGCCTCGCGCACCAAGTGGAGTCCGGTTACGCCAACCTGAATCACGCGTCCGCGCACACGGCACATTTCGGCGGCTTCGTTCATGATCTCGCTTGCCTTGCTGGCTGCGCAGACGAGCACGCCGTCAACGCCTCGTCCTCGCGAAAAGCTGCGGGCTGCCGAAGCCGCGTCTTCTCCGCTTGAGAGATCGACCACTTCAGCACCGAATTGCCGTGCCGCCGAAAGCTTGGCCGGATCGTAATCCACACCCAGCACCCGGCATCCGTTCGCACGCAGAATCTGGACACAGATGAGCCCGATGAGTCCGAGCCCCGTCACGACGAAGCACTCACCGATGGTGGGATCGAGGAGACGGATTCCTTGCAAGCCAATTCCGCCCATCGTGGCGAACGCTGCTTCCTCAGCGGTCACGCCGTTCGGCACCTTCGCGCAGAGATTCTGCGGGATACGAGCGACGCTCGCGTGGCTTCCGTTGCCGGCCACCATGTCACCGACGCGAAGTCCTTGAATCCCCTTTCCCACCTCGATGACTGTTCCGGCGCAACTGTACCCGAGCGCCATCGGCTGATCGAGTTTGCTGGATACCGCGTTGAACGTTGCAGCGACCCCGTCTGTCCTTGCCTTTTCTAGCACCTGCCGCACCTTGTCGGGCTGCTGAAGTGTCTTCCCGACAATGGACGACCGGCCAAATTTGATGAGCATTCGGTCGGTTCCGCTCGAGATCACACTGCATTCGGTGCGGACAAGCACAGTTCCCGGCGCGACGGATGGACATGGAACCTCGGCAGTTTCGATCCGTCCGTTGCTGGGTGTTGCCAGGACAATCTTCATGGCGTCTTTCCGAAACCGGGCATCATCATCGGGATGTTTGTGCCGTAGAAATGGTTCGGCGGCTCAGCCGATATTCGACTACTTCCCTGAGCGCCGGCGACATAATAAAGAACTGCTTTCCATCTTCCGGTGACTGCGGTCGCAGAGCGATCGCGTCTTCAAGATATCCAACTGTGGCGCTCACGAGCACTGACGGCATCTGATATTCAATCCGGCCGCGGAGACGGCTGACCGTATCCCCTGTTCGAGGAGGTACAAAATGGTTCATCAGAATCGGTCCCGTGTCTACGCCGGAATCCATCAGGTGGACGCAACAGCCGGTACTGTCGGCGTCGCCGCATAGAAGCGCCCACTCTGGCAGATCCATCCCTCGGTATCTGGGGAGAATTCCCATGTGGCAGTTGAGAACGCCCTTGGGGGTCGCGTCGAGTAGTGGCTGCCTCAGGAGTCCGCCGCCAGTGAAGACGATTGCCTGAGCGGACGACGCCTTCACCCAGGCAACGAAATCGGCGTCGTTAAAGTCATAGCAGTAGCGGATAGGGATGCCATTACGGCGGCAGAGCGCGGGTACGCTCTCCCGTTGAATACTACTTTCTGCCAGGAATGCGGAGAGTGAGTTGCGGGCCGAGCCACCATCCGCGAGCCTGCGCCACAACAGTTTTCTGCAAACTTTCTTTATCAGGCGCGCACCATCTCTCCGACCCTCGAAGAGAACTCGGCTCGGGTTCATTAGTCTGCGAAATCCGATTCCTGCCACTTCGGTGCCCGCGCGCGTGAGTAGGACCAGGGTGGCGAGTGTGTAGAGACTGTACGGGTTCGGAGATAGGAGGATGACGCGTTTTGGTTTCATGGCTGGCTATAGCGTTGCACGCATTCGTCGCTGACGTCGGCTACGGCAGCTGCGAGTGCAGCAATGCCCTCCGTCGCGTGGGTCCGCCTGACGCTTCGGAACAACCGCGATTTGCGGATTTTTAGAACCGTGTTCAACAGTCGTGGGTCGCTGTAAACAAGATGACCTTCCAGTAACAGCGCCGCAGTGGCCACCGTCGCAGGGGCGGCCGCCGCACCCCATTTCCCCCGCATTCGTCGGTCGAGACGCCAGACGTTCAGCTCGCAGAAACGGAGCGCGGCCTCCACCCACATTCCCGCTTCATTCGGAGCCACGGCGCCGCCATACAGACTCCACCGCAGACTCTGGAGATGCGCCAGGGAAATATTTTTGTATTGCGGCCGCTGCATCGCCGGGAACGACGCATCCTCCGGGATTTCGACGCGCGAGCCTACCGCGAGGGCGCGCAAGGAACTCGCTCCTGGACCTGTCGGTAAATCGCTTTGCGGGGGCGCCGTCATACGCCGCATCCATCGGAAACCAGGCTGCATTCGTACACGCGACCATCCAGGTCGCGAAGTGCCTCTCCAAAGACGTAGAATGAGTCACTCGCCTGCTGCCCGTCGGCAAAACCAATCACGCCGAATTTGAAGTAACGCTTCGGCCAGTTGTCGTGTGCAAAGCGGCGAACCTCAGTCCAATTCTCGAGATCAGTGGAGACGAATAGGTGAGAGTACTCATCTTGCACTCCCGGTCCAATCTCGCACGCGGTCGCGGCAACGTAGTAACCGTCCGACAGGCGCTTGATGTACCAGACCGGCCCGGGGAAGGATTCTCCCTTCACCGCCGTTCTGCTCGCGCGATCATAGACCACCAGACGCGACGCCTCGAGCTGCGAGTCCATGATCCACGCGACGCGTTCACGCTCGAAGAATACATTGCACGCTCGCCACATCTGCGAGCCGTTCCCCAGCCACTCAACTTGCTTGAAGTCGCGGTCGGCGACGACGATGTAATTTTCGTTCGCAAAATCGCCCGTGAGGACCCAAATGCGGTCGTCGATCGGGTCACGGAAGCAGCCATGGACGTGCTTGATCTTCCCGGCAGGAAACAAGAAAACCGTCTCCCACGTCCGGCCGCCGTCCAGGGAGCGATAGACAGGCACCTCCCGCCGCCTCTTGTTTCCGCCGTATTCGCCGAAGTACACCGTGCTACCGCTGTCGGCAACGCAAATGGATTGGTGGAGAACATTGCGGCAGTTTCTGAGAGCGAGGGTCTCAGAGAGAATGCCTGAGGCGGCCTCATAGTGGTAGACCTTGTAGCCGCGCACGATGACAAGGTTGCGGAAGGCCTCGCCGACCGGCGCTACGTTGCACTTGTCGAGCCGGAGTGCGCGGCGCAGCAGGCGGGACCCAGCTAGGACATCCCACCTCGTTGAAGGCAGAGTCACCGAATACGCTGGCTCATCCGTCCGCGCGACACTCACCGTCCGGTGCAACGAAGTGATTATCTGGGTCGAGTCGACAAAGTGGCAGATCTCACTTCGCGGCAATCGCCGCTTGAGGCGCAGCTGCACCTAGGCCCCCCCACTCAGCATGAGAGAGCATGCCGTGTCACCGACAAGTGCTGTCCCATCTCCTCGTAGTTCGGATCGTAGCGACCAGGACCGTACGACGACGAGATCTTGAACGTCAGCTCTTTCTTGTAGAAGTCGTTGCGTGAGAGATCGAGGCCGGCGACACCGACAAGCACGACGCGACCACGTTGGCGGCACATCAGCGCCGCCTGATGCACGGCCTCACTGCTCGGCGTGGCGGCAGTGATCAGCACCGCGTCCACCTCCCAGCCTCGCGAGAGTGCCGTCGCCGCGGCTAGCGGATGCTGCCCAACCGAGAGGTCAACCACCTCCGCCCTAAACCGCCGGGCCAGGGCGAGCTTGGCGGGATCGAAGTCCACGCTAATTACGCGACAACCATGTGCGCGGAGCAACTGCACTGCCATCAGACCAATCAGGCCTAGCCCAGTGACAACGACCACCTCGCCAAGAGTGGGCTGCACAAGCCGAATGCCCTGCAGCGCAATTGCACCGAGTACGGTGAACACCGCCTCCTCGTCCGAGACGACGTTTGGCACCTTGGCGCACAGGTTCACCGGCACACTCACAACCTGCGCATGCTTGCCGTTCGAGACTTCGCGGTCGCCAGCTAAGAAGCCGCTTACCCCCCCGCCGACTTCCGCGACTACACCGACAGTGCAGTGTCCGAGCGGCCACGGTTGATCGAGTTTGTTATTCACCGCCGCGAGTGTTGGCAGGACACCATCGATGCGCACCTTGTTCAGCAGCATCTTCACCTTGTCCGGCTGCTGCCGCGCCTTCTGCAGAGCGTGGGCTTTACCGAAATCCACTAGGATGCGCTCAGTACCAGCGGAGATCAGCGTGCGGGATGTGTGAATCAGAAGGCTGCCTCGACTGACGCCGCGTGCCGGGACATCGGCTACTTCCGTAGCGCCGGACTTCAACGACTGGAGTATTTGTTTCACGGAGGTGTGCTCCACTAGAAATCTATATGCGTCCAACGCTCAGTGCGCTATCGATCGATGAAGTGACGAAACCATAACTCAATGCACATCAGCGCGAAAATTGTGTAGCTACCGTCGAGACGGCCTTCAGCGTCGAGCTCGATCAGTCGACGGACGGCCACGGGTTCGAATATTCCACGACGACGTAGCGACGATTCGTTCAGCGTGTCCTCAACCATCAGACGCAGTTCCTGCCTGAGCCAACGGCGCAGGGGAACACCGAATCCACTCTTCGCACGATAGATCACGTCACGAGGAAGATACGGCTCCATGGCGCGTTTAAAGATAGCCTTGCCAATAGTACCCTTTTGCTTGTAACGAGTTGGGACTCGCGTTGCGAAGCGAACCAGTTCAAGATCGAGTAACGGGACACGTACCTCAACTCCAACGGCCATTCCTGCACGGTCGGTGTAGTTGAGATTATGGTCGGCGAGAAAATGGCGCACCTCCAAATAGAGCATCCGCTGGATGGGATCGTGCTCATTCGGAATTCGCGCAAGGCTTGCAAGCAACGGCGCGGCTGTGTCAACGTCGGCGACGCTTTCGGCAAAGTCTCGCGTATATAACGCGCGACGCACCTCTTCGGTGCTCCACATGAAGTACGACACCAATCGACGGTCCGAATCGTCCCCGGCGTGCGCGAACATCTTTGCAAGTCTACGAACAGCTGGAATTGACTGCGCACCACGCGTGGAGCCTGCGCGGGTCGTCGCACTCTGGATACCGGCCCGAGCAGCTCTTGGGAGCCACGACCAGCGCCTTTCAAAGCCAAGCGCCCAGTGTCGACGATACCCAGTGAATAGATCGTCGCCGCCGGCACCAGACAGTAGTACGGGGATGCCCATTGCGCGGGCGCGCTCGGCGATCATTAGCGCGTTGATGGGGGCTGGGTCGGCCTGTGGCTCATCGAGAAGCGCCACCAGTTCCGGCAGCCGGTCAATTGCGCTCGGGTCCACCTCGATCTCCTCAAGACACACATCGAGGTGCTTCGCTACGCGGCGAGCATACGGAAGATCCTCAGGATTACCCTCCAGATCCGACGCTTCAGCGAAACTAATCGTGAATGCAGTGATCTCCTGATCTGGAAGCGTTTTTCGCATCATGGCTACAATAGCGCTCGAATCGAGGCCGCCGGAGAGAAACGCGCCAACCGGGACATCAGAGACAAGCTGGCGCTCGACAGCGACTTGTAGACGCCCTGCGAGTTCCGCGGCGAGCGTGTCCTCGGACTGTTGGCTGGTGACACCATCGTACGGCATCTGGTAGAAGGTCCACTTTCGCACGATCGCTCCACTAGTCACGATCAACGCGCTACCCGGCTCGAGCTTGCGCACAGCGCGCAGCATCGTGCGGGGCGAAGGCGACCAGAGATAAGCGAGTGTATTGTGCAGTGCCACCGGGTCGATATCCCGGGACAGATTTGGATCCTCAAGCAGCGCCTTAATCTCCGAGCCGAACAGAAATCCCTGTGTCGTCTCGGCAAAATAAAGCGGCTTGACGCCCATTGGATCACGTGCGAGCACTAGGCTTCCACGTTCGACATCAGCGGGTTGTCCCGACGGTCTGTCGTCGTGGATCGCAAACGCAAAGATGCCGTTTAGGCGCTCCATCATCGCCAAGCCGTCACGCTCGTAAAGATGCAGCAACACTTCCGTGTCGCTATGCGACACGAATTCATGGCCGTCCCGCGCGAGTTCGGTGCGCAACTCACGGAAATTGTATATCTCGCCGTTGAACACGAGCGTAAGGCCAGCGAGCATACCACCTCCGGCGTCCGGCACTGCGCACATTGGCTGTGCGCCGGCGTTGGAAAGGTCGATGATTGACAGCCGGCGATGCCCGAGCGCTGTCGCGACCGCTCCGCCCTCCCCCAGTATGACACCACCCTCTCCATCTGGACCACGATGGGCGACAGCGTCAGTCATGGCACGAAGCAAAGCAGAGCCGAAGGAGCCTTGGTAGCCGACGATGCCGCACATGGCGATTCAGTCTAACGAAGGGAGAGGACGCTCACTTCCAAGCGTCAATCATCATGCACAGCCCGAGCGCCGGGAAGAAACGCTTCAAAATGGCGCGCGGCCAAAAGCGGCGCGCTAGGGAGAGTACTATGCCTCTATGGCGCTGCCCCGCCTCGGACTCGAGGAGGTCACCGTGCCCAAGCACTGTCGAAATCCTGACCACGGACCATTGAGCGAAGAGCGCCCGCGCCGCGGGGACTGAGTAGGCCTTTGTGCCCGGACTCTCGAGATATTCGCTGAAAATCTCATCAAGTGACATCCACGGCCGTAAGCTGAGCAGCGCGTATCGCAGCCACAGCATGATGCCGACCAAGCTCCATTTGTGATATATCATGATGCTTGCCCTACCGCCCGGCTTCAACACCCGCCATACCTCCGCCAGTGCTTGCGGCGTTGCAGGGGTGTGGTGCAACACACCCCATGAGTACACACGGTCAAAAAAGGCGTCCGGGAACGTCAGGTGCTCCGCATCCCCCACCCGAAGTTCGGACGACAAGCCGAACTCCGCCATACGATGCGATGTGTGCTCGATGGCGCGCTCGGTGAGGTCGATTCCGTAAAGATCAGCTCCGGCCTCCGCGAAACGTTGATGGTCGGCGCCCAACCCGACGCCGATCTCCAGCACCCGCTGGCCGGCGCTATCCTCGAAGTGGGCGAAGTCAAGGATATACGGCTCAAGCGCATAGCGCTTTTGCGCTTGCGCCTCGTAAGCCACACGATCGGAACCGTCGAGATAGAGATTCTCCCCACACGACGCAGCGTTCCAGAAATCATGGACATCCTGTTTTTGAGTGCTCGCCAATGGTTCGTGAATCGGTATATACGCGGACAAGTAGTGGTTGGCCTCGTTAGCAGCAGCTGCACGGACGCAATCGCAGGCTATGCTATCAGTTGAGGGCGAAAGAAGCCCCAACCAGCCCCAACTGACGGTTCCGGTCGGCATCCCCCCCAATAGAACCAGTATGTGCAACTAGAAATATACCTAGTGTCCGTCCTGAAACTCTGCGTTTGCGGTTTGGCGAGGGCGATTTCTGTCCTCGAAAGTAGTTGAGGTGCGTCGTGTTAGCGAAGCGCTTCGAAGAATGACGAGCGTCGCCTGCTGGGGTTACCAGGTACGACGTTAGCAGCGACATCGTCTTCGCGGGCGATCCACGTTCGGAGCGTCGCATGATGTACAATGCCACGAAATAGTCAGGTAATGCGATCGCGCGCCAGCAGCATGAGGTTGGCGACGAAGACGGGCGTCCGCACATCGGAGTGAAAGCCGGCCGCGCCCTTCCACACACACAGCAGGCCAGACCGAAGACCCGCTTCAGGAGCGAGATCCCGCTCTCGATCCCGGCGCGGAAGCGGCGCAGCTTGTCGTACACCCACTGGGTCCGCACCATGTCGAGGACTCCGAGTCCCGGCTTCTTGGCGAAGCAGACATCGGCGACACCGCGCGCTTTCATCTGCGTCAGATTGTCCAGTGAGGCGAAAGCGCCATCCATACTCACCTGTCGCGGAGGCCGTCCGAAGAGGCGTTCCTGGCGACGCACGAGGGGCACAGCCCACGTGACATCGCCGGGATTCCCCTTCGGGATCGCGCAATCGAGGATGAGGCCAGAACGACCCGTCGTGAGAAGTATCTTCTGACCACATAGTATGTCTCGCGCCGATCTTTCACGAGCACGCCGGCGTGCGCTTCGAAGAGCGAGACCAGCTTCTCGCCCGCGGGGACCATCTCACCGGATATGATACGCCGCGTGTCCTGGTCGATCGGCTCACTCAACGAACACCGAGGACGCGCGCATAAGAGCCGATACACGCTTCGAGCGAAAACACTCGCCGCGTGTACTGGCCAGCAGCCGCTCCCATGGATTGACGCAGTTCGGCATCAGAGACCACGGTGGCAAGCGCGGCGGCGAGTGCTGCCGGAGATCGCGGAGGCACGATCACGCCAGTGCGACCCCCGTCAAGGATGTCCGCGACACCGCCGACGTCGGTGGCGACACACGCCAGCCCAGCGGCAGTCGCCTCCAGGAGCGCGACCGGAAAGCCCTCAAAGTGGGATGGGAAAATAAACACGTCTGCCTCGTGATATTCGCGCCACACGTCCGCACGAGTGGTCACGGCACCGGCGAGCTCAACGAGTGCGGTAATTCCTCGGCGGTCAATCTCGCCCCGCCAATACGCATCACGTCCGAAGAGCGGGCCTACGAGGCGGATGCATGCGCGCCCCCTCAATGACGCTGCGGCAGATTCGACAGCGTCGAGCAAGTCGCTGACTCCCTTGTCATAGGTTATCCAGCCGACGAACAAAACCGTAAGCATGGGCTTGGGCAGCGCCGCCGAGTCACGTTCGAGGAAGAACTCTGGATCAACGGTCGCCCCGACTTGCGTAACAGCTGCACCTGGGAAGATGCCCCTGTATCGCGCGGCCCACGACACGGATTGCGCAGCGACGATCAGACGCCTGCGCCGAAAGAGCCAGCGGGCGGCACCGCGCGCCCATCGAGGTGACGCGGAAAACGTCTCCGGAAAGTCGCCCGCCACCATGATCATGACGGCTGTGCGTCCCAGTGACATCACGATTGACGCCCAGATACATTTATCCCAGAACGACGCGCGCGAACTGCAGAAAAAGACGACGCGCCCGTTAGCCCGCACGCGAAGCGTGCCCCGGGCGAGCCGGCCGAGGCTTTGTACCGGGCGCACGATGCGTTTCCAGCTAGTCGTTTTCGCGACTGGCTGTATAAATAGGACGTCTCGATTGTTTGCCAGTTCACGGTGCAGCATCGCGGTGATCGAAGTAATGCCACCGACTGGAGGCGGCAGCGGCGCAAACAGCATTGCAGCGCGCATCGTCACCTCCTACACGACCTCCCAATGGCGCAGAGTAAGTTCCAACGCGTCCCGCATCGAGGTCGTCGGCTCAAAGCCAACACTGCAACCGATCAACGAGACGTCTAGTACGCTCGTGGGGATATCCGCCTTGCGAAGCGGGCCGTCGATCGTTGAAAGATTTCGCCCTAGCAGATCCTCCAACTTTTGCACAACACTGCGGAGAGACTGCCCTTCCCCCGTTCCAAGATTCAGCACAGGGGGAACATTTGCTGCCAAGCCGACGAGCGCCAGCGCGCGAGACACGTCTTCGATGAAAATAAAATCACGAATCGGGGCTCCGCTCGCGCGCAGTAGAATTGGCTCCCCTCGAATTATCTTCCCGATGGCGATCGCCACGAACCCCTGGCGCCCTAACAAGTCTTGCCCTGGACCAAACGGATTGGCCAGCCTGACTATGCGGACGTCGACATCATGGTCGAATCGGTAAAGCAGCAGATATTTCTCGATAGTCAGCTTGTGAATGCCGTGCGAACTAATTGGATTGGTGGCCGCAGTCTCCGAAATTGGCGTGTGTTCCTGCAGGCCGTAAACCGACGACGAGGAAACGAACACGATCCGATGCACTCCAAGTTCGATGCAGCAATCTATGAAGCGGATAGTGGCGAAGATATTATCGGCAAGCTCCGTGATCAGGCCGACCTTATCATCACCCGGCACCGTGCTCGACACGAGGTGATAGGCGACATCGACACCCTCAAGCGCGACGCGCAGAATCGCCTCGTCCGTAAAGTCGCCCTGGAACCAAGTGACCCTGCCCGATAGCTCCGGCGGGCAGGTCTTGTGATCCAGAACGCTAACCTCGATGCCCTGCGAGAGAAGCTGTTCAATCAGACTCCGACCGATGAATCCGGCGCCGCAGATCGCTGCTCGAGACACCAATCGACGATCGGTATGCATCAGGCAGGGACACTGGCTGGATCGGCCGCGCGCCGCCGCGTATCGACCATCAGAGCGATCTCACGGGAATACGTGACAATCATATAGACTATTAGAGGCGACAGAACGAATCCGTAATGCAGCAACGAAACGAGGATGAAGATACGGTACGGCCGCGCGTACCGGAGGAAGACGGCCAGGTACGCGACGGTCAGGACCAGCCCACCTTGAATACACAGAGCGAAGAAGCCTATCTCATTCGTGTATTGTGCAACGCCGTAGCTTACCTGAAGCCCATTAACCACGGCAAGATAGTCACCTGGAAATGGGTTGAGTACGAGTCGATAAAACTGAGGGTCGAATGCCTGCGAAAGAATCACGTACGCGGACATCCATTCCGTCGTATTCAGCATTCCAACGAGCTTGAAACGGCTCGCCCAGAGCGCGGCTCCGACGACTACAGTCGCAAACAGCATCACGCGCGGATGCCGCGTGAATATCCGCACTACTCTGAAACGTGCAGCAACGTTCAATACGTACGACACGAACACGAACTTGGACCCAGTCAGAAAGATTATTACGGGGCCGGCACCAGACAACCGGACACGGTAACCATAGTAGATGAGCGCAACTGCCAGGAAATACGCGTTGTAGTGGGTATTGAGAAACAATCCACCAAACCGAGATTCATTGAACTCAGGCGAGCGCGAGATTTGAATTAGTGGCGTAACAATAGCTGGGGCAACGCGAGAGATCACAATCAATAGCACGCTTATAACGAACGCCGGAAAGATCAGACGCGACCGGAATCGTACGCGAGAGAAATAGATAAGACAGAGAACCGCCAACCCGAACTGTTTGACACCCACCAGGAGCACAGCCAGGTCATTTATCATCATCGAAACGATCGCCATCACTGCCAGCAGCGCGAGGAGCGCGGCGTCCCAGACGCCGAATCTGATTGTCATGCAAGCGTACGACAGCACCACAAACAGTATGATCTCCGCCGCCGACTGCGCTGTCTTCAGCGCTGGGATCTCGAAGAACAGCTGAGCGGCTATAGCGAGAAGCACGATCAGTCCGTCCATCCCCTCGATCCGGGGCAAGACGCCCGGCTTCGCCACTATGGTGTTTCCAGAGCGGGTGTTGCCATCGTCAGCTATTACGGCGAACGGGAGGGTCACGCGAGACGGGCAAATGGTTAAGTCGCGGGATTCCTTTCAGCTTGGTCGGCGCGACACTCCAATATATCGCGTGACGACAACCGCCGACCCACCCTTCGCGCTTTCGCCCAGCTGTGTTCCCCGTATCCAGCGCTTTTGCGCGATGTCGGGGTCGGCGTCCTGAATGTGCGCCGAGGCTCCTCGCTCCGGCCAGCAACCTAGCCGAACAACGCTGCACGGCTGACTCTATTCCATATCAGCCCACGCGGATTGGACACAAACGCGCGGAACAGCACGCTCAGTCCGGCTCGCGCGCCCTTGGTATTCAATAACGCGATCGCGTATCGACACTCGGCGATCGTTCGCTCCTCACAATTCCGCCTGCGCGCTGACTGCGATAGCTTGATATGCTCCGCAGCGTACTCCAGCAGCGCCAGGCTGTCGCGCGATACGATAACTCGCGCGTCCTTGCTACGCGTCATGCCGGTTGGAAGCGTGCGATGGCAGCTCAGGTACTCTCCGATCATGCCGATACGCGAACTCGTCGCCAAGCGGAGCCAGAGGGCGGAGTCTTGCGCGTAAGGAAACTCCAGAGGATACCCGCCGACCTCGCGAGCCATCGCCGCTCGATACATCGCGGCCGAGTGTACTATCGGATTCTCGAAACCGAATGCATCTTGAAGCAGCGCTGGATCAGTCGGGGGAGCCCAAAGGCCAACCTCTCGTCCATCACCGTCTATTCGTCGCGCCCATGTCCCAACAAGAGAGACATCCGTGTTCGCATCCAGAAACGCTACCTGCTTTGCAATGCGCGTCGGCTCGGCAATATCGTCCGCATCGAGCACCGCCGTATACTCGCCTCTGCCAAGCTCGAACGCGTAACGTAGTGCAGGAGTTCTGCCCATGTTTTCGCTCGCAGGTATGACGCGGATGCGGCGGTCGTTATACGACGCAAGGATCTCCGGTGACGCATCGGAGGAACCATTCTCGATTGCTATCAGTTCCCAGTCAGAGTACGTCTGGCTGACTATGCTGTCTATCGCCTCACGCAGCCACGGCGCGGCGTTGTAAACAGTCATCAGCACTGAAACGCGGGGCACCGTGTCACTCATCTAGCATCAAACAAAAGCATCACATGCGGCAGCGATCGTGCTTCTGATTTCGTCATCGATCAGGCCGTCGAGAGATACGCCAGCAGCGCGAAGCTTGTCTGTACGATAGTCAAGTGCTGTGCGCCGCGTGGCAGGGATAGAGGCACCCACCCTCACGTCTACAGCGACGCCCAGCACTTCGCTGGCGACGGTAGCTACACGATCCGCCATGGCGCGAAGCGTCATCGATTTGGCAGACCCGAGATTGTAGGTACCAGCTGGCAACCAAGTCCTCGCCGCCCCTAACGCAACCATTACGTCACTAAGAGGAACAAAGTTACGCCACACAGAACCGTCGCTCCGAATGGAAATCGAGTGGTCTGTCGCAGCCTGACGGCAGAAGTCGTTAACGATGATGTTCCAAGATTGGGCGTTCTCAGTCGCCGGTGCCCCGAACCCGTTCGCAAGCCGCAGCACGACAGCAAACCGATGACATGCAGCGTAATCTTCAGCGGCACGGTGCGTTATTGCGTAGTGCGATGTCGGATGAGGAATGGTCTCCTCACTGACCATCCCGCTCAAATCGCTTCCGTACACCTTCGACGTCGACAGCTGCACAAACCGTCCGGAGTTCGCGCTGACTGCCGCACGCATCAGGTTGAGCGTTCCGCCAACGTTCGCATGCAGCGCGCCGGCCGGATCAGCAGCACACGCCGACTCCGACATTGACGCGAGATTGACAACAACATCGATGCCTTCACAAGCAGCCGACAGGACATGCGTCGGGTCCGAGCCCAGCGCGAAGCCCTCCACGCCTGGCGGCCAGGCGCGTGCGACTCGGCTCATAGCGCGCACTTGCATCTTCCCGTCGCCCTCCAGCGCCGCTAGCAGACGACCCCCTATGAGCCCCGACGCTCCTGCAATGAGTA
This sequence comes from Gemmatimonadota bacterium, assembly GCA_003155795.1. Classification (GTDB taxonomy): domain Bacteria; phylum Gemmatimonadota; class Gemmatimonadetes; order Gemmatimonadales; family Gemmatimonadaceae; genus Fen-1247. The sequence continues at coordinate 55,314 of PMEM01000022.1, forward strand.
CCTTCACGCTGGGCAGCTTCAGCGGTGTCTGATGTTCCAGTCGTACGCGATCGTCCCATCATATGGCGATGCCCGCTCAATCTCCATAGGATCGTGTGGGAGAGTTGCGCAATTCGCGACGATTGCGGTGGTGTCACCCACACCCTTGAATCCATTCCATATGAGCGGTGGCACGGTAACAAGCAGATAGTTCTCTGGACTGAGAAAGAACTCCTGGGTTTCTCCTCGTGTGGGACTACCCGCGCGGTCGTCATGCAGAACATACTTGATCTTCCCGAGCAACACTGCGTAATTAAGCGTCATTTTGCGGTGAAGATGCCATGCCTTTACAACGCCCGGTTCGACGCAGGAAAAGTATATCTCACCAAACCGCTGGAAGACCGGCGAATCCTCTCGTAACATGTGCATGACCTTTCCGCGCTCGTCGTGTATCTGCTGCAGCGGTGTAACTATCACTCCATCGATCATGCATTGTCTCCGAAATATTCAACGACCTGCGTCCGGGTCAACGCCGTCGGATCCGCGCCACTCTGCATGCCGCGGTACCACTCCGCGGTCTCCTCAAGCGACTTGTCAACATTCCAGCGCGGGTGCCAGTCCAGACATTGGTGCGCCTTGTCGCAATTGAGCTGGAGCAGATTTGCCTCGTGGAGCGTCGGGGGAGTGCCAACTATTTCCACTCGTCCGCGGCCGAGCCACTCGATAACCGTCGTCGCAACCTCTCGAACCGTGCGCACTTCCGAGCTGGATGGTCCGAAGTTCCACGCGCCTGCGAACTCCTGCGGCTGTTGACGTAGGCGCACTGCGAGCAACAAGTACCCCGATAATGGCTCAAGCACGTGTTGCCATGGCCGGGTCGCCTCGGGGTTCCGGAGTTGAATCACGCCGTCATCCGCTGCGGCCCGCACGCAGTCCGGGACAATGCGGTCGGCAGCCCAATCTCCGCCACCAATGACGTTGCCGGCGCGCGCAGACGCGGCGCCGAGATCCGGACGACTTGAAAGATACGAGCTGGTGTACGCCGAGAACACGATCTCGGCCGCCGCCTTGGACGCGCTGTAAGGATCCCGACCGCCAAGGCGGTCCGTCTCGCGGTAACCCCATACCCATTCCGCATTGGCGTAACACTTGTCAGACGTGACATAGACAAGCGAACGAACGGATTCCGTTCTCCGCACCGCATCAAGAACGCGAACCGAACCCATCATGTTCGTATCGAACGTCGTGACGGGATCGGTATACGACTCCTTTACAAGGGCTTGAGCGGCAAGATGAAATACAAACTCCGGACGGAACGCCATCATCGCTGAATCGAGGGCGGCACCGTCACGAATGTCGCCCTCTACATGGGCGATGCGGTGCGAAAGCTGCAGAAGTTCAAAATGACTCGGGCCACCCGCGGGTGGTAATGCATAACCCATAACATCCGCGCCCGCTTCTGCCAGGATGAACGCTAGCCACGAGCCCTTGAATCCGGTGTGACCGGTAACGAATACCCGTTTGCCAGCGAACGCATCCCGCAGCAACTCCATGTTCATGCCTTTCCCCGTCACGGCACCCATGGCGCATTCCCTTCGGCATAAAGTGCGTTTAGAAACTGGTAGTCGCGACTGGTATCCATTGGCTGCCAGAATCCGCCATGTTCATACATCATCAGCTGCTTGTCCCGAACGAGAGCCTCGAGCGGGCCGCGTTCGAAAACGAGATCCTCGCGGTCGTCCAGGTAATCGAACAGGCGCGGACTCGCGACAAAGTATCCTCCAGAAATGCGTCCACCCGTAGCTTGCGGCTTTTCATTAAATCCGGAAACAATACCGTCGCCGCGTGTTTCGATCTCGCCAAATCGTCCTGGCGGTCGGACGCCGGTAACGGTAAGTACCTTGCCGTGACTCCTGTGGAACGCCAACAGCTGCTCAATGTCCACATCGCCAACGCCGTCGCCATACGTGAGCATGAACTCCTCACCCTGCACGTACTTGCGGATGCGCTGGATCCGTGCACCAGTCATTGCGTTGAGGCCTGTATCCGCGAGAGTCACACGCCAGTCTGACTCATCGTGATCACTCAAAAATTCGATCGCGCCGCCAGACCCAAGCGTCAAAGTGATATCGCGCGTGTGGGCTTCATAATCGATGAAGAAGCTCTTAATCGTATGCCCCTTGTGTCCGAGACATAGCACGAATTCCTTATGTCCGAACTTGGCGTACCACTTCATGATATGCCAGATAATCGGATATCGCCCAATAGGTATCATCGGCTTTGGGATGTCGTCAGCAACGTCCCGTATACGTGTACCAAAGCCGCCTGCGAGTATCACCACTTTCATAATGGATGTGTGCCGAGTAACGATTGATATAGAGCCATATAGCGGTGTACCGACGCCTTCGCAGTAAACCGCTCCTCGAACCTCCTTCGCCCAGCCCTGCCCATCTCTGCCCGCAGCTGCGCGTCCGCGGCGAGCCGTGCAATCGCGGCTGCCAGCGACTGAGCGTCTCCCGGTGGAACCAACAGTCCGGTCACGCCGTCCTCCACCTGCTCGGGCGTTCCAGCAAGCTTGCTGGCAATCACCGGCTTTCCGAGTCCCATTGCCTCGAGAATCACGTTCGGGAAATCCTCGTGCGCAATCGACGGGAGCACCAATATGTCGATCGCCGACATGAAATTGAATACATTTGCCTCAACCCCGATGAAGCGGCAGTAGTCCTGAATTGCTGCCCGCTCCACAAACGCCTCGAGCTCGGCACGAAGCCGACCGTCGCCTTCCAGCAAGACGGTGAATCTATGCGCCACGCCCCCGTCACGAACGAGGCTGGCAATAGCCTCCAGAAGCACTCTATGGCCTTTTCGCGGCTCCATCAGCGCGACAACGCCTAAAATGACTCCCCCCGATCGATTCACCGATAGTCGGCTCAGAGTCTCCTCCCGACTTTCCGCGGCGGCCCGCACCGCCACACCATTTGCAAGGGCGACCACGTGACCGTCGGCCAACCCGAGGACGCGTTGAAGCTGTGCGGCTGCTGCGCGCGATCCGGTCACGAACTTGGCGACAGCCGCCCGCACCTTGCGATCGACCGCATGGCGTGGATTCAGAAATGGCCCGCGACGTTCCTCCGCAAGGTTATTAACAACCATAATAACGTTTCGGATGCCTGCCAGCTTGGCTGCGATAGCCGCGGCGCGAGCAGACAAAGCAGCGGGATACCCCCCATTGTTGATGTGCACGACATCAGGTGCCAAACGGGCGANNAATAACCGGCGAAGCAGCCAGACCTCGTATACCAGCAGTGGGTACGTCGTCAGCTGACGCGATGCGAAACGAACCGCGCTCCTCACGCCGGCCGGCCAGCGCGTCGGCACCGGGATCGCCGTCGACGGTTCAGGATAGTGAAGAGGGTAAACCGGGAAGTCCAGGTGGACACGCCGCGCGAGGCCTTCCGTGTATTCGGGCGACGCACGGTAGCTCAAACTCGCCTGGAACTGCGCGCGATTGTCGGAATCGTTCAGCAGATTTGCGAGCATGTTCTCACATCCTGCGAACCACGGACAATCGGAGTGGTAGTGCACACGGATCTTCACATGCTACCTCTTCACTGCGGACGTGCGGTGATACGCAATCGTGCGATGCAGTCCTTCTTCGAGCGTTACGAGCGGCGACCAGCCCAACATGGCGAACGTCTTCGAATTGTCCGCCCAGTACTCACCANNGTTCCCCTTCGCGAAGGGGAACGGTTCCGAAATCGATGAGTGCCTCTGCCGCTTCCCCAATGATCCGGGCAGCGAGCAGGGCGACGTCGCGAATGGCGATCGGAGTTCCGGCACTAAGATGAAGTGCTCCGTTGAGCCGCGAAGTCACGAGCAGCGCGCGGATGATCCCATCGACGACGTCGCTAACATAGACGAAATCACGCGTCTGGTGACCCGCCGTCATGGGGAACCGCTCACCCGCCAGCAGGGAGCGGACCAGCTCCGGCACAAACATCCCTGATTGCTGGCCTGGGCCGTACACGACCGTTGCGCGCAGCACAATTAGCGGAAATTCGTAGTTGACGGCCAGCGCCTGTAGCAGCTGTGTCGCGGCCAGCTTGGACAGCCCGTACGCGGTGGTCGGCGCCTCCCGATCCCCCGCATTGAAGGGTACTGGCGCTCGTCCGTACTCTTCCGCGCTACCCATGAATACGAAGCGACGACAGCGATGGGTATCGATTACTGCCTCCGCAAGATTGAGGGTCGATAGTAGGTTCGCCTCGTAGGACGGCCCCAGATCGGCGAGGGCACCCCCAAACTTGGACGCAGCCAAATGAACAACGTGAGTCGGAACGGCCTGACGCACCAACTCGGATACCTTCGCTGCATCACGAAGGTCTACGTCGTGCAACTCGGCGCCAGGGAGGACGACTGGCCGCGTACCATGCACGACGGCGACTACACTCACCCCGCGAGACAGCAACGCCCGGCACAGGTGAGCGCCAATAAACCCTGATGCACCCGTCACAAGGACGCGCACATCGCCCTTGAACGTTTCGCTTATCACGTGGGCTAACGGCACCGAAAAGAGTATTGTGTCAACACTTCAGCAGCTAGCACGATGAGGGTGCGCAACACGCCGAGAACACAGTCGAGAAGTTCCAGAACGTAATTGCCGGAGATCTCGCCAAACGATACGTCCTCGATCGGATACGGGAAAACATTCAGGCGATGAATAAACGTCGCCTTCGCGCGGCCTTTGAACTCGACGCCAACGGCGCCCTGCCGAAGTTTTTTTCCCGCATTCGGAGGTAGGTATTCGCTTCTGCTGGACGGAGTTGCGCGACACTGGGCAATGCTTGCGAAAGCGGGCACGGCGCGAACGTATCGATTTGCAGAACCTCTCCCGTGCCTCGCGGACCAACGCATGCCCCACAAGAATACCACGTCGTCCCAGCGCCACAGCGGTGGCATCGATTTTCGGCGGGTTTTGTAGGAATCCTTCACCCATCGTCCGCAGATCAGATTGTCTCATCGATCCTTCGCTGGACACTGACAGGTGAAATTATCACATCGGCGGCCCGACGCGCCGACAATTTGTCATCGCGCCCGGTTCCGTAGGCACTCAAGAATGACCGGTCGCGGTTTAGCACGGGGGGAAATTCCGTTGTTGAAATTAGGCGACGGACCGCGTCAACGAATCCCTGCTCTGTCTCTTCGACAGTTGAGGCGGCACGCAACAAGCATCGAGCCTTCGTTGCCTGCGGCGTAGTCGATGGCATGTAGAACGTGCATGGCACATCTGTCAGCAGCACTTCCGACGCCGCCGTAATCACATGGTCGACCACGATCGCGTCGACGGCCCACATGACGTCCCGCAGTGATACCGTCGTAATGATCGCATCAGGTACTGTGCTGCGAATAAAATCCGAAATGACCCGAGTCTCATCGTTCGCAACACTGAAGTCCTTGAAAACGAGACGTACCCCATCCGCCTCCGCGAAGAGCGAGAGGACTCGCTGGAGCAGCTCGAAATAGGGGACGACCGGATGGTCCGCAAGCTGGCCGACCGCCCGGAAGTAAGTCGCGAAATGAGTGGGCGCATACAATACCAGCGGGCGGCTGTCTTTCGCCTGTAGTGTTCGACGAAGGCGACGGTGATGCGGCGTCCGCCCCTTCGCATCGAGTTCGTCGAGAGTCGCCGATCCAACGGCGTGAAAGGCCGCGGTTCGGCCTATCGAAGGCGGAACCGTTGCTGCCAGGTCGGCTTCCGTTCCGGTGCCGTAGAGCAGCAGTCCGTCCGGCCCCCTGACCCATGGAAGCAGTGATGGCGCGTCAAGGTCGGCCGACCCTCCATGCTGATACAAGTAGGTCGGGACGCCAGCACCTGCCGCAACCTGTCGTACCATGCTGCCAAAGTCCCCGCTCCCGAGATCCGAGAGAACCACCGCGTCAAATGGTCGCTTGCGCATCCGGCGTTCGGCCGCGAGATAGCTAGCCCACAACCGGGGCACAAGATCGTGCCACTAGCGCGCAATTGACGCCTCCCACAAACGCGTGCGGCCCACCCCGCACGACTCAATCAGCGACCAAAGTTCCGCGTTCGCCATAAGTTCCGGCGCGGCGCTGTTGATCTGAGCCATGATGTCCACAATTACCTGAGGCTCTGCCAAGCGGTTGCTGATCTGAGACACACCGACACCGTCTCGGCGGAGTTGCAAGACGAGACGCTGCACGTCGTACCCGAATCCGCAAGCAAGTACACGGCGATCATGCAAAAACGATGGGGACAGCGATCGACACGCGTCACCAAAACCGCCGCTCCTCAAAGCGGCGCCTAGCGCGCGAACCCTGCCGTCAAGCAACAACTCGCGCACCCATTGCGTCATCGTACGGCTGCGGCGCGCGCCGCGTGCGGTCCGTGCGATGCCCTCGCGAACTCGGCCAAGATCCCGGACGGGAATACCCCGCACCCGTGCCACATCCGCGACGAGCGCAATCACGGGGTTACTCGCTGGCTCGAGGTGAAGCGGTACGCCGTAACTGGTCGGCGGCCAGATGCTCACGCTCAACGGATCGGCAGCGTCGAAAAATTCGCCGAGTGATCGGCCCGTTGCCCAGATCTCTCCGTGAAGCCGCTGCAGCCGAAAGCCGGCACCTTCAGCCGGCCTGAAGGCGGTACGTTTGAAGGCAGGGATCCGATTACGGACCCATTGATCGAGCCAGTCCTGCCATGCAAGGAAACGCGTGACGGCCTCGGAGTACTCACTCCTCCGGTTGCTCGTGGTCGAGAAGTCTTCGAGCCGCGCGTACTCGACTCGTTCCAGCTGGCATGCGTAGGCCGCGTCGGGAGTGGCTGCAATCAACGTCGTACCGCGTGACGGATGTCGCTGCGTCGATGCAATCCAGCGGACTTGCTCACGCGTCTCGACGAAGGTGAAAGCTTGCGTCATCGGGCGGTCCGGGGGCGCCCCCATCGGCACAGCAGCGGATGAGCGGAGAGCGCAGGTGCACCGATACGTCCGTCACGACAGAAGGTCGGCCTATGGTATCGCAGACTGTCCACCGATCAGGTCGCAGACCAGACGATCCGCGATGCCGGAAGCAAGGGATTCAACCCGAACCAGTTGGCCTCGACGGAGTCAATGCGGATGCGGCCTGCCCGTTCCGCTTCCTCAAGGACCTCGAGAAGATTGCGGTTGTAGTCGTTGGATTCAAGATAGCGGTGACGCAGGAGGCCCATCGTGGTGCTCTGCAGCTCAGGATGCACGAGAGGCTCGAAGTGGACTACGGCCTTCGGGCGTAGCGCGCACAGTGAATGAATGATATTCTGTGAAAGCACAGGCACGTAGTGCGCCGAGAAACACGTGAAGAGCACCGCCCCATCGGGGATGGCGACCGACGTAATAGCGGGCGCCCCCAAATCGCAGGCGCCTACAGTCACAGGCTGCTCTTCTGCGTTACTGATCCGGGCGAGCAGCTCGCGGCCGGAACGGGTGAACTCGAGCGCAATGAGCTTCGGTCGCGATTTTCGAAGCGCACGCGCAACGGGGAAGAACATGCCCCCATACCCGGCACCAAACTCGACGAGCGCAGAGGCTGGCATCAGCGCACGTAGCTCCCGGCCGACCATGCGCCGGAATCTCCTTGTCGCCACAGCATGCTCTTCCCAACTCATGACGTCACCGCGGACGGATACGCAGTGGTCGAGGCCATCCATGTTTAGCTGGTCCACCGCGGCAAAGGTAAAGCCGCGCCCGGTGCGCTCTGCTTCGAGCAGTAAGCCGCCCCACTTCTCGACGTCATACTCACGGACAATTTCCGCTTCGGTCTTGCTGCGCTGCGGAAGCGACTCCCCGGCCAACATAGTGCGCACCTGCTCGTGGTAGCGGGGTAAATCATTTAGAGAGATCCGATTTTTCACGACCGCTCTTCGGCGCAGGCTCGCTGGACTAGTCGGGTGTTCTCACCGTGGGTGACGACCAGGTCAGACAGGCGCCGGACCACTTTTCGAAAGATCGCGACGGCGTCGTCCATATCATCCATCGTCGCGTTTGCGTGCACAATAGACAGGCAAATTACCTCTTCAAAGTGCATTTGCTCGGCGACCGGGCAAAGTCCGCGATCGTACGACACGTTGCCCTTATAACCGCCATACGTGAAGGGAAAGCCGTCGCGCCCGAACGCGATCTTTTGTTGGTACATTGGCTCCAGGTAGTTCGGCCGCACGTACCCTTCGGAGACGGGCAGACCTTCAGAGCGGAGCGCCGCGGCGAACTGGTCCCGCGGGATGCCCGACACGCTGCTGTCGTACCGAATTGTGTACAGATAGTAGCCATGGCGGATGTCCGGCTCCGCTTCAGGGACCGTCAGTCCCGCTAACCCACGCAGTCCAGCCGTCAGCCGGTTGGCCAGAGCTTCGCGTGCGCTCACGAGCCGCTCGAGCTTCTTCAACTGCTCAGAGCCGATGGCCGCTTCGATCTCTGTCATACGGTAGTTGAAGCCGACCATGTTGACAATGTCCGCGGTGCCCTTCTTCCCCACAACTACCTCCGCATGGTTCCGGATGAGCTGCAACCGCTCGGCTAGGCGAGTGTCGTCGGTCACCGCGACGCCGCCCTCTCCCGTATGAATTGTCTTATGATAGTTTAGACTGAACACCCCGATATCGGCGAGCGTCCCTGCCCACTTCCCGTTTCGCCGCGCCCCTGGCGACTGCGCAGCATCCTCGATCACTACGATATTATGCTCTTGCGCGAGGCGCATGATGGGCTCAAAATCTGCCGGATATCCGAAGATGTCGACGACGACGATCGCCTTAGTGTAAGGACTCAGGCGCTCCCTGATAGTCTCAGCGGAGATGCAGAAAGTGCGCGGATCGATGTCGGCGAATACTGGAATGGCACCGTAGACGACCGCGGCTGTCGCGGAGGCAGCCATTGTATACGGCGAGACGACCACCTCGTCCCCCGGTCCGGCGCCCGATGCGCCGACCGCTGCGTAGAGACCAGACGTGGCGGAGTTCATCGTAATGGCGTGCTTCACGCCAAAGTGATGCGCCCACTCGCGCTCCAGCTTCTGCACTCTAGGGCCGCCGAAGAAGTCAGGCGACCATGTTCCGAGAAATTGAGACAATACACCGTCGTCCATCACTTCCATGACTGCCTGCTTCTCTTCCGGACCGATCGTCCGATAGGCGGGAAACGGCACCTTCCGCACCGGGTCACCCCCGAGAATCGCCAACTTCTCACTCATTCCTCGCTCCTTGGTTCGCCATTGTCATAAGCACCAACTCCACAATGTGGTCCGCCGCAACGCGCCGATTCGCGCTGTTGGCACTTCGCGCGCACTTAGTAGCCAGCGCAGGCGCGAGAGCTCGGCGAAGTGCACCCGTCAGCTCAGCCACGTCGTATACCGCGACGCTGTCGCCGCTGCGGCTCGTCGGGAGTGGGTCGGTTGCGTTGCCGCCCGGTTGCACGCTAACCACCGTGCACCCCAGCAGGCACGCCTCCACGAGGAGGACACTTGTCATTCCCACAACCACATCCGCCGCCAGTACGGCTGGCCAGGGTTCGCCGTTCGCTGCCAGCATGACTCGCACGTGACTCCCGCTGGGGAGGTCGCTCTGCTCCAATTGTTGGCGCGGGTGAGGACGCACGGCCAGTACAATTTCGGTCGCGTCTGTCGCAGCGATCTCCTCGAGGGAAGCAGCCACGCGGTCAAGAATCTCACGTTCATCGATCGCTGCGCCGACGGAGCCAGTGAGCCAGGCCATCTCCGAAAGCGGTTGTGAAACAAACAGCACCGCCTTGCATCCCATCTCCACCGACAGGCGTTTGCGCGCCTCACGCCGTTTCGTCTCGCTCCACGCGGCGCGGAAGGTTTCAATAGCGTCGAACGCTGGCTGCCCAGTCACGACGAGTCGCTCGGCTGGAAAACCCTCAGCGACCATCTCGCTGTGCGCACGCGCATCCATGATAGCAATCGCGCTCGGCAGCTCGAGAACTCCGTTTGATCCGTTGCGAAACCGCGCGGAGTAGTTACTCCAAAAATCGAGCACTGCTACCGACGCCACGGACGCCCACGATGCCCAGCGACGGAAGGATCGTTCGTGGTCCACGCCGTTCACCGACGTGGCAGTCAGTAGCAGCGCAACGGCATCGTCTCGCACAAACTCGATGGGATCTACCGCGCGGTCGTCCGGCAACGCTTCGACGTCCAGCCCCTGTCGCAACCAGAGGGTGAACGCCTGACGGTAGCCGAAGACCCGGAGCCGAATATCGGGGTGTAACTGGAGCGCCCGGAGGACCGGAGCAAGCGCCATAGCTCCCCCAGGGTCGCCACCCACGACGACGACCTCTTTCATCTGCCGGCCTGAACGCTGATCCAGCCGTCGGCGTCACGCGCAGCAATCGCGGCGCGAAGCGCGGCGATGCCGTCACTCCCTGTGCAGGCAGCGGATCCGCCATCGCGTACTCGCAGCGCGACGTCCTCGACTGCCATCAGCATGGATTGTCCGAGGCCGGCCGAACTCGAAGAGAGTGGAACGTGCTCGAAAAACCCCGCAAACGTCGGTGATGAGGCCAATTCATACACGTCGATCTGTTCCGCACCGCGTGACAGACGCACCCGGCCACGCTCGCAGATCAGATCGATCTCGAAAAAACTGAGTCCAGTTTCGGCGTGCCCGAGGACGACGCCATGTGCGCCTTGCACAAACTCAATCTCGACGTCGAGTGACGGATCTCCTTCATGACACGACGGGGCCTTCCGAAGCATGCGCACACTCGCCACCTCCCCGACAAGCATGCGGGCGAGATCAATCCAGTGCGTGCCGTTATGAAGCCACCCGTTTGCGTAATGGCCGGTCACAGAGCGCACCGCGCCTAGCCGGCCGGCCCGAAGGAGCGTGGTAACTCCCGAGATCCCCGTAGCCCAGCGCCGAGAGTAGTTCACCGCGAGGACCACGCCGCGCTTCTCTGCCAATCGCACCGTCTTCTCGGCGTCTTCGATCGTTAGCGCAAGCGGCTTCTCAATCAGCACCCCCCGCACCGAAGGTGATTGCAGGATCCTGTCCGCCAGTGACGCGTGCGTGTCATCGGGTGTGCAGATGCTGACGATCTCTGGCATTACCGCCTCAAGCATCTCACCCAAATCGGTGAAACCCTCCACTTTCCACGCTTGCGCGGAGGCCCCCACGGCTTCCACGTTTACGTCGCACACGGCCACGAGTTCGGTCAACGCACAGGCACCGTACGCCGCGGCGTGCGTGAGGACCGCCCCTTTTCCGTGAGCGGCGAATGCAGCACCGATCCGCCCACACCCAATCACGGCGGCCCTCAGCGGAGTCGCCTTCGCCGACCGACGCACTATCCCAGCAACTCCCACTGCATTCGCGTGCCTTTCGCCACGTCGCGTCTTACACGCCTACCAAGGAGTTCTTCGTAATGGCGTGGAGCCAGGCCAAACCCAGGGCGCACGCAACGCAAGTTTTCCCGCGATAGCACGTCTCCGGCCTTTACATCCTGCGCGATATAGATCGACCGCCGGAATATCAGCGATTTCTTCTCCGCGTCGACGGTGCCGTAGGAGACGTGTCCAAGCGATTGCCAAGCCCGCTCCGTCTCCACGACGAGCGAGCGCATCTCCTCCGGCTCCAATGAGAAGGTGCTGTCCACACCGCCGTCCGCGCGACGTAGCGTGAAGTGCTTTTCAATGACCGTAGCGCCGCACGCTATCGCCGCCACGGAGGTTCCCAGCCCCATCGTGTGATCCGACAATCCTACCTCGCACTGGAAGAGCGCACGCATGTGCGGGATAGTCGTAATGTTGCTGCTCGTTGGCGCCGCGGGGTAAGTGCTGGTGCATTTGAGCAGCACGAGATCACGACACCCCGCTACGCGAGCGGTACTCACCGCCTCGTCAATCTCGCCGACGGTCGCCATGCCAGTAGAGATAATCAGGGGCTTTCCAGTAGCCGCTACCTTTCGAATCAGCGGTAAGTGCCCGTTCTCAAAAGACGCGATCTTATACGCTGGCACGTCAAGCGTCTCAAGAAAATCGACTGCACACTCGTCGAATGGAGTGCTGAAACAAAGCATGCCAAGATCCCGAGCGCGCTGCATAATCGGCGCGTGCCATTCGTACGGCGTCGACGCGGCTGAGTACAGATCGTGTAGGCTCCGGCCCTTCCAGAGACTATTCTCGTCCCCGATGAAGAAGTCGCCCGTCTGTACGTCCAGCGTGATGCTGTCGGCCGTATAGGTCTGCAACTTGAGCGCATGCGCGCCCGTCGCAGCAGCTGCCTCGACGATCGCGAGCGCACGATCAAGCGATTGATTGTGGTTGCCGGACATCTCCGCGATTATTAACGGAGGTGTGTCGATACCAATCCGGCGGTCGGCTATGTTCATGCGGTTCGTGACGGGTTGAGATTTGGGTACGATGTCATGCGTCGTGCTTCTTGATATTGACGGTAAAACGTTTCTGTTGGTACTCGAACCAAGCAGGGTAGCGGTCCGGGTCCACGGTCCTCAGAAGATTGAATTGGTCTCGAAGCGGACGATCGATATCAATCCGGCTATCGACCGGCCGCCGACGCCGATAGAACGTCGGCTGGCCCGCTTGCGGCACTCCCGTCTCGGCCACATTCGGATAGCTGTCGACGAAAGCGCTACAGAGCGCGGTCGTCGCCTTCGCGACGTGCGCTCGCAACTCGCTAATCAGCTCGGAGCCATCAAGGGAGATCCGCTCCTGTCCGTAAACCGGGCCACTATCCACTGAATCGGCGGCCTCGAACAGCGTGACCGGTATCTCACTGCACCCTTCGAGCACCTGCCAAGTAAGAGGCGACCACCCGCGTCCTTTCGGTAAATCGCTTGCGTGCACCACGAGATTGTTCCGGAAGCGCCGCAGCAAGCTTGAGCCCACGATGCGCCCGTAACTGAGATAGAAGCAGATGTCGCCTGCCGGGAGTTCCGCTGCATCGTGCACCCATGCGACCGAGTGGCCAGCACGACACCAGTGCAGAATCATTTCTGGGAGTGACTTGTTGATCCAACTGTCCATATCCGAGCAAATGCCGATACGCCAGCGTGACACGACTGGCTCATATGGACCGCCCGACGGCGCGTCCTCGCCACGAAAGCGAAGGAGGCCACTCGTCTGCGCGCGCAAGTGGAGCATGGCTGCTTCCCTCACCCTTGTTTCGAGGCCCGGCGCGAGAAGTTGCGGGGCGAGCGAACTCTGGACACGCCACATATCGCGCTCATGCGAGAAGCACACGACGCCGAGCGTCTCCCCATCCTCGTTCTCCACGACCAGCAGGCGACAATGTTCGATCTCACGGAGACAGTCGCGAAGACAACGCTCGGCGTCCTCCACCGACCTGGAATCCATCGTTGCGCAATGCGCCCCAGTGGTCGGCTGCGCCCACCACGCCGACAGATACGGCAGATCCGACAACTTCGCGTCGCGAGTCCGTAACGGTGTGGACTCGGACGCAAGTAGGACGGCGCATACCCGCGTGGCGCCTCGCCCATCCACGACGGCGCGGCACGCCTGCGACCAAGCGCTGAGGTCGGTCCGATCGAGTAGCGCTCGCACCGCATAGCCAATCGCTCGCTCGTCGACGACCTCCTGATCCCCCAGCCACTGTACCAGCTTGCGGCGGTGCAACTCGGCTGCAATTGCGCGCTGGTTCTCGGCCAGCGTCACCACAATCGCGGGAAGTCCAAGGCTAAGGCGCTCCCAACTCGCCGCTCCGCTCGCCCCGATGGCAAGGTCGGCGCGAGCCATTAACGGCGCAAGTGTGGGAAGCCCGCTATGCAGTCTAACGCTAGAGTAGCCCGCGACACGCTCTCGAACCGCCTCAACGTACGGGCTGGTGGCGGCTACTACGACGTCGATTTGGAGGTCGGGATACTGGAGATCCAGTAACGCCCCGACGATGCGCCCGGTCACGTTCGCAGTATCGGCTGCGCCTACGAACACGAAGACGCGCCGTATCGGCCCCTCACGCGGTGGTACACGATCGTGTAGTTCCGCGTACGTGGACTGGAGTAGTGCGTAGCGCGGACCAAGAAGCACGGCGCACCCCGCAGGAACGTGCGCCGCATAGCGCTCAACCATGTCGGCCACGAGATTCTGGTCTAACAGCAGGTCGCAGACGTGCGGACGGTCCGCCGTGTCATCGATGACCATGATGTGCCCCACGGAGAGCCGCACGAAGCGCTCCCACTTTTCGTCGAGCGCATAGTGATCGACGACGAGCCAGTCGGCGCGCGTGACATCAGACTTGATTGCCTCCTGGGTCGCGCGCGCGTCGTACTCCCAGGCATCGTGCATGGCACGCAGCTCGCCGACTGCGGTAAACGGCACGCCATTCGCCGGCAGCGGTGCCAATCGGCGGACCGCAAATCCGCGAGCCGCGATCACATCGCACAGATGGCCGTCCTGTTCACGACAGATGAACGACGCACTCGCTCCCCGTGCTACGAGCGCCTGTGCAAGAGTGAGGCAACGCATCACGTGACCCGAACCGATGGCGCTGGACGCGTCCACACGAAAGACGAAGTGCATCAGCCCCTATTGTCCCATCTCAAGTTGGTCGAGCACATGCAGCATCATCTCAGCACGTTCCCAGTCTTCGGCGGTGTCGATATCCTGAACGCGCCAACGCGGAATCATCGCCACCGTGGAGTGGCGATCGAAGAAGCGTACGCCCGTTAGCCACGCTTCAGGACGTCCCCAATAGAACTGCCCCGCATCGTGCAAAGCCTCCGGGAGATCCTGCGATCGAGTTGAGAAGTATTCCGGATAAAACATCTCCACCCGGCCCGACTCGTCGGTGCGAAAGGATCGAAAGATCGGGAAGGCAAACGTGGTCGCGGAGAACACAAACTTCCAATCGGCGCTTTCGAGAATCGAGAGCGCCGCGGCGAGATCCGATGATTGGATAAAAGGTGCGGTCGCGTAGATGCAGCAAACGGCTGTTAGGTCGATCTCCTGATTCAGGAGCCATCGCACGGCGTGCGCGATTACCTCTGTCGTACCAGTGTGATCGTTTGAGAGCTCGGCCGGCCGTCGAAATGGCACCTCCGCCCCGTACTCGCGGGCGACCTGCGCGATCTCATCATCGTCCGTGGAGACTATGATCCGATCGAATAGGCCGCTCTTCAACGCGCACCTGATCGACCGAGAGATCATCGGGATTCCCCCGAAGAGACGGATGTTCTTGCGCGGAATTCGCTTGCTGCCTCCTCGCGCTGGTATGACTGCGACTCTCACAGAATCGCCTGTAGTGCCTGCACAACCTCGTCGTGCATCGCGTCCGTCATAGCTGGAAAAAGCGGGAGTGTAATCGCTTCCTGGCCGTGCGCCTCCGCTTTCGGAAACTGTCCTGGAGCAAACCCCAGCGCTCGGTAATACGGCTGCAAGTGCACAGGCATGTAGTGAAGATTCACTAGGATGCCCCGTTGGTGTAGTGCGTCGACGATTTCACGATGCGACCTCGCCGTCTCCGCCAGCTTGACACGCACGACGTAGAGGTGAAACGCTGAGGTGTTCCCCACCTCGACGGCAGGAAGGGTAAGCGGAAGGCCCTTGAGTGCAACGTCGTACCGGCGCGCGAGTTCGTTCCGCCGACCGATGTACTCGTCGATCCGAGTCAGCTGGCTCAAGCCAAGCGCTGCTTGGATGTCCGTCATGCGGTAGTTGAAACCGAGAAGTTGCTGCTCGTAATACCAGGGGCCCGCAGACTCTCCGAGGAAGCGCGCGCGATCGCGCGTGATGCCGTGTGATCTTAACATCGCCATGCGTGCAGCTAGCGCAGCATCGTTTGTGACGATCATACCACCTTCACCCGTGGTAACGATTTTAACCGGATGAAAACTGAATACCGTCACGTCGGACCAGCGGCAACTTCCGACTCGTTCGTCGCATCTGCGGGCTCCGATAGAGTGCGACGCATCTTCGATCACGCGGAAACCGTACTCGCCGGAAAGCTTCCAGATCGCCTGTTGATCAGTAGGTTGACCGGCGAAATGGACCGGAACGACGATCTTCGGAAGGCGGCCAGACGTGCGGGCGATCTCCAATTTCTCGCGCAACCTCGGCACGCTCATGTTCCACGTAACCGGATCAATATCCACAAAATCGACATCGGCCCCGCAATATCGCGCACAGTTGGCTGACGCTACGAATGTGTTCGGCACGGTCCAGAGCACGTCACCCTTGCCAAGACCCAATGCAAGGCACGCAACATGGAGCGCCGCAGTAGCATTGCTCACCGCCACCGCGTGGCTTGCTCCGACGCGTGCCGCAACTGCCGCCTCGAATGCTGGTACAGCCGGCCCCTGAGTAAGAAAGTCCGACCGAAGTACTTCGGTAACGGCGTCGATGTCATCTTGCGTGATATCCTGACGCCCATAGGGTACGGTCATGACGCAGCGATGTGGTTGCAGGCGATGATTTCGTCTGTCGTCAGGAAATGCGGGTTCCGTCCGGAGTGATATTCGAAGTCTTGCGGGACAGGATGCCCAGTTTCGCCTAGTCCATTCAGGTTGAAATCCGGCAACTGTGCGAACAGAATCGTCGGCTTGATTACGTAGTGATCAGCGAACTCCAGTGTCAGATGCGAGTCGTCTGCAGGACACATGACCTCATGAAGCTTCTCGCCGGGGCGGATACCGACTGATCGTTGCGGTAAGCCAGGAGCCATGGCAGACGCAAGATCAACGATTCTCACCGAGGGTATCTTGGGCACAAACAACTCACCGCCGTGCATTCTGGCGAAACCATTCAGCACAAAATCTACGCCCTGCTGAAGCGTGATCCAGAAGCGCGTCATGCGAAAATCGGTTATGGGAAGATGGTCCGCGCCCTCCGCTATTCGTTTCCGGAAGAATGGCACTACAGAACCGCGCGAGCCTACGACATTGCCGTAGCGCACTGCCGCAAAGCGCGTACGATGGCCTCCAGCAATGTTATTGGCGGCTACGAACAACTTATCCGAGGCAAGCTTGGTAGCACCGTAAAGATTGATCGGATTGGCTGCCTTGTCAGTCGATAGAGCGATCACCTTCTCTACGTCATTGGCCAGCGCAGCATGAATAACGTTCTCTGCGCCATAGATGTTCGTTTTCACACACTCCATGGGATTGTACTCGGCCGCGGGAACTTGCTTCAGCGCCGCAGCATGAATCACGTAGTCCACACCGCGCATCGCCTGCGTCATGCGCTCACGGTCACGTACGTCGCCAATGAAGTACCGCATGCAGGGCGCGTGATAGTCCTGTTGCATTTCGAACTGTTTCAGTTCATCCCGAGAATAGATGATCAGCTTTCTGGGATTGTAGCGCTCGAGAATCGTCTTGACGTACTGCTTGCCGAACGAGCCAGTACCGCCAGTGATTAGAATCGACTTATCGTTGAACATGAGTATCGTAAGGTAATGTTGATTCAACGTCCCCATACGGCGATGGCGACGTTGATCTATCGCGTGCAGCGTGGCCATTGTCGGCGGCAAGCACAGCAGCGGCGGTGCCCTCGTCTACTATCTGGCCAGCATCAAGCCGAAACAGTCTGTCGCAGTGGGCAACAGTAGACAGGCGGTGCGCGACGACAATCAGAGTTTTTTTGCCCTGAAGGGCACCCACAGTATCCATCACACCGCGCTCCGTATCGGTGTCGAGCGAACTTGTAGCCTCGTCCAGAACCAGCACTGCTGGATCGTGGTACAGCGCGCGGGCAATACCGACGCGCTGGCGCTGACCGCCCGACAGTCGAACCCCGCGCTCACCCACGAGCGTCGCCAAACCGCCGGGGAGCTCGTTCACCATTTGCTCGATCTGCGCCGCCTTTACGGCGCGCCACACTGCCGTATCATCAATTTGTGCGTCGGGAATTCCAAACGCGACGTTTCGCCGCAGCGTGTCGTCGGTTAGGAAGATCGATTGTGGTACGTAGCCAATCTGATCCTGCCAGCCACGAAGGTTGTCTTGAATGTTCGCGCCATCGACGGTAACCAAGCCTCTGTCGGGCGTAAGCAGACCAAGCAGGGTGTCTACCAGAGTACTCTTCCCCGCTCCCGTTGCGCCGATGAAACCGACCGAGCTACCTTGCGCCACCGTTACAGTCACACCATTGAGCGCCGGGCGCGACGCTCCTGGATACCGGAACGTGACATTATCCATGCGGAGCACACTGGAAAGCCGGACCGGATCCCCACGATTCGGTTCAACGGTCGCGGGGAGGCTGCCGAGCTCGGCGTGCAGCACATCGACGGCCGGCAACGCATATCGCATGTTCTGAACGCCGCTCAGGATGCGATTCGCCGACGGCATCAGTCGGAATGCGCCGACGCCAAACAACCCAAGTGCAGGAAGAAGGGATTCAATCGACCGACCCTGCCAGATCATGACGATTACCAGAGCCGCGAGTCCGGACACAGCAAGAAACTCTAGCCAAAGCCGCGGTAGTTGCCCTATGAAGGCGAACTGACCTCCCACGCGCGCATAGCCAGCGTTATGCCTGCCGAACTCCGCGAGAAAGTCGTCCTCCCGCCCTAACATTCGTACATCTTTCACGCCGCCGAGACCCTCCTGAAGATGCTGGATGCGGCGACCCTCGTGCTCCTGGCGAAGTGCTCCCCACTTCGCAATCCACGTATGGCTCACACTATGGAAACACCACACGGCACCCCCTAGGATCACCACCACGGCAGCGGTACCGACAGGCTCAACAAATATCATCAGCGCAATGATCCCAACCGCTACCAGACTCTCGGCAAGTACGGAGAGCGCTGCGACGAGGACAGTCTGCGCAAGGAGGTTAGTTTCCGTCACTGCATTGCGAATTAATTGAGCGGAATTGCGCTGCAAGTGGAAGACATACGGCTGCCGCAGATAGCTCTTGAACAACCTCCCGGAAAGCTCCGCCTGCACGCCGTACACGAAGCGCATCTGCCACCACGCGAGGCAAGCGAGAAACAGATCCTTGATCGCGTATACTGCGACCAAGACAAGCATGCCGATTACAACGAGTCGCACCTGACTCGGATTCCCGAGCCAATGCAGCAACGGCGCAAGCTCGGGATGTTTCACGCCAATATCGGTCTGCGTCATCACGGCCAATGCTGGAATCACAAGCCCGACTCCCAGCGTTTCCATGATCATGCCGAAGATTGAAAGTCCCAGCAGCATCGCCGCCCGACGATGCTCGGCAGGATTAAGAATCTCCCACACCTTGCGCGCGCTCGAGAAACTTCTCGGCTCGATATTCATCGGCTAAGCGTCAAGCAGAAACCTTACCCCGCCCACGCACCGTTCGACGTATGCGGGCTCTCATGCCCTCAACCGCGCGCGCAAACTCGTCAGCCGCTGGATCACCAGCTGCGCGCCGCTTCGCCACGATGTCGCCGAGGAACACAATCAACGCTCCGACAGCCGCACCTATCAACAGCCCGATCACCGTTCTAATCGCGCGGCCTCGAGAATCTGGCTTCACCGGCACCATCGGCTCGTCGACCATGGTTATTACCGGTATGTCGCGAACCTCGCGCATGCGCGCTTCTTCGGATGACTGAGCGAGCGAGGTAACGAGTTGTTGCCGAAAAGTCACCTCGCGCTGCATTCGATCGTGTGTAAACTGAAGATCGGGGGAACCGGCCTGGCGATTGCCCTGGAGGAATTGTTGCAAACGATCTTCAGCTGCGCGCAATTGCGTCTGCGCAAGGTCGAGCCGCCCGTCGATGAACTTCCGTTCGGCTGACGCCTGATCGCGTCGCGTACGCTCGTTGAACGCATTGACTCCTTCAACGAGTTCACGGCTGATTGCAAGAGATACACTCGGCCATTGTGTGCCGACGCGGAACTCCACGATCCCAGTCGTCTTGGAGTCCTCTGCCGAAACCCGCCGTGTGAGTTCCTTGACAGCAGCTTCCTCCCTTGCTTTCGCGGAGCCGGATTTCGCGTCGAATAAATCCTCTACTGCCACGCGCCTGTTACCGAGCTCGGCGACCACAAATGTGTCACGCGCGACGTTGCCTAGGATCTCCCGTGAAGTTAGCAGGCGCACGTAAAAATCCGGCGTTAGAGTCGGCGACGTGGTTGAGGACGCCGACACATTCACACCTAATTGACCAGCTAAACTGGCGAGAGCTGATCGACCTCCATCAGCCCCCGCGGGGATGAAGGAGGCAGTAGCCGGGTAAACAACTGGGCGCGTCCACACAGCGGCCAGCGTTACGAACGCTCCTAGTGCTGCCCACCGCGCGACGCGCCACCGGTTTCGGAGCAGCAGACTGCCAATCGAAAGGACGGAAATTTCCTCGGACTGTACCTCCCGTTCGCCTTCACCCATGCATCATTCTCGGTTGGGAATCTGAGACGTAAGTGAGCCCGCGTCCCTCCGTAATATCGTGGATCACGGCGGCCGTTCCGATGGTCACCGCAACACCACCACCAATTTCTGGCACCCATATCATAAGTTGTCTGTAGCCGCGGCGCTGCCGCACTACGCCGCGCACGCCTGCCAAAATAGCGTCCTCGACAACAACCTGATCGCCAATCTCATATTCCGCGCGCTCTTTAAGTCTTTCAATGGGGGCGGTGGCGCGGTTAACCGCGTTTCGCAGCGACTTGATAAAACCGTCAGTTAGGAGCGCGGGCCGGTCGCCGTCCCGCACTACCGTGATTACGCCGACCGTCCGGAGCAGCTGCGGCCAATTAACATGTGTGGCGCGCGCAAAAAGGTAGCCCGGAAATAGGGGAGTAATCACCTCTCGCCATCTGTCGCTCCAGCGCCGTTTCTCCGTTAGTGTCGGAAGCCACGCGTCGATGCCGAGCGCAGAAATTCGCGACGCGACCTTCTTCTCCGCCCTGGACGCTGTCCAGACGACAAACCAGCCACCGTCGAGCTTCGCCTCGCGAACTGCGACACCAGGGGTCAAGAAAACCTCACATACACGAGTGCATGGTCAGTCACATCGAGTGTCTGGCCGTAAGTGATTCAGGTGCGAACAGAATCCCGCTTCGATGCGCAGAGTTGCGTCCTAGACGCCGTCTCCGCGGTCATCGCTTTCCCGCCGTAACTGCGCAATCTCGAGGCGAAGCGCCTCGTACTCGCGCACCTTCCGCGCGAGGAAAAACTTCGCCAAATCTGCCTTCGCGGCCATCCCGGAGGGCGTCAGCACGTACAAGTAGCCCAGCTTATTGTTACTCGTTCGGTAGTTTTCGGCCTTGACGAACCCTTTCTCGATCAGGGCTCGAATGCAATAATTCGCCTTTCCAAGGCTCATCCCCAACGACGAAGCCACCTTTCGCTGGGAGACCCGCGGGGTTTCAGCGATGAGGCGTATCACATCTAGAAGAACCGGCTGTGTTGCAGTTGGGATAAGACTTGGCGCCTAGGAAGAAGGGAGTGTTCAACCCGTGAACATATACCAGCCGCCTTCCGGTTTGTCAAGCGATTTCCGCCATTCGCTCACCTTCATCTCGCACCGCTCGCACCTCCCGCTCGTACCGCACAGCCGGGCCAGCTGCATTGCGCGGGACGGGCCTGTTAGCGATCCGCAACGCCGAATTGCGCAGGTGAGCAGAAGCCCAGCATCGATGCAATAGGAGCTGTTGCGGAAAGCCCGCTGATGTCCGCCGATCGATGTGGGTACAGAGTCTACTCGAAGGTCTTCAAATTCGGGGACATCAACAAGTGAAATCACGCGCCCGCGCCCGAGGCGGCGTGCATGTACGAAGTTTGACACAGTTCCCCAGAGCATTATCATTCGATTCGCAATGGTTGACGTCGCTTTGTTCGTACCCGCCAGACTTGTCATTACCGTAAGAACTTGAC
>PMEM01000004.1 GCA_003155795.1 Gemmatimonadota bacterium
CAATCACCCATTGAACCCACCGCGGCTTTTTTCAGGATGTCGCGCTCCATCTTGAGCTTCGCAACTTCCCGTCTCAATCTCGTCAGCTCAGCCTGTTCAGGTTTCTGCTGACCCTCGCCAGGAAAGGCGTGCGCCGGATCCGCTTTCTGCTCCCGCACCCACTTCCGAAGCACATTAGGATTGAGCCCTAAATCGCGAGCTGCTTGAGCGACTGTGACACCGCGCTGCGTGACGAGCTGAACAGATTCCTGCTTGTACTCCTTCGTAAATCTCCGTCTCGTACCCATCCCGACCTCCGATTCCTCTCAGTCCACCTAAATATGGTGTCCTTGAAACCGGCAGCAGCTCATTCAGCCCATCGGTCCGAGGGCAGCAAAGCGGACTGGAAGACTTAAGAAAGCGACAGCCCCAACCCCCATTGTGATCACAGTCTCCGCGCTATGCGAGTTAGCAGCGTGCGCCTACCGCTTTCCTGGGCCCAGAACGCAATACTAAACGTCCAGATCGCGTAGCATGCCGCCCGAACCAGCCAAGCTCTATCCGAGGATAGGAGCACCAACGCTACGAATCCAGAAAGCCATGCAATTAGTGCTAAGCGCACCACATTGATCCGACGGCTTAGGGGAGGTTGAAGGAGGACTGACATCATTAATTAGGCTCTGGTAACAGTAACTCCAGCAAGAATCACGCAATGCGATCCGCCTATATGTGCCTAGTTAACTTCGTCCTCGGTTTGGAAAATCGCTTAAGGCGTGATGGTGCTGTTATGCACCAAGCAGTGAACATGGTTAATCAATGTGCCTTGGCCAGCCTTTCCGTCTCAGCGCGCCACCAGCCATCGATTCCGCGCGTATCAGTTGGGCCTATGAACTCGTGTAAACGCGCGAGCACTTCTGTAGCCGAACCAGTTACATTCGCGAATCGTAGTAGGCCTGGTATCCCGGTACGGTGGAAGATTGCCTCCACAATGACTGCATCTGTTGTATACATAGCATTGCTCGCTTCCGAACCACCTGGAGAGTTACCACCTAGCACCTGTGCTATAGTGACGTCTGGGTGAGCTAACTGATACTTGTGCAGTAGAGTGTACATCTCCGTTACTGGATGACCGTCGTGACCTCCTAACCAGACCGCAACTCCTTCATTAAACGCGGCGGTGCGGCTATTCAGGGTCGGCGACAGAACCACATGCACGAATTCGTGGAGATAGTCTTCACCGACTCTGGGATCGCCAATTAAGACAATTCCTGCCCGGGGGATTGAGCGTCCTCCGAATCCGGTCTCCGGTCCCGAGCCATCGGGGAAAAAGTCAAGGCCCATCGTGCGCCATGCTTCGTCCGTCGAGGCAGTAACGTAAGCGTCAATATGCTCTGGCAATCGAACCGAGAAGAGCCGGCCAACCGAGTCAACGAAAGTGGCAGTTTCCCTCGCCTTGGACGGCGATTGTATCTGGCCAGGAGCGTACCAGAACGTTATCCGCCCAGCATTACGTCGAGCCCAATCACGTGTGAGCCGAGGGAGTGCGCCTGCCAACTGCCAACCAAATGGCGATCCAGAGGCACGGACCGCGAACAGTCTCTCTAGGGCGAGTGCGGAAACGGGCTCGCCAGTTTTTGGACTGTTCGCATGGAGAAGTTTTACAGCGTAGACACTGTCACCGGGGAATGCTGGTGTGACAGCGAGGATGGTCACGTTGAATCCTTGGTATGCGTTAGTCACAAGGTCCCCAAATCGCGCGTCAAGCTTGGTTCCGACGCTCCATAGACCGCGGCGTCGAGCCGTGGAGTCAGGATTCGCGAGGTAAGCCCGGGTGAGCGCGACGATGTCGTGAACTTCGGCTATTGTTGTATCGATGCCAAATCCAAGCCCGACGGCTGGGGCGGGCGCTTGCGCTCCGATAACAATTGGTGCTAGCAGCAATAATCCAACCGTGGCCGCACTATGCCACATTCCAAGTCGTAACCCGCTCGGCAAGGTCAACCTCCTCAAAAGGAATCGAAAAGCACCTGTGCAACCGGCCTTTGGATGGCGGTGCTCTCTGGATGGATCCTAAGCTGTTTCGCTGATGGAAAATAGACAATACGCGCGGATCATCGTTTTGTCGAGTGCACCGTTGGCAGAGCAGAAGGAGTACCCTAGTTAGAGTCTTTTTTGACGGCGAGCACATCAGCGACGCACGCTTCCGTTAGTCGAGGTGGTTGTGATTGGACGGGCTGAATTGCCGATGACAGATCGACTGACAGATCGACTGACAGATCGACTGACAGATCGACGAATTCGACATCGATGCACGCTGGAACCGATTAGCCCCGTTGCGCCGATGTCAAACCGATCGTAGGTTCGGGTTCGCTGCCGGAGTTGTAGCGCGCTACCGGTAAGTGTCAAGGTAGTTGTCGCATGATGGTTTATGCTGCTGTTCGATTTTCCTGTCGAAGTACTGTGGATTCAGGGTTGAGTCGTACGTCCTTGATCGGTTCCCAATTGCGCACCGGCCCGGTCCAGCGATCAGGCCGTTCTGTGCGCGCAGTGTTGTACACCGCCTGACGCGCAGCAAGGATCTCGACATCACGCCTCGTGTGCCTGTCCTCTGGTGTAACGAAACGAATTGAGCTGTGCAGGTGCTGCGTGTTGTACCAGCGCACGAAAGCCGAGACCCAGGCACGTGCGGCTTGGATGTTGGCGAAGGGCTTGTTCGGATACTCGGGGCGGTACTTCAGCGTTCGGAAGAGTGACTCTGAAAACGCGTTGTCGTTGCTCACACCCGGCCTGCTAAATGATGCCAGCACGCCCAGACGCTCCAGTGTTACGACCATCGTAGCACCCTTCATGGGACCACCGTTGTCGGAGTGCAGTACAAGGCTACCAGGATCGGCGCGTTCGGTGTGACACGTCGCCGTGAATAAGCTGGCCGACAGTTCCGCAGCTTCGACGTCGTACACCTCGAAGCCCACGATCTTGCGGCTCCAGATGTCCATGATCAGGTACAGGTAAAAGAACACGCCACGCACCGGTGTCGTGAGATACGTTATGTCCCAGCTCCACACCTGATTTGGTCTCGTTGCCAAGTGCGATCTTGAAGCGCTACTCCCACGTCGCACCGGCGCCTTGGAGCGACCACGGTGTTGGAGCTGCTTCTCTTTCTCTTAAGATGCGATAGATCGTGGACTCCGACGCCAGATACACGCCGTCATCAGCCAGGCGCGGCACGATCTGATTGGGCGATAGATCGCGGAATGGAGCAGAGTTCACGGCCGTGAGGACATCTATGCGTTCTTCGCCCGTGAGCTTGTTGGACGGTGCTGCTCTCTTAGCCGACCGCGTGCACCGCGCGTCTTCGATCTGTCCACCGCCTTTCTCGCTGCGCCAGCGCTCAAGCGTACGAACGCTCACGCCCATGAGCTCCGAGCAGCGTCTCCGCCGTGCGCCAGATACAACAGCCTCCTCGATCAAGGTCAGGATCATTTCCCGCGTCTCGCGTCCGTGGTATCGTCCTCGTCCTCCCAAGTCCCCCAGATCTCCTGGACTTTTTTTTTCAATACCAGCAGTGCTGCTGTCTCGGCCAGCGCTTTGTCCTTCCGACGGACCTCGCGCTCCAGCTCCTTGATGCGCGCGGCAGTGCGTAAGTCCTCACTCGAAGGTTTGGCGCGACCTCTGGCCATCTCTCCAAGCGCGGCCTCCGCTGAGTGGCGCCACTCAGCTAGCTGCGTCTCGTGCATCCCTTCATGCCTGAGCAGTGCGCCCAGATCACTCTCGCTGAGCCCGGCCGCCTCTGTGACGACGCGAAGCTTCTCAGCGCCGGTCCACGCCTTCTTGCTGTTCTTTGTCTTCCCCGAGGATCGCGTCATACCTCCAACGCTACCCACCTCGCGCAGCCACCGCGAGAGGGAGCCCTGCGACACCCCGGTTTCCTGTGACAATGCATTGGCGCTCACAGCCCTCGGGCCGGCCATCCGCGCTATCATCCGAGATCGGAACGCTTCACTGTACTGCGGCACAATTGTCTTCCACCTCGCCCCCTTTGTTGTTATACACACAGCCGGTTCACACCGGCCGTGCGACAACTATCCTGACACAGGGGGTACGTCGTCCTCGAAACCGGCTTCATGCCAGCTTCTCACAGGTTGCTCACCGACCCCGAAGCGTCGCACCCGGTCGCTTGTCAGCCGCGCTCCATTCCCCGAATTACTTCAACCACTCGTGAAGATGAAGAAAGCTGCCAATATTTCAACGCGCTGAAAGGTCCAATTTCGCCTGAGGCACCACTCAGTGGTCTTCGCCATAGCCAAGCTCGACCAGCAGTCATCAGGGTTAATTATGGCAGGAAGTAACATTCAAGCCAAGATCCAATGTCCTGCTCTGCGCCCCTATTGCACGTGACATCGCCTACTCTGCCATGCCTCCGATTGATCTTACCGCGGATTATTTCCGTTACGTAAATGAAATTGCGAACGAGTGTCTAAAAAGGGCCGTCCCAGCTGTCGAATTTCTTGAAACACCACCGTCAGGATGGGGAGAAATCGTTCGCCAGCTTGTCGATATCCGGTCCCGACTTGTGACATCTGATGACGCCGCAAACGCTGCAGGCATGTTGTCGACAGGTTATTTCGTCACATACATCGGCGCGGATCGCATTGCGGCTTTTGCTGCTCAGGCTGATATCTCGGCTAGATGTCAGCAGCTCTTTCTACAACGGCGATGCAGCCCGTATAGTCGCGGAGACGCCCTCTTCCACGCATACCCACATTTGTTCGACACCCTACTTAATGACGAACTCATTCCTTTGAGCGAAGTCCCGCGAAGACGCGGTGCCGGCCACGTAGCGGTCGGATCTCACTTTGCAGCGATTGACGGCGCCGTCACACCAGAATTATTGGATTGGGTGACAGACACCTTTCCAACTTTACCGAAGTGGATCCGGCTAGATGCACACAGCCTGTGGGACAAATGTCCAATGCGAACTGTTCGCGAGGCGATCATTGTCCCGACAAGACCGGAATGGTGGCGAGACTTATCAGTTATCAACCGCACAAATTTCCATGCTCGCCATGACCTGTTCCCCGTTACGCCAAGCCCGCAGACTGTTCTAGAATTTTGGGACTATGAGGTCCGACATATACGGAGGTTGGAAGTTAACGTTGCGCGAGACGGGCGCGGGACGCTAAGCCTCCTAATTGAAGAACTATCGCACATCGATCCCGCGACGCAGCAGTTGCTTGGCTACTGCCTTCATTTGGATACTGTTGATCCGGTGGGCACATCGTTTGCGGCGTCGACGCTCTTACATCTCGATCTGGCGATCAATCTTTACGAATGTCAACGCGCCGCGGAACGAGAGGCTGCCACCCTTCGCGACGGAGTCAACGTTGAAGCGACGAGCCGTACTCATATCTTCCGGATTAACAATGTGCCCTTCACGTCGTTACCCGGCTTTTGTCGTCGGTTCTTCCGAGCGGCTAGTCTCGCCGACGAATATCTACACGCACAGTTTGGTGCAGAGGCGTAGTCGATGTCTGTTAGCACCTTGCCACAATCTCGTCGCCACTCAGCTCAGCTTGCCATGGCACTTCTTGTACTTCTTACCGCTGCCACAGGGACATGGATCGTTTCTTGGGGCTGTTGGATAAGGAGAGCGTAACATTTCCTCTAATTGCGCCATGCGCTGTATAACTGGCATTATCTCCTCTGCCGGTACACTCACAGCTCCGAACTGCACTGCTTTGGGGCCACGATTTATAATCTCAAACCTTGCTTCCGCGAGACTGATGAATTCATGAATCACCGGATCGTCGCGGAGGGGTCGACGAATGTTATCGAGTGAGCGTCCTTCGAATACTCGAATCGGATCTGGGACAAATGCTATGATGCGCTCATCGTCGACACGTGGTGTCACGTCCACTGGACGGCCGTCCGGCGCACGCCATATTGCGTGGAACTCAGCCTCGATGAGCACAGTGGGCCATTCCCAAATTGCCCATCCGTATTCGATTTCACCGCCGTGCTCCATGACTTGCCGTTCGACGTTTGCAAAGCACTCGTTGATTTCGCCATCTACACGTGGCTCTACACCAACGAAGACTGGCAGGCCGCCAGCGACGGCGGTCTCTGCAATCGACAGTACGTCTCGACTGATAATACGAGGGGCACGCGTCAACAGTAGTAAATCAGAGGTCGGTTACGCCATCCACAGTACCGCGAGGCCGCGGCTGTGGACACTATCGTTAACGGGAAAAGAGTCTCATTTCTTGCCGCCGGCCTGTAGTTGCGCCCCCAGCGCCAGAGCTTGCCGCCGCACCTCTTCGCTAATAACGAACCGCTTTCCAACGAGGTCGAGTGTCGTCATGATGAACGCACCTGGGTCATGCTGGCGGTATGTTAACGTCTTGGTATCCAAATCGGTAAGCCTTGGATCGAACGTATTATACAGATCTTCGTACGTCACCCCTTCCGCTGCGCTGTTCGTAACTGCTACGAGTCGTACGCCGATATCCCGACTTACCACACCACCATCTATGCTAACGCCACGTCTCAACAGATGAGAATAGAGCGCCGGCGTAATACCGTGAATTCTCATGTCCTATACTGTTGCAAATTGGCCACGCAAGTAACACGATCGTAGGTCACGGTCCAAGAGCATCTCGCACACTTCCTACTGCAATTCCTGTTAGTCGATGAGCCATCTTCGTCGCCTGCTCGTCTCCGAAACTGGCAACGATGTCGATCGCAAGCCGTACTGCGTCCGGTGATGATGTCGCGTGGCCTGCAATGAGACTCTCGGCCTCCTCACGAAATAACGGCGGGATGACATCCAGCTGATCGTGGTTGATGGCGTCGTGATATATCGTGAAGAGTTCTCGGATAATGCGGCGCTGTCCAGTCTGGAGGCTCGCGAGGCGAGGGTTCGTTATGACGAAGTCCCAGACGAGTTGCTTGAGGAACTGAATATCGAGTTTCCGAGCTGGGGTGATCTCCACCCTCCAGACGCAGGTGGGGTCTGATTGCAGCGTCACAGCTTGGACGAAATTGCCAATTTGCGTTGATGTGAACGCCCGAAGTCCAGCTCGCTGCGCTCTCGTGCCAGAATAGGGCAAGCCTAAACGCACAAGACCGAGAAGATTCTCGAGCTGCCTCATCTCCGGCATCGCAATCATTGGTCCGCCTTGCTGCTGCCAACGTGCGAGGAAGTCGTAAAATTGCGACCGATCCGTAGCAAGCTGGTCGAGAGGCAGCAGACCTGCCCTGTAGAAGTCATCCACATCGTGAACGCTATAGGCAATGTCATCGGCGAGATCCATGATCTGCGCTTCGGGACACTGTTCGAATGCTGCTGGCCCAAGCACGCGAGCGAAGTCGAATGCTACGTCGTCGCTGGCGTATGCTCCGAACTTACCTTTTTTATGTGGTGACGTCGTGGGAGGAATTTTGGTCGCCACCCACGGATACTTGAGCACCGCGTTTAGCGAGGCCCTTGTAAGGTCGAGACCGTTCGGCCACCTAGGCCCGAGCTCGGCCAGACGGGTAATGATCCGAAAGGATTGAGCATTGCCCTCGAATCCGTCGGAGAGACCATTGGCATGCGCGATTCGATTTAGCTCGTCCTCCGCTGCATGGCCGAATGGAGGGTGGCCGAGATCATGTGCCATCGCTGCGCATTCTACGACGTCTGGATCAATGTAGCCGTTCGCAGTCGGAAATTGCGCGCGAAGTAACTCGGCAAGGCGGCGGCCAATCTGCGCGACTTCGAGCGTGTGTGTGAGCCGATTGTGGAAAATGTAACCTTCGAGCGGTCCGACAACTTGTGTAACCGTCGCAAGACGCCGGAATGCTAGCGAGTACAGGACTCGGTCACGGTCCTTTTGTCCTGGTGTCCGTTGTTGTTGACGTTTAAGTGCGCCAGAAATACGGTCATCTCGCGCCATCTGCTAAAACAGTCGACTAGGCGAACGCAGCGTTCTGAGCGGTTCCTTGCCAGGCGTCGTGCTCAGTTCGTAGGAGGCTATGGTCTGGAGTTTGTATGACAGCACCGCTACTCAACAATCCCCAGAGCGCAATCCTCAGGGTTTCAGCGGTGAGTCCCGCTTGACGTTTTTCAGCAGCTCGCACAAGGAGATCCGTCGGCGTTATCGCGTCCGTGTTCGAGAGCAGATCTAACAGAATCTTTTCTGCACGTTCCAGCGTTTCGTCGCTCATAAACCCAGCCTCCTAATTTGGCGAAGTCGTGCGTCTGACCTGCCCCTTAAGATTACTATCCTTTTACGTACATCGCCAGTCGGAAGACGCTGTGATTCCCGAATTGCGAGCTGCTGGAAGATCGTGGCCGACGGTGCATGACAGTTAAGCAGCTCCTTGCTTATACTCTCTCGTGAATCTCCATTCTCTATCCATCTCGACCTCCGATCTCTCTCAGTCCACCTAAATATGGTGTCCTCGAAACCAACAGCAGCTCACACCGAGCGATTTCTCGGACGTCTTAAAGAGCGGCGGCGATGGCCCTACCGAGTGCCCGCGCCGCGCGCGCGTTCGCCTCGATTTCTCGGCTTACCGTTTTTGGAAAGAACCCCGCGTAAAGCAAGCCTTGGCGCATATCTTCATGGTGGACAGCACCGCCGAAGTGTGCGTTCAACCGATCGGTGATTTCTTGTGGTACATAAAAATGCCACTCCGGCCCAGAGGTCGACTCAACAGTCCAAGGATCGTCAGCTAGGTCGGTTGGATCGAAGCCATAATCGCGAGCCACCATAACCAGCTCCCACACGTCAGGCCCTTGCCGGAGCGAAGCGCGGCGCCCGGAGACACCATCACGGAAGTGAAGGCGCGGCAGATGTTGCAGAGTCCACCACTCTTCGGCCACATGGCGCAGACCCGCCGATGGGGTCTCACCTCGGTCGCGCCAGAAACCTTCGAGGGCCGCTTTGAGCTTCGGATGAAGACGGGTAGTGATTCCATCGTTGGGCATAGTCGCCTCCTCGACAGGTGAATACGGCGTATTCGCTATATACACAGAGATTATTACCCGTAAACAATATCCTGATCCGCGCTCAGGGGTGCTGGGCGGGGGTCAATTGCAGCATGTTTGGTCGGGGCATCTTGGCGTGCCTCTGGATTCACTCAGAGAGCGTTGATGGTACTACTCCAAAGATTAGCGTTTCAGTGAATCCAGTGCGCCGCGATTACAGGAATAACTACAGGGCCTGTACGAGAAGTTCTTTGAACCACGAATCATCATCGCTTGCTGCTTGTGTTCGTACTCGCCCATTGCGTGAAGGATCTGCAGTTGACGTGGGAGTGCATGGAATTCGATATGCTGCCAATGTGTGAATTGGTCTTGTCCGATGAGTGGACTGATCTCGAACATGATTTGCTTCCAGTCGCCGAACCGGTCGGACGTGATGCGGACACGATAGACAAGATTGAATCCGCCTACGGTATCCTGGTCCCAAGCCTGTTCCGACTCTCCGGAGTCGGCATCGGCTGGAGCTTTACGACGGTGGCTAGACGTGCGAGTCCATCTGATCGCATATCCAAGTCACTCATCATTTCCCGATCATGGAAAGCCGC
This sequence comes from Gemmatimonadota bacterium, assembly GCA_003155795.1. GTDB lineage: Bacteria > Gemmatimonadota > Gemmatimonadetes > Gemmatimonadales > Gemmatimonadaceae > Fen-1247. The sequence goes on from PMEM01000004.1 coordinate 9,556, forward strand.
CGAGATCCCGACTTCGATCCAACCTCACTGAAAGCGGACCGACTACTTTCATCTCTAATGTGCCAACAGTAGCGGCGGCGTTGAACGCTTCCACCAAGCTCCGAAGAATCTCGACGGGTTTCATGAACGGGAATGCTTGCTCGAGAAGTGATTTCCGTTCTTGCACTTTTTCACGCTCGGCACGCTGGCGTGTGTCAGACTCGGTGTTTTTCACCAGCGTTGACGTGGCCTTCATTACACAGATAGCCTTTTCGTCCGTACCGCGCGTAGGTTAAGCAATCCGTCATCAATACGACGACAAGCCACGGTGTGATCGCTCGTTCTGTCCCAACGCATGTGGACACCTCACATGACTACCCGCGCGCTGGTTTCGATGGAGAGCACTTGCCGCGAAGCCACGCTCGCACATTCTCTTCGGTTGGATCATCTGTCACGGACTTAGGACACCACACCAGATAGCTGAGTCGTCGCCCTCCGCGCCCAACGATCGACCCGATGTGGCATGGGATCAATAGTACAGTGCCTGATATTCTCGCGTCGCGTAGCGCTGAGTATCCCGCACGGCAGCCTTTGCGACGGAGGATTCCAATAAGCTCAGCCTTCGGGTAGAAATTGCCTAACTCAGCTTCAGAATACCCCGCAGCTAGTACGGTCGCGGCAATGTCAGCGGAGGCATACGTGCTCCGGCCAATGTCTCGGCCGATCTCAGGACGTTCGGAGTCAAGTGGGAAACCGAAGCCTGACAGGCGATAGTAGGAGCGACCAGTAAGATCAACCGTGCGCAGTGAGGGGTCTGCCCGCTGGCGATACTCTGTGACTCCAGCGGGAATCCCGAAATATTTTTCGAGAACCGGACGCGACACAGCATCACCTGACTGCCAGCCAGCCCTCTCCTCCGATCTCCTTCGTGCGTACTCGGGGAATCCTGACTCAAGCTCTCGTTCTGTCGGCGATATGAGAAGGGCACCGTCGGGCTGAACACATGCGGGTCCCAGCACACCACTAAAGACCGAGCGGCGAACTGTATCAAGGTCACTTCGCACGCGTTCTGCGATCGCACCGAGAGTTTCTCCCGGTGTGGTTCGTGATTGGATTGACTCAAAGTAGTGACCCAGTAGAGCGAGCGTGAACACTGATTTCTCCGATATTATCTTCGATTCACTGCCTCGATTTTGGCCGGCCGTCAGCTCCCGAGCGAGAACCTCTGGTGCTCTACCATTCTTAACGCCGGCCAGAGCAACGGCGCGTTCGGGCTGCGATGAAACCAACCGCCGTGTCAGGACGAGTTGGCGAGTCGAGCTGCCGTTTGGGAACGTCGCTTCGACCAAGAGTATGTACTGAGCGACATGGAGAACTGACACATCTCGTACCAGTACGCCGAGGAGTTCACGGAGGCGTGCTCTGTTCCCCATCGCATGCTGCAACAGTTCGGGCAGACGTGTCGCGATTGAGTTGACGATGGCGAGCCGCTGCTCCAGTTGTCGTGGAGTTTGCGTGTCCATGAGAATAAGCTGAGCTTCGTCGATGGCTTGGCGAGCGGTCGCCCGCTGCTGGCGGTACCGTACGACTTGTTCTTTCCAATGGTTCGCTTCCGCGGCATCCTCGGCGTGTTCCGCGGCGAGAACTTTATCGCTGGCGGCATTGCAACGGTCTGTTGCTGATGCTAACTCGCGTTGGAGCGCTTCCACCTTGAGCTGCATGGAGATCGTACGTGTGCGCACACTCCGGATAGCGGATTCCATCGTAGCCGCTTGATACGCGTCCGTTGCCATACGGACGACGATATCCTCTATTATTCCTGTCGTTTGAGAGCGATGGCGCGGCTCACGCTCAGTGCATCTGGTGCTCTGGTAGAAGACCTTGCCTCTAAATTGCATTGGCGTGAGTCTAAGGCCGCAGCGACCACCCTTGCCATTCGAATGACCGCACCGCACCTCGGCGAGCACCGCGTCGGGTGTACTACCATTACGTACCCATGACTCCCGTTCCGGCGTCCCGATGATCTGTCGAGCGAGACGGTAATCGTCGGATCGAGCAAAACTCGGGAACGCCTCTGACTCCCAGACGAGACGATCACCATCTATTAGATCAGCTCTGCCAGGCCCTGCCTGCTCAATAACCGCGCGAGTGATAGGGGTAGCAGGACCAACCCGAACGGAACCGAGTTGATCCGATATCCCTCGAGCGAACATACTTCCAGTGTTTACATCGCCTGGCTTATCAGTGTCACGGTCAGACATCGGGCCTCCATATAAGAAAGGAACTGACGGACGGGTTTGTGGACTGCCGATCGGGCTGCTATTTGGTGGGTTGGTGGGCCACGTATGAGTTGATTAGCTCTATGGCCGACGGAAGCGGGGGTCGTGCGATCGCGATCGCACGACCGTAGGCCGCGCCTTTTTTGTTCCGACGTTGGCGACGAGCAACAGTCTCAGTTGAGGCAAGTCGATGCGAATAGACGCTGTAAATGCCATAGTACGCGAGCGATTTAAGGCTGGCCTTGAGGTTGTACCGGTCCAGCTTATTCCAGATCACTGGTGTATCGGGATCGTAAAACGCAGTTTGCTTGATGTATGGGAGCTGTCCGACGTGAGCCGTCGGCCATCCGGGATAACCACTGTTGATTCGCTCGTACACGCCAATTAACGATCGCAGCTCGAATAGCCACTTGAACCGCATTTCTAACGATGCTATAACATCGGCGTCGGGCCATGGCAAAATGTAGAGTGTAGTAGCATCTCGGGTCGATCGAACACGGTGATCCGGTGTTCGATCAAGCCAGTGACGTAACCCAGCATTTTTCATCGCCTCGACATAGCGCGAGTCTCGCGGAGACGCCCACACCAACCCTGTTGGAAGGCGAGTGCGAAAGGCGAGCGAGCGCGCTAGAACAAGTTTGGCACCGGCAAAACGTTCAATGCGTGTATTGTTATCAAACTCCGCGGTGACGGCGTCGGATGCCAGAGACCGCCGGTCGCGTGCCTTCCGGGGATCAAGAAGGTCGCCATTGATTAGGAACAATACGCCGTGCTTTGAAGCAGCTTCCAGCAGTCGACCCTCGTCAGCGAGGTTTCGGCCTGTCCTGTCATAGTACTGAACAACAATGAGGCCGACTTGGTTGTTAACAACCAGTGCAAGAATCTGCTCGAAGAACGGCCGCGGCTTGAGAGTCGTACCGGTTTCACCCCATGCCGCAACGAGTTTAATCCAGCTTCTGGGAATACCAGCAGCATCTGTCTCTTCGAGCGAGAATTGGACCTGAGCTGCCTGACTTCCTAGGTTGAGTTTCGCTTGGCGTGGATCTGATTGGCGTCCTATAATGATGACTCCTCGAGCTGCGGCGGCGACTTTTCGCTCTTCCATAGATCTAGGGATGGGGCAGGCGAAAGGAGAATCAAGGTTGATGGTCGTCATAACACTGCGCCTCAATGTGTTGGAATGGATAACGATTGGGGATATTCGAGCTTGTTGATCGCCGACATCGTCGTTTCGGGCGATGTTGGCCTACGATTCTTCCGATGCTCGCGACAACGTGTCGGCGTGGAGTCGGAGGTCAAGCGCAGCGTCTAGGAAGACACGCCGATCTGTTTCTGCGATACTGCCTACATTCGCTGCAGCTTCGAGCAGTACCGCGCTAATGTGTCGCTCTGCAACCGGAGTCAAGTTGATTGGCGGGGCAGCGGCGATAATCACGAAGGCGCCTCTGGAAAATCCTCGGGGCTCTCGCCCGATCCCTGTCGGTCGTCGCATGTATCATCGACTCGCTGTTGCTTGTCCTCGTCGCCACCATCTAATAGGTCGTCGTGGATATCAGACGCATTTGCGGGACGTGCATGAGGGAATGAGTGGGTTAGGGTCTTTCGCTCCTCACGCATCCATCGTTTCTCGATCACCTTCACTTGCGTACCCAGGCGCAGGAGCGCATCGAGGCTCCAAGCGTCACTCTGATCGGAGTCTAGTGTGGCAGAAGCGACGTCGATGGCCTTGCTTGTGCCAACGGCGAACATCTGGCATGCGCGTCGATCCGGTGGGTGTCTGTATTTCTTTGGCATCGGCTCCCGTGACCTATTCAGGTTCCACGGTGGGTGCACCCGCGCGAGTGGTTACCGCGCCGCGGCGTGGGGAGCAAAACGGATCCCGCAGGGCGTAGCCGTCGTCATCTAGTTGGGAATAACACTAGATAGGCCGTACTCCCAGCCTACCTCGAGGTAAATCGGGATGCGAGGCAACAGTCAAGAACAACCGGCCAAAGGCCAGCCAATCCGCCGGACGGCGCAGGGCCCGGCTGAACGGGTTGCCGGTGGCTATACCTGAGAGCGGCGACCGTTATTCTCTGCGGCCGCCGCTCGTCTGTTTTGTGGCCCGAGGAACGCCACTCAACCGATACTTCCATCATGGTCACATCATTGCTCGCAGCACTCGCTCCATTCACTGGGATCTTCCTGTGGGCTGGCTCCAGTCCGAGTGCAGCCGTCTATTGCCAACTGGCCAACGTCCGGAACGCTGTGTCGGGAGATTGTTACTCATCGTCGATCGCGCCGGCGAAGATAGGTGGAACTTCGTACAGCCAATTCACTGTGCGTGGCGAGACCGATGGATCAAGAGTGATCCTCCAACTGGCGAATGGTGCGTCATGGGGAACCGCAGTCGCACACGGGAATGGTTTTGTACTCCAAGCAGCTAGCGTGAGCGGCGTTACAGAGCTGCAGTTCAACACCGCAACAGTCGAAGATGCGAACCGCGCTATAGCTAGGGTCAAGAATGGTGGCGCAACCGCCCGCGCCTCATTGGATGCCGAGCGAGAGCGAGCAAACCGTCTCCAGACGCTTTCCGCATACCAACGTGACTATCGGGATGTGATCTCGCGCTATCCCTCAGCGATGAGTGAGATCGAACGTGCGCGCGCCGACAGCGTAAAGTCAGAGGCCAAAGTCAGCCAGGTGAAGCTCCGACTTCAGGCGACACGCGATTCTCTTGCCGTCGAAAAGGTTGACTGGAAGCGCGGCAGCTTGCAGGGTAGCATTGGCTTCGCTCAGGGCGATCTGAGTGCGGCGCAAACCGGAGTACGTTGGGCGAGTGAGCGAATCCGGGATGCGTCCCGAACCGCCGCTGATATGATGTCCCAGATTAAGCGAGATTCCGTCTACATCCAGGCCCACCGGTAGTAAGGATTCAGAACCGTGTGCTGTATGGCAAAGTAGGGTCCTGTCGGCCTTTTTTTCTACGGGGTGTTGTGGAACCGAAAGAGGCAGGGCTGTCTGTCCCGTATGTGTATCATTCTCTGAGCGCCATCAGCCGATGCCTGTGACAAATCCGCCCGTTCCCCCGGTACGCTCGACGATGCCGACCCCGCCACCGACTATTCCGTCGCCGGAAGCATTGACCACCGCTGTTCGCCAGCACGGTGCGTTAGGCTCTCGACTACTCGCCGAATATTGGCGCCGCGAAGGCACCTCCCCAGCGCTTGTGGACCAGGTTGTTGCCGCGGCAGTGCCAGCACTTAGGGTCACTTCGGTTAGGGATGTTGCTCTCGCTCGGCGCGAGCCCGCTCCTTTCCCCCCTGATGTTTCAGGTGGGCCGCTGGACGATCTGTATGGCTCCCCGGCTGCTATGGCAGCCGACAGGGTCGAGCTTCAGCGTTTCGCATTCGAGTCTCGCACATTCGGCCAATGTCTCGGTGCCGAGATCGGGACGTACGGCGCCCGAGGTTTGGAAGCGATCGATGGTGCGATTACGCAGTTCGCCGCGCGGCATGTGGATGAGCTCATGCGAATGGGTGATTCTGCCAGTGAGGCAGTGGGGGATCTCGTGAGGATCCTGGCAGGGGAACCAGACACGCTCGCGGAACGTCAACGGGCAGTCATTCTTCGGCTCCTGTCTCCCCGTCCAGGGGAGCGATTTCACGGAATCGGGCCTGAGACCAGAGCTGCACTCGCCTTGGCGGTGCTTGCCGACGATAGCGCCGCAGCCAACCCGGTGGCAGGAGAAAAGGGGATCGCGATCGCGGAGCTCGTAGCGGGTGCGGCTCCGATTGCCAAGCGCATGGCGGGGCGCGGGGATGTATCACATACTCGTACTGCCGGGTCAGCAACCCAGGGTCGGGTTGCGGACGAGGCCGGGGTCGATGTTGACGCTGAGCCGGATCCGGGCCCCCCGGGACACTCGCTTTAGGATTGTCCACAGGTGGTACTTGGCTCGCCGCTGTTTCAGGACGATACTTCAAGGGGACCACCGTTTATGACGTCCAGTTATGCCCTAAAGGCGTGACGGACGTTCCGAAATTGTAGGACGAAAAACTCGACTTTTACAGCCCGCCATCGCGATTCCTGCGATTGGAGGTGAGTCACGTACTGATGCGAACAGTGTGACCACTCCCATCGAAGCGATCTGTCTGGCAGGCAAGAGGACAAAGCGTGGCGACACTTACTCGACCTGAAAATTCCCAATCGATTACCGCGCCGCATCCAACGCGCCGCCCCACTGGGAGTTCTCGTGATGCGTCAGATCCCGCGGGGGACATTGGCTCCGCATTTCACGCCGGAGGGGACGGCGGAGCGAATAATGACGACATCTCAATGCTGCCTACTGGTACGTCCGAGCGCTTTGGCGTAACACTCACCGAAGCGCAATGGCAGGGGGCCGAGACTCGTGTGGTCGCGCAACGCATCGACGGAGACTTTCGATTACTCTGGGCGGCGCTTGCCTTGGGATTTGTGGCCGAAGACGTGGTAGCAAATGCGATCGCAACTCAAACGCAATCGCAGCGATACACGCATGCCGTGCTTCCGACGTCTGGACAGAGTCCTGAAGCGCGTGACATGCTCAAGATCGACCTCCAGCAAGCCGCTGGCGTCGCTCCGATTGTGTATGTGGATGGGCGGCTCCGCGTGGTTGTTGAGGATCCGACCATGCGTCTCGCAAGACACGCTCTTGCAGAGCTCGCTACGCATGACCCTGAATTGTTCGTCGCGTCACGGAGTGAGTTCGCGACCATCATCAAGCGAGTTGGGCAGAGAACAGGTGGTCTCATTGATTTCGCCGGCGTGCGAGACGAAGTCTCTGGTTATGATAATTCTGCTAACCCAGACGATGGTGCAGAGAGATCGGACAGTGTCGTCGTCGACACCGTCGACAAGATTCTTGCCGAGGCTGTAGCGCTTAAAGCGAGCGACATCCACTTTGATCCTCAATCGGACGGCCTGAGAATAGAGGTCCGAATTGATGGCGCCCTTCGCGAACTCTCGGTGATTGAACCGAACCAATCGCTCAACGCGCGTGAGGCGATCCGCTTCCGTGAACGCATTCTCGCTCGCATCGTGAATGGCTTGGGGAGGGCTCCATTCGAGGAAGCCAAACACCATCCTGTCGAGGGGCGTTTCTCCTGGAATACCGACGCTGGGAGGCCCATCGATGTGCGATTTTGTGCGGGCGGGGTTGGCGGTGTCACAACTTCGGTGTTCGTCACCCTTCGATTACTCGGTATCGATGAGGTCGTGGTCGACATTGAGCACATCGGTCTCGAGCCCTCGCAGCTGCGTGCGGTACTCGTAGCCCTCCGTTACACACATGGCTATGTGCTACTGAGCGGCCCGACTGGCTCCGGCAAGTCGACCTCCGCACACGCAATGTTGGCCTTCGTGAACACGCCGAGCAAGAAGTGTGTCTCGATAGAGAAGCCAGTTGAGCGTATTCAGAAAGGCGTTCGGCAAATGGAGGTAACTGAGTCGGGTACCGATCCGAATAAGAACACGTGGGCGGGATTGCTTCGTCTTGTACTTCGCGCGGATCCAGACGTCATCTACTGCGGAGAAATCAACGACACCGTTACGGCGGAGGCAGCAATGGCGGCCGCAGACACGGGCCACTTGATGATCTCAACCGTTCACGCGAACACAGCCGTCGAAACGATGGGGCGCCTGCATGCACTCGACGTCAGTCTGCAATCAATGGCGCATCAGGGGCGGCTCATTGTAGCGCAACGCCTGGTTCCAACGCCATGTGCTTACTGCTCAAGATTAGCCGACGATAAGCAGCGTGAAAAAACCCGGAAGGTGCTGGGAAACCACGGCTATTCACCGAACCTTACATGGCGCGAAGTTGGGCTGACTGAGCTGGACTTGGCGGAGGCGACGTCGGTGCCAGTTACACGAGGTGTCGTGAAGGGACGTCCAACCGTTCCGCCGGGGTTGGACGATCAGATCGTTGACTGGCCTGGCCTCACCGCGGCGCCTGGATGCAGTCATTGCGAAGGCAAAGGAACAGATGGTCGTGTCGCCGTATTCTCCGTTGTGAGCGTTCGCGATGAGTTCACGGTTGCTTTGCTCCGCAAGGAATTCGAGTCACTGACCAAGATCGCGTACGAACACGGTACCCGATCGCTCCTCGCGGCCGCGTGCTGCAGGGTGATGCGTGGGGAGATCACGCTTACCGATGCCGTTATGTCATTGGGTCCGGGCTTCGGGCCCTACACTCTGTAAGGATCCGTGAGATGAATTGGGTTGCCGGGGGCGTAAACTGGCCGCATAGTGTGCTGTGTTGGAGTAGAGAGAACATCTCCGCTCGATCGCCATTTGCCCCTGAATAGCCGTGACCATTCGATACGACGGATCTAATCCAGACGAACGCGAGAACAGCGAGGAGGAGTCTGAGCAGGTGGACCCTGGGGAATCGTTGCCCTACGATCTTGAGGGCAATTCCGCATCTGGTGCCCCGGCCGCCGAGAGGCGTCCGGTAAACTCGTCGGTACATGAGGATAGTGTAGAGGGGAAGGACCGCGACTTCACAGCGCGAATTGTTCGTTGGCGCACAAGCGGTGACGAGACCGAGCTGACCCCGTTGATTGACGAGTTCACGCGCAGGATCGAGCGCCAAGCTTCACGGCATACACAGAGGGGGCTCGATCAGTCCGACGTGATGGAGGCTGGCTACACAGCACTCGCCTCAACGCTAAAAGAGTTCAACACGGATATCGGCGTTCCCTTCGGCGTTCTGTTTGCGCAGCACTTCGGCGCCAAGATTAAGGAACAGCGGGCACAACTTGAGGGGGCGATGGCACTTCGTCGCAAGACCTATCAGGTGCGGAGTAACGTGCTCATTGCTCGCGATGCAGTCCGGAAAGAACAGGTGAGTGCTTCCGGAGTCCGGAGTGCTGGGTACAAACGCGATCGAGATGTTGAGCGATTCTCGCTTCCATCTTCTTTTGATGATACGCAATTCGCGGCGCTCTTTGATGCGAGCGGAGCGGGCGGAGAGCCACAAGGCCCATCAGATGTACGGGCAGAAGCGTGGGCGTCGCTGTTTGTTGCTGTCGCAGATCACTACTGCCGAGTCCTGCCGGACGCGCCGGTGGCGACTCTCGAGCGTGCAGCGACAGCAAAGACCGTCCCGATCGCGAGTGCGCCTCCTGTGTCGCGCGGTGCGATGGAGCGCGCGCTTGCCGACGCGATTGACTACGACATCACGATGTTTGCCCGACGCGGAGAAGAATACGACCCAGCTCCATCGCGTGAACGGTCGACTGCGATGACTCGAGAGTTCTACGAGGCTGTTGCCAAACGCTCAGGGACGACACCTGACCGTGCCCGCGCGCTTCTCGAGTCGTTTGGATCGACCCAGTCGTTCGACGCGACACCTGACAGTGGCGGTGGGAAGAAAGTCGGCCCTGCGCTCGGTGCCCGCCTTACCACGGACGAGGTGGATACAGTGGATGAGGAGCAGGTTGAGCCGATCGTCCATGGACTTCACCTCGTACCCACCGTATCCCGCGTGGCGTTCGTGCTGCATACGGGATTGGATGGATTCCGTCCGTTACCGCTGCCCCAACTCGCCCATGACTGTGGTATCTCGCAAGGCCAGGCCGAACGTTTGGTGGACGGGGCGAGAGAGGTTTTCGCCAACCCGGCTGTCCGTGAGGCTATCTTCGACGTCCAGAAGACCACGACTGCAGCAGCAGCCCGCGCTAAGGTGGCGTTAACGGCCGCAAAGTGGCACTCAGAGCGCGAAGCTACGCGGACCGAGACTATCGCTGCATCCCAGGGTGATGAGCGAGTGTCTGACGCGTCGGCCACGGCAGACTTGAGCGCCGGGTTGCAAGTGCAGGCAGATATGGAGAACGAGCCGCCGCATCGATCGAGTATGCAATTCGGGATGCTCTTATGACCAGCGGCGCTTACTGCATGTTTGTGGAAAGACGCGCGTCTCGCTACGCCGGGAGTATCCTCTATGTACAGCACTGTGGCCTCATTCAGGTCACGAACCACACAACCGGCTTCTAAGGACAATGTCGACCTTTCGTTATCCCCAGTCTTCTGAGAGTACGAACGATCCAACACACGCACCGGCAGACGCGCTTGATGTCACAATCGACCGCGAGCTCGATAGCGTCGTGGATGCGGCGCAGGCTGCGATGATTGAGTCTGTTTGTGGAATTATCCCTGTCGCGACTGTCCGAGTGTCAGATGATCCGGCAATTGGTCCTCGAGCGTGGACTGCTGAGTATGTCATTGCTGGCTTCGACGATCCTGACGTGGCTGCGCGGCCGCCACTCCATCGGTTCTGGATCACTCGTGCCGACCGGGACGGACCTTCGATCAATGCAGCGGAGCTCGACATACTAGCAATCGAGCTCGATTCGCTTGCGGCTGACCCTGAAGTCGCGTGGACGAGTAAGGTCGATGACTCCCCTATCGGTACTCGCGCGGTTATCAGTTCAGCGATTGGAGTCTCGGGAACGTCCCGCGACCGGCTCATGGTGGGAATTGTTACCGATCTACGTTTGCGCGACGTGATGCATGGCCCTGTTGAAAGGGTACTCGGCCTTATCTACCGTCTCCTGGATTTGAGCAGCGCCAGTTTCGAGATGTAGCTGTCCTCTAGTCGCACAGAGAAATCAAACGGCCGACCCCATACTGAAATGAGGTTGGCCGTCTTGCAGTGATGGTGTGGCTACGCTGCGTTCGACTTTCGACTCGTTCCCATGTGCTCTTCTACGCGCGAGATCACTGGCGTCGGATCTGTAGTGAGCCACTTGAGTCCAGCCGTCGCGACTGGCGACGTGAGGAGCTCCGCCAGTGCGGTGCGTCCAGGCCCGGCCTGCGAAGTGTGCGAAGTCGCTTGCGTCGCATCGGCGGAATCGTAATTCACATCAGTCAGGAGCGAGCGCTTGACACGGAAGTCGATCTTAGGTTGATCATCTGTGAGCAAGCTTCGGAGCGCGTCGTCTGGATAAATCGCAGGATCGGTGATAGCGCGGAAGTCGAGAAACGACGCGCGTGACAATGCACCAAAGTCGGTGATTGCCTCGGCCAGTGCGAAGCGCCATGCCACTTCGGATGTGTGCGATACTGTGTTATCGCCAGCCAGCTCGTACCACCGCGCACGCGCAGATGCCCATCTTCGAGCGAGTTCTGCGACTCCTGTTGCCTCTCCCAGCCGGTCCCTAACATCCTCAAGGATGTTGTCCATCGCCATACATAGGGGAGGCGAGATAGTCGATCCTGATGCCGTCCAGAGGGCAAGCAATGCCTCTGGGGCCTGGATACCGCCACAGAAGTCATCCAACTCAGCTTGGAGATCAGTGAGTAACTGCCTCACCTCATTCGGCGGCTGCGCGCCATACTTTGCTCTCCGCAGATGCTGATTAGTCCACGAAATGAAGTCGAGAGCAACGTGCGCACTCAAGAACAGATACGCAGCAAGTGGGGCTGCGATCTCCGTTTCTGATATCGGTACAAGTGAATCTCCGGCCGCGTTCGGACGCACGACTACAGGAGCACCACCAGTCGGTCCGACAAGTCGGGCTCTCGCAGTCGCTTGCGCAATCTCCACCCAACCGCGGCGTCCCTCCTCCCACTCCACCCAAGGCATAGCCTGCTGTTGGAGTGGATACGAGCTGTCGAGCGCGAGAATGCTGTGATATAACCACGCCCAAGAGCGGATCGCCGGTATAGTACTGATCGTCACCGGTTGGGGTGCGGCCGTACCACCCGGGCCTGCAGACGTTGCACCCATCGGGGTATTCGATTGAGATGTCTCCCCGTTCGCGGCCTTGCTCTTTGCGCTTCCTTTTTTCGCGGACGCTTCACGTCGCTCCTGAATCTCTTTCAGTTCCTTTGCGCTCGGGGGAGTGATCCCGAGTACGACAAGGTCCTCGACGTCGAGCGTGACAGGCTCCATTTCATAGTAGGTGGGCCGGTCGGGAGGTTCGATGAAATCGATGGTGTCGCGAAGTGGATCGACAGCATGCGGATCCAACTGCGCAACTCCATCCGGTCCAAGGACCTCATCGAACTGTGGCACCATATGAACCTGTCCCGTGCTTCTGTCTGTTACAGCAATACTTTCGGGTGAGCCATTAGCCCCCAACCGCTGCGTAAGGCGGGTACGCTTTACACGATGATACGGGCGATGGTTCTCACGCGGCTTAAGCTCTCCGGCGGCGTTGGGAGTGCAATTGAGTGTGCTGACCATAACCTCGTCGTGCCAATACTGCAGAAGCGAGAAGAAAAACGGTTCGGCAGCGGTCCCAAACGACATGGCTCCGAGCTTACCGAGCGATTCCCCGTTGATCATAACGTCGGTGACTTCGTTCACACGTAGGCGCTCAACGAGCTCAATCGACGTCCCGGTGCTGCCTCCTCCTGATTCACCGCCGTGATTCTTATTACGGTTCTTCTTTTCGATAGATGCTACGCCGAAGCGCTCCGCAATTCGCTTGGCAGTGTCACCGCGAGTGCCTTTGAGGGCGATCTGGTTCACCAAATTCTCGTCAACCGTTCCTGCGAGATCGCCGAGTAACCCCTTCCATTGTGTGTCACTCTGCGCGATAACAACAACAGCACCGCCATTGGAACGGACGGTGGATAGGGTCTGTGGAAGGTCCTTATCCTTGAGCGTCGGGGCCTCTTCCATCAGCAGAGCAACGTCCGGCGACTTATGACGACGGGAGAACACTGTGTTCAAGACGAGCTTGGAAAAGGCGGATGCGATGAACTTGCCCGCAGCGCCCCGTGAGAGTGGGGCTCCGACCGTAAAAAGGGTTGGACGGTCCGCTACGGATCGGAAGTCGAATTCCGGATGGCTGAACGCCGTCGCTACCATGTCATCCGCGAACATCTTGAGCGAATTTTGCGTCGAGAGAACGATGTTCTCAAACGTGGTCTCCGGTTGACGAAACGTCGTGCCGAGCGTCCCCATCAGATCGCGCCACTCGCGCACACGGGCGCGCCAAATCTGCTCGAGCTCTGCCTCGCGTTCTTTCCAGGCAGTCGACGCGAAGTCTGGTGCCGGCTTTGGTGTTGACTCCTTACCGCGTGGCCATACCATTGCACGAGATTCCCGAACCCGGCAATGGATTTCGTAACCGGACCGATCGACAATATCGAGAGCGGTTGCGAGCGTGGTATTGCTTCGCGTACCGCGATGGGTGCGGGCCTGCACACCGTCGGCTTCGAGCCTTGCAGGTGCGGATGTTATGACAGATCTACAAGAGTCCCGCACTTCTTCCCACTTGATACGTTCGACCTCTGAGGCCCAACGACCATCGGACGATGGCGCCACGCCAACCTGTGGTACCTCCGGCATGTAGGACTCCAATCGGACCGCGAACTCGACAAGAGCCTTCCCGCCCATCGCCACAATCTTGAAAAGTGCTGGGAGCGTGCAATAGCGACGGGGCGCGAAACGCATCATTCGCATCAGTCCTGCGAAGAACTGCTTTCCTGCGTCGTCGAAGAATTTATTTCCACCACCAGCGGCGCCGGATTCCTGGCCACTATCCGCAGACATGAGCGCTTCTGCAATGATGTCGAGCTCGTCTCTGCGCGCTGAGTGTAGTAACTCGCAGCACAGAGACTCGGCCGGGGTGTGTGGGGCAAAGTTGATCGTTTCGCGACCCCATGACCGCCACCAGTCAACGAGCCAAGGAAAGAACTCACACGGTTCCTTCACGTCATTGAGGAATATCGATTGCCCTGACGTAGCGGCGATCCACGGTATCGCGAGCGAAAGTGTTGTTGTCTTCCCGGACCCCGTTGGTCCCATTACGCCCAGATGACGGAAGATCTCATCGTTCGGGATCCAGACCTGCATCGGATACCAACGCTCGAACCAATTTTCGGGAACGAGGATTCCGAGCCGGAAGGCACCAGCTCCGAACATTTGCCGTGATGTACGTGCTGCGATGTAGCCACCAGACTTTGACCACCCCATGCGCTGGAAGCCCCAATAGATCGTAGCTGGGGCTTCGGCCAAAACACCGGCGATGCGCCGTGGTACAGCACGCAGAATCGTGTGGAGAATTGTCTTCAAGTCTCGCTCGCTCGGCTTGAGCTTCGCGATCTCTGCGCGCACCGAGTACGTCGATACCGGCCCGGGCGGACGCTTCCGCGAGAGGTATGTCTTTCTGAGTGGAAAATCGTGCGGCCATTTCGGCAACTGGCTACGCGCACGCCGACGTTTCTCCGCGCGAAGGAATCGCGGGGCCAGCGTGATGGCTGCGAAGCCGACAACGACGCTGCTGCCGACAAGCCAGTATACGAACGAGTGCAGATGTTGGAGATGGATCATAGCACGCGGAATGAGGCCGGCGTCGTTCATGGCGCACGGTACGCCGACTCCAGGACTTTCCTGAAACGTGCACGATGCGCCACGGGCGATACACGTCCGTAGTGAATTCCCGAGTTGTTCGTCCTACAATTAGGTGATCATGCAAATTCGCAATCGGGATAAAATCCGAAATTGAGTATTGTCTGATCGGTTGTTCCTGCCGAGATTAAGTATCGGCGGTCTATGCGACTAGCGTAAGCCCTCAATTGGGACCAAGCTGGACACGTACCGTTTTCGATCTGTAGGACTGACAACTTGGAGTGATTATGGGCCATTCTCTCATGGCGGCCACGCCTGGGGCGCGCCCCGACGCCGCGGCATGGGGTGACGGGGATGCTTCGGCATTGCCGGCGCTCGACAACGTATCGCTGGCATGGCCGTGGCCGGGTGGTGTCGTCGCAACCCTCGACTTTGATCCCCAAAACGATGGGGACAAGGCTTATGCTGCTATCGCCGTAGTCAGAGGAGCGACAACCATAGGCGGCGAGGCGATAGTGGATCGCATCGTATGTCTGAGTTGCGGATCATCCCGAGTGCGAGTCTCGCCGGCAACCAACTTTGGCGACGCCAAGACTCACACCGAGGCATTCGAAGTCTGGGCCGGAGAGTTCGCCGACCTTCACGACGGAGAGTCGTGCCTGGGGCCTTATGGCGATGAGACCGCTGATGCCGCGGGCGTCCTCACTGATGTTGTCACACCCGGCCTTGGCTCCGCTGAGGCGGTTGCAGACTTTATGGGCGCGTTCGCTCGATCCAGCCTGGATATGGATCAGGGAGAATGGAGCGTCATTGTAGCAACGCCGAACGGGGTCCGTCATGTCGATGCTGGTATCGCCGGTCTTGCGTCGAATGTGACGCTGGACGGGAGTCCACTCACCAGAGACCACGACATTGATATACGCGCAGTCGTAGCGAGGCTTGGTGGGTCTGTCGTGCTTCCTGACCGTCCTCGTATTCCGACCGTAGTTGCTGTAAGCAGCGATGGATATGATCTGAGCGTGGGAGTGCGGCGCTGGACAATACTTACTCCGGATCGTGTTCTCGTGTGTGAGACAGGGCCGGATCCAGAAGCTCCGACTACACTCGGTATTGCGCTCGGACTTGACGCTTACACTCGGAACGGCGACGTCACGCGCAGGTTCTTTCCTCCCGAGCGAGTGCGGGTAGCAATGATGCTTGCGGACGGTTTCGATACTGGCGCGGCCGCGCGGTGACCATATCCAATCCAGAGCAGTCGCGTGGGTTTGCCACGACGTCCGACGATTACAAGACGGTTGACGATCATACAGCGTACTATCTTCTTTCCGCGCCGTCTGGATTCGCGCAGGCAACCGTGAATCTCTTACGGCACATGGACGCGCATGCGAGAGAAGGTCGACGCGGAGCCGGAGCGCTCTTTATTCGTCCTGACCGCGCGTACAGTGGTCAGTCGGGAACGGCGTATATATCCCTACAGACACTCCGTGCGTACGATAACTATCTCGATGCTGTCACCAGGATCGGCGATGTAATGGTGATGCTCGACAGATTCGATTCACGGATCACGCGAATCACAGGCGCTCAACTTCCGGATTTCTTGGTGGAATTGGGCGGAACCCAGGATCATCTCGAGTACTACCGCAAAGGACGGAGCGACGACGTTGGACCTGACTGGACAGAGAACGACGTTTCGGATGTCCTGGCGGCATATCTCCGATCACGCCATCCAGAAGGATGGAGCAGTCCGCGAATAAGGCGACCGACTGCAACGCACCATCGACGTCCCCGCGATTGAGAAAGGACAATCCGGTATTGATGACGCTGATCTCGATTGAAAGCCCTTCCCAGAATGGTTCACAGTCTAGTTTAACCGTGCGCGAACAGCATCACGGTAGGCGATCGTCGCCTCACGAAAGTTCGGGTATTCGATTTGAGGAATACTAACGCCAGCGTCCGTTGCGTGGAGTGCTAAAATTCCGCACACCAGCGCCCACACAGACTCTCGGCTCTCATCGATCCACGTGTCGAGAACGTCCACTAATCTTTCAACACCGATGGGATGCGATTTAGGCGTTGTGGTTCGAGTCAAATCGAGTGAGGCAATGAAGAGCAAGGCTACTGCAGAGCCTATTGCGCGTTTCTCTGTCGCGCGATCCCCTTCTGCGGCTCGTTCTCCGAATATCCACTCACTTGCCGCGAGGTCACAGGCTCGCTCATGGTCAATTGAGTATTCCTTGATCCCTGGTGAGGTGTAGATGTGTGCGAGCTCGTGATGAAGCATGAAGGCGATCGCTAAGAAGGTAAGCTCGTCGACTACGCGCTCATCGGTAGCTTCGTCCATTGGCGAGAACGTGGAGCGTGCAACTGGGTGCGGTAGATTATTGGGCCAGAGTGAACCAGACGGAAGCTGCATCTCTGATCGAGCCCACGACAGCAGAGCTCGCGTCGAATTCAGTGCTGGAATCATTGTAAGATCAGCGGTTGTCCCTGACGGCATTGTCCCAACCAAGTAGCGCGTGTAGAAACTCCAGTGCGCATAGGTCATTGCCCAGACGAGATCAATTGTCCTCGTGCTTAGGATGATCACTTTCTGACCTGGCATTGCATACATCGCTGGCTTCTCCGCATCTACTACTTGTACTACAACCTCTGAGTACATCTCGAGCTTCGGTGCCCGTTCAGGTGCGACTCGCTCTAGAACATTCGGTAGGAATGGCAGTAGGTGCGCCGTCTTGGCGGTTGATTGCGTCGGGATGTCAAATGTTGGCCCCATATTATCAGAATATCGCACACGGTAACGCGGTTTCGCAGTCACCGATGTCTGACACGACCCTTCACTCCCGGAATCCTGCCTTCGCAAGTCTCCGGAATTCACGGGGAGTTACAGTCGCGATCTTTGTTTCGTCTAATCCCGCTTCCCCGGCAAGTACTCTGAGCCGTTTATTGGACCTCTGCCGTGTGATTCGGCATCCAGTCCACGGATGTACGAATAGATAATTCTCGTGACCTTTAGCTTTCTCTAAGGTTGCACGCAGTTCGATCCAACGCATGTAGTTAACGAGTAGCTCTCCTGAAATCGGATACATTCGGACGGCTCCGCGTGTATTCCTAATGCCTGCGAAGAGTTCGTTTTCTCCACGTAAGATGATGTCACTGAACTGAATGTGGGTTGTCTCTGTGACTCGCGTTCCCCATTCATGCATAAACCCGTACAGTGCGGCGTCGAGAATGTAGAGCGCGGTATGGCTATCGAATTTGGGGGTTTTGGTTTTCGCCACATCTTCCGGCTGTTCCGATCCCTCGGAATCCTTGGGAACAGGGATTTGCTTCTCGATATACTGCAGCAGTAAGTCGAGTGTGCTGTCGGGAACCGTCGATTGCTCTGTCACTTCGAATCGCGGCACTTGATAACCGTCAACGGGATTCCCGGCAACGTGTTCATGTAGCACGAGATACATGAAGAACCGATGAAGCGCTGTGTGGTGCTTTGCAGCAGTACGTGGTGCCCATCGGCGCGAATCCGCGACGTTACCCATCTCCCGCGTTCGTTCATTGAAATAGGTGCGCACGGTTGATGCAGAGACATCGGCCAAGGCGGTGGCACCGAGTGCGTCAATGAACTCACCGAGGCTTTCCTCGTATTGTCGGACCGAGCCTGCAGCGAGCCGATTCTTGCTCGCGAGGAGATATTCGCGCATCAGTTGCTCGTTGGCCGGCAGAGGCCCGGAGGCTTCCGTGGAGATCATCCCGATGTCCATTGATGGCAATATACGGATGTTTGACTTGTATGGGTAACGGAATTATAATTCTGTTACCTTTTCTTCCGTCCGATAACCTCCCTTATCGGACGTAGACTATCGGACATTAAGATGCTAACTTTGAGAGTATAACTCGGATTTCGTACCAACCAGATACTAAATGGTAGATCAACTTCCAACGGATAGCCACGACGAAGCTGAGGTAGTGCCGGAGCGTGAGAGTCAGACGACTACGACGGCTATTGCCGTCGCTGGTCCACTTCTCAGCGCGGCCCATCGCACCGAGCTCGAGGAGCTGGCCGCGGGCGCCAAGCGCTACGTTGAAGCGGCGCTCTCCGCCAACACCCGGCGGGCGTATGCATCTGATTGGGCGCACTTTAGCAGCTGGTGTGAAGCGCATTACTTCACGGTGTGTCCGGCCGATCCCGTCACCCTTCACCTGTACCTGCAGGCTGAGGTTGAAGCCGGCCGGTCGGTACGCACGATCGAGCGCCACGTCGCGTCGATTCGGTGGTACCACCTGGATGCCGGGTATCCGTCCCCCGCTGATCATCCGATCGTCCAGCGCCAGCGCCGCGGAATGCGGCGCGAGCTAGGGCGGCCGCCCGAGAAGAAGACAGCCGCCATCCTCGAGCAGCTGCGAGCCATGCTGCCGGTCGCGCCGACGCTGCACACCGTGCGTGATAGGGCCATCCTTTTGCTCGGATGGGCCGGCGCATTCCGCCGCTCTGAACTCGCTTCGCTTGACGTCACGGATTGCCGTGCAGAAGGCCCGAAGCGCCTAGTGGTAACAGTCCGCCGAAGCAAGACTGACCAGGAGGGCCAGGGGATGCTGAAAGTCATACTCGCCGGCGAACACCCTGACACATGTCCGGTACGGGCACTTGAATTGTGGCGGAAGGCGGGCGGCATAACAACTGGCGCGCTATTCCGTCGGGTCTCGAAATACGGAACAGTGCTTGATGGACGTCTTTCCGATCGTGCTATCGCACGGATCGTCCAAGATGGAGCGAAGCGCGCAGGGCTCGATCCAAAATTATACGGTGGTCATAGCCTACGATCTGGCTTCATGACTGAAGCGTATCTTCAGGACGTTCCGGAGGCTGACATCATGGAGCAGAGCGGCCATCGTTCGATCTCCGTCGCACGACAATATCGACAGGTCCGGGATCTCAGGCGACGTGACGCCGCCGGGCGCGTGGGACTCTAACCCGTCAGTTGACCGGGACGTCTACACTCAAAGGGTCTGCGCTGCCAGTCCCGATCGTCCGATACTCCTTATCTATGGGCCCTCCATATAGATGAAGACGGCCTGTTCGGCCCTCATGACAAGCGGGAGTTCTGATGATTAAAACACGTTGCCGCGCCATGTATTCATTGATGGCTGTTGCTCTTTGCGCACCTGTTGTTCGAGGGCAATCCAAGCCTTCCCAGAACAACGAGCATCCGCCGTTGGGCGCGACAAGGCTGCTTATCTCACTACCGTGGCAACGTGTTATCACCGCGCCAGATGGCAGCATTCGTATTGGCCAGCTAGTGTTTTCGACAGGTGGCCGTGGCACGCGCGCTTACACCGCAGCTACAGCTGCGTGTGCTGTATCGCGGTCAAGTTCGAGTTGTATTTTCGGTCGCACTTCGTCTCAAGACTTTCGGTGGAGCCTCTCCCTACTTCCAGGTACGACCACGCGTGGCCGCTTATGCCTAACGTTCGGAGCTGGCCACGCAGACTGTGAGGTTATGGTCCTCGCTGCTGATCGTGTTACTCCCGAGGCGCATCTTACGATGGCATTCGGCGCAGAGCGCTGGCGGTCCATGCTTCCAATGAGTGTAGACCCGGACGCGGCTACAACGGCCAGCGAGGGATCAGACGTCGAGGCAAATGAGGATGGCACTGTCGGGACCAACGGTCCAGTTGCCGCGGCGGCCGCAGCTTTTGATGACGCTGAACCGGTGAACCATTTTCCAATAGAGCGCCGAATTGAAGGCGATAGCCTTTGGTTCGCTACGGCGCGCTCAACTGGCGGGCTTCCACCGCAGTCGCCTCAGTGCGCTGGCTGCCCGTCGTCCGTAAGCGCAGTGATCAACGCCGCACGTTCAATAACGAATCGCGATACCAGTATCGTTGGTGTTTGGAGTGCAGACTTGGATGGTGAAACGCTGATTCGCACATTTCGATCTGACGGTACGGCATCGCAAGGAGTAATTGGAAAAGGCCAACCCGAGTTCGTCTACTGGTATCAAGTCACGCCAGTGTACAAGAATCGGGTAACCGTTTGCGATGTGCGGGAGAATCCCCTTCGAGTTACAAGCAGTAAAGTTCCACACGATCCAGTAGGCAACGCACCGGTTAGTTGTATGATCATCACGTTGTTGCCTGGTCCACGATCCAGCGATGACCAAATCGGTCTAGGTGTGATTCGCTTAAAACGCGTTACCCCCTGATTTTTTGCAACGGAGCGTTTTGTGGGATTGATCAAGCGCTGGATCATTGAAAGGTACATGCCTGCCGACGGCGAGGATTGGGATATCGTCGGGAGCGTGTTGGGCTCATGGACTGCGGAACAAGCTATCGCGAAGGCCCGTACCACGATTCCTCATATTCAAGCTGAGACGCGTATCCGGGCTAGAGACTGGTGGAAAACGTCGGAGGAGGATCGTGAGGCTGCTTCGTATGAGGATCAAATGGACAATCGAGGCATGGGTGGTTTCTTCGCTTCGGGAGTTGACGATACCTCTGGTGCGCCGACAGAGTGGGAACGCGATTACGTCGCCGGGGATCTTCCTGTAGGAGTAAACACTGCGGGCCGCGCGCTAGCATACAGGTTGATCGCATTGCTCCTGCGTTCTGGGAAACGCATCGTGATTATCGCCGTCATTATCATCCTTGTACGCATTTTTTGGCTGAAGCGGTAGAAAACGGTCTGGCGGTCATTTCGTCACGTTTGCCGGTTAGCTGTAGATAGAGTCGGCACTCATACTGGAAACCAACATTCAGGTCCATCATTACTTGAACGGTTGACGAGCGGCGATACCTCGTATGCGTGCAGGGTATCGCTCGGATCTGGAATCAGTAAATCTTGCAGCGACCCAACCTTCGCTGTCGGATCCAGCCAAGCATCTTGCGCGGCGCCGGTGAGGATCACAGGCATGCGGTCGTGAATCGGTGCCATCAAATCATTTGGTGTCGTCGTTATGATCGCGCATGTGATGAGTCGCTTATCTCCCTCGCCCCATGTCTCCCAAAGTCCTGCGAGTGTGAAGGGTGCGTTGTCGGGTCTGGCAATCCGCATTGGCGTCTTCGACCCGTCCGGATCGCGATGCCACTCGAAGAATCCATCGATGACGATCAACCCGCGACGTTTCTTGAATGCGCTCCGGAATGCCGGCATAGTTGCAACCGTCTCAGCGCGGGCGATGCTGAGCTTTCTACCAATGCTTGGGTCCTTCGCCCAAAACGGCACTAAGCCCCATCGCATCATTCTGGACTCACGCCGGTGGTCGCCCAGTTCGGTGAAGAGCAAGAGATCATCCTGGGGTGGGATGTTGTATCGCGGTCGACGGCGTGTGGGTGCCGCTGGAACGCCAACTGATTGTAAGTAGGCAGTGAGCTCGTCTTCATCGAGCGCGAGTGATGCGCGGCCACACATATGGATCTCCTGCTCTGTATTCAGAAATTCATTGCTCGGTCGCCGGCGGGGAAGATAAACCTCTCGCCAACGAGCTTTACTCTCTCCCTTTAACCTACGCTACCACGTGTCAACCACATTGAGCGACTTCGCACGAGTGGCAGTCTCACTACCACTGGGGTGTAACACACCTGTACGATTCTAGCCCTTTCTCGACCGACGATATGAGCTAGCTCGCTTGCACGAAACCGCCGAGTTCGCCAGAATAGGTCGAAACCAGCGTGAGTGGCGCAGATACCTTCTTATGCGCGAGCATTGACTTCATTTGTAATGCATTCACGCCAGCCTTGCCCAAGCTGTGATTGTTCGTGATGACATACGTTTCCTTCGCTTGTTCTGCGATCGATTCTGCACGTTGAACCCACGGCTTTAATTGTTCAGGTGTGTAGAGGTAATCGTAGCGCTCTTGCACGTTCGCTTCTTTGCGAAACCACTCTTTGTAATTGCGCCCATGCACGCGGATGTATCCGACAGCAGATGTCACCTTCGCGCTTGGTTTGATACTCTTCTTGAAGAGCGGCTGGTCAATGTTGACGAACCCGATACCGCCCTCTGCGAGTGATTCGTAGAACTCCGGTACATTCCAAGACTCGTGGCGTATCTCGACAACGAGAGGATATTGACTGAACGCACTCACAATGTCGGCGAGCCAAGCTCGATCTTCCTCGGTGCGCTTGAACGACCAGGGGAACTGTACCAGTACCGCGCCGAGCTTTCCCGCCTGTTGTAGACGGTCGAGCGCTACGCACACCTCTCGCTCGTCCCCCTTTGTCCACGCTTCATCGCGCTCGTGCGTGAAACGTTTCCAGAGTTTGATTGTGAATCGGAAATCGGGTGCGTCTTCCGTCTTCGAGATCCATCCCTCCACGACGGCCTTTGTCGCCGGCCGATAGAAGGTCGAGTTCACTTCTACGACGTCAAAATATTCTGCCAGATAGGCGAGTCGGTCCACCCCGCGCGGCATCGGCTTAGGATACAGCGTTCCGTTCCAGTCCGCGTATGACCACCCGGCCGTCCCGACTCTGATGGAATCAGCATTATTACTTCGATGAGCGGGCATTCCCGAGAGGTACGCACCAGCTGTGCCCGCGCCGGCGGCTCGTTGGAGAGTTCATTAGTTGCCGGATCTTCTGCTGGATCTTCGCTTAGCTGCGGTGCGCCGACTCTGCGCGCTACGATCGCTTTGCTGTCGAGCCACTCGTGAAACCGGTTCATCGTTCGAGAGGTGAGCATCCACTACCACTACCCGCACGGTTCTTCCGGCGTCAGAGAGCTCGCTGGCTTGCTGCGTGAGCTCTGACCGCAGGTCATCGAGCGCACCAAGACGCGCGCTCCGATTTCTGTCCGGCCCGTCGCGCCACGCGTCGCACGTGTACCAGCCGACAAAGTACACGCCATACCGGTAGTCCAGGCCCTCAGCGAGATAGCCGTCGACGAGTTGTGATCGCATCGCCCTCCGGACGTTGGGATGCCATGATCCCTTCACCTCGATCACCAAGCTCACTGGACCTAATGCGTGCCGGTCGGCTCCGTACGCGCTCGGCATCGCCGTGACCGTAATGTCTGTGCGACGACCGGCACTCACGCCACGTACTCCCCGGTCGATGACAAGCTCGCAGCCAACCACGACACCGGTTGCTGCTAGGTCGCGGCGTAGGTGCCGCACGACATCATCGGCTAGATGGCCCTCGTCCTTCGGCCGAAACTCAGTCGGGGACAATCGATCCCATAGAGTCGGTGCAGCCGGCAGTTCTCCCTGCATCTGAGCGCCGTAGCGTTCCAATGACTCGACCACGGCCGTCAGGAGCTGCTCTCCGCCGCGAACCAGACGGCTTGTACGCTGTTCGGCTAACGCGAAGATGTCAGAGATCGGCGGCGCGTTCCAGCGCGCACTCTGGAGGACAGCTCGCGCGCGGAGCAATGGCTGCGAGATGTAGGGTCGTTCGGGGAATGCGCGCGCAACCTTCGCGAGAGCATCAAGGGAGGCGCTCGTACCCCAGCCTTCGAGTGTCGATAGCAAGCCATCCCGCCAGTGAATCACGTTGTCACGCCAGCCTGGCGAGAATACGTGGACGTGCCACGGGTCCTCGTGCGGTGGAAAGGTACCAGCCACCCAGATGTACAACTCCGCCACCTGATCCTCGCCAAGCCGCTCTCGGATGTCAGGTATAGGATCTTCCCGATAGGCGAGGAGGCGACGTACAAGCTCGTGCGCGAACTTGTCGGAGCGGAGCATCACGGGCCACACGTCGGACCAACCGGCGTCAGGCGCATGAGTAAGAAGTGCTGCCGCTGCAGCGAGTGAGCGCCCACGGCGCGGACCGCGAACTGGCAGTCTGGCAAGAAGGGCGCGCGCAAGGATTCGCGCACGGGGCACGTCATGCGCGAGTAGCGGCCCAAGGAGATCATCCAAAATCGAGCCTGGCGTGTCCATGGCCTCACACCGTGCAAGCAACTCCGTTACTGCGAGATCCCGTGCCTCACCTGGCTCCTGTATGACTCCGTTCCATGCTTGCGGATTGTGCGGCGCTCGAGGCCGGCCGAGCGCCGCACGCATTGCATCGACGGGGAGCTCTACTCGTTGCTCGTTGCGTTCGGAGTCTACAGCGCTATCAAGGAGTCGGCCGAGTGTGCGCGCAAATACTCGCGGCGCCACCGCCTGCGCACGCCTGAGCAAAGCCTGATGCGCGGCGCTCTCATCTTCGTCGTTCGTGTAAAGGCTTATACCGCACAGTACCGGGATCCATTGGCGCCAGACCGCCGGTGCTAGTGATGCGTCACCGTCGAGAAGACGGAACGCATGGTATGCCGGGCCCCCGACGGGATCAAATCGCACGGAGCGACTTGGCGCCCGTCCACGCCAGCGTGCACGCTCTAGAAACTCCTTGGCTACGGCCCGGATGCGATCGCGCGTACCGGGCGAGAGCGTGCCCCACAATAATGTCTCGCGCAAGTCGCCCGGACCCCAACCTGAGTGTTGCTCGGTCTGTGAGCGGCCTAGTTCCCACGCCACAGCCGGCCATGCTGGCCAACGGTGGCGCGCGCCCTCGCGCTCGTGGTGGTCCAGAATCTCGCCGACACGCGCTTCCGATGGGACTGGTGTTACCGCCCTACGCACGAGCGCCGCCTCGCGCTCCGTGCGGCGACGCTCGGCCTCACGCTGGTGATCATGGTACTGCCGTGCCGCGGGACCATCAACCGGCATCGGCCGAAACCACGCACCGAATGCGGTTTCGATCGTTACCTCGTGACGCTGCGCATAGAGGTATTCCACGTGCGTCGAGTTCGTATGGTCAAAGAGGTGCTGAGCAATTTCACCCCAAGTCTCCCGGATGGGTGAGCCCTCAGGGGCGGCGAGCCAGCGCTCGATTACCCAGGGCAGGTCCGCCGGGAGGACTAGTGCCGCGTGATCGCGATCGAGCCAACCCACGACGCTCTGCGCGATACGGCGCGCGTGGTGCTCACCAGCTATCGTCTCCGCCGATGATGTCGCGTCGGTTACAATGTTCGGGTCGGCCGATACCGCGCCGACGGTACCGGTCTCATTGAATCCTGCCCCTTCGTGATTTGGTAACTCCAAAGGGCTCCGGAGAGCGAGGCGCGGATCAGTCTCCACCAAATCCCGCGCGAGCGCACGACGGGCACCCTCATTGGCAGTCAGCGTAGCGTTCAGTTCCTTTAAGGCGTCGCGCTCGATCAGTGGATGGTACTGCGTAATGCGTCGTCGCACGATCTGCACGAGCTCCGCACGCACCTCCGGACTTTCAGCATGACGGGCCGCGTCGATCAGTATGCGCTCCTCGAGATTGGAGGCGCCCACACCACCCGCATGCCCCATGTGATCCACCCACCTGAGCCCTTCCACCAGGTAGCTGGGGGTGAGTGATTGCGCGAGCATCAACAGGAAACCATCGTAGCTACCAGAGCGGTTTGGCCGACGTGTACGGGTCAAACATGCAAAGAGTGCATCGGGCGCAAGCGACCGCCATGTTGCGCTGAGAGCCGCTCCCTTGATGTCGTCGTCGATGTCCTCGGGTAGCGGAGTAGTAGCCAGAGGCAGAAGCCGCGCATGCGCCGCCGGATCGCCAGCACACGCCACGAGCGATGCCGCCTCGGCACGCAGCCGCACCGGCTCGCGGGCGTCGAGCGCGACGTCGGCGCATACTTCTGCGACGGGAGCTAAATGACAGCCTTCCGCAATCTCGATTGCGAACGAGCGCACATGCTCTGGTTGAGCGTGGTCGGCAATCACGGGTGCGAGCTGTGCCGCGAGCGCGGGGTGCTCAAGACGCTCGTACTTGACTCGTTCGAGAAAACCGCGCCACCGGAGTGTATTCTCCCGCGACGCGCGGAGTAGCGTGTCTACCAAAACGGCACGATCGCCGGCTGGGATAAGTCGCGTTTCAGCGTTGAGTAGCACCTGCGGATCGCGCTCCGCGACCAGACGATAGATGTCGGGCCGCATGCCTGCCAGCCATGCCGCCACGCCGTGGAGCTGCGGCACAATCCGCCCTTCGCCGTCGTCCGGATCGGCAAGCAGCGCTGCAACTTGCTCGATCGTGAGGTCGTGGCGCACTACCCAGCGCGCGGCGAGGAACTCCGCATAGGACTGGTGAGCCCACCCGACACGATTAGCGCCCCCGTGAATGGTGAAGAGGCCAGTCCCGAGCGTCTCTCGAACCGCTCGGTCCGTCACCATGACCTCTCGCGTTTCCAAGGGCGCGGCTGTGTCGTACCTCTCACGACCCAAGAGCGCGGCAATCGTTACGTCGGTCGACGGCACGTCGCCCCGATCAGGTCCAGCCCAGACCGCCCGTCGGTTCCCGAACAGAGTCGCCGCAGCAACACGCGAGGCAATATCGAGGCGCTGATCTGGGTCCAGCGCACCTGCACGTCTCGACGCCAATCGGCTCTCGTTCACTTCTTGGGTAAGGGAGCGGCAGCCGGCCAAGTACAGGTCCGCCTGTCCTGGCGGGAAGTCGCCCCGCTCTGCGTACACGCGAAGGAGGAAGTCGAGTTTTGCAGGCAAAGTGGCGAAAGGGACTGCTTCACGCTCAGCGACGCGTTCCATGAATCGCCCAGCCGCAGCGTCGCCCAGCCGCGCCGATGCTGCGGCAGTGGCATCGCGCCAGCGCAGTGGCGAGAGCTCCACGACGCGAAACTCATCCGGTGACCACAACTCACTGAGCGCACTACGCAGCACGTCTGGGAACTCGAACGAACGACAGGCGAGGCGCAATCGGAGCCTCGCTCGCCGCGCCGCGTCCGGGAGGCGCTGGAGTTCCGTCACGATCCGTGTAGCAAGCGGCACAACAGCGAGCAACGCCTCGTCGAAGCTGTCCAGCAAGAGTGTGACAGAACGTCCCGCCTGCAGCGCACCGGGTACGTCAGGAGCATGCACGACGTCGTGCACGAGGTCGGAGATACTGTCGTAGTCCGCTAGATTTCGGGAGATAACAAGCGGTGCATCGGATGGATCGAGAGGCGCTGCTGGGCGCTCCTCCGATGCGGCATGGTTACGTCGGTTGGCGTAGCGTCTGAGTTCAGTCGACTTCCCTGCACCGGGCTCGCCAAGCAACACGAGGCACGCTATGTCGTCGAGCGCCTCAAGGGTCCGGGCGTTTGGGTTGAGTACGTGCCCGTACTGTCCCTCCGGGTCCACGAGGAAGCCTCCAAACTCGATAGGAATCTGCTCGTCCGAAGCGTACCAGAACCTCTTCCAGTCGGTGTCGGTGCTCCGGTAGCCCGAGGTTCGCAGCATGTCTGCGCCGCCTATAGGGGCTTCGGCGTTGCGATGCAGGTCATGGTGTTGACGGGCCGAGTCGGGCATCCCTCAATTTAGCCGTCACCACATGTAGTTCTCACTCCAGCGCTCTCAGGGCATGGGTCGGCGGCGCATATGCCTTGGTTTGGAGCCCGGTGTGAGAGCACCCCTCGTGAGAGTGCCCTCCCTTTCGGTGTCTGTTCGGGATAACTTCGAGGATGGCCTCTTTGCGAATACCCGAGCCGGACTTCCAGGTTCTATTCAAACTGGACGGCGCAGAATGGGAGCCAGTCTTTATCCCCGTGTTCTCCGATTCCGTGTCGGCGGGCTTCCCCTCCCCGGCGACGGACTACCTCGAGGAGACGATCGACTTGAATCGCCATCTGATCACGAACCCACCAGCCACTTTCATGGTGCGCGTCTCAGGTGATTCGATGACAGAGGCCGGGATCCATCCAGGCGACCTACTTATCGTTGATCGGAGCCTGACGCCAAACGCCGGAAGGGTGGTTGTCGCGGCCGTCGACGGCGAACTGACCGTGAAGAGATTGCGGAATCTCCGCGGCACTTGGACGCTCATGGCTGAGCATCCGGGATATCCAGATATTCCGCTGTCAGAGTCGCTAGACGTCGTCGTATGGGGTGTCGTTACGTATGCACTTCATAAGGTGACGTTGCATGGATAGGGCGTCCATCAGATCCGCCACTACGGAAGATTATTCTCATACTTTAGTCGCGCCGGGAACGCGTGCGATTGCGCTGGTCGATTGCAACGCCTTTTACGCTTCGGCCGAACGGGTTTTCCAGCCGAGTATTGCCAATCACCCAACCATCGTGCTATCCAACAACGACGGCTGCGTGATTGCGCGATCTGCAGAAGCGAAAGCGTTGGGCATCGCGATGGGCGCACCGTTCTTCAAGATCAAATCATTGATTCGGAAAGAGAATGTTGTTGTGTTCTCTTCCAACTACGCGCTCTACGGTGACATGTCTCATAGAGTTGTGGCTACGCTTTCACAATTCGCGCCCGACGTAGAAGTGTATTCGATCGACGAAGCGTTTCTGGACCTTACAGGCTTCCTCGATCGTGATCTCACCGCTTACTGTCGTGAAATCAAGCGCACTGTACAGCAGTGGACGGGAATTCCGGTCGGTATTGGTATCGCGGAGACCAAGACTCTTGCGAAGATTGCAAACAGGCTCGCGAAGAAGTCCGCCAAAACCGGTGGCGTTCTCAATCTCGTTGGCACAAGGTATCGGACGGCAGCACTCGAGCGAACCGAGGTTGGAGATGTCTGGGGGATCGGGCGGCGGTACGCGGCGATGCTCGGTCTCAACGGTATCAAGACGGCGCTGGCGTTGGCCAACGCGGATGACAGGTGGATACGAAAGAAGATGGGCGTTGTTGGCTTGAGAACGGTGTTCGAGCTGCGCGGGATTGCGTGTATCCCTCTGGAACTTGCCCCACCTGCACGTCAGAGCTGCTGCTGTTCGCGATCCTTCGGTAATGCTGTGACAACCGCTGGGGGACTGAGGGAGGCTGTGGCGAGCCACGTGGCCACCGCGGCGGCGAAGATACGGCGATCTGGCCTAGCTGCGGGTAGCGTCAACGTCTTCATCAGCACGAATCGTTTCAAACCGGAGGATCCGCAATACAGCAATGCGATCACGTTGACTGTTGACGTTGCAACCCATAACGGCCTGGCGTTGGGTCGCGTGGCTCGGCGCGCCGTCGACATGATCTATCGCGACGGGTATGCTTACAAGAAAGCAGGAGTGATACTACTCGACCTGCAGCCAGCCGCCGGAGTGATCGGGACTCTGTTCGACGATCCGGATCCACGTGGCGATGCCGTGATGGGAGCGATCGACACGATCAACAATCGTTATGGCCGTTCTACGATTCGATTGGCTGCGGAGGGGTTCGGGCAACCTTGGCAAATGAGACGGACAAAGCTCTCGCCGAGATATACGACGCGGATCAGTGAGGTGCCGGTAGTGAAAGCGTCCTAATTACCGCGGACCTCAAGATCATACAACGCGAGCGCTTCTCTCGTGATTGTGCGTACCAGTTCGCGGTCCTGGGGGACTTCTGTGTCGCCGACGATACGCGAGAATAGGAGCATTCGCGCTTCCTCTTTCTTGCAGGCTGGGAATTTGGGATGGTTAGCCAATTGCGTGATGATCTCGCTGCGCTTGGCTCCGGACCACTTCCGGTGTTCGGCCGCGCGCGCCTGATTCTCTTCCTCCTGGCGACGCCAAGCCTCTTGGCGCGCGACGGTGTGTGGGTTTTCGTCGTCGGCCCCCTCGTCGTCTCCTCGAATGTGCGACAAGATGCTGTCGTACCCGACCACAACGTAGTACCAGGGCGCCAGGATCCGTTGGGTAATGAAGATTGATGGTTGCTGCGTGATTGCGGATAGAGTGAGCTCCGCGATATGGCCAACCGGATCACCTGCAGCAATCAGTGTCTCTTTCGCATGCGTCAAGTGCCCTGCAAACTGCTCGCCTAGTTCTGAATCAGCCGCAGCCCAAGCAGCCTGCGCGTCCTCCCATTCCTCCGCTTCCACGCGTAGCACGGTCGCCACCAAAGCCTGAATATCAAACGCTGTGATAGCAGCGAGGAAATCAGTTACGTCGTCGCCAGTCCCGAGGCCCGGGCCTGTCTCATCGTCCGTATCGGAACCTACCTGGATTGTCGCCATCGCCAGCTCTGGATCTCTAACGATGCCGAAGATTAACGGCACGCCCTTCTCGACTGCGTACGATTGCACGGCCGCGAGCGTAGTCTCAAGGGAGTTCGCCATCGATGCCTTAACCGTTGGACTCTGGTACAGTCGCCCCACCAGAGCGGTCCTTCGCAGGCGGCTGGATCGGCGCGTTATGGAATAACGAATCGGCGACATCCAACGTCCCGACCTCAGCGTCTAACGGTGTTTCGCCAAGCGGAGAACCTCCGTCAGTTTCATTTGATTCGGGCGACGTTGTATCGCTCGTCATGGGATCTCCGTTGAGAGGGTTGCCGGCTGCGCATCAAAGATGCATTAGAAGGATACGCCCGGCGCTCGGCTTGGCGCGAATATAGGCGAGTGTAGGAGCCTGGGTCCAGTACCGGCAGTCCCGCGGGGAGTGGGAGCCTAGATCAAATCATTATGACGTTGTGCGCATAACGTCATAATGTGCAGACGGACCCCGCGGATGAAAGCGAACCTACCCCGAGACTACAGGAGTCGGCTGCGTTCGTCAAAGGACGCACTTGGACTATCGCACCGGAACGATCGGGCGTGGTACTGAATACTCCCCACTCTACACCGGAGACTTTGATTCGCGGGAGCTCAGCGTGGGCAGCTGCAAAAGAACCTGCGGTGCTCGGATAGCCTTTGTTCAGGAGGTAGTCCGCCTCAAGACCGCTCGCAATGTCATTAGCGGTCTGCTTGAGATTGACCTGGCGCGATGCGCCCGCGGAGCCACTCACTTGTGGGATCGCCATCGCCGCAAGTACTCCGATGATGATGAGGGCAATCAGAATCTCGAGCATCGTGAAGCCGCGCCGTCGAATTGGTGACATGCGGATATTCATGGAAGCTGATTTCATACGAGACCGTACCCTCGAATCTGTTGATGATGTATAAAGCGCCGAAGGCACACTCCGACGCGGTGTCGGAGTGTGCACTTGGATTCGGTCTTCCTACCGTACTCGGTCTGCCAGAACTTCTTAATTACTCGCGCATACGAGCGCAGGGTTTTCGTCGGTTGCGTGAACACAGTTTCGGTTCGACGACGAGTTGCTCACTTTGAGGCTCAGCGTTGTCGCGTCTGCGTTGACGACCGTGAGAGTGTTGTTCGGCGACACCTTGACGCGCGTCGTTGGATAGCCGGCGTAGGTGTTGTTCTGGGCGAAGTACAGATGCCCGTCAGCCATCGCCTTCTCGAGATCGTCCTTCATCGTCGCGTCATTCGCGCCAGCCAGGTAATCCTTGATGGCCGGGACGGTCATTGCGGACAAAACGCCGAGTATGATAAGCGCGATGAGGATCTCGATCAGTGTGAAACCGCGACGCTTCCGCTTGGAGTGCGGATGTGCCAGGACCGGCGGTGAGAGCACTGGTGCCATCGTCGTTGCGACAGGCGTGGCCGTATGGGAGTGAAGCGTGCGGACGTCGCGAGGGATTGTGTTACGCACCTCGACGCTGTCATCAGCGCTGTGTGAGCTGGAAGACCGAACCATTACAGACTCCTGTTAGCGCGTTGGTCGCGCGTTTGATACGCCGTGGATGGGCCCCGTCATTCAACGGTCCATGCACGACATGAGCAGGATCTCCACGAAATGGAGTCCTACGACGTGAAACCCGAGTTGTCAGTCCTACGATTTGTTAGGAAGCGAGGCATCATGATAGACTGCCCTCACTTCCCGAATTTACCTGTATGCTAAGTGTCGGCAAGTTGCCGCCGATAGTCTACGCACCTGGATCTACCTTACCCACTATTCGTAGCTTTGGCCTTACGTCCTGCACCACTGATTCGGGATCACTGACCAACCGCCGTGGGCCATCCTCGGCCGGTCTTCGAATTCCATCCGATTCATTGGAAGCCACTGCGGCCGCGGTTGCGAGCTCGTGGTAGCGAAAGTTTCGACTTATCACCAGCAGTGCGGCCGCTATCCCAGCGAGTACGAGCTCGTTCAGCGCACGGAGCACGCCGGTCACGAGGCTCGGGAGTAGGTGGCCCCAGATGTGTAACGCTGCAAAGAACACCACTGGCGCGATCAACCACCGGAGCAACTGGCGATACATCTTGTGAAGACGATCCTGCGGTAGTACTCGAGCAGCCGAATCGCCGCGAAAGTCGTTAGAAATGCGAACGTGGGCGGTCCGTACTACCTCACGGTCATCTTCCGTCCAGAGTGCAGGATCCTCCGCCAGGACAGAGTCGACCCGTGACCCGAGCGGATCGATTGCACGTCCATCTCGTTCCGTTCTGTTTGGCAGACGTTCCGAAATCGTAGTTGGCAATCCAGCGCCAGGGACGAAAATGCGCCACCAGCCGTTTCGCTTCTCCGATCGCTGGCTCACTTTGCGGCCCAAGTGCTAAGCGCGTGGCGAGGGGTACTGCGCTTCATCTGCCGACGCGGATCGCCGTCCCTGAGATAATGA
The DNA here is from genome assembly GCA_003155795.1 of Gemmatimonadota bacterium. Lineage (GTDB taxonomy): Bacteria > Gemmatimonadota > Gemmatimonadetes > Gemmatimonadales > Gemmatimonadaceae > Fen-1247. Next base: position 42,500 of record PMEM01000004.1, read on the forward strand.
CGGGATCACGTAGTGGCGAAAGTTCTCGTTGAGCTGTTCACTCGTACTCACAAGCGCCGCAATGATCAGGAGAAGTGCTGGAGTCGCGAAGGCCTCGCGAAGACGTAGTAGATTATCACCCCATGCAGGGCTTGGCGTTAGCGCAATCGAAGCCAAACCGGCGACGAAGTTGAATACTGCGATGACTGTGACGATCGCGGCGAGGCGCTTTGGATTGAGAATGGCAGCGAGAGCAGACATAGGAACTCAGGGTCAGAAGTGAATGATCGGGACTCAGACCGATCTGTGTGAACTACGAAAGTGCGAACACGAATAGGCGATGACTGCTACAATCGTGGAGGGGGTGGCAAGCGGAGCAAACGTGGTCCCATAGCCTTCGCGGACTCCCAACTCCTGCAGTGGTAATAACCTGACAAGTACGCTTCGGCCGCTCCCCACACGACGTGCGGCTCATAGCCTCGTGTGATGAGCATGGTGCGCACGTCATCTGCCGACGCCGCACTGTAGTGCTTGAGAACACATGCAGTGACCAAGAATTGCCGCTGTTCAATACCTTCCCGTAGTCGGGCGGGAATCTTCGTACCGACAATCTCAGCGGCGATTCGCACGCCGATGTCCAGCGTATCCTTCCGGGCAGTCGCAATGGCGGTGTGACTATCGAGGCGAACACCAGTGATGCCATTCTGGACCACATCGAAGAAGGCGCCGACGGCCCAGGGTTCTGTGAGCGATCCTCCGTCGCTATCCAATGGCAACACATCGCCGTTGAGCAGCAGGCTTTCAGGCCGGCTTGTGCGAAGATGCCCGGGGATAGTGATGGGCGAAGCATCCGAAGGCGCCGCATGAGCCGTAAGGACTGGCTCGACGTTGTAGTACGTCTCGAATGACGGAACTGGGTCACTCTGGTCAAGTGCGGCGCCATGAGGCGCATCCGCATGCGATCCGTCGTGCCATCTGTCGTACAACCGCCAGGCGAACGAACGGACATCGTAGGAGATCTCGGGAAGCATCCGCTTACCGAGACGGCCATGCAGAAGCCAGGCAGCGGGGATCAAGCAAACGATCCACATGCCGATCGCGATCGCGGCCGTTATTGAGATGTCAAACGTAGTCGCCGAGCTACCAACACTTCGTGCTGATTCCACCGAGTAAATAGAGGCAACCGAGCAGCAGATGATGGCCACAGCGAGCCACGCCAGAAAACGCACGAATCGAGGCCCGAAAATCGCGCCGGGATGCGGCAATGGTGAGACGGTTGTCGTCATCGTTCGATCCTCGGTAGATGAATTCGCCCCTGCCCCAGTCGGGCCAAGCGGCTCCTCATCATTAGGATACGCCCCGCGGTCGTCGGTGAGCACAGCCACATCCAATCAGTCCTAGAGCGAGTTGGCGACTGGTGCGGTGGGCGTTGATGACTCCGCCCCAGCCTTGGGCGCAGTAACCCGTGGGCCACGAAGGAGAATTCGGATGGAAGACTTGGGCCCCGTTGGAGGCGCATCGCGAACGATCACATGCTGTTCGTCGGCGCCGGCACCGATCAGATCTCGCCTGAGAGCATCAGCTTGGTCCAGGAGAGCATCAGTTGCATCGTCATCGCGTGGAGCTGCCTCTACTGCAAGAATGTAAGTGACATCGAGCGAGCGACGCGAATATTCCGCGGCCAACCCGACAACTCGATTGACTGTGCTTGGCCGGAGTTTGGTCCCGTTGAGCACAGGCCGGATGATGAAGTACTCACCCGTGGAGTCAGCTACGGTTGCAGTGGTGTCTTGTATCTCGTCGTCGATCTGGGCTTGAACAACGGTCGATGGCGGAGCAACCGGTGCTGGAGACGTCGCCGCTGGCGCTGTACGCGTAGCGGAGGACGGCTGTGTAGCGACCTGTGTGGGTTCCGTTTGCGCTCTTTCAGTGCTTGGCGGTTCGGTGAAGGCTGGTTCAGTTCTCGCTGGCAACGGCGTTGCGGCCGCGGGCTGGACTGGCGCAGTGTATGCTGGCGCCGACGACTGGTGGGATTGCTGTTGTGGACGCATAACGGCAGATGCCCGTGGCGCGAAGGCTGCTGTCGCCGCGAGTGTCGTTGGAGTCGATGGTGCGACTGGAAGGGCGTTGGCGAGGACCATAATCGTGTCGCGCTCGGCGGCTTTCCGCTTCACATATTCACCTTTCAGTCGTTTCTTATCCGAGGTCGATACCTGATCCACAGTTGACGTCCGCGGGATGATATACGGGACCGGCAACACGCCTCCGGACGACGCGTCAGGGTCGGTAGCTTGCTGTGCGTGTGCGGCCGACGTTACCGCGAAGAAAAGGGCGGTAACAATAAAGAATGACTGGCCGAGCAATGAGCGTGACATAGTAGCGTGTTGGTTACAGAGTGTGCGCAGCGGAATCACCGAATGCGACGATGGCGAATCTCGGCGGCGGTCCTTCACTAACGAGTCGGTACACGATGACGCGTGGTGCTGGGTATGTGCCATCTGTGGGCCACGACGCCCCGCTTGTTGCGAGCACGAATCTCCATGATTCCCGCATTTCGTTGACGCGAGCAGCCTGATCTTCAGGCGAGACGACTTCGTAGAATTTCGGGTTGAGCACGATCGCGACATCCCCGCCATGTAGCGCTGTGGCCTTAACGATTAAGTGGGGGTATACGCTATTCTCACGGTCTTGCCATTGCGGCACGAGCGAGTCGAGGATTGCCGGAACTGGACCGAGTGTGTCAGCAGCGACCATCCCTGCAGCAGTTATTGAATCGAGACCGACTGTGCGCCACGCGGTCGTAACGGGGCCCGGCTGAGCATTACCAATCACAACTCGACCGAAGTTCACAGAGAACGCGATCATGAATGCAAGAACTGGCATCGCCACCACTGCCCCTACGATTAGAGCAGACCGTAGCAACCAAGACGCGTTGATCCATCGGACCCGAAGCGAAGGCTTGGGCGCAGGATGGATCACTCGATCGGAGGCTGCATTAATCGTGGGCATCGGCCGGATCTCTATTAGTTAGTGCGCGGAGTCGGAGACAGCCGCGTCGCCAGCAACATCGAGGTGCCCCGTACGATCGCGGCGCGCAAGGCGACGTAGCCCTCCGTGACCGTCCGGTGCGACGATCTGAACCGCGAAGTTCGTCGAGTCCGGGTACGCCGCATCACCGAGAAATGCCTGGTGGTATTTCGCGAGAGCTGCGATAACAAGTAGCCGGGTATTCGGAGTGAGATTCTTCCACGCATCCCCATCCTTGAATAGGAGTGAGAGATCGGGCGTCCCGGCGGGTGCCGTCTGACCGACAATTGGAATTGGGGCAAACGAAACTTCGACAACCCTACCGACGCTGTCAGGGTTGAGCAGCGTCATATAGTCACGACGCTTGAGCGATAGCCTCGTGGTTTCGTCTAGACCTCGCCAGACCTGCTGCGCGCTGGCTGCGAGGTCCGCAGTCTGAGCTGCCTGGGCGACAGAAACTGAGCGTCGGCCCATCGAGTAGAAGATTGGTGCAGTCAATGCGAACACCGCAGCGGCAACGAGCACGTACGAGAGAGACAATCCGCGACGATGGAGGTTCTGACCCTTTACGGCTTCTTCATCCGCGATGTTTGCATCTGAGAGCTCCATGTGGCACGTCGGGCAGATGGCTTCGCCACGCGTCCCCATGAAACAGCGCGGGCATTCTACCAACGACGTGTATCGCGTGTAGTCTCCACGCAGGGGCAAGTTGTTGACGGCAGTATCGTCGACGCGATCGTCTTCGGATGGTTGCGCTAGGAAGCTCGGGATGTTCGTCATAAGGATCTGTGGAGTAAGAGGGAGCGCTTTACTGATTCTGGCCGAGACCGAATACAATGAGTAGTGGCTGATCGGCAGGTAGCGACAACACAACGCCAGTCGATGGAGCTTGCAGTCCGAGTTCGTTATGCGCCTGGTTATACGCGTCTTGTAATGCCTGGCCGGCGACCTGCTGTCCGACGCTCGGCTGCACGAATTCGGATTGCTGCGCGCCGCCTGTGATTTTGTCAGCCATCCGGCCCACGCCGTATGCGAGTCCAGTTGCGAGCCCAAGGCGAGTGCCCTTCCGTGCAAGCTGACGATTCACGGGCACGCTGATTCCCGGCCTGTTGTCAGATATCGAGTATGACATCCCCGTCATGGTGAGCACTCGATCGTCGGGGAGTACGAACTGTGTGAAGGTGATGAGCAACCGATCATTACCAGTGCCATCGTCAAACATTGTCCCCTTCCCGATCGCGCGAGTGCCAGCCGGGGCTACGATGCGTCCGCGGTTGACCAATGGTCCATCCAACACGGCTTCTATCGGTTCTCCCGACGTTGCCGACGGTGTAGGAGTGTGGATGATTGCTCGTACCCGAGTTCCGGGAACAAACTGCACTGGTGCACCGGTTGCAGTCGCTTCAGAAACGTCGCCTCCAGCCAATGCAGAACGACGACCAGAGAACGGCGAATCACCTGTCCCTGTACCACCGTCTCCCAACCCGAGCGAGCCCTTGATGCGGGTGAAACGCTCACTCCTAGTGAGGATGTGAGGGGCGTCAGGAGGCACGTTCTCCTGCGTTGCTGCTCCACCACCTGATGAACGAGCCGGTGATGTCGTGTTGAATCGCGGTACCGGAGTATCACCACCAAACGATTGCGATGTGCGGGAAGGCTGACTGCCGGCGAGCTGCAGGCCGTCGGCGGTACCGCCAGGTAAAGCAGACGTCCCAACGTTGCCGCCGACCATACGTGGATCCCCGGTGCCGGTTGTTGCAGACTGTGGCGGCGCCCGAAATACAAGAGAGTCACCAGTTACAGGCACTTGTGCTGTGAGTGCCGAATCCTTACCGACAGCCACACCGTTCTTCGCAGTCGTTTGGATCTCACCATCTTCAATACTGGTGACGGCCTTGGATGCGGCCACCGGCGCCGGGGCAGCGTGCTTCTTTGCGCTACCACCGAATACGCGAACCATGAAGAGGCCAGCCAGAACGAGACCAGTGGCTGTGCCGCCCCAGATGAGCGCACGTCGCGAGAAGTTTTGCCGCCGTAAGGCTTGCACGTCTGGAGCACGTGCGCCGATCGGGCGCATCTCGATGTCGTCTACCGCGTCTTCCATATTGCCAGCAGGACGAGCGGGGCGACGAGTCGTGAAGCCAGCGTGCGCTTCAGGCGGCTTTTGATCGGGAGACTGAGTCATGAGTGACCTCCAAGCGCGGGCGGGGCAGTGAGCACGGGCGAAACCTCGAGGTCGTGCCCGTCTATTGTGAGCCGTACAACAAGTACTTCACCAGCGTTGACATGATCACGTCCGTCGAGAACGAGGGTTCCACGTACCCGTCGCAACGCTGGCACATTATGCGGAGTCCGCTGGTCCTCGATGATACGGGCATCACGTTCATTGCCAGAGTGCTGGTCGCGCCATACTGCATGGAAGGCAATGTCTGTCGCCTCTTGATAGCGCGAGTTGGAGATTAGGTACCGGAGATACAACCGGGGTGATGACAGACATGCACCTGAGTAGCCTGCGTCGACGATAGTGAGTCGAAGCGTTTCTCCTGTGTTCGAATCGCGGTATTCACTGCCCAAGTGAACAGGCTGGAAGTTGAAACCATCAACCAGGCAGCGTTCAACCTCTGGCTCGAGTTTCGCCGCTACATCCCGATCTGTCTTTGCTGCGAACGATGCGCGAAGTGAGTCACCCATAGCTTTCACGCGGTCGCTTACAGGATCGGTGTAATTCCGAGCGAAGGTTGGGGTATGCTGTTTCTGATCGACGACCAGCAGGTAGGGCACGGCCGTCAACTCGCCATCATCCAGAAACACTTCCATGCGAGCCATGCAACCTTGTTCGCAGTCAACGACATTGATCAGAACGCTGTTGTTGTATTTCTGGACCTTGAATGTCTTGTCATCAAAGAGTGCGACATCCTTGACCGTGTACGGGAACGTGAGCCGAGTCCCGATGAAGGGCCATACGTTTACCGTTGCGACCTCGTTTGGGCGGAGCTGCGCGTAGCCTACTTCGATCTCGGACGGGGAATGAACTCGTCCATCGCCAGCGATCGGCGCCGTGGTACTCTTCGTTCTGTAGGCTGGGCGAGCATTGTCGAGACGAGTGGGGCTCGCACCTCCATCGGTCGCCGTTGGACTGTTTGGATCCGGCCCCAAGACCGGAGCGGGCGGCATGGTTGGACGCGGGGATGGGGCAATCGTATCGTTCGCATTCGACGTGTCAGCCGTAGTAGGAGCTGGCACGGTGTTACCTGACAGGCCCTTGGCATGCGCGAGGGCTGCGAGGGTGAGAGCATCCGGCGGCTTCTGCGACTGCGATTGCGAGAGTACGGGAGTGCTGCCAACTAAGATTGCAATGGCGGTGCAAATCGCCATCGATCCTGAGATCGTTCGCTCTACCACGCAAGATCCCCCTTCACGCCGTACACAGCCATCCCCTCCGGGTACTGCGGGGACGGCTCCACTGTACGTACATAAACAGTGTCACGGAATGCCGCGGACCTTCCGCCGGTCGCTTCCGAATTAACAACATTGAAGACGGTACGTGTGCCGATCACGAGGACAGCGATCGTGCTTTGGTGCACGGTGCTGTCCCGCCCGGCGTAACGTACTGCAACGGAATCGTATGAAAGAGTTGTGCGCGTCTTGGCTTGATCAAGTCGATCCGCATATGCGCTGTCCGGAAAGACGATGGCGTCCTCGGCGCGACCACCGGCAACGAATGCTTTTGCAGATGCGATGCTCGCAGGACCGGCACGATAGTCGTACGCGTATGCGTTATCGAAGAACCGTTTTACAAACTCACTAACGAGCTCGCGGTTGTAGAGAGTTTTGTCTGTTAGTACCCATGAACCGTTTTCGGTTAATAGGCGTCCGGTCGATGCGTCTATCATCACTGTTGCTGTCCTACCTTTCGCGACGGTCAGCGCGAGTGACGAGACTGCGGCAAGGCCAACTGCGATCGATAGTACCAACACACCGCCGAGTATGAGGTTGACGCGATGACCGCCAAACGCAGCACCGAGGTCAAACTTCGGCGTCTGGTTGACCGCGAAGTCCTTTGCCTCTTGCACCTTGGCATCGCTAGGTTGGCTTCCTTGCGGTTCGCCGACGACGCCGGTAGGTGCTCCCATTAAGGAGCTACCGCCGGCGGCCGGTGTGATGGCCGTCGAATCCATAATCTCGAGTTGTAAGTCGAACAGTTAGTGTTGATTCCGATAGGACATGCCCCGTGCTACGGAGCGGATCCAGACAGAATCGGGTGGCACCACTACTCCATCAATGACAATGGAGGGGCGAGGCCGTGTCGCGAAATGGTATTGTCTCCACGTCGCAACGAGTGTCGAATCTAATTCGCCGCCCTGGAGGTCGTCGAAGCGCCACTCGGCGCCAGGTCCCCTTCGGACGGTGACGATCGCATTTTCGTAGACTCTGAGTCCCGACAACGCACCGTCATATGGGAAGTGTCGGCTGTGGAGCCTCCCAACCAAAGGGATTACCACACGAACCTGCCCCGGTGCTACGCCGTAACTATACGCCCCCGTCCCAAACTCACGCAAAGCCACAATGCCGGAGTCCCCAAGGACGACCTGTTCGATTGCCGTTTTGGCATCTCCGCCCCGGGCGACGGAGGCCATGAGCTTCCGGGAGCCCGCGGGTGTTGAGTGCGCAAGGAGTTCTCGAAAGGCCCCGTTTACGGCATCCGGATTGTACGCAAACCGGAGACGGATGAAGTGCTGTCCCGCGGCACGAGCCGCCCCCAGGTCGGCCGGGGAATTCCCCGCTAACAACTGACCGTGTTGGATCCCTCCCTGTTGCTGGGAGAGTGTGTGGGCGAGACTGGTATTTTCCTGCCCGATTCGGCTTGTATCACGTACGACGGGTGATGCGGCATACTTGATCTGTAGACTCGGGGCCACGAATAGCAGATAGCCGATTAGTGACATCAGAGCGATCAACGCGAGCAATAATGCCCGAAGCATGTCACGAGGCATTTCTACCCGTTCCCATGAGCACCACGCAGCCAGGGGTTGTTCCCCGGAAGCGAGCTTCCGTCCTATTTCTTCACGGTCAACGCGCTCCGCAATCAATCCGATTCGATGCGCTCTGGACTTAGCCGTCATTCGACGGGTTGCCTATTCCAACCCAACGTCGTTGGGGCGCATATGTATGCCCCTTGCTCGCCTGGGAAGGCGATGAATCTCTGGCGTGAGTCAAGGCATTGATCGTTGGTGAGATTCACCTTATCCCCTGCAGTTATCCAGGTGAATCGTGCTCGGCTAATCGTGTAACTAGGGACCGGATTTGCCAGAGTAGCGTACCGCGTGAGTACCGGAACATCCCGTCCGGCGGCTATGGCCGCTGCAAATGTGACCGGCGATGTCACAGAGTCACGTATCATTTGTTGTGCTGCGGCGAGTATCGCGCGAATTACAGCCTCAGTGGGTGGAGCCCGACGGGCCGAGACTATGCTCGCATGAATGCCAGCAGTGACAACCTTTCCGGTTTTTGTCGGCGATTGCACCGCACCGACGATACGAGTCTCAACTTGCTCGGCGGAGCTGTCGCCTGACCCGGTCGTATCCTTTGCTGTATCACGGTGGCAACCTACGATGGCGACAAAAAGAACAAGCGCCGTGAGAGTCAGCGAATGAGATGATTTCAATTCACACCGCCCTGCTCTGGTTGTGGGCTCGCGGCAAGCGTAACTGCGCGACTCTGCAAGGACGGTGGAGGTGCCGGAAAGAACCAACCATTGATCGCCCGCCACAGCCTGACGATTGGGGATCCTTGCTCCGGTGGAAGCGCGAACACCTCCATGTCGAGCAGACCGCACTGCCTTCTGATTTCGTGCATCATCGCGTATGCTTGCTCAGTGACATGGGCAACATGCCGAAGGTCCAGTATCACGCTTCGGACATGTGGAGCTCCGGGAAACCGTCGTGACGGCGTTGCTGCTGCTACTCTGGCTAACTCGAGGACAGCCTCGAGATTAGATCCGGCCTCCAGGTTTATTGCACACGGCACAAGTATCGCTTCGGCTGTGGCGAGCGTGTGCGGTTCAAGCGGAAACGCTGGCATGGTCATGACGCAGCCCCAGCAGGCTCATGGGCTTCGGAGGCTTCCATGAACACGTATCGGTTAACTCGTGATGTGTAGGAGTCTGCGTTTTCTCCTGAATCGCGTGGCACCTGTTGTCGGACACGTGTCGCGGCGCGTTGATAGGCGGCTTCCTGTGGGATGCCGGGATTCGCACGCATCTCCATGTCCATGTGACTCCCAGCTTGGGCCGTATATTGACGCTGATGCGACGGTGTTGTCGGTCCTGCTGTAGCTGGATCGATACCGTATGAAGCGCCGGATGATGCCACAGCCTGGCGCGCCGCTACGCGAGCAACTGACGCCACCTGTGATTGGACACTGGACCAACTGCCACCAGACTGCTGACGGATCGTCTGCACCATAGCTGTGATCCTCTGTGCGTGCGTAGCCGGGTTGCTACGTTCGTTGGCGTTCTGAGGTGCAGTTACAGATGCGGGTAACATTTCGGCGATAGTCCGCTCGCTTGAACCGTCTGCTCCAATCGCTGCCTTACCGAGAGGGGATGCATGACTACCGCTGAGTCGCGACGCAATCGCGGGCTGATTCGCGAACTCGTCGTTGCTCAGGCCCGCAGATGTACGGTACTTCGCACCACCAGCTTCGCGAATGGCAGCAATAGACTTCGACCCAGAAGGTGTTAGCCGAACGCGGCCCTTTGAATCGGTATTGAAATCACGGCCGGCCTGCATGGTTTGCGAGAGAGCGGCGCCAGCGTGATTGAGTCCCGCGACGCGCTCCGCGGTGGATGTCGAGGCGAGACGACCGGGTTCATCAAGCGTACCCCTACCTGTCGGCCCGAGTGAGGTCGCGGTCCTGCGTGCTGCTTGGACTGCCCGCGTTGCGACTGTGCCAGCCCCTGAAGCCAGACGATCGCCACCAGCCGCACCTAGACGGGCAATCGTGTGTTCACTCATCGGCTTGTCGCCTGCGCCAATGGAGCGCGGCAACATTGCTGACGACCACTGTCCGGCCAATCCGCCAGTCTGACGTGCGAACTCGCCACCCATTGCCTTGGTGGCGCTCCCAGCCTTGGACATAAAGCCCGCGCCAGCACCTGCCCCAATGAACGCGCCAGCGCCTGCTGTTCCAACGGCAAGTGCTGCCTTACCCGCGACAGCAAGGACGTCCCCGCCGGCAGCCATGAATCCACCCGAGAAGCTATTCAATGTCTGCCAGCCGATCTTGATGAGCGCAACGGTCGTTGCGAGAAGTACGAGATACCCGGTGAGAGTCGCCGCCGTGTTGTTGTTGTTATAGCTAGCGAGCTGATCGACACCGCCATAGTACAGTCCGGTCGCTAGTGCGATGACGAACGGCATTAGTGTCAGCGCGAGCATGTTCTTAAACCACCAAGAGCCAGCACCCTTTCCGAATCGAAACGGGACGAGTGCCAAGCACATGGGACCGATCGCGCAAGCGGCGGCGAATAGAGTCGCCAGAAACGCACCGGCGGCGAGTGTAACCGCCCCGATTAGCCATTCGACCACCCATGAAACAGTCTTGATGATCGAGTAATTCAGGATTTCATTCGCCAGATCGAATGGCGCTTTCAACACATCGATAGCCGTTCCAGCGATGCTATTGACGGTGGCGAGTGCCTGGTGTCGCCGATTGAATAATTCCTGGCATGTCCGGTCGACCTGCGCGGAGGCCCGCGGCGGAGCTTGACGCGCCATAGCTTTACAACTGTTGAGGTCTGTGTACTTCTTGAGCTGAGTGAGTTGGGCTGACTCATCTGCGGTCAGTGCAAATGAAGAATCTGTTTTTGCTTTGTCGGCCTTGGCTTGTAGCGCCGTGTACTGCGCAACAACACGATCGGCCATCTGACCCGCATCGGCTGTCCCCAGTGCAAGATCTTCATCTGTTGGAGTGTTCGCGGAGTTTTGTACCGCCTCATGTACTAACTGGGATCCGAATATTGCTGACTGACGAAAGCCGTTGATGACCACATCGTAGTTCTGAATGACGAGCGCCATCGCAATGGTAAGTGCGATCGCTTTCCCTGTACTTGCAGGTGCCTTCTTTCCGTCAAAGATCCCGGCGAACACGATCTCAAGCATGGCAAATGTGCCCAAGAGCGAAAGAGCGATGACCTTAAAATGATCCATGAGATTCAGGATCATTGTTGGTTTCCCTGAACCTCCGAGGAGTATCGAGGTAACGCAGCTAAAGGAGAACCCCGTCAACGGCGGCGGAGATAACAGGCGATTCACATCGCCTGGAATACCGTCAGTATTCGGTTGGCATGAAACAGGTACGTCGGCGAAGGCAACACTTGGGGTCGCTGCAACGGCGCCGACGCCCCCGAACCCAAGTGCGAGTACCAGCATTCCGCGACGTACGGCGGTTCTTGCACGGAAGGAGAATGGTAAATAAACAAGGATATGTGCAAGGAGCTTGGGCACGTGACCACCAGATGGCGATAGTACGTAAGACGCCAACCAGACAATCGTGTCAGGTCAAAGTCCTACGAGCAAGTTGTCAGTCCTACAATTCGTTTCCGACATCGAGCATCCGATGTCGGGGTGCGGCACCCACCCCGGAGTGGCGGAACCGCGGTCCTGTTATCCTTGGTAACGACCTGGGTCAGAGGTTACCAATTTAGTATCGACCATCATTATCGAACGATTGATAAATCTACTGCGCGACTCATGAAGTCCTTTCGGATTTCTTTTCGAGCCTGTAGCGCAGCGACCCGTGACTTTGAGGCTTCGATCAACGCCAGCATCTGCTGGTCATTGGCGGCAGCGATCTCGGCAGAGGCAGTTACTAAGGGTGCTGCGCCAGGAGAGAGTGGCCCACAGGTTCCATCGTTATCAGGTGCGACCCAACGTTGGGCGCCGTTTGCGTCAACCGTTGGGCACGCGAACGATCCGTCCGGGGCGCGTTCTGGCCGCGAGACAAGACGGTCCGCAAGCTGATTCAACGTCGTACGATTCGCACTCGCGGCAGCGTCAGCTCTATCAGCTAACTCCAGCGCCGCCTTCAATTCCCCATCAACAACCTGTAATGATTTGTCAGAGCCAACGGACGTGTTAACGTTGAAGATCCGTTGGTATGTCGCCTTGCGTGTGGCCGCGTCAGGATCCGGCTGACCGGCGTCAGTTGCCAGGGACATCGCAGACTGAAGTGACGGTAGGCGCTGGTCGATGCCACGATTCACAACTGTCCGAAGGAAATCAAACCGAGCCTGTGTAGCGGCGGCTGTTTGCTGTGTATTGCAGACTGCAGCCAATCCGAATGTCGCCGCGTATTGGTCAGCTTTGGCCCCTGCCTGGGCAGCAGTAGCGTAGGCATTGCCAGCCATGCTGGCAGCGAGATCAGTGGTTGGCACTCCAGTGAACTTCACTCCGCTCGAGATCTTCTGCAGTGTCCCAGTCACCTGCTGGCTCTGCTGCACAAGGCTTGTCAATCGCTGCACCGCGGCATCGCTTTTACATGCGGCGCTAACGACTTCGTTGTCGGTGAGGCTTCGCGTGGCGTTGTTCAGAAGCGACGTAACCGCTGCGTTGGCTCCCCCCTGAGCAACTACTCTGGTGGATGCGCCGGCGAGTGATCCAACGGCGAGACAAATATGGGCAATACGAGATGCTCTGCGCATCAGCGGACTCCGGGGAGGATGGTATTCTTGACGGTTGTCGATATCTGCTGGCGTAGTTCACGTTTAAGGACCAGGTGTGCATCTAGTTCGAGCGCGCTACCGCGAGTCGCTGTTCGCGCGCCATCAAGATATGTACGCGCGGCAGCAGCCTCCGCCTGAATGCGCGAAGCTTCGGTTTCGCCGGCCGTGTTGGACATAATCGATTGCGCTCTCGGGTCCAGCGATTGAGCAACGTCGTTGGAGGCTTGCTCCAATGAAGCTGATGAAGATAGCGTCCTCGACACAAGCGCAGCCTCGTATGGATCGGTTAGTGTCATTCCTCCACTCCGATCACCTCTCACGCTTGCGAGGACGTCGAGTGATGCATCGCCAATTACGTACCGACTACGGTCGGCATCGCTCGGTGTCACGAGACTCTTCTGGATACTACTGGGCATGTCCAGGCGGACGGCTTGATCAAGTGCAGCATGGATCAAGGTTGCGAAAGTCTGAATACGGATATCCGCGTCAGCCGTTGCGGACTCGTAACCGTTCCGAGCACTGAACGCCGCGAATGTCATGCCGAGTGCTTTTACGGCTGCCGCTCGCGCGCCGCGCCCAGCATCGAACGCGGGGTCTCCGGAACCGGCAAGACACATTGGCCTTCCCAGCACTTGTACTGACAAGCTCGCCATCGACCAGCACTTCCCGCCGAGCGCAGAAGCGACCTTGCCGGCGAGCGCATCGACCGGCGATGAAACGAGTTTGGCAATCGACGATGGCGAGAATGCAGTGATGTTGATGCCCGCGATTGCAAGCATTAGGGGTCCGCGAAGGATTCCGACCATTATCTTCCCCCTGTCAGAATAGCGCCGATGGCTGTGTGTGAACCCGACCCCGCAGCTATTTCGTCGATCATGTTGCGAAGGTCTGCTATAGCGTAAGTCAACCGGAGGTTGCCAGCGAGTGCACGCCGGACCGCTAGATCGGCCCCTACCTGTTTCGATTGACCGCTAGACGGTGATTCACTGGAAAACGATGCTTCGTACGCTGCGGTTGTTGCGCCGAGATCGTTGGCAGCAGAATCTGCCGAGATGGCTGTTGCGAGCGAACTGGTACCGCTGCGCTGAAATGCGGCAAGCGACTGGGCGTAGCGTTGAGTTGAGCCTGTTGTTGCGAGATTTCCCGCTGTCGCAATTCGATCGAAGGCATTGCTTCCCTGAGTACGTCTTCCGCTTCCGAGAACATTGTTCAGCCAGGCGGCGGACAGGTCCGAGAAGGCCGTTGCAGTGAAGCTGAGGCCGCCATCACCGAAGCGAAGTTGCGACCCAGGCGCGTCACCAAGGGCAAGGAGCCGCTCAGTGCTGATGACGCCCTGCAGTTTCTTGAACCGATCGACGTCCTCTAGGAGCTGCTTCGTGAGAACCGCATTTCTGTTCGTAGCCGCAGACATTGTTGTACATGCGAGAACAGTACTTCCGAGGAATGCTATGGCAAGGTTACCATTCGCTTTGGGAATGCCAGCCAGGCCCGTGAGTCCACTTGCCATGCCGCTCGCAATACTTGACCGAGTACAGTCTGCAACGCTAGAAGCTGACTGGCCAGTCGCGGAATACAGTGGAATCGATAGAGCGGACGCGAGCGCTATCCAATGGCTGCGCATCAGTGACCCCCTTCATTGAGTGCATGCTGGATAACTCGGCTACGGGCAGCGCGCGCGCGGCTTGCAGCTTTCGCCGCTCGCACGACCTCCTCGGCGGCGTCGAGTCGTAAAGACGATTCAACCCCTCGGCTTTGGTCGAGTCCAGCCTTCGCTCCCAATATCTCTGCCCTGCTCTGACCTGCCATCCCAGTAGGGCCAGCTCGAACAGCGCCAGCCAGATCGTTCCCTGTTGTCGCCAGGTCTGCTCCTGTTACGATCGCACTTCGTCCGGAGAGACCCACTCGTTGGAGAACCGTCGCATACTCCGCTGTACCGCCCTGGTCGTTGGCCGCGGCCAAACTTGCTACCTGGCTTGCCATCTGACCGAGAGGATCAATTGCGGCGTTGGCAGATGATGCTGCGAGGTAGCGTTGGGCTTCCTCAGCCACGTTGACAACCTCAGTGGTTCCATTTGCGTAGCGTACACGGACTACTCCATCGGGGTGAATCAGTGTCCAAGCAGCAGCAAAGGCGCGGGGGACAGGAACGCGTGGTCGCGTGACTGTCTGAAGCAACGAATCGTATTGGACGACCGTGGCGCTGTTGCGCCCCGTTGCCTCAGTTATTGCTCGCATGAGTGGTACTGATGCGTTCACAGCCCCGAGTCGCATTAGCTCTGCTTCTGCGTTCGCCGCTAGGCTTTTGAAAAGTCCTGGGTCGGTGTACTTACAAAAGGTGCCGTGGCGCGGGGCTAAAGGGCATTTGTAGTATACAAACGCAGACTGCGTGGATGCCAACGCTATCAATGCCGCCGTCACCAGTACGGATCGAACCCTACTTCTCACCTGCGTCAAGAATCCTCCGAGGTTACAGTAGACACTCGCGCACGGCGGCGCGGTGGAGCAGCATGGGCGACTACAGAGTCTGCCACACTCTCGCGATCGGTTGTCTCCAACACAACCACTTCGTCAGCGGATGCGTGGCGCTGCTGACCGGGATTCACTGATGCAACACCCCATGCGGCAACGTCGTGTGTCTGTATGGATTCGCTGGACTCATTCATCACTGTCACATTTGCGACATCCGACTCAATCTCGTAGTCCGGACTCTCTGTCCTCGGTTCGCCGGCAGTGAGTGCCAGACGCTCATACGGCTCGGGCCACGGAATCACGGTCTCATTTACATCCGCATCTTCGATATCGGTGGGGGCAACATTATCGCTCCCAGCCCATCTTGGATCCTCACCAACGCCCGCCAGTATCTGACTCTCACATTCCCGGAACTCACGCCGAGCTTCCTGCGCCAGCCCGACGATAATGTCATCATCCGGGAACCGGTCAACTGTTACATCCGGGAATGGGCTGCCTCTTACGGCACCCTCTGGGAAGATGGCTCCTAGCGCATACGCCATCTCAAAGTGCGACAAGCCGAATCGAGTGCCGGGACCAAAGCGTTCTGCCATTCTGGTGCGTGCCGTTTTGTCTCGCGGGTTGGATGACTCCCACCAGAGCTGAACGGGAATCGGATAGACACCGATGTCAGCGAACATCTCTTCGCTGGTGCCGTTTGTGGGGTTTGTGCGACGTTGGCGCATGATGGCCTCACCATATCGGCCAGGGTCAGTCGTTAGGCTCATTGCGCGCTCACCAACGACGGCGAGATTGTTCTCGCGAAAGGCCTTAGCCGTAGCTTCGTCCTTTGCGTGCATAAGAAACCACACCGTCCCAGCGGCTTGCTTAATCGGGCCACCGAATTCAGCGAACTCTGGAAGGCTGAGATCTGGGTAGCCTTGGAACATCGTGTTCACCGCCAGACCCAAACGGCGAGCTTGACGATATCCACGCACAACCTCTCGAGCGAACCGAACATTCGGAAGCAACTCTGCGCACTCATCGAACAGCCAATACGTACCGCGTCCCTCAGATGACGTCGAGTTAAGCAGCGCCTTTTGAGTGAACGCACCGCAAATGACTGATATCAGATACGCCGTAACCAACGTCGGTCCCATGTTCTGGACCCGGAAAAAGTCGACGACGACAAGCGGCTTTTTGAGATCTACCGAGTTTGGAGTGTCAAATAGAGGTGCATTTGCTCCAACCTGGCCAGTCAGTCTGCACCGGACGTATGGTTTAAGTCGTGTGACGATATCCTTGGCGATGCCTTCATAGCGTGGTGCATCTGGGTTGGTGTAACGCCTGAAGCGTTCACGGACATCACCCAACAACACCTCGTACTGCACGGGATCTTCATCATGGGAGATAGCCGCGCCCATTGCCCGTTCCGACTCTTGCAAAGCGTCGTTCACTACTTCCTGAATGATCGCGCTGAAGTCTGCTTCCTCGTCAGGACGCGGCATAACAAGCGTCAAGACCAGATTCGTGTTTCCGCCAACGTGAGCTGCGAGGAATTCGCGTCGATCCTCCTCCTTCAATGCGAAGTACGTTGGAGGAATGTAAAACGAATTGAACCCTTGCTTACTGCCGTGGCTTGCTTCGTAGTATGTACCGCCCACGATGTTGCAAAGGGGTTTATACGTCCCAGCAGAGTCCGCAATGCAAACATCCACGTCGCCGCGGACGAGTGCAGGTATGATGTCGATCTCCTGCCCGTTGAAACCTTTTCCAGATCCAGTGACGCCCGTAAAGATCCGATTTCGATTCAGCAAATCCCAATCGAATGGATCGTAGCCGAAAGGTTCTCCGCTTCGTGTCTTGAATACCCGCACCGGCTTTTTCGAACCCTTCCAAGGCTCAAACACAGGGCTCAAGGCAACGACCTCGTGAGTGAACAACACAAGTCGAGGATTCTTGTTATTCGCAACGACGAATGGGAGAGCCTCGCGGAAGTACCGATCGGCACTCACCGTCTCCGGCACCATGCGTGAATCGTTCACTTCCGAGAAATACTGCTGAACTTGGATTTGTTTTTTCTTGAGATCATCCTGCGACTCCGCAGGGAACGTCAGCGTTATTTCGACACCGAAGGGACGTGCAGCAGAATCAGCAAGCAATGCTTCGTGCCTTTCTTGCTTCTCTGTAGAAGCCATCCTGTTCCCTACATCTTCCCGGGGGGAGAACGCATTTTGCCGATTCGCTCTTTCAGCAGCGTCGGCAGCCTTTTTGAGCCGTTTGATTTCCGCTTGTTTCGATCGTGCTGACGCACGAATGGTGTACGTGCATTCAAACGGTAGGCTCTCCCGAAAGTAGCGAAGCATCTCAGGGTCGGCATGCGATGGCGCCATGAACATTCGCATCACACCCATGATCCGTCCGTCAATTACGACGTAATCCGGCTTGGCCTCATAGGCGACAGAACCCAACTGTGCGCGAGTCGTTTGCGGGTAGTAATCGGCCGCGCGAGGGTCTTGGCTGAGTATCACTTTGCGAGTTGCAGGACTGACTCCTGCAAATACAAAGTGATTTGGCTCCGGCCGGCGTGACGGCTGATAACGAGCGAACCTCTCTGGCGACCATAGGCAGCTCGCAGCGTACCTGTCGAGCCCCAGATTATCGAGTTGCTCCGGAGCAAAGCCGGCATTCTGGAGAGCAGACACGAACGAGCGGGCCCTTTCCTCGAAGAAGCGCAGTCGGGTGGCGAAGTTCGCCCGCGCCTCGGCTGCCTCCTGAACAGCGTCGAGCTTCTTGCCAGCAACCGACGACACGATGTCGCCAACCAATCGGACTACTCCAGCACCGCGCTTCTCGGGAGCGACGCGGAGGAACACGTGGATCTGTGTGTCCAAGAATGGTGCTGTTGGATGGGTTGCGAAATATTCGAGCTGCCTGCGCCAAACCCTCTTGATGAAAAGAAGCGCGGCCGTGCGTGGTTTGGAGGCTTCGTCAAATGCTTTGAGGATCGGTCCCGAATCCTTGATTCGCCGAATCCGGATGATCGCCTCGCATCCCTCCTCCAGGGAGTTGAATGCTGATGCGAGACGCTCAACGCGCATCACCACATCTTCGGAACCTCTTAGGTCCGTTGCGACCCCGGTTATCCTGAATCCAGCTACCACGGATTCGTCAGTCAGGACATAAAGTTTGTGGGTGATTTCTTCGAGGGGAATCAGATCATAGAACGGACGAATATGCCCCTCTGTAAACTTCCAGATATCTACCCAACCCGCGCGACGGTGGAGTACGAGATACACGACAGCCGCCCCCACCAGGAAGGCGACCATCGTAAGTAGTGTCCCAATTGCTGAACCCATAATGCGTCCGCTCCGAAAAGCCTATTAGAGACGAAACAAAATCCAGTAGATCGCGCCTGCTCCGGCGAGGAACAACAACAACAAACCAGGAGATAGCTCACTCTTTTTGTGTAATCGGGTGAGGAATGGATCACCTTTCCTCAACGACACGTCAGTTGCGTAGGGAGCGAATACAGACTGGCCATAACGGGCGTAATCCCACTGATATCGAACCCAATCCTTGAACGAACCGGGAGGGAACGATCGCAACACGCCCAACACGAACGCTGCATCAACGCAAAACGTGAGGATGATCAGATAAAGCGGTGGATGCGCAACTACAGTCACGAAGATGCCGGGGCCGAATAGGAAAACCCATTCGCCCATTGAAAACGGACCAAGGCGAGCGACGCGCTGCTCGCGATCCGCGATCTTTCGGCCCCGGCTCATCGTGTGGTATCAGCTCGTGGAGGGCTGTTGATTAAAAGCCGCCGCTGCTACCACCGGTCGCGCCGATCCCGCTCAGCACGCTCGACGCGGTAAGCCCACCAACAACAATGAGGCACAGGCCCAGGAGCAACACAGGTACCGCGCCGCCCTTCTCCTGCTTCCACATCCAAGCCCCGACCAAAATCATCAGAATGCCCACGGTTACCATCACCTTGAGCAAGGTGCTCTGCGCGTTGGAGTTCACGTTATTGAGCGATGTCCAAACGCTGCTCTGAGCAGACGCAGTGTCAGGGGCGAACAGTATTGTAAGCCCAACAAAGACTGCGACGATAAGCATGGGGCCGTACGTCTTGAGAACAGGCATTACGTGTGCACGATACTTGTCGGCGCGAGTCACCAGCGAGCGACAGAATGCGCTCACGGTCCCCGACCGGGTGGTTTCGGAAAAGATCATCTGGTCTTGCATTGCGAAGCTCCGTCTCGGTTCGGGGTGGTTTCGCATTGAGCGTTTCTCAAAGCGCGGGCGACCCACATGCACCCGTTTAAGCAACCACTCGCTCTACGAGTCGAGTGGGATAAGTGATTCGGTCGGCTTAATCAGCACGTCCGGTATAGTGGGCGTCTGGTGGAACTGGATGCCGTCTGGCGATGCGCGGTGCAGTATCCAGGTACACGACAGACGGCCCGTCAACAGCGAGGAGTACAAGCCCCTCCTTTGCCCAGACGGCGGCGCCTACGCTTCCGACTCCCGTGGCACTAAACCGTGGGGAATCGAGCCAGGCGAGTAGGTGCCCCGGCTTAACAACGATGCGTTCTCCATCACCGATAACGCGTCGCACAATGTGGCCGCCTGCAGCGATGAAGACATCGCCGTCGCCGGTTGCGCGTTCGTACCAGAACGCCGCACCGGACGTAAGAGCAGCTAAGGGGGCGCGCATCGTACCAACTCCAATCGAGATGTCACCCGAATGTGCAACCCACGCTCCGCGTCTCGACGTCAATGCCGTCCCGTTACTGATTGGAATCCGCTGGATCTGACCACCAGAGTGGTTCACAAACGTCGCCATTCCCGGCTTCGTAGCACGCACCGTCAGCATCAGTGCAGATTCGCCAGCAGCCGTGCGTCCAATGAAGCCGCCGAACAGTCGAAACGGAGCTGTCAGGAGCGACGGCAACCATCTGATTGCAACCGGGAGATCCGCGATCCACCCGCGGCGCTGTGCCCCAATTAGCGAGACGTTTAAGACTGGACTCACGGTCGCTGAATGGAACGACCCCTTCTCCGCGAAGACGATATCGCCAGTCTCCATTGAGAACACGAGATACTGGCGGTCCGCGCCAGCGATCGCGGTTTGAACTGGCGATGGTGCGTTGTCGTGCTCGGGGAAAGGCGAGCTCGCGGTAACTACATCCATCACGCGAATTCCTTCCTCGATCGCTGTATCTAATTCGTCCGGCAGGGCGACATTCGGCATAGGATGCGATTATGCCGCAGTCGCTACTTTCGTAGCGACACGAGATGTGCGTTTCTCTTGCTGGGGAGGAGCCTCGGCTGCTGTGTCGAGCGCGCCGGTCGCTGCCTTTGCCAAGTGCTGAGCAGGAGTGTATTCACACGTCGCGAGGGTCGAGAACACGCCGCGGTCGGCGGAAACGAGAAGCGACGTTGTCTCGAACTCGTACCGCAGGAGGTCCGCGAGTGCACGGTTTTTAGCCTTGGCTTGCAAACGTTCGTACGCTTCTGCCAGCGGGCGGAGCAACTTCATGTCGGCCTGCGCGTCATCGGCAGCCAAAGGCAGGGCAAGTGTGCCGACTCGGAGGAGATCGACCGCAGTGTTGTCAGGTGCGACTTCAGCCAAACCGATCCATGGCTTCGACTCGCCGCGTGGGACGCGATCAAGCACCCGACCACCTGCGGCAAGGAGTTCACGTTCTGTGCGCAGATCTGCAGCAAGTACGAAAATGCCACCTTCCGCATTTCCAGATGCTTTAAGTTCGGCTGGAGACTTCGGAATCGTGACGCCTTTCCGGACAGCGAGGAATCTCGGGTTGCCGAACGGTTCTAAGCCCGTGATCGATTGCTGGATTGCGCCGCAATAGCCGGACGTCATCGTGGGATCCATGCGTTTGTCGATCAAGACACGCATGAAGTCCCCGTAAGTTCCCGACAGCCATGTAGTTGCACCGTCACGATGTATGCGAAGGTGCTCCGCGAAGATACGCGGAGGTGCCCCTTTCACACCAACGACAAGGTGACAAAAATCGAACGGTTCGGCATTGCCGTTACGGCCGGCATCGCGTTCCGTTTCAGCATTGTTGTCGCAGCCGAACTGAAGCACGAGTTTCACGCCCGTTGCCGAATTCGACCGCGCAAGCAGTATCGCTGGCGCGTTCATCATAGAGTTCGAGTTGTCAGTCCTACAGATTCGTCGCGGTCCAGTCGCATGCGCGATAGGTGGCGTTCCAGAAGGTACAACTACATTCGACGTGTCCGCAAGGACGAACTGCTCCTACGGATTATTCCCTTACTCCGGTTAAGTATCGGCCGGAGCCCTGATAATTAGAGTTGCCATTGTTTCCGGATGGACTATACACCCGCCCTTTGGCCTTTGAGCTCTAATTCCTCCCGGAGGCGGTCCGGCAGTGTGGTATATCGACGGTCACTGCCCGCATCGGTGACGCAGTATCGAATCCGTTCATCCGTTCCCCATGTGACAGACGCCTTCCGTGCCCGCGTGTACCCTGTGTAGTAGCGGTTCCTCGTTGCCAGGCTCCTGGCGGTAGCATCGTGGACGACCTGAAGAACAACACCGTATTCGCTCCCTTGCGTCCGGTCAACGGTCATCGCGTATCGTAGCATGCACTCCCTGGAGGCCGATGAAGGAACGATGTATTCGTCACCGCCGGCGCGTGCAAGTGTGAAGGTCCTGCTCGCCCGATCAATAGCGACAACCTCGGCCGCCGTGCCGTTTCGCAGGAGCGATCCATCGCTCGACTTGATCGAGCCAATTACCAATATTGGGTCGCGTTTCCGAAGGCAGTTCACCTTGTCCTGGTATGTCCAACGCAAATCTCGCTCATCAGGCGGCAGCGGATTCAACCTGTTCCGCATCATACCGCCAAGCCGGATCGTGCCTAGAGGCCCGGGCCCCTGCGGTGTGATGATTTGAACAAACTCGTGGGGGGACAAACCGTAGGCAGTCATGAGCGTCGAACATGCAGTGTCGACGATCCATCGCGCAGCCGCATCCATCGCGACCTCTTCGGCCGGGGTGGAACGCTTCGCGGCCTTTGTCGCCATTTCTCGATAGAGCGGCGGGACGCGTGCTGCGTCGTACCATGCGGCAGTGTAGTCTTGCTTCCCGCCGAAGGGGTCAGTAAATCGCGGCATTCGGCCTTCTGCGATCGCGAGCCCGTTGTCAGTCAATAGGCCTGCGGTACGTCGCACCTCAGTCAACCTGATAACTGGTACTATCGACGGCATGTTGACCAACGTCTCGTACACCGTACCAGGACCGACTGGCAAGAGCTGATTGACGTCACCGACCAGCACAACCGTCATGTTGTCGGGTAACGATGCGAATAGACGTTCATAGATAATTGCGTCTGGCATCGTTGCTTCATCCACGAACAGTATCGTTGCCAAAAGCGGGTGTGCGCTTTCTACGGGATACGAATCCGGCTCGGTGTCGTCCGGTGTAATCCCGAGCGTTGCATGGAGCGTTTGTACCTGCGGAACTCCGCGAGAGTGAAGAACGTCCGCCGCTTTTCCAGTTGGTGTAGCCCCGAGCACCCGATCGCCGAGCGCACTGTAGAGACGATTGATTTCCCGGATGACCTCCGTTTTACCGGTGCCTGCAGCGCCGGTAATCACGACCAATCGATGTCGCGCAACTGCGATCACCGCCTCTTGCTGCGACAGAGAAAGCGGGGTTCCCTCTGCAAGGCGGCGACGCACGAGCGCTTCCCTTCTCTCTGAATCTGCCGGCGGTGTGGTTAGGAGGTCTGTGATACGGCGAGCCAAGGACGCCTCGGTTGCCGCTGCAGACGGTAATGCTACAGAGTCGCCGAACACTTCGAGGACACCGTTCACCATGAGCTGATGCACAGTGTTGGCAAGACTGTCCAGCTCGACCGGTTCACCTCTTATGCGCTGGATGAGACGCGGCAGATCGAGCATCGGAACTGCCATGTCCCCACGGTCTAGCAACGCATGTCTCACAGCCCAGACTACTGATGCAGGGGCTCGCGAACTCGTGTGCTCGATACCGTCTTCGGCCGCCCAACGGTCAGCGATCTCGAACGGGAGCCCGCCGGCGAGAACAAGCGCCCATGGATCAGCAAGCGCATACTGCGCGAGAGAACCGCGCGCATCCTTTGCGAGCAGGTTGGCTAATGATCCGCGTACGGCAAATTCGAGCCTCTCGGCGCGCGCAGCTATTTGCGCTGCGGCCGCGCTTGTCGTCGCAGCAGAGCGCGATTCGCGCTTCATCGGTTGAGCGATAGCCGACACGTTAAAGCGGAGGTAGGTTTTTGAGGAGCCGAGTGGTCGCCCGATCTTCGTCTCGAACAGCTATTTCACCAAGGAATGGCGATCCGAATCTCGGTGGATCATCAAGGATGGCCATCACGCTGAATCGTGATTCTCTCGCTTCGTGAGCGCGACGAGAGGAATGTGCAACTCTAGAATCCTGTTGGCGTTCTTTTTCATTGCCGGGGATATTCGGCTGAATTTCCTTTAACGCTTTCCGCCCGCTTGGCATGTGAGCCCAGGTAGGGTCTGGAGCTCGCACTTCGAGTTCGTAGGCGTGGAACTTTGCCGGATTCGTAAAAACATCTTCAGGAGCTCTGTCCGGGGAACGGAATAGCTTGGTTGCATCCCAAATCTCGCCGAGCGTGAGCGGGATGCTGTGCATTACACCTGGAGGAGCAGGCAATGGCGCCCTCACAGGCTCCGCTCCCCCCGTACCTCGAAGGCTCATGAGCGTGAAGATCGCGAAGTCCGCCGAGCGTTTGGTATAGCAGACAGATGCTGCAGCCATCCTGTCAATCACAGCCCATGCTTCGCGTACGAACGGGCTTGCCGCTCCTATACGAATAGATAGCGAGAATGCAACTTGCCCCCAGCCGAAAGTATTGAGATCCTCGATTGTATGCCCTTGAGCAAGGGAGAGTGACCCGTACCATCGCGCAAGCCAGCGCCAGACTGGGACATTTGCGGCGTGGTGTTCGATGGCACTGAGGAGCACAGCACGGTGAGCAGATGCGCGACCTGCAGCACGAGAGGAGCTCGTTTCAATTTCTTGAGACTCAGACAATCCTACAGGAACGTCATCCGGGCCAAGCAGAACGGTCTGTCTCGCTTGTACATATCCCTCCAAAACACCTGTGGCTGCAAGCATTGCCGGGCCAGTCGGATTCGCGAGCATATCACCGCTCATCGTATCGAGTGCCGGAGGAACGCGAGCTTCCGAGGTTTGCTCAGTTTTGGCAAGCCGGGCCGCCGTTGCAAGCACCAACTGTTCCGTGGTATTCGGCGGAGCATTGCTTGCCCACTCGTCCCATACATCCGCTTCCACGCGAGCGACGGCAGGGTCAAAGGGGATGATAAGTGCCCGAAGCACAGCTTGAACCCATTCCAGGTTCAGTTCCTCAACTTGGTTTGTCACACGTTGGGTCATATGGCAGAAGCATGTGCAAGGTGTCCGACTTTTACAACAGTATCAGCGAGCAAAGCTGAAAGCAGCATGTCTGAGTTTGTTCGTTTCCAAGGTGGCAGATCCCGCGTGGCCCCCGCTACGATCGCGAATAACGCCGATGGTGTGCGATCTTCGACCGGACGGGTACCAAATGCTTTCATTATTTCATCACGCATCTTCTTACCGAGCCCCCTTTCAAGGGAGCCAGCGGCGGCGTCCACCTGCTGAGGAGTGCACCGTAGGGTCCGGATCTTACTCCACCGCTCGGACGCGCCTCGTGCTGAATGTAGAAGTGAAGGTAATGCGGCTACGAGCCGTTCTGCTAAGGCGTCCCGATTGGAGATCACATGACGATATTCCAGTGTCGGCTCTGATAGCCGAGTAGCAATTCCGTTGTGTCTTACGAGGCCAGGGGATAACGTGAGCATCGCGTGACCAGTCTCGCTATTGCGCACCACTATTCCCGGTCGATGGGCGCCGCGTTGCCGCTGGGCCGAATCATTTAACACAAACTCGATTCGCGTTTCGGTGCTGGACCGTAATGCTCGGGTTGGGGATATGCCTAATGAAGTCAACGGACGCTCCAGTAGCCGGGCTACCGCGATGTCGTTGAGAGGGGTATAGTCCGCCGTCACGATCGCGCGCACTGTTGAGTCGACGACCCGCCAGCGGAGCGTTCCCTCTCCAACTTTCTCCCGCCATACTTCGGCGACCAGACAGGCCAAAGCCATTGGGGAGAGGTCAGCGACCGCCTGCATCACACCCCATTTGATGTCGAGATGACCGGCAAGATGATGGAGTGCTACAGTATCAATATCACAGACAGTAGATACATCCTTGCCGGCACGTCGAAGCTGAAGACGGACACTCAGTGGAGATCCATCGCTTTCCTCGCGATCGCGCGAGACGAAATCGGTTGGCGCGACTGTTCGGACCCGATCATCGCGGATCCCTTCGCGATCAGCGAGCAACACGAACAATTGCTTCCACGAGTTCGAACTGTCACCGCGGAAGCTACGCTCAATGTCGAGGCTCGAGGCCGAGTCAATCCGTGCTGGGTCCATCAGGCATTAGGGATTCACAGAAGTCGTCGAAATCGTCCTCGGTGTGTGGTGCAAGTGAGGGCGGGAGCGGCGGGACTTCGGTGGCGGGATCAACTTCCTTTTCTGTGCATTCCGCAACAAATGGGCGTCCGTAGAGCGCATCCGCGTTCGCGGCGAAGCGACTGTCTTGCTTATCGGAAGAAGCGCGCAAATTTGCAATAATTGGTTCCCGTTCTTCCGATGGCATTACTGCTAGTAGAGCGCGGGCTTGGAGTTCTGCATTTACCGGGAAGCCAGCGCGCTCCCATGCACGGAACAGACGTCCTCGGAACTGCCGGTCCGCGAGAAGTGCAGGAGGTAGATCCAGGGGTTTTACCGTACCGTTGATTGCGTAGACATCCTGAGACGGGTCCGGCGCTTCTATCGCCGGACCATCTTCGCGCGACAAGGCACCATTTACGTAATGGCGTTTTGTACCATCCGGCTCAATTACAGCGGCGCCTCCCCCATCGCGATGCAACGGACCCTGGACGGTGCGTGTCTCACTTCCAGTCTGCAATGTGACGAGATCATCCTTGACATAGCGGAAGATTGCGTCAACACGACGGCCACGAACGAAGACAGCCGGACCAGCCGCTTCATCGGCACTCCGGGGCAGACCAGCGAGGTCATCCTGCTTTGGATGCACGCTTGGAGCGTTACTACGACGTACGCGCGAACGAAAAGAGGGCGCTTTGGGGTGAGGAGGCTCCTGCCGTGACGGCGCGGCTGGTGCTGGCTCGTCCCAAATACCGCCGATGTCTAGCCGGGTTGGCGGAGCGAGGTCCTTGGCCACATCACCTGCGGGGAACTCGTATTCCTCGTTTTTTTGGTTTTGCGTCCAACCTTCACGCTGCTCGCCTACATCACCGGCGAGGGATTCGTATTCCTCGCTTCGCTGGTCGGGAGACCATTCTTCATCCTGCTCGCCCATTGGGGGTGAATCGAAGCCTGGTCCGACGCTTGATCCGAACTCCGGCCCACTTTCAGACTCTTGCGGGGAATCTGAGCGGCGACGGGCACTTACTGCATCCGTATCCTGAATGCCAAGATCAGCCTGAGCATCCTTGCGTCGAAGACTCCGAATCGACGTATAAAGCGATGATACGGCGTCATGAGCGTCGACCAGCTTGAACTCACCGGGTCGCATTGCGGGCGAGCCAATTTGTGCAGCCGTTGTAACGCCCGGGACTGGAGATGCTGCTGCCGCAGAAGCGCGGCCATCCGTGCGAGATACGGCATCGATCCAAGCCGCTCGATGCAGCGACTCTGACTCCCTGGCTGCATCGGAGAAGTAAGCGTCTAATGCATCTTGGTCGCCTTCGGCGGAGCGTAGAGCGACATCATCGGCCAGCCAACGGCGGACAGCATTTGGTAGGTCGACCTCGACAATCGTACGGGCAGCAATGGTCGTACGCGCCCAAGCGCACACCGTCGCTTCATACAACACATCTCCTCTAGCATCCGCGTGAGTCAGCATTGCGTCCGCGCGAAGTGAACGTACTAAGCTGGTGGGGTCATCGTCGAGCCAGTCAGTGAGTGACGCAGCCGAGTCGCCGGACGTCGACTGAGCGGCAAACACCAAGGTCCCCATATCCTCATCACGCAATCTCGGGGAATCGCTGCTGGCTGCTGCACCACCCGTGATAGGTTGGCCAGGCGTGCCAGCGCGAGAAGATCCGCCACCAGGATCGTCCGGGCCACGATCTGGACGGTGTGTGCCGCCATTACCGTGATCATCGACCGCCTTCTGCCAGCGACCGCGATCGTCAGCACGTTCCTGCGAGCGCCTAACATCCCGGTCAGCATCGAGAATCATCGCTACTTCTGTCGAGCCAAGATTGAAGTCAGCGCCCATGACCTCAATGAGGTCGTCTTCAGTGATCGTCTCGCCTTTATCAGCTCGCGCAATCAGTCGGTACCGCGCATTCCTCTGCCGTTGTGCGAGCGTGTAATCGAACAAGCTCATGTCTCCGCTCGCGAGGCGTAGCGAGTCTTGTGAGCGGTGCATCCAATCCCACCGACGCACATGAGCTCGCAGCAATCTGAGAGATATATGATCGGGAGGAATTACAAGTGCCAGCGGCTCCATGAGTGGCGGACCCTTCACTTCGCTCTGAGATGCCCCGATAGCGGAACGTCCAGAACCGGCGTCGCTAGGACGAGGGCCGAATAGCCGCGAAAAGAGTCGATCCTTGTCGGCCATGCTTACAACCCTCCTGCGTCGCCGACAGCAAGTACTTCATGCTCCTCACCTTCGACATCTACCACGGACTCGAGTAACTGCGCAACGTCGTAATCGGCGACTCGCGGTGAAGTGCCGGTCGCCTCAGCACGTGCGAGGTCTCTCTCTCGTGCCGAAGCAACGTATTTCGCGAAAAACCCTGGATCAAGATTCACGAGTTTTGCTCCACGTTCGACAGCATCAGCTTGCAGCTCGATGCATGCGAGTGCTTCGGCGGTTTCGCTCAGTTCGCTCGCGACAAAGTAGGGATCTGTACATGCGATATTGACGTGCGCTGGACCGAACCTGGTGAATACGCGCGCATGCTCTTCGAAGAGCGAAACGCGTGGCAGGTTATGGACAGCGCGCGCCAGGCCAGGAGCATCACCAGCCCGAAGCAGTTCGTTCGCATCGACATCTGCAGGCATGCGTACCACACTGATGGCTACGCCAGCGCGCGCCAATTTCCTTCCGCCTCGAAGGATTCCATCAAATCCACCTTCGTC
Organism: Gemmatimonadota bacterium; assembly: GCA_003155795.1. GTDB lineage: Bacteria > Gemmatimonadota > Gemmatimonadetes > Gemmatimonadales > Gemmatimonadaceae > Fen-1247. Next base: position 70,974 of record PMEM01000004.1, read on the forward strand.
AGCATCCAGCATCAGCACTACATGCTTGGCACGACTGCTCAGCAGGGCGAGTCGCTCACCGGAGAGTTCTTTGCCGTGCCATGCGACTGCAGGCGGCAAAGACGGGTCGCACTCCCGCGCGGCCGCGAGTGACAGTTGATCGAGTTCGCCCTCGACTGCGATGACCGTATGCGCGTCAAGCGGAAGTCTGTCAAATCCGAACATCGCTCCCGAGAGTGCGCTAGACGTGGCATCGAATCGACGAGCATCTTCGCTCACCTCGCCGGTTACAGCACGATACTTGATCCCAATGACCTGTCCAGAAGGATCTGTGAGGGGGAGTGCGATGTATCCTCCACCGCGGGGTTTGTCACAAAGCCCTTTTCGGTCGTAGCTACGAACAGCAATACCGACGGAGAGCATAACATCATCAGAGTGGCCGAGCGCCCTCAGTGTGTCTGAGAGCATTGAACCTCCAGACTCGTCGGCGGATGCCGGAAGGTACCCAACACCGTACGACCGGGCGATTGACTCAGGGATCGCGCGGGAGTGGGTCAGGTAGTGACACGCCACCTTTCCATCCGGAGCCCAGAGGTACCCTTGGAGGATCCGTACTGCGTCAGCGAGTAAGCGGCTTTCTGGAGACGCTGTTACTCCTGGCGAAGGATCCTTACCCGGAGCAATGGCCAGAAGTTCTGAATTGGTATCGACCATCAAATCGCCCTCACCGCTACAGATGCGATCGAGCCGGCGACCTCGATCATTTCTACTGATTCTTCTGGTACATTCGAGTCCACATGGATCACGCTCGACTCGGATCTCCCCCGCTCAAAGCTCAAACTCTCGCCGTCGGGAGAAAAGCGTAGCCAAGCGGATGCTTCGATCATTTCTCCGTTCTGCTTCGTACGCGCAACTTCCTGCGCCGTCCCGGAGGCACGTACAATATCCAGTGCGTCGTTCAAAGCGGTCGGCGACGAATACACGCGAGGCGGCTTCGCCCTCGAAGTGAATTTGGCCGCCGAAACGATATATTCGTGCTGCCCATCGTCGACGCTTAAATGACCTGTGCCAACCGATGGGAGAATTGCTACTTGTGCACTCGCTCCCAAGTTGCGGACGGGCTTGTCAAAGTCCAGTGGACGACCCACTCCAAGACCACTCGCAGCCACGGAGAGCGTGCTCGAGAGGAATGCGACCTTGTCTTCCGTCAAGGCGAGTCGGCGATCCGGAGTTTCTGCGCCAGAGGCAAATTCGAATACTGAATTGCCCAACTCCTTGATAACGGCTATCATCCCAGCGCGTTCCGGCCCGATCGTTAAGGAAGAATCCCCAGCTTCGATCAAAATGCCGCCGTCCTTTCGAACAACAGATACGGCTACTCCGTCGCCCGGGTTCGCAACGAGCGCCGGGTCACTGTGTGCGGCAGCGGCACGAACCGCGATTAACTCATCACCCCACAATGCTATTAGATCTGAAGGAGACGCGTTGAGTGCCGACTTCAGGAGTACTGCCTTGGACATATCTGTGGGCCGAGCACTCCAAGTACTCACGACGAAATTCGTGTGGGCGCCTTCGCGCTGTCCCGGGACCTCGGCTATCATTACCGCGGTATCGTTTTTCGTGTCGCATAGTACGGCTACGTTATAGTCCACTGCGTGAAGTCCGTAGGCCGCAGGCGGGACAAGGAGATGTTCTCGGAGTCCCGCAGAGCGTGCACCACGATCCGTAACGCGGATTGCGAATTCACTGAGTAGTGAAGCCTGAGATGGCACGCGGATCCGACGTATTGATCCAACTCCTATCTCGTCAGGAATCAAATTCCGAACAGTAAGTTGGCGACTGCTACGCTGAGAGTCTTGGCGTTTTCGGCGGGCCCGCTGCTTTGCAACTGAATCCAATCTCAACGCGGTGACTCCAGCCGCAATTGAGATACGGTCCAGTGCATCCGGAGACAAGGTTGCTGCCGGCCATAGATCAGCCACAATCTCAGCCTGGGCCCTTTCGTCTGGAGAGAGCTCGTGCATCGCCTCATCATCCAGCTTGCCGTGAGCCCGGAGCGCTCCACGCAGAACGTGTATAGGCACCGCGGTGAGCCTAAGCGCGAATGAAGCGTCTAACTCACGAACCTCACCTTTAGAGACGAGCGTGATAATGCGGCTGGTTTCGGCGTCGAGCGAGCCGTCGCCGGTCGAGTCAGTACGTTCCAACACCGCCCGCGTCGATTCGTACGGCGGCCGGGCAGCAGAGACTCCCTTATGAGACACGATCAGAGCGAGCCGATCTGCCTGGCTTGGGATCAGTGTTGGTGACGAGAGGCCTGTCGTGTCTCCCACGTCACTGCTAAACATGGATGCAACCACGGCATATGGTACAGCGGTTCGAACTGTCGCCGGCACTCGTTCCCGCGCATCATGGCAGGCTGCGAGCAGTATCATCGTGTGGCAATAATCTCGTTCGATCTCTGAAACCTCCGTGGTGGTCTCGAGAGAAAGCAGTGATCTATCGGCCGCGGCGGATAGAATTGCCTTACTCGGAGTGTCGAGCTCCTCGATCACATCATTTGCCGCCAACACCCAAGCTGGCGCCTCAGTTGTCCACACCTCGTACTCACGATTGGCCAGAGACAGTCGGGCGCTTCTCACGAAACGTTCCAGTGCCACATCTTCTTGTAGCATGTCTCGATCGCGATTGGCGAGCATCGCACCACGAACCCCGAATGCCGCCATCAGTGGGAGTGGAGCATCATCTGCAATCGCTGAAGACGTTAAGGCGCGCATTACGGCCGTTCGCCCTGTTGGACGAGACCGTGTTGCCTCGATAGTAGTTGCCATCGCTCCAACCGATAGCGAGAGTGGTGGCGCACTGGAATCCATCCCGATGCCGATCTCTGCAATTGCCCGTTGTAATTCCTTCGCATCGGTCGCTGCCACCATCGCCACAGCGGCGGTCACGGTCGCGTCCCGTACCTGAGTACGGAAAGCCCCATCCTCGCTCTCGAGGCTAATCCCGAAGTCTGGATCATAGATCACGCGAACAATGGGATCATCGAGATTCGAGCCTGATGCAGCAGACATCATGCGCTGCAAGCGCGCCCTCAGAACGAGCGGACCGAGGGCGTCCTGCAGCGCACTGGCGGGAACTCTGGCTGAAGCAGAGTGCAGCGCGTTACGGGGGGTAAGATCCGATTCGAGAAAAGGTGACATTGTCAGGCAATGAGGATGGACAGCGGGTGGGACACAATCAGAGAAGACAGCCCCAGATGGGTGCAGTTCTACAACACCGCCGAGCCCTCCGATCCAGTAGTCCGCTTTTCTGCAGCCTTAACGACATCTACCAGTGCCTGCCTATAGGCCAGCGGCAAAACGCCGCTGATAGAGGCCGGTGCTTGGCGTTGGATGAGGGCGAAGGTGTCAGCCAGTACTGCCGACGCATCGGAAATCATCAACGAGGTTGGCGGAAAGCATGACATAGGTTCACGCGATCTAGTTGATTGCCCAGCTACAGCTTCGATAAACGCATTGAGAGTGGAAAGAGTGTCTCTTGGCGACCGGAATCGAGGTTCAGCCACGATGACAGAGAAAGGGCTGTCGTGTGCCCAGCACACTTCTAGCGCAAGGCAAGTAGTTACCGGCGACCCAATCGGAATGCGTATCACTCTTGGCGGTTCTCCGAGCGCCTTTGCGTCTGCGCAAACGACCCCTGCTACCGCGGCAGCGAATGCCACGCATCCAACAACGTCGCGCGTGTCATCTGGAAACTGATGTGAGTTCCCTTCACTGTTGCTGCGCCTCTCCTGCACGATCAGTGTGAGCCTCGTCGTACCGTGCGCATCGTAAAGCCACCGAAGCGCCAGATACCCCGGCATGCACTGAACAGCAACGTGAGGTAAAGGCACGCGGGCGCTCGGCGGCTGTGGTGCATTCACGCACTCGTCGATAATGGTCACCGGTCGGTTAAACTCGCTTCCGATTCGCGCCAGCGCGCGCACGGGTTGCGGCTTCAATCAAACGCGGCATCGCGTTCACGATCGGCAGGTCCGAAGGGGGAATGTTTGCAGGGGGTGAATCGTCCGGGCCCGGAAAGCACTCCAGTAGGCCTAACACGAGACCTATAGCGACCAATGTCAGAGCGTCCGTCCGGTTGAGTGGTGCCGAGTTCAGCATCGTGAAGAAGATGAACGACGGTTGCATGGAGAGTCGGACGGGTGGGAGCTGTGCTACGTCCGGGGCGGGACGCCCAGCCTCGCGCGCCGCCTCCCAGACTTCGTCAATCTCCGCCTCCCATGCTTCTACAAATGCCTGCACGAGTGGCTCATAAAATCCGCTCGCATCCTGGACCATTGCAACGTCGATTGTAACCTTGTTGTCTTCCGAGAACACGAACTCGCGGCGACCGCCAAAGTCAATCTCTCTTGCTTGTGCCAACATGGCCGCGAACTGTTCCTGACGGGAAATTCTCGGTAGGGGTCGCACGGCTCGCTCTCGTATATCTGAGATTTCCTTCTGAATTGAGACAATGAAGGATCGCAGGTCAGTTGCGATCTCATCTTCGCGGCGAGCAAGTGCGACGTCCGAACCGAAGTCGTAAGGATTGAGACCGGCGAGCGGTATTTCATCCACTTCTGCTTCCTGAACGCAATAGGCATACACCTTCTCTAATTCCGCAACTGCTGGCGTGATATACAGGCTTTCGATCAAGTTGAATCGATCCGCGAGCCGCTCCTCTGGGGTAGCATCCCCTTCACGAAGGTCAACGGAGTGTGAGGATGACGTTTGTGATGGCAACGAGATAGTCATTGTTAGCTCAGGCTTAGAGAACGTGGGAAGGAACATGGGTAGATGAACGCGTCGCCGGTGGACCGGTAAAAGGTGTGAGCTTTTCTTCCTGCGCGTCGTTGCGCACAAGCGAGTCGGCCGTTGATGTCGCCAGCCATGGCACCGTCAACACCCGGCCAGAAGCGGATCGCAATCTCGAATCGAAACCCGATATCTTGTAGGGCAAGCGCCTCTTCACACGTGATCACATCGAGTGGTAACGCAGCGAGTGGATTCCCCAACGGACATCCGGCATCAATGTCCGCGTCGTCTACGACGACCATATCTACATTCGCTGCAACTCTCGATGAGATACCTCGCATGGCCGTCAGTGCTGCGAGCCATGGGAGTTTCCAGTGCACAAGGTGATACTCGTACGACTCGTACGGCCGGGCCGATGCACTTCTCGCAGCGAGGCGAACGGTTTTCCTGGTCAACCAATCAACCCGCTTGCTCAGCGACGGGTCGGCTGGGAGCGGTGCGACTCGAATTTCCAGATTGTTCATCTCGTTCTCCGTCGCGTAGGGTTAGAGGGCATGGTGACGAAGGAATGGACGTGCGAGGAAGAGGTCCACTCCACATGCGACAAAGTCGCCGGCGTAATTCAGCTCCCCTGCATTTCGCGCCGCGACAACTTTGTAGGCCGCGCGCCCAACACCAGGTACGCGTGCGAGCATAGAGGCGTCCGCGCTCCCTACATCAATCGGGTAGGATTTACGGAGTGTATCCACCGCAGCGCGGTCGACATCTTGCGGCGACAGTATCGCTCCAATGCTGTCACACGGAATGTCTGATGGGGTGAGGTTCATCGACCACATCGTGTCCACTGCATGTGCGACACGTTCTATGTGTACAGAACGAGTTTCTGCGCTCAAAGCGATTGCGATCGTGGTAACATGATCTTCACGCTCGAGATCGCGGATTGCATCAAGGACGGCGAGATCCGATATAAGTCCCAGTCGGATGCGTGCAATAATTGATCGGCTTGCCGTCGGATAGTCATCACCTCGAGATGGCACTCGCAAGCACTCACGAAGCACCCCCCAGCGGATTGGATCGTCAGCGATCCACGGCGACGCCGCATCCAACGGGATTACAACTCCAACGTTCGACCATCGATCGTCAGTCCAGAACGCCTCGAACATCTCCGCAGTCACGGCTGGCGGTGCCTCGACGTCTGTTGGGATAGACGCCTTGAGAGCAACCGCAACCGCGGCTGCTTGTCGGAGTATCCCCTCCGCGCCATTCGCGCCTATCGCCGGCTCGTCCGCACTTAGGAGAATTCCACCAGTTCGGCGTCCGCTAGTTGTTGACATGTCGGTTTTGCGAATGGCAAAAGCAACGGCCTCCGGCTCTGCTTGAAACGCAGCAGCCGAGAGCCGGAAGTGCCAGACATGCGAGACGCGTCCGCGCTCCCCACATAGCATCGGTGCGGGACGCACGTCGAACAGGGTGGCGCGATCAGGCATGAGCCGATCCCCCTCCAGGTACTGAGTTTGAGTTGTTCGCCCAACAGTTTGAGTTTCCTGCAACTACGGACCGACTCAGCAACGGTCGCGGTCATTTGAACCGCAACCATACTGGCTTTTGTAATGTGCCTTCTTCCTCCCATCAGGGCAAGGATTTCGTCGTCAGGTTTTCGAGCAATGGGCCAGCGATCTCTCACTCACCCTCTTGTAGTAGGATCGGCGTCTTACGTGCTGTCTTAATCGTCTTGGATCATGTTCCCTCAATTTCTGTTTTTTAAGTGACCGCTCCCCTACCCGGATCACGAACTACATCTCGCCGGCCGACGTCAAGCAGACAGTCGGCGGGGCTCGTCGACGTTGAGGCCGTGAAGGCTCAACTCGACATCCTCACGTTGGCCCGGTCGTTCCACGGCATCAACCTCAAACAGAAGGGCCCCTTCCACCGTGGAGGATGCCCCTGCTGTGGTGCGAGTGAGAAGAAGGAGCCCTTTCAGGTTGATCCGCGTCCGACCGGGAAGAAAGGGCCACACTTCCACTGCTTCTCATGCGGAGAAAGCGGCGACGTCTTCAACCTCTTTGCGTTGCAGCAACGAGGTGACCCGCAGATCCCCAAAAATCAATTCATCGCGACGGTCCGGGCTGCGGCCGAAGCGTACGGGATAACGATTCCGGAAGCAGGCTCGGGAACCAGACGTTCACCCGAACAAGTGCTCCGTGGCGAGATCCAGACAGCGTGGGCGAGCGCTCACGAGTATTTGCGTGGGCGGTTTCTCGACAGGACCGGACGGAATGGGACTGACGAGAATGGCCACAACCGTCCACTTGGAGCAGCATCACGCATCGGGATATTCGATGACGGGTTGGAAGACCATCTGACAAAGCTCGGGATTTCCAAAGAGGCACGAGCCAGAGCTGGTCTCTCTTCCGAGGATCTCGAGATGTTCGCTCCTGGCGTGGTGCTACTACGGATGGCAGGAGGGATCCCAGCAGGGTTATCACAGCAGTTCGCCAATCGAGAATGGGTACATCGTCGATCTTCCGAAACGTTGTTCGAGCCAGCGTTCTTATCATCTCGCCCGAGCGGTCGACCCGCCAACCGTGTACTGATTCTTGTTGCCGATGCAGACCGGGCTGGGCGACTCGCAGCGAACCTCGCTGCTCTGGCGCAAGCAGACGAGGATGAGGCACGTCGCGTTGCCACAATCGGGATAGTCGCCGCGCCATTTAACGATCCACTCGATCTCGAGTCTCTGGCACGATCGACGAAACGCGCAGTCATTCTCGCACCTGGACCTGACACGCCAACACGTGCAACGTCGGAGCAGGGTGCGCGACTGTTCGCAGCCGGCATTGCAGTTCGTGTTGCCGAGGCAACGCCGTATGCCTCGGGTACTGCCCCTATCGGAGACCGAACCGATCACGGGGTCCGCGCGCTTGATACATGGGATCAGGCCGATGACTACTTTGCATGGCAGGCGAAGCAGATCCCGAATGCTACAGGACTTGATGCGTGGCAGAAGCGACGAGTCCCCGCTCTGCTGTCTCTCATGCCGGACTCACTGATGCAGGAAGTCTTTGCTTACCGAGCGAGCCAGGCAGCAGAGGAAGCCTTGCAGCGCATCGGCGCTACAATACATGTCGATGCAAACACACAGATCACCCCACAAGAAAACCATGTGCCGGATGGTCCCCCTGCGAAAGGCCGTCGCGTAACTGACAGCATGGGCGAGCCTACTGCAAATCCTACGGACAATGGCGTTGGCGAGCCATCTCTCGAGGAAGGGACGGTGCTTCCCGCAGAAGACAATACGCTGTCTCTCGGGTTTTAGCCCTTATATCACTCCGTCGGTTTCTGATAGTGCAAGGCTGTACGTGGGTTCCTCCGCTTCGTGGAGTACTTCTACGAACTTTGCCCTGTTTTTGTGTAGCATATCGCCGTGCGTCACGCGAATAAATACATCAGCTTGATAGAGGGCGAATGCTATTCGTTCAGTTTCATCCAAAGCGATGCGTGTTCCCGGATCCGCCTGCGGAGCAATTGCGTCGATCGCTGCGACAACCTGACGTACGTCGAATGGATACTGGACGATGAGCCGGGACGCTTCAACAGGGGCCATGCCGAGGACGGACCGTGCATCGTTCACTCCCGTCAATATCCTGGCGAACTGAATCTCGTACCCGTCGGCGGGAAAAAGTATTCGAGCGTCAGTTAGCATAGACCGGAGTTGCCGAAGACTAAGCGAAACGGTCGTCGCAATCCCACTACCGATCACAGCGTCACGCAAGGCAGACAGAACCACCAGTCCCTCTTCGCTAATTACCTTGATGCTACCAGTCGTTTCGACAATAGTGTCCCATGCATTACGACGCTCGGCGACAGCCGTTGCATCTAGAGCGTTTCTCTGCAGTAGATCTCGTTTCCACTCAGCGTCGTTGAGCATCGCTTCAGCACCGAGCTGCAGATCAGTTAGTACCCGGCGCATGAGTGAAGCCCATTTGTCGGACGAACCCCATGCGTCCATGCCGATAGGAGCGCTGCTAATCGGTAGCACTACGTCGCGGGCCCTGACCCGTTGCTCGCGAGTTAGAGCGACCACCGCCGGGTGAATTACCTCAGTGTCCGGACATTCTGGCGGGCCAATCAGTGCCAATCGCGGATAGTGCGATCGGTATCGCACCACAGCGATGCCCGGCTCGGCCGGCGGTATGTCCACCGCATCCCAATACGAGTCATTGGTCTGGCTGGGTTGGTCGTTTTCGAGTTCGATAGTTGCCGCGCGACGAGCTTCCCAGGTGATGTAGCCGTCTCGGTTTCTACGATGGAACCACGTCCCCTCGTTGTCCTCCAGCACTTCACTCACACAACGGATTGCGATGCGCCTTTTGAGACTATCTCGCTGGACTCCGAAGACATCAAGTGACAAGTCTCGTGGCGTATCTGTCGCGCGAGGCGAGGCGCGTAAGGACTGGACGACACGATCTATGTTGGTCCCACGCATTAATAGTTCGACGGACCGATCGGCAGTGGCTCGCCATAGGTCGATTTCTGTTTCAGGCGAACGCTCCGGATTAACGGGCAGGACGAGATCATCAAGGTTCTTCGGTGACCACGTCTGCGTTACCGCGCCACCGGTATTGAGTAAATCCTGCGTGCGCTTCCTAAGCGCGGCAATTGCGTCCGGGTCTCCATGCGCAAATACAACGTGATCAGGGGCGAGCATCGACATCAGCCTGGCAATGGTTTCCGGGGCAGCGTGCGCACGTAACCTGAACCACGACACTGCAAGTGCAAGCGGATACTTCTCACCATTGATCGTAAGCTTACGTTCGTTCGGCGACGAGTCGGCTAATCTCTTTGCGGCAGCACCTGGTGATTCCTCATCCTGATAGCCAGATAGGAATAGAGCGTTGGCTGGGTTCGTTCCAAGCTCCGTGATCCAGCGAAGAACCGGTCCGGCGGTGATCATTCCGCTCGTCGTGACAACTACATACGGCCGGTTACGCATCCGGCGCTTGAGCATCGGATGATATAGAAATATGAGGGCGCGGGCGTCAGTAATCGCGCCACCGCTCGTCGCGTTGCGTTGAACGAGGCTGGAGAGAGCATGTCGGTGATGCTCGCAAATCGTTGTGACTGGTCGAATCATCCCATCCAAGTAACATGGGATATACGGGAGCATCGCGTACTTATCGACTTCATCCCATATCGAATCGTTCGTTGGCGGCCGGAAACGGATGTCATGGCCGGTACGCGCGCAATACTGCTCCCATCGTGTGGTCAGATCGGTGAGCAATAAATCCCACACCGGATCGTTTTTGTTTGGGTATTCGTCCGGCTTTCTGTTCATCGCAGCACAGTAGTCGAGCCAGCGCATATTCGCATTACGGATGATGAGGGCGACTTCCGTGGAACGCCCAAGGGCGAACGCAGGAATGATGACCTTTCCACCCTCACGAACCACCATTGCAACGGCACGTCTTAGTCGATCTCGCTCCTCTTCGATGGCTGGGAGTGTTTCGCTCCCGTAGGTTGACTCCGTGACGACGATGTGGGGACGGAACGCCAGAAGTGACGGAGCGTCAACCGAATCGATAGCGAGAGTACAGTCGTCGCCAATATCCCCGAGTAACGCGAAACGTATCGATTCACCGGACCGCGCCCAACCACCTACAGCCTCATCAAGCAACAGTTGTTCAGGGCGCCCGTTGGCTACACGCGTCATTGTAACGAGAAAACTTGCGGCGCCAACAATGTGACCAGCAGCGACGGGTTGTACAGTGACTATCACCCCACGATCGGGGTATGCTCGGGTGATTTTGGAATACGGCGGAAGCTCCAACATTGCATCTACTGCCGCAGCCGCATCTTCTTCGTCATACGCGATGTCAGTTACGGCATAGAAAGGATTGCTCTCGGCTTGCGCCTTCTGTACTCGAACAGAATCTTCGAGTATGACTCGGGTGATGTCACGAGTGAGCGGAGTGCAGTAGATCGGAATTTCGTCAAGTTTGTCAGCGAAGCGTCGGCAGAGGATCGGGAGTGCCCCGACGTGATCGAAGTGCGCATGCGTAATGAGCACCATGTCGGGTGTGTGCAGATCATCCCAATTCGGGAAAGGATGAGATCGCCCCTTGGCTCGCCCCCCAGCGTCAACCAAAATCGTTACGCCCCAGCATCTCACTTCGTAGCTGGTACCGCCAACCTCGCCTGCTCCACCAAAGTGTCTGATGTGAGGTTTGGCCTGGTTTGTGTTTACCTCACGGTCAGACGGGATTGGCCCCGTCGAAGTCCGGGTTGCTGACTGGGTTACCAAGACGATTTGGCGGAGGAGTAGGGTCTATACAATTCAGTCGAAATCATTGCATGCAATATCGTGCATACTGGCAGTGGTTGGGAAATTCTCACGATCATAAATCCTCCTCATCCAGGGGCACCCCTAAGCTTTCATATAAGTGCGCCTTCAAGCGGCGGCGAAGGACGGAGATCCTTTGCTGGCTCATTCCACTAAGAGCAGCCGCTTCGGCTTGCGTATGAGTCCCATTTCCTGGCAGACCCGTGAATCGACCGACGGCAAACATCGCCTCCAACGCGCAACGTTGCTCGTCGGTGGTTGTTACCGCCTCGATGGCCATCATAACGATACGTTCGATCACCTCTGGTGTTGGAGAGCCAGGTGTCTCAGAGAAGCTGTCCCACGGACTATCATCGGCGAGTTGGACATGCTTCGAGTCACGCGGTACGTCCCGAACCATGTAGTTGGCGATCTGCCCATTTATCCGCATGGTGAGGTAGATCACCCACTCTCCGCCCGATACTGCTGTGGTTTTTGTGATGGCCTCTGCGATTACATCATACACCCGGCAGATAGCATCTTCCCGGGTTGGGGCGGCAGACCCGCCAGTTTTAATGAGGCGTACAACCGCCGCCTCGATTGCCTGCTTCGCCGAACGGTACAGCACCCCGGCAGCCTTTGTATGCAGCCGAATCGCATCGTCCGAGTGATCTCGCAGAACTGCAAGGGCAGTCACAGCCAGACGTCGGTCTGAGACTCCGCTTTGGGCGCGCAACCAACGGTGCCGATCGACTGAATCGACCGGCATGATTGGCTGACCCGCAATATCCTCCCATGCTGGTGGTACGACATGAACTCGCGGTGCTGGGGACCCAGCATCAAGAACGCGTGTCACGCAGCCGCCTCTACTGTTCTAGGTGTCGAAGCACCTTGGGTGCTTGCTTGAGCCAGCCAACCCGCCATTACGAGACGTCGCAAGGGGGTAGCTATTTCAGCAACAGCCGCACTCGCATTGAATCCAGGTAGGCAGGCAACTGCGACCTCGAGAGGGTGGAGCACCACATCGTCCTGGCTCGCTCCCGGACGTACGTCGCAGATCCCATCAACCCACTCAAGCAGCGGCCCGCGTGCCCACCAAGCGACATCATCGTTATTCGTCACTACCCCGACAGCATCTCGGCCGCGGAGCTGCGTCCTAACTCGAGGGGCATCTTGGGAGGTTCCCCACCGCCACGCAGGGACGAGATGTGGTCCTGGAACCTCGAACGCGTGGTCCCAGAACGAACGAGCGTCGCGCCACACGACAACGGTTTCAGATTCCCGATCGGCGCTCGGGTCAGCGTCGCGCTTGCTCCACCCTGGAGTTTCATCCGGAGTTGCGAGGATGGCAAAGCGCGGGTCGACCGTCCGGCCCGGTTCCGTGCAATATGTCCGATCGCCGTTCCTATCGAGCACTGCCAGTCCCGCAAGCCTTCCGCGATCAATCAGAGGCCAGATCAAATGGCCCGCTGGAACGCGATCGAAGAGCATGCTGTCACTCGTATCTGTTGCGGTAAATCGCTGATCAACAAGACCGAGTCTGTGAAAAGCTGGCCATGCGTCGGTCGAGCAGTATCGTACGATGTTCGCGCTGAGGCAGTTCCCTTCCGGTACGAACCCTGCACCGCAGTCATCTGCAAGCGCCAACGAAACCCCAATCTCTCTGCAGGCTTGTTCATACTGCTCTCTCTGCGAATCACGAGCAGCGTGATAAAATCGGACTGCAAAGTCCAGGGCGATTGGATGACGAGCAATGTCGAGTCGAGTCTCCGCATGCATGGACGACTGGCCGTCATTGCGGGGCAGCTCCACGCCAGTCGCTTCGCTTAGCCAGGCGAGAGCGTCAGGAAACGAGGCGATCGCGCCACGCGGACGTTGCTGCAGATAATCAATGATATCCCCAGAGGCGCCGCATTTGTGACAGTAGTATTTCTGCCCTCCCGGAAGCACAACAAAATTAGGATTTCGACCGGAATGAATCGGGCAAGGACCACGGTAGGTTCGACCTTGACGTACGAGGCGTACCCCATCTTGGCGGAGTACCTCGGCGAGAGGCAGTCGAGATGCCACTTTCTCAAGGAACGCCCGAGTTTCAGCCCGTCGCTCAACCATGCGCTCCGCCAGCGAGCTATTCACGTGTGCCGTCCCGAGCACTTAGAATGAATGCATAATCGAACCGTGCGAGTACCTCTGGGCGAACGCGCTGCATCACGTCACCGTCAACACAATCCGGATCCAGTAGCATTCGACCGTCGAGAACAAAAGCGTGCCCCATCCCATCAGTCCGACCTGCATCAAACTGCACCAGGAGCGCGAGCAAGCGCCGACCACCGAATGCCCACCACGTTTCAGAAGGCCTCGAGACTAACGCTTCGCGACTGAGCTCGGTCGGACGGAAAGGGGTATTGCGTTCGAAGAACGAACGGATCTCACGCACATTGAGCGGGCCTTTATGCCCGAGCGAATCGACAACGGACTTGAGGCTTCGGCCACAAGCGAACGCTAGAGCACGCTGACCGCACATGTGCTCATGAGGTTGCGGGGTACACTTGGTGGTGCGTGGCTTGACGCCACTCCAACCCGATTGCGCCTCAACTGTAGCGGCAGCATCGGCAACGCGGTGATTCGCGAGCCTCCGGAGCGAACTAGCAGAACGATTCATACGCGAGTCACTCATGCGGCCTGAGCCTCAAGGACGGTTCCGTGTTTGGTAGCTACAAGACGAATGAGCTCAGAAGCGACACCAGCCGTAAGCCGATCGAGTTTATCGACCTCCATTTTCGGGTAGAGGGATTTAACTCGATCACGTGCGGCTTGGCTCGCCGGCCTGTGCATCCATTGTTCTGCCAGCGACTTCCTATATAAACGGCCAGCTTCAGGGTGTTCGCGCACGGCTTTACGTTCGGCCTCGTCGCGCGCGCCTTGCAAGTCGTCGTAACTTCCAACCTCGCTTGCAACCCCTTTCGTATTCAAAACAGAGAGGATGTAGCGCCCGAGCTGATCCTTTGGTGCGATCCGCAGAGAACCCGCGTCACCTAGTGTGAGATCGATTCCCTTATCGAGATCCGTCTGCCACCGGAAGTCACTGTCTGCAAACTCCGCGGGCAAGGCATATACGAGTTGAATGATTGCCTCTGGTGATGCCGCAAAGGCGTCCAATATCCAAGAACGACGTTCCGCCGCAGTCCATTCCTGTTCCTCTTCGTCCCCTGAAAGACCATCTATGCCAACGATCTTCATTGGGTCACCGCCCCCGAACAAAGCGTCACCTGATGCCGAGCTGCGCCGGAGTGCGGCCGCGATCTCCAACTCCGCGACTGCATCTCCGAGTGGCATCCTCTCGAGAGCGGCAATTGCCTCCTGATCTGACCAGTCGACTTTCAAACCGAGGACGTCCGGCACCGTCACCATGCCGGCTTCCACTGCATGCTCCGGGATCGCCTGTAAGTAGACAGCTCGAGGTTTTAGGTTTCTCGTCTTGCGGGTCACAGCATCTTTTATGACGCGTTTACGCACGACGCGTCCAAACTCTTGTGCAGCAAGGACGCTGGATCTCGTTGGTTTCATATCAACGGCGATGTTGATACCGTCATCGTCGAAACCTTCAAGCAACAGGTTGACCGACACAAGCACCTCGAATTGCTCTGCACGAAACCCCGTAAGTAGCGAGCGCCGGGTTTTATCGTCAAGGTCCCCGCCTATGTACTCAGCGGCGATGTTTGCCGCTCGAAATGCGTCGACAACGTGGTGCGCGTGAGTCCTATTTACGGCGAAGCCAATCGCTCGAGGTTCCATCTTCCATCGACGCACCTGGTCGCGTACCGTGAGATACGCACCAACCACTGTGCAAGTGATTTCTTCTCGGTCCATAAGAGATGCAAGTTGCCGGGTATTGAAATCGCCTTTTGAAGCCACTGTCAGCAAATCGGCTCCAATCGTGACTTTGCGGTAACGAGTATCACACAACCATCCCTGGCGCATCCCGTCGCTGACAGTGCAGGAGTACGCAACGGTGTCGAATAGATGGCGCAGCGTCTCTCCGTCTGCGCGATTGGGAGTTGCTGTGAAGCCGTGGACAAGCGCTCCCGAGTCAGTCTTGCCATTGAAGTGATCGACAACGCGCGTATATGCACTCCCGAGCGTCGCATGATGCGCCTCGTCAATGATGATGAGGCCGAATGTGTCCGGTGCGAGCGATTCGAGTGTTCGGGGCTGACTCATTGATTGAATCGAGGCAATCAATACATGGACATCCGTAAGGTCGGGCAGTTTCCCGCCGGAAAAAACCTTCACCGCCGCGCGAGGTTCCCACACATTGAATGTTCGCTCGGCTTGAGCGAGTAACTCACCACGGTGTGCGAGGACAAGCACGCGACCGACACGATCGCCACGACGACCATCCGGGCCACCGCTCGCCCTCAGACGTCTGGGCAGGTTAGCGAAAACGACAGTCTTCCCAGCGCCAGTAGGGAGGACGGTCAGTATCCGTCTCACCCCCCTGACGTGTTGGCCAACGATCGCTGTTAGCGCGGCGGGCTGTATGTCGCGCAGCTCGTTCTTCTCCGTACTCACGAAATGCGGTTCTTAGAGGCCGGTGTACTTGAGGAGCCGGGCTACGATCGCTTCGGCGAGCTCATTTGTAGGATCACCAGCTGGCTTCGTCGTCCAGAGTTCGATCGGGCCGACAGCAGTTGCGTCCGAGTAGACACTGACTCCTGCTTCAGTAATCTCTCCTGTCAGATACACACCGGCGGGATTCAGCGCCCCGACGCTCACGGGAAGGATGCGATCAAACCGCTCACAATTTGTCAGGTCTGCCCGACGATGTGCGGACCGGAAGTTGACGACAGGGACACCACGATCTTCGAGCATCTTACGGACTCTCGTTGCTACCTCTTCACATCCATTGCTTCCTCTTACTGAGTAGGTTGGGGCGATAACCGGCGTAACCGTTATCGTTTGAGACACACGCCGACGGCCAGCCTCGATGGTGACTTCCATCTTGGCCGCGCGATCTGGGCTAACAGACTCACCGAACCGGATGTAGCAGGTGAACGTTCCATCGTGCTCAACGCGAGTATCAGCGACGTCGAGAGGTGAGAACCAGCCGGTCTTACACGATCCTTTAGTAATCGCTACTGGATGAAGCGCGTCACTGTCCTCGTCGTACCCGGGGCGGAGCGCGACGGAATCTTGAAGGGCGAACCGTAGCGCTACCGGCTTCTCTCGGCCGATGATGACTGGTACTGAGTTGCCTGGTCCGTGCACGACGAGCACCGACTTAGGCGGGGGTGGCACTCTTGGGGCCGCCATCCGAGGTGGGACGTACTTCGCGAGCGCGTTGGCAATTGCATTCAACGATAAGTCCGATGCAAGTACTTTTGCCGGTGTCACGCCAACGAAGGTATCAACCGAACGAGAAGATATTGTGGCCAGTGCTTCGCCCGCATCTACAGCCACACCTTCCACAGGCTCGGCCGAGGTAGTTGCGAGATTGGATGGGGCGACAGCCACATCCTGCGGTTCCACTTGTGGCTCGGTCGGCGCAGCAGCGACCTCAGCGGGTAGAGGGGGAGCAATCTGTCGCTCGATTGGTCGTGTTGTTGTTTCGGACTGTAATCCAGTAGGTATGTATTTCTCCCGTGGAGCTTCAAACATCGCTACAGCGGCTATTTCCGTACCGGATTCCACGTATTGAACGCGTGCCGGCACAGAGAGATCCCCTGCCACAAATGCCGAGCGGCTTACATCCCAGGTGAGCGAATCTGCGAGACCCAGCCTAGCGCGAACACGTCGAGCTAAACGGTCAACGGCGCATTGGCGGGCATCGGGCTGCAATGTCCCGCACGAGGTACGGAGTGTGTCTGTCGTTACACCGCCGGACTGCGCGCTCAACGCTGTGACAGGAGATGAAACACCGACGGTAATCGCGGCGAGGATGACGAATAGATGCCGACTAAAGTTGTGCTCGAAATTAAAGGCTCTACGCATGATGATTACCGTTCATTGGTCGGCTAGATGGAGCACGTCCAGACTTTGACGCTTGTCTAGTGAGTTGATCCTGCAGGAACTGGTGTGTGTGAATTGCCTCTGGCTCTGCATTTCCTTCGAGTGCGCGAAGTAGTAGCTCTAATATCGAAGGCTGAGTTACCTGCCACCGGACGATCTCGGTGAGTCTCGAGGCAGGCACTGGTGCTGTGCCAACCGGTCCTTCCAAGGCAACGTCCATGGCCTCTCTACAGTCCGCAACCAGTCCGGCACGAGCTGCGAAGTGAACGACACACCAGCGTACAGCATCAACAACCGGCGGCTCAACCGCTTCGGCGCCATTTGTACCATCGATTGCCCGAAGGACGCGCTGGGCTGCCACGAACCATTCAACAAGCGCAGCCGGTGGGACTCGATCCCCCCCACCTTGCTTGAGGAATTCCTCAGCTAGCGCAGTGCGACGTTCACTCGGGAGTGTCACATCATCCAGTAAGGACAGTACAAGTCCGGACACATCCGACGAATCATTCGATAGCAGGAATCCAGGTAGCGCATTACTTGGGATTCTCGGCTGCCTTGGTGCGATTTCAGAAGCAGCACGCTTCTTCCGCCAAGAAAACCATTCCTTCCCCTTTGCGTTGGTGCGAATTGACGGCATTGTCATTCCTCCGTCGTAGCAGTGACGAGGACCACGAGTACGCGCGAGGTCTTCGACTGCGATGTCGAGCGGAACAGGCTCCCGATTATGGGAATATTCGACAGGTATGGCACGCCGGTTTGCGTCTTTGTCTCCATCGCGTCCTGCAGCCCGCCAATCACCTTAGTTTCACCGTCCCGTGCGCGGAACTGTGAGCTGTAGTGATTGATCTTGAACTGCACGCCAGAATCTCCGAGTCCGCTCGGAACCGCACTTGATTGCTCGACATCCACATCGAGCGCGATCATACTGTCAGGCTCTGCGCGCGGGGTAACACTCAACTTCGTGCCTGTCTCTTCCAGTCCTACCGCTGCACCAGGGCCGGAGGCGATCTGTTGCCCACCTTGTGCCGCACCAAAACCTGAGTTGGCGTTAGGCGTCGAACCGACCCCACCGGCAATCCCCTGCCCTGGCTGAGTCGGACCAAACCCTTGAGTACGGAGTGGTGTGCGTTCTCCTGAATTGCTGGAGAACGTCTCGCCCTCGCGGACGAACCCTGTCTGCCGAGACACGACACGAGCTATACCGCTCTGCTCGAGTGCTTCGACGAAAGTCGCGACGGAGTAACGGCCCGCGATAGCAGAGAGCAGCAACCGGGCAGCCGGTGATGTTACACGGGTTGGTGTGATTGCTCCACCAACACCAGCCGTACTCCGGACAACGTTGAAGAAGTTCGGATCGCCAGTCTGGACGCCAGGTGGATACATCGATGTCGCACCGGTTCCAGTTGTTGTACTACTGCTCCCATTCTGGTTTGCGAGTGGGATCGGAAGCCCGCCAACTGAGTTTCCACCCCGCTGGGCGAAGTCAGTTGTGAACCCGAGATCGCGCGCGTCGTTCTGTGACATCGAGACGATAACAGCGCTCACACGATACTGCCGATCTGGACGATCCAATTTTCGTAACACGTCGGCAACACGCGCGATGGCGTCTGGGGTATCCCTAACGAGCAGATCCCCGCGAGTGCCGATAGCCGTGACGGTACCGCGACCTTTGGTCAAATGAGGTTGCAGTGCGCTAACGACCTTATCAACGGGTGTGACATACGTGATATGGAAGGCGTGGGTCTCCAGAGGGATAGTCTTTTCGAGTTCTGCTACTGACGTCGTCTGTTCGACGGTGATCACACTGTCGTCGCTTACAAGGAGACGTAGGCCGTAAACACGTGCCATGCTCTTGAGCACCGCAGGCCATTTTGCGTTGTTGTAGTTTCCCGACACCGTGATCGTGTCAGTTCCAAGGCCTGCAACGATTGAACGACCTGAGAGCCTTGCAAGTCCAGCGAGGGCGTCTGGCAAGGGCGTGCCTGGGTACGACAATGATGGTACAGCAGTCGCGGTTTCCTCCCAATGCCGTAGCCGGTTGATAGTTGCACTGTCGGCGCTGATCGCCCCATCGTCGGTGAGCTCGCGGGCGCCGCGAGTACGCATCGGACCACCGGGCCATGCAGCTAGCTGATCCGTTGGCTTGCTCCGAGCCACCTTTGCCGACGCTGTGGCTTTGTCGTAGGCAGCAACTCGCTCTGGCACGAGGGAGAATTGCTTTGCAGGGATTTCCTCGCCAGTTCCGTCAATGATTACTCTAACGAGAACACCTTTCTCGTCTACAGGCGTAGCCATTATCGGATCTGTAACCACTCGGTAGCCACGCAGGTCTGCGACACGGATTGTGATTCGAGCGGTAGTATCGTTCCCTTCAACCGCAGCGATTGATGTCACTCCGCCTATTCCCACTGATCTGGACACAGTGCCGGCCACACCAGCCCCAACGAGATCGAGGGTGATGGTCCCAGCCCTTCGCGCAGCCTGATCGCGAAGTGTAGCACCGACAGGCATACGGAATGCGACTTCGGTCTGCATAACTGTCGCACGCACAGTCACCTCGCGAACCTGCGATTCCGGCGCTGGTGCCCTGAGCGACACATCCTGGGCGTTTGCATTGTTAGGGCTGACGCCAGCAGCGAGGCCAGAACCGCACACAATCGCACTCGTGAAGACTGCGCGACCGAAACAACGAATTGAGTTAATCATGGGTTTGTGTGGGTTGGCTTACGGATTTGGCGCAAGACGCGGCACAGTGGTCGAGAGCATTGGTCGTACATGTGTGCTGTCGTCTCGAACGTTGGCGCGGAATGTTGGGGCGGAGCTCTGAGCCACGGGAGATTCAGGCAGTAGCGGCAGATCACCACCGGGAAGTGCCGCGGGAGTTCCAACTGCGTAGTCCCCATTTGCAGAACCAGCCGAAGTCGCTTTCCCCGCTTTCGACCTCGAGTACCGCTGCAATGAGAGGTGTGCGACTGTACCCTGTGCCGAACCGTACCCAAGCGATACACCGCCCTCCGTTACACCGATTACCCTCCAACCGTCCAACCAGTCACCGACACCAACAACAACGAACCGTCCGTTGCCTCTGAGAGTCGCAACGCTTTTATCGCCCGACACGATTATCGAAGTGGCAGTGAGTGCAGGTGCGGCCGGTGGCGGTCCCGCTTTGGCGCGTGCTGTGACAGCGCGACGCGGTGATCGGAAAGGATCTCGCAATGTTGAGGTTGCAAGTGACGTCGTAGTAGTCGCCTGCGCTCCGACATTCGGGGCCGTTGCAATAGCTCCAATGAGGACTAATGCTGTAAATAAAGTGCTCATCTGAAAATCTCTGATTGAATACATAGCTCGCCCTACTCCCCAGACGGTTGAGTAGTACCTGGCATCGGGAGCGACGACGATGGAGCTCCTGGCACTAAGCCCGGTCGCACACCCGGTGGAAGCGGGTTTGCAGCAACGAAGGTCGAGTGCTGTGTGATAATTGAAATGGCGATATCCGCTGTGAGAGGACCGTCACCACTTGTCGATGGTGTCAGTCGACGAATTGTCGGCACAACCATGATACGCCCCGCCCTCGTCGGAAGCGCATCGACAAATCCCACAACATCGCCCCATGTACCTGTAACGCCGACTTGGAACGTCTCTGCACCGTACGGCGCAGCGACCATCGACACTTGGTTGGTAGTCACGATTGTTGAGTCGGGCGCCAGCGGCCCGGACTTCAAACGAAAACGACGGGCCAAGGCATCGACGTTGATCATCAGTGCTGGAATGTCCACGGAGGGTGTTATCATTGCCTCCGCAGCCAGTATCTCATCCTCGCTTTGATGTGCCTGCTTCCGGAGTGCCGTAGTATCCTGGTGGCTGAGTCCGCGAAGCTTCGAGATACGGTCCCGAACGGAGTCCTGCGCAATGTGTTCTTTCGCAACGCTAGCCATCAAGCGCGGACGTTGGATTCGGAATGCAGCGGCTCCAATGAGGAGAACTGCGACCGGGAGGAGAATGGACGATGAGGATTTCTTTGCCATGATTCAGTTCAGATCAGATTGAAGTCGCATCATTCGCCTGCTGGGACTGTCGACATTGTAGTGTGAGTCGGTGAAAACCCCCGCCCATTCGTCGTGAGGCTTGGATTTGGCTGTGTAGGCGTCAAGCTCTGATGAGGGACCGCGCCCTGAAGGACAGTCTCAAGCGGACCAACACTCGCACCAGTTCGAGTCGGAGTTTTGAGTGTCAGGGTAACTGTAAACGGGAATGTTCCTGCGGTATCAGTTGGAGCAATTCCACCCGCGCCGGTTGAAACCGGAACGCCGTTTGTGATGGCGTAGGTGACGGTAGCGAAGGCTGGGTCGCTCCGAAGTGCGCTAAAGTAAGAAGCGAAACTACTCAACGATTCAGAACGTCCGTAGACGGCCATCGTCCCCGGGATGTTGCTCTCAACTCGCATCAACCAAACATTGCCGTTCGACATTGATGCAGCCCGCGCCAAACCGGCGAGTTGCTGGTGCGGGGTGGCAGCCAACTCTCGTAACGCATCGAGGGATCCCGCTTTCCGAAACGAAGTGCGGAATTGCTCCAGCTTAGTTGAATCTTCGAAGACGCTAGCAGACATCGCCTGTGCCTTCCGTCTCAACTCCGCTGTTCCTTTGCGCATCTGCGATCGCTGCACCATGGGCAGGGCTGTGGCGCCGAGTAACCCTAGCCCGCCGAGATACATCGCCGCGACGATTCGCTGTTGCGCAGCATGACTAAGCTGGCGTGACGGCCTCGAAGATTTTGTTGGATTGCGATTGCTCGTCCGAGGTGGTTCCGCCGCTTGAGGCATCCCTGACTCTGAGCGCAATGATGCAGGGAGGATGTCAAGTTCGATCAACGGTGTAAGGTCAGTCGCTAGGGCGTTGCGATCGGGAGAGCTCCCTGCGAGGGCAATCGAGTTGAGCGCGTGGCCGAAGGCAACCGTAAACCGACCTGCATGCCGGACAATCTCCGGCGTGGCACCTGAGAGTTGGGCTACCGGACGAAATGCGTACACCGCAATCCCACCACCGAGGTCCATGTCAACAGCCACCTCGTCGTCTGCAATCGGGCCAGACAGGTACACGGACTCGATACGAGGAGCATCCTCGCGCTCAACGCTCTTTGCGCTCGCCGCCTCCCACATAGTCTTGAGCCGTGCATCGAGGCCGCGGACTTCCATGTCCACCAGCGACCACACCTCGTGACGCCCGTCATCGCCGAACGCGACGAGTCCGTCATCGTTCAGAGTTGCCCATGCGTTCTCGAGTGTACGACCGGAGGATGCGGCGAGGTTGCGCGTAATACCGAGCATCCCTCCCGCCGATCGTTGAATGAACGAGACCTCTCCGCGGCTGAGTAGTACAGTTGTGAGATCGAGGGCATCTACATGAACGAACGCCGCGTAATCAGAAGCGATATTGATACTGCTGCCCAGGAAGGCTCGTAGTGCTGCCGTGGTGCGTAGGTCAATAGCGGGGCGAATCTGGGGCACTACAGCCTGCAACGCATCTACCGCCGCGACAACAAGCTGTGGTCGAACAGCAGCCGTGAACGGATCCCATTTCTTATCGCGGCGATTTGGAACTGGTATTACGGCAACAACCGGGGCGTCCACCTTACCCTGCCTCGCGGGCAGCCCCTTGATCGAGCTCGCATACTTACGTCTTTCACTCAGCATCCGATCGACGGAGCTAATATCTGCACGCGTAAACTCGGCTTTGCCGGTCATCTCGTTGACACCGACAGTGGCATTCGAGATCCCGGCACTCTTGGAATTAATCAAACGGCTAACTACATGCTCTGACGCCGGTGCAACTCCACCTACAAGATCTGAGGGAGCGAGTTCTTCCAACCCCCCGCTTATGACCGATACGCCCTTTCGGTCCGATTTGATCGACAGAACTGCTCGCTCCACGCCGAAGAGATCGATGCCGAGTGCCGTGACTTTACTTCGCGCCATTACTGCCTCCTGTGCGGCCTATCAACGAATTAGAATCGATCACAGACGTCCCATGTTGCTTGCGATTCCCGCACGTGCATCAGCGGGAAGGAAACTCATTGCTACACGAACATCCACAGCACCGCTACTGACCGCCGCCTTTACCGATTGCTCCAGCGTAACGCCTCCGTCTTCGAGGGAAGCGCGACGACACGAGTCGTCGAGTTCATTGAACTGTTGGTTGGATATATTCGCGGTTACCGCATCCGTTACCGGGACGGCTTCGAAGAGCCGCATAACGCCGCCATTAGAACGCGGGCACGCAACCTGGAAATAGACCTGGCGCAATACGCCGGCGAGCTGCGCTGCGACATTACCGCGCTTTTGCGCGTCGAACATCTCGATCATCCGCCGAATAGCGTCTGCGGCAGAACCGGCGTGGATAGTCGTAAAGCACAGGTGTCCTGTCTGCGCAGCCTCAAGCAGTGCGGCGAGGGTTTCCGTGTCGCGAGTTTCGGCGACAACGATGACGTCGGGATCTTGGCGGAGTGCCGACTTGACGCCGGTCGCATATGTGAAAGTGTCCTTCCCGATCTGGCGCTGAACAAACGTGGCTCGATAGCGCTTCGAGTCCGAGTAACGGTACTCGATCGGATCTTCGAGAGCGATGATCTTTTCCCATGCATGTTCGCCGTAGTAAGACAGCATTGATGCTTGGGTCGTCGACTTACCGGCTCCTGTCGCACCCGCGAAGACGATCAAACCATGAGGAATTCCCAGGACATCCTCGGTACATCTCGGCAACCCAATCTCGCGAAGCGGGATGATGTCTTTCGGAAGTGCGCGAATAGCCAGGGTGTAAGCACCATCCGCTGTTGCAATATTGCAGCGGTATCTAGTTCCCGTGCGCTTATCCTCGTACATGACATCCATTTCACTCATGATGTCTGTGCCGGCAGCATTCAGTTCAGCTTCCAAGCGCCGCGAACGGGCTTCCATATCTGCGTAGTGCTCAGGTTTGAGCAGGACGCTTAGTAGTGTCAGTACGTGCATCTTAGTGATCGGATCGTGGTGAATCCGTTGGACTAAATTGCCGACTCTGAATGCGGGGGCTTTGCCCTCGTCGATATGCAGATCAGACGCCTTGCACAATGCCATTTCAGCAAGCAGGGCGTTGAGTAGATGGCTCTGCCCCTCTCCCGGTGCAGCGGCAAATAGGGCTACATCGCGAACGTCGGCCGATAGGCGTCCGGAGTCTTCGCCTTCACTGGCTGACTCGGGATCTGTGCCATCAAGGAAGACGAGGTGCCCTCTCTCTGGCGAGTCGATCGCATCCCCGAGCGTAGGACCACTTCCGTAGCCTGACTCAACACCCAACTGTTGGGCGAGCATATCGGCCATGGCGTGCAATTCTTCTTTCGGTGTTGATTCTGCGAACGCTTGAACTTCTGCGCCAGATAACCCTCCGCCGATAGCGTCGGACTCTTCATCGTCGCGAGCCCCTTGATACAACGACGGACGCGGTGCGCCGAATTTGCGTACGGTTCGAATCTCTGGCGCAGAAGGACGGACGCTTCTGACTGATGCTTTCGAACCATCGGAAGCGTCTTGCAATGGGACTTCGTCAAGCAGTACAAGTGACCCAGTGCGCGCCGCTGACGAACCACCGTTCCCGTTTGCGACGAGTGCTGCAGTGGTGTTGCCTTGTGCGACCGCGTCAGAATCGACAGACATCTCCTCGGTCGAGGCCGCCGCCGCTTGCCGTTGGGCTGCCGCGCGTTCAAGTAGCTGGTTCCGAACTTCCTGTCCGCCCTGCGCCATCATGCGGCGAAGCGACATGCGAGGTGTCACGACTTATCCCGATCTGCGCAGCGAGACCCCCGACCCTGATAGCGACGCGCGCACTACGCGCATTCGGCTACCGATCATCCGACGCACCACTCCCATATACGGAAGGGCGCGGCCGGATCGGTCGCGAATTCCACTACTGGTGTTCTCCGAGTTGTCAGTCCTACAGATTTTGGCGCCCTCATTCGTGCACGCGATCAGCCAACACCTACAGCTTGGCCTTATGCACTACGAATGGAACGTGGATCAATCTACCGAGTCTCGCCACTCGAACGCAATCTGGCGACGGGACCACGGGCCCTGCTCTGCCCTAAATATCGGCAGCAACATGAATTCCTACGATTGTACAGCGAGCTCAGGCAGAAAATCCTTAAGCGGTGAGCCCATGAGCTTGGCCCGAATTGCCTCGTATCTGGCATCGGACCAATCCGAAACGGCCTTCATTTCGTTGCGGTCGGTCTGGCGCGAAAGGAGACTGGAAATCATACGAGAGATCCACGAGACAGTTCCACCTGGAACCGTGCGTTCCTGCGCGGCGCTAGGCTGCCAAGCGAGTCGATTTGCCACCTCCATTCCATCGGGCTCCGCGTATGGGAGTCTTGCTACCCTTGCGCTCTCCTCGAGAGCTGGGACAGCAACATCGAGCGGGATTCCGGTTCCCATTCCCAAGGCATCCCATGTAGAAACGATCGTAGTGGAATGCCCGCCGAGGATCATCCGATCAATAACACCCGTTGCGTCCGGTGCCGTTTCGATGGAGGTTGGGTCAGTCTCATCCCAACGAGAGGTTCCGTCAGAATTCCAGTCCCAGCGTGGGGCTAACGGCTCTACGTACGACGCGGATTCAACGGTGGTGCCTTCCAGGACACGTACAATTGCATCCGGCGCGAACCTGAGCAAAGCCGCGGCGTACGCTATCGCGTGTAGGTGGATCTCCCCGTTCATGAAGATGACTGGCGCATCAAAGCGCTGACGGTTCATCAAGCGCGCGTATCCACCAGTGTACTCAACTGGAGGCAACCCAAAGCCGGCACTCCCAGTCGCCCCGCACGGCCATGAGTGGTGCACGGCCCAGGTTGTTAGCACATGGTCCGCAAGGTCGCGCACCGGAATGGTCCTTCGGATCCATTTCGAGGTGATAAGCGAGAGGACATTCGGCGCGATCTCGACAATACCTGGTACTTCAGCGTGCGAGTACCAGACGTCCGTGGCGCGTCCGCCCATGAGACGTTGCAAACCGATGGGTAAGTCGCGGAATGGTACGCTCATACCTTCGGCCACGTGATCGAAAGCCGCTTCGTACGCTGCTGGATAACGAAAGGCACCGTTACCGTTCAGTCCGCCAGATTCTGATTTGAGACACGCCTCCCAGAAAGTGGCTAACGCCAACAGGGCGCCCACCGGGGGAGTGTCTGCAAGCTTAGGGGCGATCCCGTATGCTGAACGGAAGTCCTTCAAGGAAAGTTTGTTGCTCTGAGGTGTCATAGTCATGTGGGTCTCCATCGTCGCATTAGCCTACTGATCGGATTGGCGACTTGAGTTCGTCAAGTCTGGCGTCTCGGATGCTACCCCTACAGTGAGACAATACAACCGGCTTCCGGCGAAGGCGCAGGCGCCTTCTTGAATGGGGGAAGTCATCTAGGCAATCTGTGCTGGTGAAGCGTATGCCTCACGATCTTCGACCGCGGGCTGAATCCATGTCTGCTCCGCGTCCAAAGGCTCCATATCTCGAGGGCCTGTCTCGGCTCGCCTGGCATCGGGGTGCCGTCGCACAAGATCCTGCCAATCCACCATTTCACCGCTTGCGTTAAGGAGAGGGCGAAAGCCCTCCTGTTCCTCGAACAGTAGGTCGGCAACGGGGGCGATTCGTCCGGGCCATTTCGGCGAACCAATCAATTCGCCACGCGTCAGGGGGCGGATGATCCCAATGGCGGCGCGAATCAATTCAGCTTCCACCAACCGACTCACGTATCGATCAATTCGGAGATACTCAGGATCTCTCTCTCCATCGCGAAACGCAGGAAGCACTTCCTCTAAGAATTCCGGCGCTGCATCGATTTCCACAGCGCGCTGTGCAAGCATACGATACCGCGGATGGACGTCAGAGCCGGCGGGGCGTCGGAACACATCCCCATCTGCTCCCTGGAGTCGATCATAACGCAGTTCATCGTATCGCCGAGTGAGAGCAATCTCGCCAGCGCGAGCAATCTGCATCGCACCACTTACACCAACTGCCTCCAGATTCGACTTTATAATAGAGAGCGGATCTCCGTGGTTACGGATCCTCCGATACGTGACAAGCTGGGCAATGTTTACAAGTGGCGGGCGCGGGAAGATAGTAAGGCTGCCTTCAGGCGCAGTAACGTCGAGTATGTAGCTACGCTCCGCTCGCTCGACTGCCGGCAACTGCGCCTCAAACTCACGGAACGCGTCGACCCTGGCACAAACTGAGCCGCGATCCCTCACCGCTGCCTTCTGTGGTAACGCGGTTTCGAGTTCGATTAGCGCACCGAAGTCAGGCGCTTGGCGTTCTACCCGTTCAATCTGCTCGGAGAGTTGCCGTGCCCACTCACCTGCGTCACCTGCGCAGCTCGGTAGGCTCGTGGCGCGGATCGATGGCAACGACTTCGGACGACGCCACTGCGCGAGTCGATCACCTAATGTGAGAGATCGCCCGTATGCGTTGTAGAGTCCCTCGCCGATTGCGGCCGCTTCTGCTCCAACAAGCCTGGGATCCTCGGGTGCGAGGTTCGGCAACGGCAGGTTGCAGCCAGCGTGTATGTAACGCTGGACGAGTGTAGCGAGCATGATATTGCTGGCGCTGGCTACAACCGCATTGCGCAGCACGGATGCAGTTTTTGGCGACCCGTACTGCTGTAATACGAGTTCCATCCGCTGGGCGAATACCTCAGTTTCGTGCTGATGCCAGTCCAGCGCAGGACCGGCACGTTCGACTTCAGACGCCCGGGATGCAGAACGGAGGTAACTGTCCACTTCAGAGCGTACCGCGGGATCAGCGAGGGGCGACCAGGATGGCGCCGCAAGGGTGGCATCGAGCAGGGTCTGACGCGCCTGGGCAATGGCCCCGACATGTGCCTCCAGTCGTGCCAAAGCATAAAGACCCACCGCAGCAGGGGAGCAGCGGTCTTCAATCATGCACCGCAATTCATGCTCGGTGGTATCGATGCCGATCGGCGTTGCGTCGACAGCGTTATGCGCTCGTATGCCGGACATAATCCGTCTCCCGTACACGGTTCCAGATCGCTCAACCCCATCAACCACTGTGCCCGTAACCAGGCCACATCAGCAGGTGGAGTTGTGTCGACCCTGAGTTGTCAGTCCCACGAATTCAGATTCGTTCACCGATACCGCGACGTAACCAACCCCCACGGCATCGAGCCTACTACAGACAGCACGAGTATCTATCCGATACTATCCCAAGGAGGGCTACGCCTCGAGAACTCGTATATCGAAAGGTCGGCTCCCTTCATCCGATTGGCAAGCTATAACTTGTCGGAGAGTATTTAGGCCTCATCCCCCTGCTTCTGATTGGCAAGGCGATGGGCACCAGAATCAGTAGGACTGACAACTCGAGCTGCACCGTCCTTCGAGGCTACACAAAACGTGTAGAGCTCGCGCGGGCGCATGCAGTACCGCTCGGCAACACTGCCGGGGATCGCCTAGACTCCGAGGTCTTTTAATGCCGCACTCGTCAGCTTCGTTTCGCTTTTGCCATGCAGCCGTCTTATGGGCTGCATTTGTTGGTGGGGTCAGTATCGCTGTCTCGTGCAGTAGCAGTGTGGACGGACCCAGCGGCCCTGGAGACCCATCATCAATCTCGATGGTGACAATTTCACCACCATCGGCTTCCGTGGATGTTGGGAGCACAGACACACTTACGGCCACCGCGCTCCTACAGGATGGTGCCGCCGTCGGGAATGCTTCTATAGCCCTCACTCACTCGACTCCATCTGTCGCTTCTCTGTCGGTGTCGGGTAGCACTGCTTTTGTTACAGGAGTCGCACCTGGTACGGACACAATAACCGCGACGGCGCAGTCTCCTCACAATCCTATCGTGAGTAAGGCTCTGATTACGGTCACGACGCCGACCGCACGGGTCGCACAGATCCGCTTCCCTGCTCGGCTGATCGTAATTTCTCCGTCGCAGGGAATCCCGGTGGCTCCGACAATAACGGATCAGGCTGGCAACAAGATCGGAGCAGCCGATGTCAGTTTTGTTGTCTCGCCGACGTCCATCGGATCAGTGAATGGACAGGGATCGTTTGTAGCCGGCGTCGCCGGCACGGGGACAATAACGGCGACATCGAATAGTCACACCGACACGCTCAGGGTGAAAATCAGCGGCGGTACGGGCGATCTGCCCGTCGCCTTATCCGATACAGTCATCCGTGATGGCGCACCGTTAACCATTACGTCGTCGACCTCACTTACTGGCGCATCTGTATCGATCGCTGCGCGTGGAGCTCAGGTCGCCACTTCTGGCGCAGGTGGTATTACAGCGGCGCCTGATCCTCAGACTTTTGCGTCTTGCGTTCCACTCGGCACACCCGCTTCGATCATCATTACGGCTTCTGGGTCGACACGTACAGTATCGCTTCCGCTTTTCTCACCCGCCATAATAGCCATCAGCATTGGGGACGCATCGACAGTCTCGGATGCAATTTCGAAGGGTTGCCCGATCAGTGTTGCCCAGCCAGGTACTTACCTCGTAATGCCGTTCACCTGGGATCAACATGAATCCGACATGCTCGGAGAAGGCACCTCAGCCCCATCCGTCGCAAACGTTGAAGTAAACGTCGCCTTCAATGGTTTTACACAAACCCTAGGGACAAGCGCGAACCGGCTTGCACCATCGAGATCTGTTGGGGTTCCTTCGTTTGCAACAGCACCCTTGCGTTCGGGGGGGGCAACATTAGCTCGAGTGCAACATCTACCCAAACGCGATGTACTAGCGATCCCAAATCGGTCTTTGCACATCCCAACATATCGCATCAACCCCAACTGGTATCGCGCTGTTATGGCGGAGCGGGGGGTACGAGTTGGTGTCATACCTGGTCCAGTCGCATCACTAACCCCCCCGACTTCTGGCGGCGCTTGCGCGATCCCTCTAACGCTCGGCGCGACAATTCAGATCGGCACTTTCCGATTGTCTGACGGCACGTATGCCCAGCCAGGTGCGCCGATAGGAAGCGCTACAGATCCGACCCAAGGTTCCCCAATTGAGTCGTGGACGTTAGTGGGCATTGGTACAAAGGTCGCTGTCTTCGCAGATACCGCTCTGGTCAACGCAATGCCCAGTATGCAAGGCGCCGATGTCAGGTTACAAAAGCTTGCTGCTGCATATGATTCCACGGTAGCTCCATTCATCGAACGCAATTCGGTTGGTGTTGAGGACCGCGACGGGAATGGTCGTGTAGTTGTGCTCGTAGCAAAGAATGCGCAGAACGCGTATGCCTTCCCAACCGGGTATGGCCGCGTAGACTGTCAACAGGCAGGCAACACCAACGGCGAAGCCATCCAGCCGACATTTACGGATTTCTTCGCGAGCGATGCGAAATTCCAGGCAGGGTTTGCAAAAGTTGTTTCAACGCTAGTACATGAGACCTCGCACCTCGCAGACGAACGGAACATTTACTTCCCGACAAACGGCACGCCACGAAAGGAGACTTGGTGGTCCGCCGAAGGCCAGGCCGTGCTCATGCAGTATCTATGGGCATACGGACCGGACGTTTCCGCGGGTCAAGCTTTTTCGGGCAACACTGCCACGCCTCCGGTCCGGACGATCGAGGGTAGTTCGACAGGTGGATTCTGTGAACTCAGCAATCATGCGGTACTGACGCAGTGGTATCAACTGTCATCATACGGACTTGCGTGTCAATATACACGTTATCTCTTCGCCCAATCGTATCGTCTCAACCCACGTCAATCCATTCAATCGCTATATACGGCATGGGCCAACATCATTGACAGGCGATCTACAGGAACCGCGCGGACAGGAATGGTTGCGAGCGTCACATCTGATCATGACGCGATGCGTGATTGGCTCCTCTCGTGGTACGCAGATAGTTACGTCCCAAGTGCAAATCCATTTTTCACAGAACCGTCTGTTGATCTTCGTGCGTGGTGGTCGACCTGGAACCGAGGGACTTATCCGGTGCCTGATGTCTCACTTGCAGTTGGCTCAACACAAACAGCGACGTTGACTGAACCAGACGCCCGTTTCTATGAAACGACGGTCAAAGCAGGAGGGACGTATTACTTCGCAATCACGGGCACTAACGGATCGGCACTTAATACTGGGACAGTGGATGTAGCTCTGTTTAGAACCCGGTGAGTTCTAAGTGCTCAGTCGCAAAGAAGGGCCCGGATTCATAACCCGGGCCCTTCTTTAGTCTCATCGGATAATTCTACGGTTTTGACCAGTCCTTGTACGTAGTCGCGGTGACTGTGATCCCACTTGTAATAAATCGGTACTTCGCCGAGTATGATTGGGAAACGGTAGTCTGCGTAGGCGCAAGGCTAAATGGGCCACTGTAAGCTATGCTTACGCCAGTCGCGTTGATGTATCCCCCGCTACCGTTGATGGAGCACCGTAACGGGTTACTGCAATATGTCTGTGACCACGATCCGGGAGTTAAGGTAATCGTATAGTTTTGCGACTGACTGCCAGAATAGAGACTTCCCGAGCACGTGAAGTTCAGTGTATGGTCCCCACCTACCGAACCCGGCACGCAATTGAAGTCACCGTAATCTCCGAGTGAGCCTGACACGCTCGTCCCACCAGTAAACCGAATTGCGTTCTGCCAGGGATTACAACGAGAGTCACTCTGTGTGAGCCCTGCGGGCGCTCCGGAATAGGAGCATGGGGGGTCAGGCGGCACACAGGAAGAGCTATATACAGATATCGACCCATTGTATGGGCAGGGGTTGATCTGCACACTTACGGATCCTGTCGACCAACTCGACCATGTACCCCACTGATTCAACACCTGCACCTGCCAATTTACGGTTCCGACGTTGTTCAGCGTACGTGTGACTGTCGGATAGTTGCCGTAGTACTGAACACCCTCGATATACCAGTTGTATGTAGTAATCGAGCCACCAGGTGTTGACGAACCGCTCGCATCGAACGTGGCGTTGTTTCGTTCAACGACGGCACCTGGACCTGAACCTCGCGCGACAGGCGTTGAGATGCATGTCCATGATACAGATGAGGGTGTGCTCCATGCACCGAGATCATTCTCGACCTGCAAGGCTGCACTGTAACTTCCTGGCGCGGGGCAATAGACGGCTACA
Organism: Gemmatimonadota bacterium; assembly: GCA_003155795.1. Classification (GTDB taxonomy): domain Bacteria; phylum Gemmatimonadota; class Gemmatimonadetes; order Gemmatimonadales; family Gemmatimonadaceae; genus Fen-1247. The sequence goes on from PMEM01000004.1 coordinate 103,195, forward strand.
CTGGACGATGACGACGATGCAGATCCAGACCAGGAATATGCAGCGATCGACCGCCCCTTACCATCGACTGAACCCGCACTCAATGTCACATACTGCCCGACATCCTGAGTTCCAACGTTCACTGTTGCTGTCGCGGTAGGGACAGCGTAAACGGTAATGCAGCCCGTGGCCAAGTTGCTCCAAGCGCCGAGGTCATTGCTCACCTGCAATTGCCAACAGGTGCTCATTGGCCCAGGCGCTGTCACCGATCCACCAGAGCACGTGTAGTAGTAAGCTCCGAAGATACCCCACTGGCACGTTTGTAACGCGCGTCCGTTGCCAGTAGTGCTACCCATCCCCAGGTTGACTGTCTGCCCGGTTGTCACAGCAGATGGCGTCACGACAGGAGCTGCGACAGGCGGCGGGTATGCGTAGTAGGTAGCTGGGTACGACCACGCACTCCAAGCACCGAGATCCGATTGCCCCCGGCATTGGTATGTGTGATTCCCTGCGGTTGATGGAGTAGTGCTCACGGTCGCACCGCTCGAGCCACTACCATCAATTGACCATTGGTAGCTGCCAATTGAACGACCCTTTCCGTCGACAGCGCAAGAAAGAGTGACCGCCTGGCCGACGGTCACCGGATTCGGTGTTCCAGTCGCGGTTGCTGTTGGGACGGCATATACTGCGACACATCCGGACTGCTGGGTGCTTGTGAGGTTACGAGCATTCGTCACCTTTGCCGTCCAGCAGACGTTGCCAGGTGCAAAAGTAAGAGACAAAGTTGGCTGACTGTAGCTCGATCCACCGATCACCCAACCGTACTGCGTTACGGCATTGCCACCGATGTCGTATGAGCCACTCATGTCAAAGTTGACCGGTACGCCAGTGGTGACAGGGTTCGGCGTTGCATTCGCCACTGCTATTGGAGGAGGGTATGCGCAGGCATCGGTTAGGCTGCCGAAATTGCTTGCTCCAGGTGTGTTGCAACGCGGAGCTGACGACGATGGTCCAGCTACGACCGGAACGTCTCCTGCAGTCGTCGCGACGTTAATAGCGGCGGATCCGATCGGCCATTCCAAGTGCTCTGGACGAAGTGTTACAGATTGTCTTTGCCGTTGTGCAATTGGGGCGAAGGTCGCGCGCACCAAACGGATCGCTGCTGCCGAACCTGCCGTGTTGCCACTGGCGTCGAGGTATGTGAACACAGGACCAGTAACAAACGGGCCGTAGGCACGAGTGGGACTCCCCCCATTGATCGTTTCAGTCAATACTGACCCGGCAAGTAGCCCAACTTCGGCTGCGGGAGCAGCCTGAATCGTGAATGATCTCGTGGACCATACACGCACAGACGCACCAGCGATAATGGTTCCATTGCTGGGCGGAGATACGATCCCAGCAGCGACAGTAGGGGCACCATCACAGACACCGGATTGTGCGGCATTAGCAATTACACCCAGGTCCCACGTATCGTCCGAGGGGTCAGGGGTTCCGCGGCTATTCCGCACAGCAACAGAGTCACCGGATCGGATATTGGCGAGTTCGGCGGTTGTCAGACGAACTTGCAGAGTCGGAGAGCTATACGAGCAAACTGCAGCGGACGGTGCCTGTCGCTTCCGAAAGGACAGCGAGGTTGCACCGACGACCGTGAGGTCGCCGAGTTGCGGTGCAGTTCGAGACACTTCCCCCACTCTCGCATCAAGAGCAGCTCGAGCGACGGATCGGTCCGATCTCTCTTTCGAGGCATCCACCGTTGCTGCAAACATGCCGGTAGCCTTGCCGACAGTTCCAACGACGATACTCAAGATGAGTACGGCAATCAAAACTTCGATCAATGTCATGCCGGTCCGACGACGGCGGTTACTGAACACGGACAGTGCCACTGCGATCGATTGTGAGTGCATACGTCACCTCTGGAGTTGTGAGGGTGGTGCTAAGATTCGAATCCAACGTTCCATCAGAGTAGACCTGCGCCGAAACATTGGCCGCTGTTATGGAGGGGGGAAATGTTTCGTAATACGGCGTGAGCATCGTCCCGTCCTGTTCAACCCAGGCGTGCCCTTGCTGGAGTTTCACAGTTACTACGGACGCCGTGTATTTTCGGGCAACGACTTGACTTGACGTAACCACGGATTGAACGACGTGGATCGCCTCGCGCTCTGTAGCGGCAGAGCGGAGGGACTGATTACCAGTTGTCAGGAATGCGGCAATGCCTGCCATGACAACGAGGACGATGAGAACTTCAATGAGCGTAAACCCATCGCGAGGATGTTTGATCGTCATCATCTATTGTCTCTCCCTTGGAACAGATCTGCGAGCGTAGTGCTCAGCACGGGCCTGGAGAGTTGTCGGGAATACGAGATGCGACTCACCGCACAACTTGAGTGAATGGCCCACCCGGAGACAAAGGAGAAGGTGCCATTGGGGTCGAGGCCGAACACACTCCCGTATACACGACTTGCGCCTGTCACAGTAAGCGAGCCGGATCGGACAATGATGATGCCACCGAAGAACGCACTGTTCTGGAGCGTCACTGAGCCGTCTGCTACAATGATGCCGACTCCGAAGCCACCATCGATCGTGAGTGGCCCCTGTGCATAAATAACCGGGATGTATTCCTGACATCCCTTGTTTTGACCTGCCTGATCGCCCCATCCTGCACAACTATTCGGACCGTCTGTGACCGGATTGGGTGCCGGCGTAATTGTTGTGCCGGGTGGGTAAACGAGGTTCGCATGCGCAATCAACGACTGAACGTTGGCGCCGCCATACTGCGAGAGATTCGCGGCCGTTAAGGCCGCGTTCACCGCCACCATCGGTGTGGGTGAGCCGTACCAAGTCGTGCTGTCGTCACGGATGATCTGACTACGGTTCGCGACGTAAACGCCTGGGCTAGTTGGCTCTGCACCTGGGCATCCAAATGTCGAACCCCAAAATGGTACGTCATTCCCATTGAGATTGAATCCGTTGTACAGCGCAACCTTTCCGACCGTTACTATTGGTGCGTCCCAGGGGAATTGAAGCAGTGGTATCTCCCCATGAACACTCCTGGAGGCTGATGCGGTTGGCGAAGTAGCTGAAGCCGTGAACCGAAAAGAAGTGTTCGACTCCCTAGTAGCTGTCACCGTACTGGTAACTGGTCCTTCAGTTAACGACTCGAACGAGTAGGTCCGAGTATCGCTTGAGCCGATCGCTAAATGCCTCCACGCGACCGGCCATTCATCGACGGCTAGCCCGACTGCACTCGCGGCCGCAGCGTCAACTCTGACAGCCTGTTTTGCACTCACTGGTGCGCGAAGTGGTGTACCAGAGGACACTTCTGCTGAGATAGTCAGAAGCGCGATGATTGCGGCCATGAGGATCGCGATAACGATCGCAGAGCCGCGGCGGTTGCGAAAACCGGAATGGTTTCGTAGACCGGAAGTTGAGTTCACTCGCGTCCGCGTCATGGTCGGGTATCCCCTTGGTCGAACCCAGTGACGGACATCAAATAGGGATTGAAGTCAATCTGGAATGTGTCAGGACGTATCGCTGCGTCCGGTCGAGCGTCCGCTACGATTATTTCGTAACGTGGTATGCGCGCCGTGTTCGGGTTGGCAATGCGTGTGTAGGTGGCAGTAACCGAGTCAAACGTCGTTGCTTGAGTTCCAGTCGGGAAGAAACTCGCACTCGATGTCTCCGCAAAAGCAGCCACAACGCGACGCGGGGTTTCCATTTGCACAAGAGCTGAACGCGCATCAGCTACGCGCTTTGACCATTCGGCGAGATGCCCCGACGCCATCGCGAATACGAGTAGGAGCAACACGCACGCGGCGAGAGTATCGATGAGTGCGACGCCTCGCCGTCCACGATTGAATGGTGCGCGCCGTGTTGAAGACCTGGACAATGGGATCTGCTGCATATGACGAATACAGCCCCGACGCGAGTCGGCGTACGCCCCCACAAGAGTACGAGGGCCGGCCGTCATGAATGCATCCCAAACAACGCCCGCAAGCCCACATGCACCATCGCGGTGGATCTTTGCTGAGGACCACCGGAATCCTGGAGGCCTACCTCCATCATCGCGCGCTGGCCAACGGGTATCTGGATCCCGCCATCGACTGCGAATCGGGTTCCAGTGAAGCCAGATCGTTTGGTCACTCCGAGAGCTACGGAAAGGAAGGGCGACAGAACTGACCGTCCCGCCCCGTTCGGCGCGACACGAATCCCCGCTGTAGCGTACTGGTTATCCCTTGTACGACTGCTAGCCGACAACGCACCAATACTCACACCCAACGAAGCGGATTCATTCAACGGGTGGTCAATGCTGACCTCTCCCCCAGTTACATTCGCTCCCTGCGATCCCGTTGCTCGCGTAGCAGCTACGGTAACGCCTAGCGGTGCTGGCCCCGCAGGCTGCCTTGACTCGGTCCAAGCGTCTGCGATGGTTTTATCATCGGCGACACGAGTGATCCTCGTGGGCGCTGGAAATCCAGTCGAGGTAAAAAGATCTCCGATTGAATAGACTCTGCCTTGAGGGTCTGGTTCAGAAGCTACCTGTGGGATATGCGTTGCAGACGATAGGCGAACCGCAGTCGTACCCTGCTCGATCACCGGGGCTGAGTTTACCTTCGCTGAATCGTGAACCAGCGAGCTGGCAAAGTGCCAATTTGTTTCATTCAGCCTGTCGCTCGAAGCGGGGTGGGTAGCTATTGCGATTGGGGCTGCGTGGCCAACGGTTGCCATACCGTTCGGTGTTGGTCGACCATCTCCGGGAGTTGGCTGGCGACGTGAAGCAAGATTGAAAACAGGAATTCGCTCAGTCGCCTTCGGCTCTTGTGGAGTTGCCGGCTGAGGCGGCAAAGGAGTACGTGGCGGTGACTGAGGAGTCTCGTGCTTAATGGGGACCGGGGCTGCAATTAAGGACCCGCTTGGAGGTATTGGCGATCCGCCGAACCTGGAGGCCGCCACTGAGAGCCACCCCTCACCGGGAAGCGGATCTCCAATCTTGCTCGCAGGAGTAAATGCTGGCGGTGATGCAACTCGTTTCTGGGTCATCTCTGCGATTCCTGCGGCAGAGAGAACGACACTACGAACATCAGTACCGTTGGAGATCACGACATGTTGTTCAGCTATGTGAGCGCCGGAGATGCGGATCACGACGACGAGGCGATCGACCCCTACAACTTGACCCGCCGACCATCGAACGGCATGGGCTGTGACCTCCGCTGCCCCAGGAGCCACGCGAATGACGGAAGCAGAGGCAGGCAGCATAAGCGATACTCCGTCTGCGGGCTGGAGTATAGCGAGGCCTAGCGACTTTCCGTCTTCTCCGTTCAAGACGACGGCCACTGGTGCGTTCTGCGCGTTTGCCATCGCAATCGGAGCGGCTAGGGCGAGCATCAGTGACACGGCAACACAGCAGTGCATCGCCGCGTTGCGGGAGAGCACTTCTCGGAGGACGACCGGGTACGTCTTACTCGATGTCGGCGCTCTGTTCACCGTCAGTCTCCACGATGTAGCCGAATGCGCCAATAGCCCGCCAGAGGATTTCCCTGGAGTCTTGATGACGCAGCGAACTATTGAGTTTTTGTTCCTTCAGTTTCGTAACTGCTCGGCACTCTGAGCAGGTTCCTGCCAACGCACGTAATGCTCCCGCGCCTTTACAGTATCGGCACTCCCAGCCAGACACCACACAACCCAGAAGTGTAAATGTACCGGAGGGAGCTACCGAGACTAATTATCCGCGATCGCATCCATGATACATCCCTGGCACGGGGACCGCAATCATGGGGCTTTCGTGAGCGGTGCATTGCGTGTACCGTGTACAAGGGACGCCCGGCCACAACGCGGTCGTCTCCACAATTCGTAGGACTGACAACTAATCAGAATCGAGGTCCGCGTGGGCATGTCCCTCCAGTCGGCAATTATCGGTGTATTCCCGTTCGGGGAAAGCCGAAATCAGGATGAACAGGTTGAGGTGGGAGAGTTCACCTATATTCCGCCGTCGCGGCTCGTAGAGATTCTGGAGCCCGCCGCCAGCATGGTCGGGTCCTCGCGTATTTCACCAGACGAGGCGTTTGATTCTGTCGCCGCCAGCTTAGAAGATCCGATCTCACGGGAAGTTTGCTTTACATTGGCACGAGACATTCGCGATGGTGTCGCTTTGGCGGATGCGATGGGTCGATTCCCCAGGACGTTCAGTCCAGAGGTCACAGCGATGATCGCGGTAGGGGCCGAGGGCGGTGCAATGGCTGAGGCGCTGAACGAGGTTGCCGCACATCTCACCGAGGACACGGAGCTCTGGGAGTCTGTGGCTAAAGCAGCCAGGTATCCAATGTTTGTGCTCGTTGCGTTCTTTGCGACGTTGCTCGCAACGATTACGGCCGTGATTCCCAAGGAAGAGGCAACATTTAGCGACCTGATGGAGAAGGCTCCCGACCTCATGCCAGTTGGTACAAGGGTCCTCCTCTGGATGAGCCAGGAATACCGCGCGCACTGGATCATCGTGTCCGCAGCTTTCGCCGTCCTGACCATAGGCCTGATACGCTACATCAAGAGTTACGAGGGCAAGCAGATGCTCAACAAGATGCTCCTCACAATACCAGTAACGAAGCGTGTCACACTGAGTGTCATTCGTGCTCGCTTCCTACGCCACGCCGGGCGACTGATGCGAAGCAAAAAGCCTAGCTCCGAGGCATTCCTACTCGCTGCGCGATCAGTCCCGATCGAAGAGTTGGCGGAGCGGTATCAGGAGATTGGCCCGCGAATCCAAGAAGGATTCTCAGTTACAGAGGTACTTCGAGATTCAGAGCTATTTCCGGGGCGCGTAATCACTTATGCAGGCGCCGGCGAACGATCTGGCTTCATGGCAGACATGCTTGAGAAAGCAGCGCGACACGAAACACGTCAGGCAGATAAGGCATTGGCGAAGTTGCTTGCAGCTCTGCCGAATTACATGCTACTCTTTGTATCAATTTTTGTCGTCGCGCTCGTTTACGCGCAATATGCTGGAATTTTCGCGGTCAACCGTTACTACCAAACGCTTGCGATGCATCCGTGAGTCAGTAATTGATTATTTGGCTAACACATGAAATGATGTTTTACATGGCGTCGATTTCGTGCCAACTCTGATTCCTGCAATTTCTCTGACATGACCGACGCATCCACGCAACTAGACCCGGTATTGACCGTTGATTTGGCCGCCAGGGTCGCCCTGCGTCCATTATTACCGCCCGAGAAAACAACCGCGCACCGGGCTGGCATGGTCCAAACTGAGTGCCCTTACTGCAAGTCAGCTTCTTGTTTCGCTACCGATGTTGAGTTCCGATGTGAGGAGTGTGGCGGAGCCGGCGGTGTTCTCGAATACTGCATGGCGCGAGATGGGCGCACCGAGGATGATGCGAGCGCGTGGTTGGCATCTCGTGCGCTAACCGCCGATGAAGCGTCACGCTATATCGAGCGATGTGGTGCTGCCGCTCTCGCAAATGACGTCGCTAGGAAGTGGTATCACACTCAATTCATCAACAACGAAGATGCATGCGCCTGGTGGGACCATCGTGGCTTTACTCTCGATCGCGCAAAGGCTGAGATGATCGGCCTGGCACCCGCTGATGCCCGAAGCTTCCTCGACGCGATGAAGCAAGCGTACGTATCGCGTGACGCTCTCATCGATGCCGGGCTGGTTGTAGCTGGGCGTACGGCCGGCACTGTTACAGTCCGATTCCGGGACCGACTGTTATTCCCCATCACGGACAGTCGCGATGTATCAACGATCGCGTTCACCGGCCGCGCCATGCAGGAAGATTCCCACGATGGCAAGAGACCGAAGTATCTCAACACTGGCGCTTCCCTACTCTGGCAAAAAAGACGAACTCTGTACGGCCTCGGGCAAGCACGGGCGACGATTGCGAAGACGCGCACAGTTTATCTCGTCGAAGGCCAGTTCGGGGTACTCCGGTGCATAGTGTCTGACGTCAAGAACGTCGTGGCATCATCCGGTACCGCGTTCACTCCCGCCCAGGCCGCTTTGCTTGCGGCTATCGCCCGTGGAGAAAAGCCTCGCTCGGAAATCAGACTGGTTATTTCCTATGACGAGGATGCAGGACGTCTCGCACGTGCCGCGGCTCGTGTTGGGTTGATCGCCGGCTTCTCGGTTCGTATTGTACCCTTTCCGAAGGGCGAGGATGATCCCGACGCATACGGTCGTACTCATGGCGGGTCTGCACTCCAGGCGCTCTTACACTCCGGTGTCGATGCACTCGAGGTAGTGTACCGCGCCTCCTCTATGCATACCGGTGATGACCTTGCGTGTGTTCCGTTGCGAGAAAGAATGCGAGCCATTGATGATGTTCGTGACTATGTACTCGCCGCATCTTCACCGAAAGTTAGGAAGGCAAGCGCAACTGCTGCAGCCGGTTGGTATGGTACCACGCCTGAAGAGATGTTAAACGGGTCGCAGGCAGCGTAACAGGAGCGGGGGCTCCGGATTCGGCGCCCCCGCTTTCATCGCCACCTCCAGAACTGCTGAATTTACGCAGACCCGGCAGCCTCGACAGCACGCAATAGGTCTCGCAGCTCGCGGACCGTGTCGCGTCGCTCACTTGTCGACAGATCAGCGAGTGCCTTTTTAATGACGAGGTAGGCCCCCGGCATGTTTGGTGATGTCGGTCGATACACAACAGCCTCTGGTGACACTATATCCGTAAGAGCTGATACGAGTGGCTCCACCATGTCGAGAAAGCGCCTGCCTTCCGACTGAGAGTATGATTCGCGCGAGACGGGTTTTGTGATCTTCACCTGAAACGTTCGAAATGAATCCGGGTCGCGCAGTGACTGATACGTATAGTTGGGGTTGTCACGATCCCCGGGAATAACCACACGTGGGCGACGGGTCTTGGATCCGCGTAGGGTCTCAACGTGTTTGGCTAATACCTCTGCGCGCTTGTCAGGACGAGCCTTCGCCGCGCGAAGAAGCGGTCCTTTATCGAGCTGCTGCACTAGAGACCAGTCGATTTCAACGCTATCCCCTATTGTTGCTCCCGCCGCACGGAGAACTTCTTCCGTAATAGTTTCGCCTATCCGGCGATACTCCGAAATTGTCCCCTTCCCTGTGCCAAAAATGATGCCGACGATTTCGTCGTATGCGACTTGATTGTCCTCACGGAGACGATCCCGCACATCGCAGACATTCCTCGCTTTTTCCCATGGGCGTAAATCCTCTCGCTGCGCGTTCTCCATTGCAGTAACGATCGCGGCTTGCGAATCTGATATTTCGTCGGCGTCGTCAACAATCGCCGGTATAAGTGTATGCCTCTCGCTGACGAGCGTGTCTGGATCGTCGGCCAATAAACGAAAAGCGCGTGAACGCCGGGCGCCATGCTCGAGCTGGTACGGCGCGGTGCCGTTCCGTCCGAAGGCACGAACCCGCACAGGTAATTGTAGACCTGAAAGCTTGATCGTTGTGGCGAGTTCGTTTATCGACTTCGGATCGTAGTACTTGCGCGATTGCGCAGGTGTGTCGCGCACCTCGGCTACGGGTATCATCCTCAACCCGAATCCCTCTGTACTACGAGGGAAGTTCACGTATGGATCCCGCCGCGCGATCCCGGATTCCAAACGCGGCTCATTTGGCGAGTTGGTCGGGACGATGAGTTCCGTAGCCCGTTTCTCAATTTCCTTGGTCCGCTGTTCCGTACCAATTACCGTCTGGACATAACTCGGATCAACATCTGCAAAGCGGCGTTGCTTCCCACGATCAGCGTCTAATTGTTTAAGAGAGACGCTGCTTCCTGAAAACAATCTGACTTTCTTGCTCATTGCCGAACTCCCGCGAGATCTTTTGCGATTAACGCTCCAAGTGCATGGTATGCATCGGCCACCTTCTCGCCCTGACAGACAAGTACCGACGGTGCGAATTCAGCACCTGCGTTTTTCGCCGCGGCGCTCACTGGAATGGAGACGCCGTACACTTCCCTTGCGAAGTCATTCTGTAGCTCCGCGATCGCCTCGCGCGTAAGCCGCTCACGTCCATCGGCTTTTGTAAGCACGACTCGGACGAGTATGTCGGGACGGACTTGGCGCACAACTTCGAGAGTATCTGGTAACTGCTCTCTCGAATCGTGACTTGTGTCGGTAGGAACAACTACAAGATCAGCCGCCAATATCGTTCCGAAGGTCGGCGCACCCATGACAGGCATCGTATCGACCACCACATAATCGACGTTCTGCTTGGCGCGCTCTATGTGTTCCCGAATCTGATCCGTCGTGGCACCAGCGAGTGACATGGAAGCACGGTACAGCAGGAGTTCACCGCCAGCCTCCTCGATTGGAGCAAGCGGAACCAAATGCGGAGGGGCCGTCAACGCATCCGGGACACGTCCTGTGCGGATCGGGCGGACACCCCCTTCCCCGTCGTCTTCCAGTGTTGCCGACGACCGTGTGGAGCTTCCTTGCGGATCACAGTCTACCAAGGCTACTCGTTTGCCTTGCAGCGCCAGAACAGTAGCCACCGATAGCGAGCAAGCGGTTTTCATCGTACCGCCTTTGGTCCCTACAAACGTCACCGTTTTTGCCATTCCAACCCCGTTATGTCTGCTATCTAGTAGCCCAGACGATGCAAGCTAGCTCCCGATCATCAACCTGGTCGATCAATATACATTGGATGGTTCCAAAAGCCACTCTAGTTCGGCTGCCGAACCCAGGCGCGACTCGTCGAGTGATTTGGAATAGAGCACTATGGACTCCCAGCGTCAGGACTTCGCCGGATCCATTGCTCGGATCGTTGGCAAACTGACACACACAGCTATCTCCACGCCAACCCAAAAGGAGCCTAAACAGCGGGCACTGAACCGAACCGCCAGCTACAACTCGGTTCGGCAGCCGAACTCAGTGGTAGCTGCCCATCTGGTTAGTGAGCGAGAGTTAGCGACTATGATGGAACGGTTCGGCTGCCGAACTCAACGCTTGATGTCCCTCCAGCAAGAACGCCCCCAAGAGGGAAGCTTGAGTCGGTGGAGAGTAGCCTGTTCAGCGCTTAGGTTCTGCTACTTATCAGACTCAGACTGGGAGGGGCAGGGCGGCACGGGGTCACTCACTCGAAGCCGGTTCGGCTGCCGAACTGGATTCGACATCCAGGATGATGACCATGGCTCACCCCAGGTTGTATCTTTACCGGGTAAAGCTTCCACGAAAAGGTACCGAGTCCGGCTTGGATACGTAAGTTATTCTGAGTAAACGACTTAGTGTCAGGTCTCAGTAAATATGGGACTGTCTCACTAAATGTGGGACTGGTCCCAACTTACTTGAGACAACCGTCAATCATCTCACGCTTATCCTACAGGAAGCAACGAGTGAGCATCATGCCTAGACAACGCCAATCTCGCAAGACAAAAGATCGTAGGGGTAGGCGAAGGGTGCAGTTGACACGGGCGGCGGCCTTGGAGATCACTCGAGGCCACATCGTCGATCGCTCTATTGCAGTCGCCAAGCACCTGGAGGAACTTCACTGCAGTCAGTCCGATCTCGCCAGAGAATGCGACTTGAGTTCGGGGGTGATTTCTCGGCTTGCTGGAATTGGGCGTGCGTTGTCGTCGTTGGGGCCGCAGCAAATATCGAGATACAAGTCCTCGCGGATCACATGGAAAGTGGTGCAGGGCATCCCGGTAAAAGACCGCCCAAGGGAGGACATCCTTGCGGCGCTCAGCAGACCACTCGTGACTCTGCCGGACGATAAGCGGCGGCGCCGGGTCAGACGAACGACCATCAAAAGTGCTTCATTTGTTGACCTGGATTGGATAACGGATCCCAGCCTGACGGACAATAATCCTTCATCCTTCGTCCACGCGTATCGGTCCTACCTGCGAGAGTTGCACGAGAAAGTGGACCGAACTCTGCGGGAAGCGATAGCCGCCACGCAGATTAAGGACACAGGAATTCCTATGGCTGGCCAATCTCTGGCCTCCATCATGGAGGCAATCAAAGGGAAGCGCGCCACGGCTCCCAACAAGGATGCCATCGAGGCAAGGAGGATGTTCGACGATCTAGATGCGGCGCTCCGCCCAGTGCTGGGACTCAGATAGCCATGCTCAGCGGAGTATCTAGTTCGTTACTGCTCGGTGCCTTATCCAAACCCACTCCCGAGTCATCAACCAATCTGAGCATTCGGCTCCGATACTCGGAAGCGATCCCCCGTTGGCTGACCCCCATCTGCTGCTGAAGGAGTGTGCTCAATTCCTCACCGCTCTTGAGTGTATCTAACAGGGAGAGCCCCAGGGCGTGGCGCAAAAGAGAAGGAGAAATCAATATCGGATTTTCCCTATCCTTTACCTTCGCACGCTGCGAGCGAGGGACGTTCTTCGGGGCACCTTTGCGCCGATCGCCCTCTTTGAGGGGAAGACCTGAAACCAGTCGCCAAACCACCCGACGGTTGAGTGGCGCACCCGTTTCCGGAACAATGAAGAGCGGGGCAGCCTCGTCCAAAGTCTCAGCCAGCAGCACCCGGTGATTAATCCAGGCTACGATTGGCAGCTTCGCACGGCTGCCGTACAGGATTTGAACTTCTTTGAATCTGTCCAGCCCTGTTCGACCATGTGTACGTCTAGGCCGGAGCGCGAGCCAGAAATCCTCCAAGTCTGTCGCCGTCATCTCTACGATGGGTTTCCCCATCAACACATCTCTGAATTTCATCCCAGCGATGTCAGACGCTACGGCGCCACCATAACGACAGAACGCGACAGCAGCCGCCCGCATGATCGTATACGTGTCTGCTGTATGAGCTCCGCGCATCCCTGCAGCTGAGTTCAGGATATACTCTACCTCTTCGTCGATCTTGCTGACATGGGCAACCGTGGGTATCCGCGACCTCGTGTTTTCTCGAGGTTGTGTCTGCTCCCCATCGATCGAAACCGCGGCCGAGGGCGAGATCTCCCTGCTGAGAAGAACCGACTCACCCTCGTGCTCTACTTGGGCCAGCGGGAGTTGCAGCGATGCCGGACGGTGCCTGCCAATGGAGACGACGAAGTGTCGTAATACCTGGCGAGCCAGCCGCTGCTTAACCCTCTTGTGCTTGAGTGAAGAGAGAAACCCCGCGATTGTGGAATCGGTGACCGCTTCCTGCAACGTGAGACGATTCGATTTGTCCTTGTCCCCCACACACCAGGTGGAAAACAAGTCCAAAACATCATTGTACATCTCAAAGGATCGAGTGACCAACTCCTGATTCTCGACGCGGGCCTCCAAGTACCGCGCGGCCGCGACGCCAACCTCCCCACGGGCTTTCATTAGAGAGACAGCCTTTGCGACGACGGGCGAATGCGGGTTAAGGAACGAGACTTCGCGCATGTGAGTCCTTGAAGAATGAGCGGTACTAAGGTAGTTGGCCTCGTGTTCCAATAGTGTTGCCTTTTCCGGAACACATGCCGATCTTATGATACATCCCGCTACTCGCAGCTCGCAGTCGAGTAGAGAGACACGATTCGTTGGACTGACAACTAGACCCTATGCCTGTGACTTCACCTAAGAAGCCCACAGCACCTGCGTCCACAACCGCCGCTGAAAAGCCGAGCGTTGCAGGCGGAGCTGTGCTTGATTCGCGTACTCGAAGCTTGTACTCCACAAAACGTGAGTCCAAGTACAATCGACGCGACAACGATCGTAGCGTAGCGGCCGCAGGGTTTTTCCTCGCGGCGATCCTTGCAATTCCGATAATACTCATTCGATTGGGTTTTCTTTCCCCGTCGTTCCTGCACTTGGCTCAACGAACTCTTGTTGGCTGGTGGACGACACTCGGGACAGTTAATTCCGTAATTGTGGCATGCGTGTTTGTGATTGCTGTATTCAGTACCTTGGTTTGGGTTGTCCATCAGTATCGTCATCGTCACGACCCGATCGACATTACACTACCGCCGATCACCCCACCAGCTTGCACATTTTTCTCGCGTGATTTCGTATTAGGGCAGGGATGTACTGAAGATGGCCTTCAGCCTGGCGATATTTTTCCAGCCACCCGCGACGACAGCGATATACTGCCGGAGTTCAACGTATTCATCCGTGCAGAGGGCGCATTCCAGAACACGAAGCTTGAGGGAGCTCCCGGTACCGGTAAGTCAAAGGCCATTGAGTCTCTCATTGCTCAGGCAGTTCGAAAATATCCATCTCCCCCAGATATCCCTCGAGATGAATCCGGTGCATGGTTCCCCGTACCATCGTGGGACACAGACGAGCATGAACGCGTCCTCACTTACGTGGAACATGAGCGTCGACGGTACCTAGCCTGGGAAACCAGATCTCCACGTGAGTTCTCTAAAAGTGTTCAAGCACTACGCCGATGGAGGGACAAACGTCACGGTGGGGAACACTTCGTCAACGCGGCCGGCGATCCCGTTCTCACGGCTGCATACGGCGGCCTCGGCAGTGAAGAGGAAGTAATAACGCGTAATGCTCAGCTCGCAGAACTTCACAGCCGCCGTCCAACCATCCTTGTAATCAATGCGAAGCCGGAAAGTGACGGCAAAAGTCTAGTTGATCACCTGGTGCGTTGCGCCGCTGCGGATTCCCCCGAGCGGGCAGCACAAGTCTATCTAGTATCCCCAGATCTTGGTACCTCAGTCGCAATGTTCGATCTGGCGAGAACTAACGCCGATCTAGCGAGCACAATAGCAACGACCATCAGTATCGTTGATGGCGAGACTGACCGTTTTTGGACTAGCCAGATGACGTCAGTAGTCGCCTGCCTCGTTGGCGTTATGAAAGCATTGATGCCGGGTAGAATCACTTGGCTGACATTACTCAATCTACTTCGGTCCAAGGAGACCTTTGACAATTTCGTCTCGGACGCGCAGGCCCGATTCAACGATCAGGCGGAAGCGGAGCGAAAGAACGAGCGTGTCGAAGGACCATTGGTGAATCACGTTGAGTTAAGTGAGTTGCAGCGTTTCGCAGAACTCGACATTAAAAAGTTCACCGAGACAACGGCTCAAATACTCAACTTCGGCGGCAAGCTTACTGCCGGCGACCTTGTCCGGACGATGGCTCCAGAAGTCCCGACATTCGGTACGATGGATGAGGTAGTTCGAGAGGGTGGACTCCTCGGCATCGACATGCCCTTGACGCGGTACCAAGACGTATCTAGGGCTGTCAATACGATGCTAGTGAATGCATACGTAGCTGCCATCATGGAAGTCGCAAGAACGACACCGTCGGGAGAGATGCGCGACTCGTACATATTCATCGATGAAGCCGCGTCGTATATGACTGAGGTGCTTGAGCGGGCGTTATCCCAGAACCGATCCGCGCAGATGGGAGCATTCCTCGCCTATCAGATTCGCACTCAGTTCGACGCTACAGAAACGTCCGCAAGTAAGACTCTCGGGACCACCTGCGCGAATACCATCTCGTTCCGCGACCCCGACGGCATATCGGCAGAGCTTAAGTCAAAGTCCTACGGTATGGTCGAGACAATGGTAGAGGATTTTGGCATTACCGAAAGTCTCGGTCGGGTACAGGGGACGAAAGGCAAGGCCGGCAGTGATGGAGGCGGGCTGACTCAATCTGGCTCCATTCGGCAATCCATACGTGACGTCCCCCGCTTCAAGCCGGAGATTGTTCAGTCCCTTCCACAGGGGCATGCGATCGTCATGGTGAGCGACGGCCGCAATCCCTATCCGGCACGCCGTATCAGGATCTTGCGTACGGTGGACATCCCCTGGCTTGCAGATATTGACAAGGTGAATCGAAGTGCGCGTGACTATGTGCCACCGATTCCTATGTGCGTACTCTCCGGGAATATCACTGACTGGACTGCTGTCGATCGGCTCAAGGTGCTCGCAGAGGCATCCGATCCAACAAGAGACGATGTGTTCGCGATGCGCACATTATGGTCGTGCGGCGAGATCTGGGGAGTACTTCTCTTCACGCGGACATTCGCGTGTGTCATAGAGTCAAAGGACGTTGAAAAGCATTCGGCGCTAATTGAGCGTGCATTGAGCGGTATCCTGAAGCCTGGGTACTCGACACCCAACAAGCCGACAGTCGTGCTTGTTAACGAGGAGGACGGGCGGAAGCTGGTGCAATCCTTCGGGTTCGACCTCTCCATGCCGTTTCCGATTGTGCAGGCGGCAGAAGCAATCCAGCCCCCAAGTCCAGCCCGAATTACTGAAGCTAGAACTGCTGCGGCAGGTCTAAGCCCGGACGTTGATGCCTACCTGTCGCCAAGCTTGACCGGAGTGAGGGCCAGCGTGCGAGGAGTCCAGTGGTTCATGGTATCGCAAGCGATGCGAACGGTGCTCGATATCTATCGCGACGTCGATGGATATCTCCGGAACTTCGATTCTACGCTTCCACAACATCTTCGTGCAGAGTGGGCGGACGCTGTGGCCGACGATGGTCCGGTTACGGGTCCGCCACAAACGATGGTAAACCCACAAGCGATTACGCTCACGCAGCCGACGATTACGCCTCCAGCACCAGCGCAGCCTATTGGCCCGCCTATACCAGTACAGACCACACCAGCACCTGCAGCCACACACGCACAGGGGAAGGTTGGCCGGCGCCGCGGTGCTGCTGCAGTTCCAACAGTGGATGCAGTTCTTTCTTTCCTCCAAGGGAACAGTGCTCCGGGGAATGCTCCAGTAGTACTGGTTGCAACCACTCCTGCCGTAGCAGTGCCAACGGTGGCCCCAATCCACTTCCCCTCATCAGCGGACAATGACATTACTCAATCAGCCGTTACTCATTCCGCTTCCCAACCCGCCACAGTTGGATCTGTCGAAACCGGAAGCCCTGGGGTTCTGGATGCAGGGTCTACCGGAGTTGAGATACAAGGAAGCGGAGTCAGCGGCGTTCTGGAGTCGGATGCCCCCGCTGACAATACCTCAGTTCCTGTCGCTTCGGCTTCGACGTCCGGTGACGTGGGTATCCCTCGCGACAATCCGTTCGACATATGAACGCCTCACCACAATGCGAGTGGGACGTGGAGTGCCTTACGAATGGAGCATGTTACGCTCGTACCAACGTATCTGGGAGCGAAGCCACCGTGATGCTGTGTTCACCCTTGATGCGAGCAAAGTCCGGAAGCATCGTGCCTCCGCAATGGTCTTCGCGCCGCTAATGGGGTGGGTGAAGCCTGATACTCAGATCGAGCGTCGGTTCTTGATGGCCGGGTTCCCTCCCTCAGTGACGTACCGGGAACGCCGAGCTGCAACACGAGAAGCATTACGCGTAGGAGTCCAGCGCGGCTACATCAAGATGTGCGACTCCATAAGCGTACCAACTTGGGCGTATCGACCCGCTACGATCTGGTGTAAGACGACCCAAATTGCCGAACGCCGCTGGAAGGAGTCTACCATTGAGCACGGCCAGCTCGCCGTGGAAGCGGCGCTCGCTGCACTCAGTTCCAACGGGGAATTCCAAGACGGCGTCGCGTTCGAGACAGAGGCCGACTTCCTCGCGGCTTCTCGAAGCACACGACAGATCCGCCGCGGAGAGTTACTCGGTTCCATCGCCGACCTAATCACGATCGAACCAACGGGGAGCCGGCGAGCAACCGAGATAATTTCCGAGAACTACCGCGACACCAATATCACAACCAAGTACGAAGGACTCGCGAACCGAGTCGACTTTGTGGCAACCAGCCCATCCGTAGCGCGGCGCGTGGTTGCAGCTATCGGGGCTCCCTGCCTTCACTTCTGAGATCCTTTATGCCGAACCAAAGCAGCCTCCCATCAAGTAGTGATACTCTCGCACGGTCTACTCGGCCGAAGCGACGCGCCACCGCAGTGGTGCGCCCAGTGGTTAATAACGAGGAGGCGAGTATAGCGATCGATCCGATTCTGCCGACGCTCTTGCCTATTCAGTCCGAGCGAGAAACCCCGCTAGATCATGGAACGTCGCCGTTGATATCGCAATCGGTTCACACGCCCGGCAGAATCCGAGCGTCTATTGATGCCGCAGCCGACGGATCTCTTGACAATAACAAGGCTGAAGCAGGAGCTAGTGAACGTGCCGCTGCATTACCAAAACGCGACCTCGTTCACAGGCTTCGGACCAGCAGGGAACCAGAAGCGAAGTATTTGGGCAATCACCATTCAAAGGTGATCGTCGACTTGCTTGGCGTCTTCGGCGTGATCGACCTGCGTACCGCGGTTGCTTTGAGTGAGTGTATTGGTGGTGCGTCTCAGCGTTATTACACGATGCGTGTCGCAGCACTTCAGCGGGTCGGTGTGCTCCGCCGCGACAAGAGTAGTGATCTTCGCCTCGGACGTTTGCTCGGCCGATCCTATCTGCTAGTGCCAGATGCGAGATGGTCTCTCGCAGTCGAAGCGTTTGGCGCCGACCGTGTTGCCGGTGACTGGAGCGACGCAACGAGGAGTGCATTCGTGGAGCGATTGGCCCTCGTTCATTTGATTCTGGAGCGCGTACTATCGGGGTGGAAGCTTGTACGCGGCGCAGACTGGATAAGGGGTCTCGGGACGCTGGACCGAAGCAAATCGTTGGGCGCTCGGACTCGTTCGGTTACAGAAGCGCTCAGAGACGGACTCGTGCGATTCGAGAATCCAGAGAGTGTGTGGGGGCTCCTTCCGCCAACGGCGGACCAGATTCCAGCGCTACTTGTGGGACGTGGTGCCATATCAATGAAACACCTCTCGAGTGTTCTCACGACGGCACGGCGGGTTGCTCCGGTCGAAGTGATCTGCTATCATCGGAGTTCGAAACGAGTAGAGCACGTACGACGGATCGTGATGAAGAAGCTCGGAGGGGTGGGGGACTCGACTGTGAACGTCCTCCCATCAGCCTCTGGTTTCAGGTGGTCACGTAGTCGTCGTGAACTACTCAAACAGGTTGAGGGGCATCTCGATCCACAGGTGCGTTCATCGTTGATTGCGATGCTCGCGAGTGCCGCATCACCCAAGCAGGGTTCGGCGTTGGCAAGTTAATTAGGCAATCTCGAAAGAAACTCCGTAGGGTAAAGATCAATAAGCAGAAGGCCATGGTGAAATCACCGTGGCCTTTTCTTCGTTTTGTTTTAGATATGCTTTCTAAAATATGATGGGACAAGCAGTGCCGCTGCTAGTCGAAAAAGACCTAAGTAGGCGAGAAAAATGACCTAAGTTGATGCGACTGACTGCGGAAAACACCTAAGTTGATGCGAATAGCTGCGTACCTCAACTGAGAGGCAGTCGTGTCCATCCGAGAGGCTCGCCGTAGCTAAGTGAGCGTTACCGGTCGGCTCCCCAGCCGCAAGACCACAATTGGATCCGCGTGTTACGAGTCTCTCCACGAGCACGACCTCTTCGTGCTTCACGAGTTTGACCAGATCGATATAGAGTTCGATCCGCAGCCGGCCACACTTAAATACCGAGACGCACAGTGAAAGTCTCAGTGGAGTGGATCCGCTTTGCGCACCCAATACGTCTGCATCGTTCGTGGCCATTCATGGGGCACATGGCGCAGACGTGCAACCCAACTCGGTTATCGCCGATACTCTAATGGTCAAGTACATTGCTTCGCACACTGATGATGAACGCCTATGACTCCAGAGTATTACCAGCAGATCATCGAGTTTGAGCAATTCTCATCTTCTTTGGTATTTCACACTGTGCAAATAACACCGTATCCATTGGAACGGTTGATTTGCTTCTAATCGAGTGGCGGTGATTTGAATATTCAAATGGCTGTGATACTTATCGAACATGCTCATGCAAGCGCTTGTGTTTCAACATGTTAAATGATCATCTCCTTCAAAAACGAATCGTTGCGCAAAACCCGGTCATATGGTGTGTAGTGGTGCATATGTGGTCGGCCCGACGAGGCTGAGGGTGTGGTGGGTACCTTGGATGATGTAAGTCTCAATCATCACTTCGTGCTGTGGTCGCGGTGCTGTTGCTATTGACGTGAGTCTGGTAGGTGGTACACGAGTGAAAGTCTGTTCGCAGATTGGTAATGGGGGATTGAAACTGGGAGAGCCAGAGCCTCGTCGCATTTGTAGCTGGTACAGCGGGGGCGCCTCATGCCTTGAGTTCCGGTGCGGTAGTTGGAGTATGGTCGTGGTTAAGATCGGGCGGAGAGCCAGAGCCTCGTCGCATCCGTAGCTGGTACAGCAGGGGCGGTTCATGCCTGGAGTTCCGGTTCGGTGGTTGGAGTGATGTGCTCGGTTGAGATTGGGCGGACAGCCAGAGCCTCGTCGCATCCGAGGCTGGTACAGCGGGGGCGCCTTCTGCCTTGAGTGGCGGTCATTGGATCGAGGTGCTGTCTCTTCCCGAGGTCCAGTCGAACGCAGCCTCCCGGCTGCCGGGTGACCTCAGCGTATCGCGAGGCTCTCGTAGGTTATTGAGAATCGCGTCGCGTAGCCGCGACACTGGTGTGGTCGTTGACCCGTCGGCGATTGGGCCGGTCTGCGCCGGAGTACCGGATGCCCTCTTGTAGTCCGCGTCGCGTGAACGCGACACCGGTTCGCGATCGAGTGGGTCGGTAACAGTGAGGGTCTCACGCCGGCGGGCCGGCTGGGTCTTGAGACCGCGCCGCGTTCCGCGGCACTCGTGTTGTTCACTGACCACGGCGTACCCGAGCGCAACACCACACGGTCTTGTAGCCTCTGTAATCATTGAGATTCGCGGCGCGTGGCCGCGCCACAGGTGTGGTCTTTGGGTTATGGGTCATGGTACTGCGAGGGTATCGGCAGCGATCGGAGGCGGGGCGGTTAAGTATTGAGAGCATGGTACCCGTTGGGGATGGGGTGTATCGGACGGACTATCTACGGGGTGGCCATGCGTCATGAACCTGCGGCGATCGGGAGCCTGGACACCTTGGTCTCCTAATACAGGTCGAGTAGGTGTCGAAGTAGTCCGTTGATATCTGATCGGGAGACGGTGGGGGTGCGCGGGTGCATCTGAAGGTGTCACCCCTACCGCGGACCATCCCTATGTCAGTAGCCACACCATCAGCAGGAACCTCCTTCAACTCGACCGCTCGCCGGCGTATGGCTGTCCGGGTAACGGCCGCCAAGCTGGGTAGCGCGAAGGGGAACCCGCGATACTACGCGCAGGGAAGGTACCTCTCACGAGCTGGCTTTCTGCCGGGGGTGTACCTGAGCCTCACGACTTCCGGCGATGGTGACAGTGCGGCACTCGAAATCGTACCGGTCTCAATGCCGACAGGGAATCGGGTGTCAGCCAAGACGGTTGGGAGGAGTGATGACACCGCGCACCGTGTACCTGTCATCGATCTCAACGCGCCCATCCTTCGCCAGCTATTCGGCGACGGGGCAGCGATACATGTGAGAGTCGAGGAAGGGCGGATAGTCATTACCCGACCGGAGCTCGATCGCCGTATTGCCTCGCGCCTCCGTGATGGTAGCGAGGGGTCGGTGTTCTCTGGTGGCGGGCTACTGACCGAGGCTGCTCGACTC
The DNA here is from genome assembly GCA_003155795.1 of Gemmatimonadota bacterium. GTDB lineage: Bacteria > Gemmatimonadota > Gemmatimonadetes > Gemmatimonadales > Gemmatimonadaceae > Fen-1247. Next base: position 124,556 of record PMEM01000004.1, read on the forward strand.
GCCGGCTTCACCCCGAGGTTCGCTGTGGAGTGGGACGAGCGTTACGCGGCTATTTATGAGCAGAACCATCCCACTGCATCCATGTACTGCATGAGCGTACACGAGGCAGCCTTCGCCGACCTCCCCAAGGTCGAGCTACTCACGATGGGGATCCCGTGCGAACCATGGAGCATGGCTACCCGTCAGGCGAAAGGGTCGGGCGGGCAGAAGCGCGATGGGACTTTACCAGCAACCGCTCACCCATTGGGCGACATGGCGGCATGGGCTTTCGCGATAGTCATAAGAACTAATCCACGGACTATCGTGATCGAGGAAGCCCCGGGGTTCGCCACTAGTGAGACTGCCTTCCTGCTTCGGGGTGCTCTTTCACGAATGGGGTACGCGGTTGACTGCCGAGTGGTGGATGCAAGCACCTGTGGATATGCCACAAAGCGGAAGCGCACCATCATGGTTGCCCAGACTCCCGAGGATGGCAGCCGGTTCGAACCATTCCCAGAGGAGCGCGAGGCCACCCGACCCGTGCGCGAGTACCTCGACACAGAGGTCACAGACAGTCAGTGGTTCGATCGTGAGAGCAAGGCTTGGGTATTCGACCATGCCGAGAAGCAGGGCGCCAAGGGGAATGGCTTCGGAATCCAAACGATCGACTTGGAGGCAAAGGCGGTAGGCGCCCTCAAAAAGAGAATGCTCGCGGGTCAGGGTGACTCACCCGTTGTTCCGCATCCCTCACGACCGGATACGTACCGCTGGCTCACCCTATCTGAAATGCGCCGGTTCAACGGTGTGCCGGACTCTTATGAGCTGGGCGATGCAATGACAACCGCCGGCGAGGTCGTTGGGCAAGGTGTCCACGTCGAACTGTTCGCGGACGTGATCGCTCGATCGACCGGGCGCGCAGGGTCGGTAGCGTCCAGTGAGATTGTGGAGCACATAGGCGAGGCGGGGAAGGTTGCGACCACGGAGCAGACGGCAGCCGTGCTGGCTTCCCCCGTACCAACTCGCGCGCAGCTTGCTCTATTCGGGTGATGGGGTGGCACTCGCCGGCGACGGGGATCTGATCACCCTGTTGCCGCGAGACCGGGGAGCCCGCAGGCGCATCAGAATGGAGACCCCTTCTTCCATTCATCGATACTGAGGCTACCCATGACAGTTGTCGCCGCCGAACCTGCTTCCCGAACCAAGATCACCGATCAGTCCGGAGCCACACCGGATCAGGGTACTGCAGAGCGTACAGTCATCTGGTCGATCAGCCTCATAAGTACGTCACCGGCCGATGCCGCAATCCAGGCACTGGAGGCACACCGCGACCCCGTTAGCTTCGCCACGGTGTTCACGGTATACGAGCCCGACGGATCGAGCATGAAGATCGACGTCCGTGACCCCGACCGGCCGGTCACGCTCGATCGGGAACCCCTCTACACCTCAATCCAAGTGGGCCAGCCCTACCGACTCGCGCGGGATCTCGAGAATGCGGACGGGAATGGGGTCATGGCGAGGGCGGGTCAGCTCGTGACTCCTATCCGGGCGCTCCATTGCAAGGACAGTCCGATCCAGCGATGGGTGGCTGTCGTTCCGCGCGGCAGCGTAGCGGCAGAGGAGGTCATCATTCCAAGCCGGGCGTGGCTCTCTGCGGCACCGCTCGATTACCCATGGGCGCGGGGTGGGGACTCTCCCCACCCCGCGAGCGCATAACTGATTGAGACCTCCACCCATACCCAACCCAGTTATGCCCGCAATCCTTGAACGTGCCCACGGTGCAGTCACCCGAGCAGATGAGCCGGAACGTGTCAGCCGTATCGTCGAGTGGTCGATCGACCTCGATTCTCCCACCCCGGTTGAGGCTGCCCTACAGGCGATGGTCATTCTCCGCGACCCGGCGAGCATCGGTACCGTGTTCCGAGTCCACACACCCGAAGAGAAAAGCGTCGAAGTCGATCTACTCAAACCCGAGAACCCGAAGCTATCGCCCGATTTCGACCTGACGAATGTGCAACTCGGCAGGCCCTACCGGCTGCTTCGCGACGTTGAGAGTAAAAGCGGAACAGGGGCAGGTGCAACGGCCGGTGAAATCGTCACACCTGTTCGGAGAGTCCACCCGGCCCGTATCACTGGCCCGCGATGGATTGGCGTCGTCGCGCGAGGGGAGACAGTCGCTCGCGAGGTCGTCATTCCCGGCCGCGAGTGGCTCGCCGCGGTGACCATTTACTGATTCGGCAAGGCGGGCAGGATGTAGCTGTGCCAGCGGGGTGGGTGGGGCTCTCAAGCCTATCCACCCCGCGAGCGTATCCAGTGGCATACCCATCTTTGATATCGGAGCCACAATGATTAACGCCCCCGCATTTGCCACCAGGCCCGCGCCATATGTTGGGATGCACGGCACTACGTCCGGGTACGAGGGGACAATTACGGCCGTGTGCGAGTGGTCGAGGACGCCGTTCGGCGTCATGGTCGAGGTCCGCGTCCCAGGCGGTGCCTGCTGCATTGACTACAGCGATTTTGTGCCGGAGGCTGTGGAAGGCACAGGTGACCGTCCACTGATACGGCCGGGCGAGTAGGACGTGTGACTGTTCCCCGCGGGGTGAGAGCTCCTAAGCCTTCCGCCCCGCGAGTGCATCCATCGGCATCCCCCTTCTATATATAGGAGCCACACCGATGCTCGCTTCAATTCCCGCCGTCTCACCCGTCGATCGCATTCAGAAGCAGCGCTTCCTGGCTGCCTGCACCCTTGGCCTCCATGTGCCGTGGTTCAGCTTCGACTTCGACGCCGACCCCAAGGCAGGAATCACGATCGGTGATAATGCGGAGATATGCCGCCGCGATAACGCCAATCGCGGGCTCGATCCGATCACCCCCGAGACCCTCGAGCGGTACGTCGTGTTCGTTCAAGCTGGTGGCGATCACCAGACCTGCCTGGCTTTCACCGAAGCCCGGCTCGAAGGGATCGCGAACCACGCGAAACTCCTCGCCACCGCCGAGGGAGAGGGTGATTTCATGGTCGCGGTCTACGATCTGGACATCCAGCGGGAGGTCGTGCTCGACACCAAGACGGTCGTGACTGTGACATTCCCAACTGGCCGCCAGCGAGCGTACCATGAACCTGCGCCGACGACCGGACCGCGCGTCATCGCCAAGTTCATTCCCGTGACTCGGGTGCATGACCGGCACATCGAGTTCGACGCTACCCTCGAGTGGGACGCCACCGCCCAGATCGAGCGGATGGGTGTGGATGCAGCGGTCGGACTCTTGGACGACAGCGCGGAAGCGCGCGCCCTCGCCCCACCCGAGTTTCTTCTGAGCAACCCCGCGACGGACTACCGGATCGAGATTGCGGCCGCAATCCGGAACTACATCCGCTTGTGGGGCGTGGCTGACGCGGCATAGCGGCGAACAACGAAGGGGGTCGGGCCGGTCGCCGGGATTCCCGGCTCCCTTCGCGGGCGCACCTACTGTCATCCACTGAATGCGAGAGCGCGAATGGACATGCCGGACCTTGAAGCCAAAATGCAAGAGCCTGGAGGGACTACACCCTGTCCCGAGTGCAAGGACGGCTGGCAGTTCCACTTGTACGACGATGACGGCTCCCTGATCGGGATGACGTGCTGCTTTTGCGATTGGCATCGTTTCGCCGGCGAGCCAGAACATCCTTGTCTCGATAAGACAATCAGCCCAGACAATCGGAGATCCAAGTGACCAACCTTCTCCAAACATTCTCGCCTTTCTCCACGATCTCGACCGATTGTGATCAACGCCGGCGCTTCCACGCCGCCGCCAAGCTGCTTGGTGATCTGGTGCCTGACACTCGCCTCGTGGACATGGATGGGGCCAATTCCACCATCTGCGCTGGGGCTAATCGCCATTATGGCTACGCCGAGGTCAGCTTGTTGTCGCTCGGTCGCTTCCTGGTGCTCACTCACTACGGTCGGAAGGTCGCCCCGTTCTGGGTCGCGGAACCAGCACCGAACGCACATGCTCTCACCGAGTTACTCCGCCAGGGTACAGCCAAGTCTCAGGGCTGCGAGCTCGTCCGCATCGTGCTCGATCTTGATGAGGGACGGCAACTCAACTTCACCGCGCGCGTCCGAGTCGAAATCGAATGGGACGGCACAGGACCCCAGTAGCCCGGCAACTACAGGCAGGGCGGTGGATGATGTGTTCACGCCATCCCGCCCCACGCATATTATGTAGTGGCTCAACCTGACACGCGGGTGCATCACATCCTATACGAAGTTCCTTTCCTTCTCACTCCTTTGGAGCCTCCACCATGCGTTCTCTCTCATTCTTCCGCATCGCCATCGTGATGTCACTCATTGCAGTCGCTGCGTGCAGCAAGGGACACAACGCTGCTGCTGACTCCGCCACCGCCCAGGCCAAGGCTGATTCCGTTCATCATGCGCAGGGCGAGGCTGCACTCAAGAAGGTCCACGACCTCAACATCTCGCGGCCGTAATTGGGCACGGTTAGAACGCTGTAGTCGAATGCGATAGAGCGCGCGGTGTTGGTCTGCCGCGCGCTTTTGCTTTTGGTGGATCCCGCGGGTGCATGACTTGGGGCTGGTTCGTTTCTCTCCAACCCACCCCGCTCCATGCACACCGCAACTGCTTCTGAATCATCCGCTACGTCATCCATTCCCAAGACGAAGCGCGCCCCGCGCACTACTCCATACCATGACTCGAGCGCACCGCGCACGGACGTATCGCCGATCACCGGTATGCTCTACCGGCCGAGCGATCTCTGGCGGGTGAAGTGCTACGCCGATCGCGGCGACGGACCAAGCGATACGATCAGCTCGGGTTCGTACCGTACGCGAAGAGACGCCGAGTTGGTTGCTCGGGAGTGGACGCTCTCGGCGAAGGCAAGCACTCCAAGCGCGGAAGTCATTCAGCGCCGCAGCAACGCGATCGCAAGCCGATTTGAGACGGGTGGCGTGAGGGCGAGGCTCTAATGCGCGCGCCTTATCTGTCCATGAATCCGAGAGACTTCCCGGCGCCGGTCCTCCTGGCACTTCTCCGAGTTGCATTCGTGTTGTTCTTCGTCGCATTCGCCGCAGTCTATTCCCAGTAGTCAGCTCGCACTTCACGCCCAACGGTGGAATCATCATGAAGAATTCAACGCGTCCCTCGACAACAGCATCGCCGCGCAACCTCTCGCAACTCAAGGCATTCCTTCAGCCTGGAATGATGCTCACACGCACGCACAGCAGGCTTGCGCCTCAACCACTCGCCGTGACGGTCGGCCGCGTTCAGAGCAACGCGTTTACGCTCATGGTTGGGGAAGGTGAGAGCTGGCACACGTTTCGGAAGGCGAGTTCCTACAAGTTCACCGATACGGGATTCTCTGTTGTTCTCGGCGGTGGGCGTCACGGCGTCGTCACTTACCTCTATCTCACCGAGAAGGAAAGCTGGCCGGGCGGTTCAGTCGGGAAGGGCGTCCCCGCTTTCAACGCTGCGAATATCGCGCACGTCGAAGCAAGCAACGAAGTCGCTGACCAACACGCGGAGCGCGCGACATCTGCCGATTTTCAACGCGCTGCGGAGCTCGGCGCCAAAGCCTTCGAGCGCGGAGCGTCATGTGTCCCCGCACTTGATGAGGGAATCCACGATCTGATTCGCGGCAAGAAGGTTGGAACCATGTTGCCGATATGGGACGCATGGACCCGCGCATGGACTCTGGCTAACCTGGCGGCGCCGGTCTAAGCGAGTCGTGTCGTGGACTGGAGTGATGTGAGGAAGATCACGAGCACGGAATGAATGGGATGCTACGTGCGCCGGGGGTGCATCTATGGGCACGATCATTCTTTTCTTTCACTACTCGCCGCTCCTATCATGCCCATGACCTCTCTCGCTTTACAAGACGATTTCTTTACACCCGTTGCCGCGCCCGAATCAGTCGGCCGTCGCAGTGCGCAGCGTGCCGCAAGTCAACTGGCGGTGCAGTACGGTTATCGACTGGTCCGCGATGGAACTATGAGCGCCGGCGTGGTCTGTGAAGGACGACCGGAGCGCGTGACCTTTCGCGAGGCGAAGGACATTTACAACTTTATGGCGCCTGTCGCTGCGTTGGAACCGAACGAAGTCCTCTGGATGCTCCCGCTTGACGCGCAGCATCGGCTTTGCCCGAGCGGATTCATCGCGGTGTCGAGGGGGGTTTTGAACAGCGCACTTGTTCATCCGAGGGAAATTTTCCTAGGTGCAATCGTTGCGCACGCGTACGCGATTGTGCTCTGTCACAATCATCCGAGTGGGGATCCGTCACCGAGCCCCGAGGATCGCATCGTAACGCAGAAACTGGTGACAGCGGGACGGATGCTCGATATCGAAGTGCTAGATCACCTGATCATCGGCGATGGTCGATATATATCGTTCGCGGAGAGTGGAATCCTCGTGTAACCACGACTGCGCCAGGATTGGCGCGGTCGCTTCGCTAGCGATCGCGCGGGCGCATGTGAGAGTAACCCACTCTCTATGCAAACCTCAATCGCTCCTCCGGACCTGTTCCTCCCGATCCGGAATCCTGACATCGAAGCACTCCACGCCGCAACGGCGTGCTACACAACAGATCCTGTTGTAGATGCGGTGCTTGATCTCGCCGGGTGGCCACGTGCCCGTGGTCGCCTTCTCGATCCTGGCGCCGGCGACGGCGTTTTCCTCGAGCGCGCGATCGCGCGGCTCACCCTCGCGTCCAACGATGTTGATGCTCTAGCTGATCGGGTGGAAGGATGGGAGATCCATCCTGATGCTGCGCAGGACGCGCGTATTCGAATCGCGCGCCACTTGGAAAACAGGGGATGGCGTGCCGCGACTGCTAAGTCAGCCGCCGACAGAATTATCATTGAGGCCGATTTTCTGGCGCCTGGTCCGATCGAGCGACGTTACTCGGTAATCTGCGGGAATCCTCCATTTTTTCGCAGGGCCAATCTTCCCGAGCGTTTCAAACTTCTCTACGCTGAGACGGTTCCTGAATACGCGCGTGCCGACATTCTCCATTCTTTCCTCGACCGCTGCACCGAGGTTCTTACAGATGATGGAGTACTCGCGTGCGTCACCTCCGATCGCTGGCTCTTCAATCAGAACGCAAGCAAACTCCGGGAATCGATCGGACGCAGATTCGGTATTGCCGAGCTGACTCGACTGGATCCCGCTTCATCGTTCTACCGTCCAAAGCAGCGGACACGCGGAACGCCTCCGCGCATCCACCCTGTTGCCGTGTTGCTCGGGAGCGATGCGCGCAGGACGCGGCCGCTTACGCGCGAGCCAATCGAGATCGACGGTCCAATGACGCTGGCACCCGGTACTGTGCCACTCGGGTCGGTCGCCGAAGTCCGGATTGCGCCGTGGCTCGGTCCCCAGGGCGTCTTCTTCCTCCGGGCGAGCGAGGCATCACACCTGCCTCTGAACGAGCTCGTACCGTGTGTTGATACCGATGACGTGACCAAGGAGGACACGCTCCGGCCGCCGGCGCGCGTCGCCGTCCGGACGCAGCGGGGCAGTGAACCGCACTCGGCAGTGCTTGCGCACCTTGATAGCACACTCGGGGCGTTACCGCCCCGTGCGCGCCAGACTCCGCGGTGGGCACCGCCCGAGAATTGGGGCCCGTTCCCGCTCAATCGCGAAGCCCTATTGATCCCACGGATTGCACAGCGGCTGCGCGTGATACGGCTGCCGGCGGGGGTTTTACCAATAAATCACAACCTCTCAGTGTGCTCGACGGAAGCCGGGATCCCGCTCGATGTGCTTGCCGCTGCCCTCGTTTCCGACGAGGCGCAGGCGTGGATCCGTCAACATGCACCCCGGCTCGAGAATGGGTACCTCTCGATTACCACGAAGCTGCTGCGCCGGCTTCCCGTCCGTATTCCAACGGCGTCGTAAAAGCAACTACCACCTGTGGACATTGAGCCCGCAGGTGCATGGCCTGGTGTTGGCCACATCACACCGGGTCTCGTATGTCCATTTCCTTCGCAGTTGCAGCCGTTGATGCTGGGTTACAATCCCCGTTTGAACAGCTAACGGACGCATTCGCCCGAGAGACGGGGATGATCGCCCCAGGATGCTCCGATCCGGCGGGATCGGACTTCCAGTCCTACGACGAGCGGTATGACGCGTGGTCCCGATGGCTGGCGAAGCGTCGCGCCGATACTATGCACTCAAAGCTTCGCTACCTACGCAGCTCCTCCGCGATCGCAGCGTAAGGCTCGCCGGCGAGCCCTTGAAGCAGCGGCAAGGCGGTCACCTGGTGGCCGCGACACTGGGGCACAATACGGTTGTGAGTTTGGCCGTCACGCGAGTGCATCTCCATACATTCCCCTTCCTTATGGAGTTGCCTGTGTCCTCCGCTTTCGCCATCGAAGCAATCGCGAGTGATCGCCCTGTGTTTCTCACCAATTTCACATGCGAGCCCGTTGAGCACGTAACGCTCGAAGAGCTGCACGCACTCGGCCTAGACACTGCATCAGATTACCCTCTCACCGAATTAGAATCCGCGCTGATCAGAGAGGAGTACCTGGACATCGCTGATGGCGTCTCGATCGCCACGGGATATACTGCACTCTGGCGCTCCAAGAAGTGGTTCATGCCCGAGGTTCAACTGTTCTTCCCACCCCGGACGAACGGTGTTGTCACAATTCCCGACGCGGCAGCATTCGTAAACGCCAAAATGATAGGCGACGCGCTACAGGCGAGATTGAAGTCTGTCGGCGTTGAAGTGCGAGTAATCGAGTGTGGTAACAATGGCGAGGACGATCATCACACTATTCAGCCGCTTTTCCCTTCGTCACTCGTGACGGGGCAATTCAAGACGTTCGACACGTGGACCGCGTGGCTACGGGCAACTGTCATCCGCGCAATGGAAGAGGCAGTTACTGGTGTGCCGGAGATTGTTCCGGGTCTCCCGGTACCCGCGTCTTTCCTGCTTCCGCCAAGGGATTACTCGCAGACGGATGCGCGGATTGCCGACGTGACTGAGAACGTGGCGGAGATGCCACAGTGGAAGCGTGATCTTGCGGCAACGATGGCGTAATAGGCACTAGACCATACAGGCAGCGGGCACTTATAACGGTCGCGGGTGAACTCCAGGGTTCTTGATCGCGATCAGCAATTGGTAATGTGAGAGTGTGGGATGCCGTAGGCGCATCTCGACAAATAGCACACACTCTCTTCCTGTCATTTTCTTTATTTTTCGGAGTATGCCATGATTGGTCAGCCTGCGTCCGGAGCGGCATCGCAGCATTTGGTTATACCGACCGCGTTCATAGAAGCACTCTCGCATGACGCCGCGGTGTGCTTCATCGGGGTGGCTAACGCGCGGGGTGGCACGAATGTGCTCACCGAATCCATCGGAGCAGTGGCGCTCGCGATCGACGCCAGAACGGCACAATTGATAGTCGCTCTATCAGATTCGGCGATCGCTGTTCAACAATCACTTGGCATAGCGCCCACGATCTCAATTCCGTCGACGGTCCTTCTTTGGCTGGACAAGCGAGTGCGCACGACCAGCCAGGACGTCTTTGTGAGAAGTGCTCTTGAGGAGGCTGATGAAGCGGGACATCTCATCTATGCCGAAATGACCGAGATCTCTCGCGCGTTTGACACGGCTGGAGTAAGTGTGCACGATCTCAGCACGACCGCCGGCTCGGTCGTTGTGGACGTAGCAGCCGACACTGTGCGTTGGTTGCTGGATGACGGTGGATACGTCGTCGAGAGCGCACCGCTGCCACTCTCAACTGTACGCCAAATCGTGGCGGCCGGCGCAACTCTCGGTCTCCTGGGAGCGTAGGGAACCCGACAGATCGCGCCGGCTGAGGAGTCGCAGGCGCATCCATCGACAGAACAGAAACTCTTTCGATGGAGCATCAGGTATGTATAGATCACACACCCCGGTACGGACCCCGTGGGGCATGTCGCAAGATGCAGAAGCCTACGGCGAAGGTATTACGTTCTACTCTACCTCATCACATGGTGGAATGAAGGTTGAAGCCTCGCTTGCCAAACTGATGCCGGCAGCACTGCGGATTCCCGGGAATTGGTTTGAGGAGGATTGCGACGCCAGCCTCGTGGTCGTTGCCTTCCCAGATCGATTCCCACCGGATCAAGTGGCACTCGCAATGCGGGACCTCAAGAACTTATACCCCGACCGTTACACCGAGTGGACGGGACAGGCACTTGATCCAGCAGAGTCCTTCACATTGCGGGAGCGCGCATTTGTAGCCAGTACTGCGAAGGATTTTGTAGCGAGGGCAGCGTGGGGTAGTTGGCACGATGATGTCCCAACCGGATCGGTGGGTGTCATAGCGTGGCGTTTATCAACAAACGAGGAGGCAGGATTCCTTGTCCCGGAAGATGCCTACCAGCGTCATGGTGAATTCGGCTGCGTTGTCGACGAGTCCAGCGCGCAACCGTGGACACCGCCCGGCCAAACCGAGAACCGCTGGACGAGGGATGTGCCGGAGGTATTGGAACCGCTCTCCAAGGCAGCGCTGATCCCCACGCGCCGAGTCCAGTACGGCGACACTGTCTACGTACTTACTCGCCCCCAGGATCGTAGTTGGATTGTTAACCGCGAAAGCGACGGGCGTGTATTCAAGATGGGACCGAAGCAGCTCAAGCACTGCAAGCTCCCTGCGGAAAGTGCCATCCAGGAAGCATCGACCGCATAGAGTGCGTGCGCCGGAACAGGGAGGGGCAGCGGTTGGCTACGCTGTCCCTTTGTGGTTTCAGTCTTCACCGATACCAAACACCGCGAGTGCATCCGTCTCAATCACGGCAATAACGGAGTGAATTCGAATGCCGAACGACAAGATTGCAGGGAAGCAGGTCGAGCGCGGTGCGGTGCGGTTCAAACGTAGCAAGTATTCGAGTGCGGCATATACCTGGGCTGAGGTATATGACGGCGCGTATTGGCAGTCCTTGGGTGATCCGTACCCCAGCGATACTTGGCCGCGTTGTGTTCTTGCCGCGGAGGTATCCAGAGTGCTCGATAACGCGGATATCCAGGATATGACGGAAGAGATGCTCGACGCCGAGATTCAGATTTGCGAAGAGCGGTTGCTGAAGGCCAGGGAATGGGAGCGCGAAGGTGAAATTTCCCGCTGGGTGGAACGTCAGGCAGCGATCGAGGAAGTCATGAAGCGGCTCCCAGCTATGGCGTAGGTGCATTTCAGAGCATCACCTTCACAGTGGAGTGTATGCATATGCTCGACCGTAACCCCAATACTGAATCAAGTTCGGACGTGCTCCATGATCTCGACGTACAAGCGAAACAGCGTTTCCTCGATACGGAAGACTTCCGACTCGAGGGGCTGATGGAGGATGTCTTCGCCGGTGGGTACGAGGCTGACTCGTATGAGTTGACTGAGCCGTATGAGCCCAATGTGTACGACGGGACGTACAGCGAGGAGTAGCTCGCTACTGCACAATCCTTGGATAGCCCCGATTTGTTCCCCGTCATTGTACGGCAGAGCAGATCGGGGCTGTCTTTTTTGTATGGGATACCGGCAACTACACGAGTAGCGCGGGTGCATGGTGTGTTTGTCAGGCTTTCTCACACTGAGATATGAGTCCTCGAGTTCCTTCTGAGCGTTCCTTATGGCACGAGATCATGACTATCCGAATGCAGTCGTTCCCGGTGCAAGACCGGCCGATTCCGCGCCGCGGTTCACTCTGTACCCAGACCTCAACCGAGTACGGATTGTGATTCCCGAGAATAATTCCGACTGGAATTCAGGGCCGGAACGATCGACACTCGTTGACCTGGACACCTTGCTCAACGCGGTGCGCGACCTGGCGGCCGAACGTGCATAATCACTTAGGATTTTGCCGGCCGTCCGAGACGGTATTCGTCACGACCCCCACTGGCGCGGAGTACGTCCGCGTTCCAATAGCCGGGGTGTTCGAGATGCGCCACGGGAGTCGTCGCGGAGAACGTCCACCTCGCCTCAACGCGCGCATCTACACTTACCGCGCCCGTAGTAAAGACGTGGACATTCCTTTGCCGCAGGGATGCTTGAGCCTGCTGCTGATGCCGTGTGCTGATTCGACGCTTCCGGAAGAGTACCGGAAAGCAGCCGACATTGTGGCGCGTTCTACCGGCAAGGACCGTCTGCTTGTGCGCGTTGCTGATGGCGTCAGGATGATTCGGCCTTATCAGATGAGCTCCAGGGAGATGTTATGCGCACAGATCCTTTATCGCGCGTCAACGCCTCAACCAAAGGCTGCCTGATCAAATGATCCCGTTCTCTGATGCACTCGCACTGATTGTAGCGGACGCCTGGTGTCGAGTGGAAGTAGTGGAAGCGCATGAAGCCGCCCTGCAAGGGTTGACGCTGCAAACATTCCGTGAACGACGCCGTGCAATGTGGGCTCTGACGCACACTGCGCGCGAGTGCGCGGCCATAGAGGCCGATCATGCACGGGACCGTGCCTGGGATCTATACGAGCTGGCGCTGAAGGAAACGTTCCCGCTGCCATTCCGCTTTGATCTAGCTCGCATCATTCGAATGGGATCCCACCACGCTCGACGGTCGTCCAAGTCAGGCTCGAGGGTTCTTCACATCCGAGCACTCGAACCTGTCTGGAAAGATGGTGGGTTCAGCCTGGAGTCTGGCACACTGCTATGTGGCCTTGGCCCTGAGTCTTTTGATGTTGTCGGTGTCAACCGCATTGACGAGTCGATGCCTCCCAATTCGAGGGAGGTTGGCGTTTCGATGTCGTGTTCCCGGTGCGAAGAAGCTTCGGCCCGGTGGGCAACTGGAGCTGATGTTGTTTCAGAATTCTTAACCACGGTGGGATCCAATAATGCGCGAGCACTTTGAACAGAGCACGGAGCGGGTGCAGTGTCCACGTTCCGGGGCAATTGACGCTGCGCATGTCGCGGCACTTCGTACGCAGGGGATCCGCGTTCACGCGGCCGAACCTAGTTTCGGTCCCGCGTTCGGAATCTGGATCACTGGACTCATGGTAACGCTGGATACCACGCCCCCTCGTCCGGTTGTTCAGTGCATTCGGGGGATGAGTGCTACGGATCCCGATGCTGATGTCCGTGGACGTTACGTCGCTACCGATGACGCAGATGCGGCGCGTGTCTTCAATGCTTGCCTCTCAAACTGGACCCGTGCATTCCCGATAGAATGCACCCTTCGCGGGCAGCGCACCGGAGTCCATAGCCGACCGGCGCGTGAGATGCGCAGGCCCCAGCGGAAAGCCGCGTGATTATGGACCGTGACAACTGGCTCGAGGAATCCCTCGCTGAAGCACGACGCGAATACAATCAGCTCTCCCCTTGGAAGCAAGCCTGGTTCCAAGCAAATAAGCCCGGACCTATAACTTCCTCTGGATCGCCGATCGTTCGGGAGCCGCGTGAAGTGCAGCGCCGGGCACCATGACGATCGCTGCCCACGATGTAAAGCCAAACCTCCCATATCCCGTACGTAGGACATGGCCAACGCATTGGGGTGTACGTCAGTGAGCAACATTGAGGTCGAGACCAAGTACGTTCTCGATGCGGACGACTTCGCGCGTCTCAAGCGTGCTGGCCGGATCTGTAGAACTGACAATCAGTTGAATATTTACTACGATTCCGGTTGGAAGCTGGCGGATGTGTCTGCTACGCTTCGCATACGGATCACCGGCCATGTAAGCGCGATCATGACGGCGAAGGTTCCTGTCTCGCACAATGGCGGTCGTCGTGTAATGCGAGAGATTGATGTCGATTTGCTGCGTGATTTGCCCACGGCATTCCGATCGGTTCATCCGACCTCCATCCAGGTCCATCATCTACCGCTAGAGATGCAGCTCTATTTCTCCGGGATCGGTGTGAACAGGCTGCCTCGCGTTGGGTGGGTACGAAACACCAGGATCATTCTTGATGTTGGTGCTGGCGGGATAATCGAGCTCGACCGTCTTGAGCTACCAGACTGTACGGTTGTACATCAAGCAGAGATCGATACTTCGAGCGAATCGGAACAAACCCGGCTCTCACAGATCGTGTCCAGGTTCACGCTTCACGCAGAGCCTTCCACCGAGAGCAAGTTCCAACTGTTCCGTCGAGCAGTACAGCCGCGTCGAACACCCCCCGTTACGCGGGTGCATTGAGAGTCAGATATCAACTTGTCTGTCACCCACAGGACACCAATGCCGACTACACTTCGCAACGTGTTTCAGAACGCCGAAATCACCCATGCACAACGTGCTCGCCTTCGCACAGTAAAGAAAGCAGGGAAGGCCGCCCCGAGCGACATGGACTACGAGCTCGTGGCGCGTGGCCTCCTGGTTGCCGTGGTTGCCACTGATGGCCCGCTCACCGTCGCACTCAACCCAGATGCAGAGGGGGTGTTTAACGAGAACGGCACCTGCGTACTCCCAATCGTAGGCGGTCCAGTGCAGTCCTATCTCGTGGACGTACTGCCTCCAGATTCAACGGTAACCGACGACGAACCGTTCACCTATACACCGATCTTGTATGCCGCGACGGACGACATCGCGCGTGAAAAGGTTAGGACGTTCTACGGGGATCGCGCGATCGCCCTTTGGGCGCAGACGTCGGTAGATGAGTACCGCCGCCGCGTAGATCTATAATTCCCTAGGCCGAGCGTGGAATAATCGAACTGTCTTCGAGATGGTAATAGCAGGGGAGGGAACGCGTGGGTGCATCACTTGGCACATCCTCAAATCCTCTGGAGTGCTAAATGTTCGGAACCGTCTCTCAGCATGTCAATCCTGTTCCGGTCGCCTCCGTTGTCGCGCCGAGGGTCGCTGATTCCTCCTTGCCCTTATTTTCGGCTGATGACATCATCAGTACGTACTCGATCGAGGAGGGAGTCGAGGACGGCATACTCGTCGATCTCCGCGCTCAGGCGAGCGACGTCACGAATCAGCACTATGGCACGGATGCGCGGCGCCGTCCCGTGGTTTGCACGATCGGCGTTTGGGATCTGATCGAACGGGCGGTCAACAACCCGCGCTGGATGAATGATCTGAACGGCGTGGTGCATGACATCATGTGGATGTCTCGGGGCGCGGTTGCCGCGATTGTCCGCGGTGGCGAGTCTCGTGCCCTCCCGTTTATAGTCTACATCACAGGCACGGGCAGGGTTCGGAAGCATACCCTCATGGTGCATGTGGTGATGCACGAGACTTCGATTGGTTCGGTGCCTGGCGCCGCGACTTTCCACCTACCAACCGAAGATTGAATTTGGACCGTGCGCCGCGTGCTTCCCGCGCAGGCGCACCGATCGGCATGTGGAACCATTCCTACCATCGCAAGCCGAAACGCAAGCCGACGCCGCGGCGATATCCGTACCAGCCGAATTACTCCTCGTTGGATGCGAGTCGCGTACGCGGCCCTTACGAACTCTCCTACCAAGGGCCTGACGTTTACGTCGATGACACTTCCCCGGATGCAATAGCGAGACGCATCGAAGATCACATTCGGCGGGGCGCGTATGGTCGGGGATTCGACCGATTGCTTGCGACCGGGGACACCGAGGAGGTGCTCGACATTCTCCTCGCTCGGTTTGAGGCGCAGCCTGGCATGGAGCAAATGGCTGATCCGTTCTATTTCGACTTAGAGCGCGTGCGTTCTGAGCGTGCTGCGAGAATTTCTCACACGATTTGTGTCGAACCTCGCCTTCCTATTCAGCTCGCGCTTATCGCGTAGCCAACACGTTTCCGGGCTGTCTTATCTGAACCGAGCTCGCCCGTACTCGGCATTCACCAACCCTCACGGGGATCCACTCATGATTGGACGCTTTCGGCTCAACGCAAAGGCCACACCGCTTCTGGCAGCAGAGATCAACGCCAGCTTCTGCGTACGCGCCTTCACCGATAAGCCTGACGTGGTATTCACGTTCCACGGCTCTGGTGTCGTTTGCCGGCCGCGGGATCCAGACATCGCAGCGAGGCTCCGAGCAATTGTGGTGGATGCTCCCTTCTGGGATGGGGATGCACTCCTGGCAGACGCAGTGGAAGCGCCGTACCTCGAGAGTGCGCTAACCGAACGCGGATTATCTGTAGAGTTCGTTGAGGCTCGAGATGCCTAGACTGGAACTGCGCGGGTGCATCCCCATGTACCACTCATGCAAGGGGACCAAGTGACCGAGATACTAACTGGCGCTCAGAAAACGATGCTCGAGAAAGTTCGGAAGGGCCGTGTTGCAGGATTCACGGTGAAGTCACTCCGTGAGCTTTTCGTACTGTTCCCAGGCTGGGCAGTGAATCCCCTTCGCGCATACGTCCCGAGCGCCGAGTATAACATCATTGAGCGCGTGGATGGACTCGGGGCGGCGATGCATGCCGTGGATGCCGCGATTGAGATATGGGACCTCCGGGGAGCGAAGAATGAAGTTGGCGAGCAATCCACGTTGCTCGCGTACGCTCGTGAGAAAGCAGAGTCGATTCGCGCCGTCCTACTCCGAGTCGCTACAGACAGAGCAGTCATCGCTTCGGTGGGCCCGAAGGGGCCAAAGCCGCGAGCACCAGAATACGTTGTCACGGACGTAAGTGATGTATTCGAAGCTGCGCCAGATGGAAGCGATCCCCAATTCGGCGTTTCGTTCCGCGTCTTGGTGAACGTGCCTGTCACCGACATCACTTCACCGGATGGCTGGACCTTCCGTCTGATTACTGCATACAGTGTTGTTCGCAGTGAGAGCTATCGCACTCTGACTCAATGGATCGAGGAAGCGAGCGTATGCTCGGACTTGATGCAGCGCGTAAACGAAATGCTGGGCACTGAGCCGTACGTCCCAACTGACCAGCGAGTTCGTGATGACTTCAATGTCGGAACATGTCCCGCCTGTTTTGGTCGGTTCAAGATCAGGGCACACGGGGACAGCGAACATATGGTGCTCCACGGGTACCTGCGTCCAGGATACGGCTCAATCAATGGCCGTTGCTTCGGTGTGGACTACGAACCGTACGAGCTCAGCCCGGATGGGACTGTCGCGTTCCGTGAAGTGATCGCGACAATGGTCGCCAATGCCGCTCAACGCGTTGCGAATTGGCAGGATGGTACCATCGTGTCATTCCTTGACCTACGAGGGCATTTCGGTCCTCAGAAGGTGACACACACCCCCGAGTCGCCACGCTGGAAGCGGATCGTAGAGTGGGCCCTCGGCGATGCCACGCGTGACCATGCCAGTCTGGTTGACACTCACTCGATGCTGACTGGCTACATCGATAAGTGGGTTCTCGCGCCAGCGAAAATCAAGCGAGCGCCCACTACCTGAGCCACGTCCAATGCCCGCGCGCTCGATGCGCGCGGGTGCAGTCTCCCTCATCAGTACGACCTGGCCGACACTCTCAACCTGCAGGAGCACATTCAAAGTGTTTACTCAACTTTTGGGATTACTCAAAGACCGCGCTGTGACGATCACAGCATCAGATGCAGGTGAAGGCAAGCTGCGAGTGTGTATCGTGCCGCTCAAGAAGAACGACGACGAGAACGCTGCACTCTCCGCGCCACTCATGATCGTCGGCACGGCGGAGGAGATCGACGCGGGACTCCCGGAAGCAATCTCGAGCTACGTCGAGACGTACACGCCGCTCAACGAGCAGACCGAGCGCATTCGAGCCGAGCGCGAACAGGCTACGAAGGATGACCAGACGAAGGCCGACGAAGAACGGAAGGCCCGTGCCGCCAAGAACGGCAAGAAGGTCAGCACACCAACTAAGCCGGTTCCGGCCAAGAAGCCCGCCCCGGAGGTTAAGAAGGTCGCTCCTCCCGCTGAAACCGCGGACCTGTTCGCTACAGAAGCGAGCGCACGGTTGGTATCAGTTGCGGGTCCGAGCAACGATGACTCCGCAGATGACTCCGCAGATGATGTCGAGAAAGTTGATGCCGATTCTGGAGACGACGCGGGCGAGTAATCAAGAAAGCTGTCTCGTGGCGTTACGCGAAATCGGCCTTCGCCCAGACAAATGACGACAAATGGTTTCGCATTCACTACACATTCTCACACCACAGGAGCTGGACATGCGGGACGATGCAAGCAAGAGCGAGAAGAAAGGCAACGGTGCGGGCGGACTCCAGGTTTCCGCGATGCCGCGCGAGTTTCACTACAACGGGCAGATACTTCCGGACCCCGATCCATCCCTTTCTCCTGACCGCGTGAAGTCGATGTTTGCTGTAACGTATCCGGAGTTGGCGACTGCAACGATCGAAGGACCAACGACGAAGGATGGCAAGATGATCTTTACTTGCTCTCGTCAAGTGGGAGTGAAAGGCTGAGCATGTCAACGACGAACGAAGGAGGCGAAACGACTATCGTATCGCCTCCTTCGCGTTGGTCGCCAGCAGTCGTGAGTGCATAAGCAGACATCCCCGATTCATTTCACTTTGCTCCAGGTGCTGCCATGAAGCTCATTCAGATGCCCACCAGTTTCCGTTCTGATGATGAAAGCACTCTCGTATTCTCCAACCGTGATTCGGTCGCGCTACCCGACACCCTTCCGGCTGTGCGCGTTGGTCATATCTGCCTTGTGAAGGCCAGGACTGAGCAGCTCGCCGTTGCGTCGCTCATCCACCTCCGAAGCGTTCGTTGCGGCGTTCGCGGGGTTCCTGCTGATGGCCGTGGAGCGGGCTGGTCGTCATCGAGTGTGTTCTCTTTGTACAGGTATCAGACTTCACACGCCAGTGAGGATCGTGCCGTAATCGCGAGCATGAGCGGACTCGGGCCGCGCTTGTTCATTGTCGATCAGCATGACTCTGGTTCTACGTTCGCAACGCTCTCCGCGACACTGAGCGAGACGATACTATGGGACTTGTGCAGCGCGATCGTCGGTACATGCGACGAGTCGTTCAATCAAGGTCGGGGCGACGAGCGGAAAATCTTGTTCAAAGCATTCGCAGAAGGGCGAGTGAAGCGACGTAAGGGGCCCCATGGGGTCAGAGTTACAGTCCAGTAGTGTCGCGTACTCACGCGAGCGCACTTACCGTCATGAATCGAAAGCAGAAACGCCCGATTGTAGAGCCGGCGACGCCCACCGTCGCGGACGTGCTCCGCGAGTTGGACACGCATGACGGCAATACCAATCCGAGCAACGATCCTCTCGTCAACGAATTCCTAACATGCCCGCAACTTCGCGCCGCCGCCGCGTGCCTCAACGCGGCAATCGCCAAACATCACAGCAACCAAGGCCGCTCTACCAACGTCCTACGAACCCCACGTGGGGGATGGCTCCCGCCGGTGGTTTAGTTCAGCCTTCTTTGGAGGGAGTTGCAACCAGCTTCAAGTTGGTCAGCGGCGACGGGGCAGCGGTGGCGCTGGCGCGCACACTCCTCTCGCTTGGCATTGCCAAGCCGGCGGATTGGGGAAACTGCGGCAAATCGGCAAACACGTTCGTGGACCGTACGTTCACAAATCTGTTTGACGACCACGGGGGACCGTCGATCGCGGAAGTATTCGGCTTAAGCGGTTCGCTCAGCTTTAGCATGAGCGATCTGCCGACCACAAATGAACCAAACGAGAAACTCCCCGTCACCGATCGTCCTTGTTACCTGTCGATATATCCGGTATCCGCTGCATTCGTTGAGCTTGGGCCAACGCTCGATCGATTTGAGAAGATCGACCCACGACTCGCTGCGACGTTTTACCACACTCTCATGGAAGTTCTGTACCGTGTCGGGCGACCGTTCGGTTACGACGACGCTTGTGAATATCGCGAGATGGTAATGGAGGGGATCGATCCCGAGGATACGGAGCAATATGAGATTCCCGACCCGTCGACGTGTCGCCGTCCGGCGTACACTGCGAAACCATACAAAGTAGCTCAGGCTAAATCCGAACTACGTCGCTGCAAGGACCGGGAAGCGGCTGGCTGGCTCCAAACGGCGCTTGCGATTCCAGGAGGCCGTCAGAAGTGCTTCCTTGGCATTGCCCCGGAAGATTTAGAGTACAACTTCGAAGGGGAAACCGTACCGTGCGCGCTAATCGTGAATACCGAAGGCGACGGCATCCAGGCGTGCTTTGACGCTCAATCAGAGCATTGGGGGGAATACACGGGTGCACCTATGTTTCTCGCGGAGTTTAAGCCGGGAGAGCGGCGCAAGGTTGCACAGGTAGTTGCGGCCTACACGGATACGCTCGACATACTGCACGGCGTGAGCGCACTTCTCAAAGTACTGCCGGGCGCTGACTACACGCCACGTACGGAGCGCGACGACCGGACGATGCGCGCCGGACTGCGAGATTTCACTGAGGAGTACGGATGATTCATACCGATCTTGGACAACAGCGTCAATACAAACTGCAGAACGTCGTTTGCCTTTACGGGGATGGATCACAAGCGTTTGCCACGCTACATGAGGTTGACCACCCGTTCAACGGCCAGGGACAGCCAAAGCTCCGCCCAGCACAGGCGTTGACTACTGCATTTCTTCACGGCCTGCAGGATCAGCTCGGGGTGCGACAGTCGGTCGAGATATTCACCGAGCAAGTACTCGCACGGACACCGGAAATGGTTGCTTGGTACGTTCCAGCCGCACACCGGGCGATGTTCTTCAAGACTGGCGGGACTCCACTCGACGCGTACAGCGGTAAGCGATTCCCACATCCCGGCCTGGTGTTCAAGCTCGCGAACAACATTCTCTCCGTACGAGCTGTGGCGACGAACGTTCGCCCAAGTGCTGCTACGAAGCTCTTTGCAGCCCCGTACTACAACATCTACGCGAATGGCTCAGTCTGCACAGGATCAATGCGGACCCCAGACCGCTCAACTGTGGATGTGTTGGACGCGTGGGTGGCAGGCTTCTTTGCGAGCGCATTCAGCCATGTGGCCGGCGTCGTGAAGGTCACGACCGTGAAGGGCGGATACCCTGCACTCGTCAAGCTGATCGCCGGAAGCAAGTTTGCCTTTCCTGTGCGAACTCTGGTTGATGTGCGGCAGTCGTTAACGGAATTCCTACGCGATGGTGACTTATGATCCGCGGGTGCATGTCGAACTATCCCTTCCATACTTGCACTTGATCTCCAATGCCCAAGATCCCAAAGCCATCACCAGCGCTTGAACATCAACTCGCTCCGCATCTTCTCGAGAAATCGATCAGCGTACTGGTTGTTGGGTGCGGTGGAACAGGGACTGCGATCGCGTCGGGTCTCATCCATTTACACAAGAGCCTACTCGCATACGGTCACCCGCATGGACTTCAAGTAACGTTGGCAGATGGGGATACGATTTCTCCGACCAACGTAGTGCGCCAACCATTCAGCGAATCAGAGATTGGACTTTATAAGTCTGAAGTCCTTGCCTCTAGGTACAATCTGTTTTGGGGCGTCGAGTGGGAAGCTGTAACACGGCATCTGTCGAAGGGCGACAATATCTCGGCCGACATTGTGATCGGATGCGTCGATACGCGGCGCAGCCGACGCCTGATTCAGCAAGCAACCTCGAAGCACAGCGACACCACGTATTGGCTCGACCTGGGCAACAACGCAGCATCCGGTCAGTTCGTTCTCGGCCAGCCCTTAAATGCCCGGACGAAGGATATGGCTTGCCGCCTGCCGACCGTCGCGGAGTTGTACCCGGAAACCGTGGATGCCAAGCGAGATAAGGGCGATACTCTCCCCTCGTGTAGCTCGCTGGAGGCTTTAGAGCGTCAGGAGCCGTTCGTCAACCAGACGCTCGCATTCAGCGCCCTTGCACTACTCGCCCGATTGTTCAGGTACGGTCGGATTTCGTACCATGTTGCTCTGATTGACTTTGCTGCAGGAGCAACGGGATACCGCTCAATTCCGAGCACTCAGGAGGCTGCATGAATCCGTTCTACACTTACGTTCGCGAGAGTGGTGAAACAGTGGATTTCACCAGGACGCACGATGGGGTTGCCGTCACGATTGATGGTGACGAGTCTCGTGTGATTCCGGTACGCCAAGATGCGAACGTCGAACGTCGCTCGATGGACGTTGCAATCGCGTACGAGGTCTCGGACCGGGAGTCCTACCAGAAGGTCATCGCAAGCAACGGGTATTGATCGCGCTGTAGTAAGAGGACCATTCTGGGGCCGTCTTTAATGTCGGCCGTTCGTGTTGAGTGCGCGCGGGTGCATAGCAATACGAACCCTTTCCCAGGAGGTTGGTATGCGTTTGCTGTCCTCTCATGGCGTTGTGCTCGCTGCTGTAGCTGCTATTTGCGTCACGGCAGTTCATCCCGACTCTGACGGGCCTGCTACGCCAGTCACTCACCAGGCGGGATCTCTGAATCTCCCGCTCGCGGCCCCGAGATATTCGCTCCCGATCTTCAACGATCGGGACTCGACACGACCCCCGACACCCAAGCGAATCAATCGGCCTCGCACGAGGGTAACGCCGGCGAGAGCGACCAGGATCCGGAGAGCTCCGGCCTATGGAGACCGGTCAGCACGCGCGTTCCAGTAATTGTCGCCAGGGGTTTCGAGGTGGCGCGGGCTCATATCCCACGCGCCGCCTCGAGCGTGCTTCTCAGAACGTCCCTCAAGGGAGAGTCCGAGCAATGCCAATCAATCCGTTCATTTCGGTGACAGTTCTGGTCTTTATTCCGTTGCTCGCTCTTGCGACATGCGGGAGCGTGGTGGTGTGCATGAAGGCCGTCGCTGGTCGTGTATGGGATTCGGCTGCATTCGCGGGATTCTGCTCGGCATTTCTCCTTTCCCTCACCTTTGCTACCGCGGTCCAATGCAAGGTCGCCTACGAGGAGCAAGCGCCGCACATAGCTCCGATATCGGAGACGAGTGCCGCCAGTCTCGCCAAACGACCGATGATCATTGCGTTCGCGATCTGCAACGAACAGGGATTTAGCTGTCGTTCTGGAGAGTAATGAGCAACCGTAGCAAAAACGGGCAGGGCGGTCGGTGATTGTGGAGACTTCCATTGCACCAATGGTACGCCAATGCCCGAACAAATAGACATTCGGCACCCTCGCGCGGGTGCATTACCACGCATCACTGATTGCCGAACGTCGGCATGACTCACTCTGTTTGAGGGCTTCACCAATGGCTACCGCAACCGCTTCCGCGTCGTCAACCGTTACACTCACCAAGTCGGCGCTGCTCGCTGGCCTTTCGCGCGTTGCTGGCGCGATTGTCAGCAAGACTACACTTCCTGTGCTGACCAACGTTCTTCTCGCTCCAGGCGAGAACGGTATGCTTCGCCTCGTCGCAAGTGATCTTGACGTAACCGTGCAGACGGTCGTCAACGCGTCGATCTCCGGCGACGGGAAGGGCGTTACTCTCCCAGGCAAGAAGTTCTCCGAGTTCGTAAAAGAGTGCGCCGACGCACCGATAACGATCATGGTTCAGGGTGACACGCGCGCGACGGTCAAGGCTGGCGCTGCACGGATGAAGTTGACCGGCATTGCCGCCGATGAATTTCCGGACGTTGCTGGACAGATCGCTGAGGCTGTTGACCTGTTCACGATTCCGGCTGGTACGCTCATGGCGCTCGCCAAGCTAGTTGCGTCATGCGTCAGTACAGAGGAGAGCCGCCCGATTCTGAACGGTGTTCTGTTCGAGATTGGCAAGGCGGAAGGCTCGGGTGCCGACGCCAAGCGCACCGTTCGTATGGTCGCGACAAATGGGCATCGTCTGGGCGTCTCGGAAACAACGCTCACCGGGGATCAGGCTGGTGCGGTTAACCCTGATGCGGTTGAGCTGATTCTGACCTCTAAGGTTCTCGGTTTGGTGGCGGCTGTGTTCACGGGTGACGAGTCCGTGGCCATCGCAACCACGCCGGACAAGCATGCGATCGTTATCAAGGGCGCTACCACAACGCTCTCCGCTCGGATCATCGAAGGACCGTATCCGAACTACCGTCAGGTATTGCCGGAAGGCTTCTCGGTCGTTGTCGTGGCTGACCGCCCGGCCATCATGCAGACAGTCAAGCGGGTGAACGTCATCGCTTCGGATCAGACGCACCGCGTGGCCTTCCGTGTCGCTGGCGCCAACGCAGAGGCAAGCGTTTGCATCAGTGCGGAAACTCCGGATATGGGCGAGGCCGAGGATTCAACACCGATTCGTATCGAGTCGGGTGCCGTCGAGGGCGAGGATGGGTTTCGCATCGGATTCAACGCCGCTTACCTGCTGGACCTGCTCAAACTCACGCCGGGCGAGGAGGTTCGTATCTCGCTCCTTTCTCCCGAGCGAGCGACACGAATCGAGCCGGTCTACGGTGCGGAGAAGCCGGACGTCACGAGCTTCCACGTTCTGATGCCATTGCGTCTGATGGATTAGTCAGAGTCGCGTAGGATGATAGAGAGCACGTTGCCGGCGTTATTGCGCGGGTGGCGTGCTCTCGCGTTGGTGCATTTCACAGTATCACCGAATCGTAGAGACGATCTAATGCGCAGCTCATTTTTGATTGCACGGACCCGCAACGTGTTTGTGATATGCCTCGCTTTGTAGCTGGCGACCTCTGGAGCGCGTGGCCGTCGACTGGATTGCTCCTCGTCACGACGAATTCCATTGTTCGTCCTTCTGGCGCGCTAATCATGGGCGCCGGCGTTGCGCGCGACGCGCGCGATCGGTTCCCCGGCTTGGACGTGGCGCTCGGTAAGGCGATACGGCAACAGGGCTGCGTCGGCGGTCACTACGGCATCATGGTAAGTCCCAAGTGGCCCGAGAGGCGCATCGGTGCTTTCCAGACGAAGATCCGGCCGGGAGATAAATCGAGTCTCGAACTAATTCAGTTCGCATCGGATGCCCTGGCAGCGTGGTGTCTGGATCATCCCGCGATTCGTGTCGATCTTCCTTTCCCAGGCATTGGGTACGGTCATCTTAGACCCGATGATGTACGCCCGATTCTCGATGCTACACTTCCGGATACCGTGAATGTATGGGCGCGGGAGGTTGATCTGCTCGATGGGGCGAGCTCGGTAGATAACTCACAATGGCGGTTCTTCCGCTGGCGCGACATCGCCGCTGCAAAAGAGTGGGCTGATGCCGGGAACGTGGCGGTCCACGACACAGGGCGACCGTACCGTCGTTGGACGAATACAGCACACCTCATGGCGAAAGACGATGCCACGCTTCGCGCCGCAGCTCGTCGGATCGGCGTTCAACTTCGCTGGATACAGACTGATTCTCGACGAACCCACTACGACATTTTCGGCGGACCGCTCGATCGCGCTCTCTCATTGGTGGACAATCGCAACGAGGAAGTGTGGCGCAAGCGATCGGCGCAGTCCGCGGGTGCATCGGAACTCACGGTAAAGGAGTGATCCGATGAAGAACACTATGCGTCCAAAGGGCCAGTCTGCTCAACTCACCTTGCTCACACCACAGTATGACGAGATCGTGCTGACCGATGATGTGCGGAAGGCGTACGGTAGCTATTTCACGCCTGGTTACGTCGCCAGTGCGCTCTACGAACGCACGTTCCCTGATCTTGGAGAGCGCGATTGTGTCCTGGATCCCACTGCTGGCCTGGGGCATCTACTCGGGGCAGTGCCAAAGCAGGTTGGCGCAATTGGTGTTGAGATTCAGCCGGAGCTCGCAGCGCGTGCGCGCCAGGCAACCGGGAGACCGGTTGTCACTGGCGATATTCGCACCTACGATATCGAGCGCGCATGTGACGAACTGTGCGATGGTCGACGAGTCACTGCTTGCTTCGCGAACCCGCCGTTCTCGATCGGGATTATTGAGGCGATTCTTGAGCGCGCTTACCACCTTTTGCCACAGGGCGGGCGCTTCGCCAGCATCCTGCCTGTTCATTTCTTCCATATCGCCTCGCGCACAGTACGGCACAACCGCCAATGGAGTATCGCTTGCGAGCTGCTACCGCGAGATGTGTTTCCGCGACTGGCGCAATCAATTTGCTGGGCGGTGTTCGAGCGGGATACAAAGCGCGTTTTGGGCGGGTTTGCACTGTATGAAGACATCGCCGCTGCGCGGGCGCTCGCTGATCGTTACCGGCGCACGTTGCGGGATGTTGCAGTCGAGCCTTGGCGTGTGGTTGTCCTCGACGCGCTTCGCGACCTCGGCGGCCAGGCGCATCTCTCCGACGTGTACCGAGTGGTCGAATCCAAGCGATCGAACGCTGGACGGTTCTATCGTGAGAAGGTGCGTCAGCAACTCCAGCGGTACGCGGTCCGGATCGGGAAGGGAGAATATCGTTTGCCCGATCAACCCAATGCAGCATACGCTGCCTAACTCAACGAGATGATCTATGCGCGGTCCTAAAATTCCCGATTCAGTTCCCGGCGCTACAAACGGTCCACGAGTTGTGCATTGCAAGCACGAATCATACGACGTTTACGTTGGTCGCCCATCGCCGTACGGTAATCCATTTGTGCTGGGGAAGGACAGCAACAGGGACGAGGTAATCGAGAAGTATCGGTCCTGGTTGCTCGGCCAACCGGAGCTTGTTGCGAGGGCAAAGATCGAGTTGCGCGGCAAGGTGCTCGCATGCTGGTGTGCTCCTAAGTCGTGTCACGCTGATGTCCTCATGGAGATCGCGAATGCGTAAGCCGCCAGGGGGGCGTCGTGCTGCGACAGTACGCTGCGAGGGTTGCGGCGCCCGGAAACGTCGGCGCCGGCGCTGCCTGTTCTGCTCCTTGCTACTCTGCGATCGCTGCCTTCACCGACAATCCGAGCACTGCCATGGGTGTGTTACCGCCCAGCAGGCCGTTGCCAAGGTCCTACCTAGTCGGTAGAGCTTCCGGACGGCTGGCCGTGGGTGCAGCCTCTCTTGACACGTCGTCGCAAATGAGACATCTTTAGAATAATCTCATTTGATACAAAAAGGGGGATTCTATGGCTACAATGACACTTCCCGAGTTCACGCCTCAGATTCTGCGGGCGCCGGACGGACGATTGGTCGCGGCCGGAATACGGGGCTTCATCAACATCGCCAAAGCGTGGAAGCTAAACGCGGGCGACGTGGCCAAGCTGCTCGGAGTATCGCGAGCTACTTACTACCGCCTACAGCAGACCGCCGTGAAGGAACGCGAGGCAGCCGCGAGCGGCAAGCCAGAGATCCGCGCACAGCTTGCAGACCCTGCACTACAGGAACGTCTGTCGCTACTCGTAGGGATATACGGTGATCTCCAGAGCTACTACGCGAAGAATCGCGACTTCGGAGAACTCTGGGTGACACTCCCGAACAGCAACCGTGTATTTGGCGGCCATGCACCGATCGAGCTAATGTTGAGTGGGAGTGTCGTTGCGCTGTGGACAGTGCGGCGATTTACCCAAAACATGCTCGGCTAGCACGCTGGCATTCTTCCTGATTGCTGTCGGGTGCTTCTGCGCTGGTGCATCCGGGAGAACACTACAACCACTCCCGTATGCGCTCCTCAGACCCGGCTCGTGACTCATCTCCAGGCATACCAACCTCGTTGCTTTACTGGCCCGAGGCTGTTCGGATAGTCTCCGCTTTGCTGCCACCGATTATGGAGTTCGAACGCGTTGCGGATCCCGATGATATGGTTGCCTTTGCGGAACTCGCAGCGCTTTCTAGCGCGGGTGGTGTTTCACCGTTCGGCAATCTGAGCCTGGTCCCGAATGAGATGTGGATGCTTGGTGAGGGTGCCCGGTTTGCCATGCCTACTTTCACGTTTCCATCTGATGAAGGTTCACGTTTTGCTCCT
Organism: Gemmatimonadota bacterium; assembly: GCA_003155795.1. Taxonomy (GTDB): domain Bacteria; phylum Gemmatimonadota; class Gemmatimonadetes; order Gemmatimonadales; family Gemmatimonadaceae; genus Fen-1247. The sequence goes on from PMEM01000004.1 coordinate 152,101, forward strand.
CCTGGCGCGTACGGTGTGTTCTACGCGAGTCACGATCGCGAGACGGCGATCGCCGAATCTTCATACCACTTTCTTCGCCGGCAGAAAGAGTACACAATGCAGGTTAAGGTCGAAGCCGACATGCGCGTTTTGGTGGCGAATATAGAAGCGACAGTCACAGACCTTCGTGGCCGTCGTGCGACGTTTCCGGCACTGTACGATCTGCGCGACTATGAGTCAGCGCAAGCACTTGGCGTGAAGACTCGTGCAACTGGTGGGAGCGGAATCGCATACGACAGTGTGCGCCGTGCCGCTGGTGAATGCGTTGCTGTTTTTCATCCCGTGTGCATCCGTTCCTGCATCGACGTGGGGACGATCACCTACGAGTGGGACGGACGTCACTTGAATGTGACCTCGCCGCCGACTAGCGGACGCTGAGCCGGTCTCGCGCGGGCGCACCTCAGACAATCACCAATTGTCGGGGGTTCCGTGGGCGCTTCAAATTCAACATTCGTTCGACATACCACACTCCGGTCGTGGTCGCCCGTTTCGGAACAGCCACCCGCTGGTCCCTTTCGCGCCTCCTTTGCGATCGACGTGACCGCGTTGGAAGGACATCCTACCGCGTTGCGACGTGCCGTCGGTGTAGCCATGCGCGAGTTGCTTACTCGAGGCACCGCGATCGCATTTGAGCGGAACGGTGCGATGCTCACCATCCGGCGCTTCGATGCTCGGGCGTCCTTCCATCTCCAGAACGAGACCGTCGCTGAATACCCCCTCGCTTTCGGTCTCGCTTTACGGGATACCGTTACCCGGATGGTGGGGATGGACCCGGCAGAATTTCACAACATTGCTGTCACAAGCACAGAAGGCTCTCTCAGACATGTGGCTCCACTCCTCACGGGTGATTTTGGTGTTTGCATGACTCGTGTTCGGGCTGGGATTGCGACAGCTCGGCAGCCAGGTCGGCCCGTCCGGCGGGCGCTCGTCATACGACCACTGCCGTGCACGAGCTGAGGCGATGAGTTCTGATAACGCCGTTGGGATCCACCCAATCCGTACCCTGGTAGCCCGGGCGATAGCGGAATCGGGCCCGTACGCCCATTTCACCCTTGCCGACACCGTAGGGAACCTAGCGCCCGATAGTTCGGGCAGGCACGTTGTCTTGGCCGCATACAACGATCCGACGACTGGTGAAAAAAGCACCGTCCGCCTCGATTACTGGACCGCTGGACTCCGGGTCCGGCCCTTCTGTTCCCACTGCCTATCGCGGACCTGTGGCCATGCCCTCAGAGTAGCGACAGTGTTTCGGGCCGCGATGACCGGGGACTTGGCGACCCTCACCCGGTATCTCCGGACAGACGCCACCGATAGAGTAACGGATGCCGACCTTTCATCTCGGTGGCGGGATCACGAACTGGCGCGGGAGGCTGAGATCCGGACGTCACGAGAAGCCGCGGTTGACGCCGAACGGAAGGAGGTGCAGGCGGCCAAGGCCAGCCAGATTGCCAGCGGCGCTGATCTTCCTCTGTTCGCCAGCACAGAGTAGTGACCGAATGCCCATTCACAGGGTCTGCTGCCCGAAGCGGGTCGCGGGCCGGCCACTAAGTTTGCGACCACCGCTAGCTGTTGATGCCGCGCTAAGATACCATAAAGCGGACGGAAGTCGCCTGTTTATGCTTTCGGAGTAAAATTGAGGCCGCACCTTTCCCCTGCTGGCAGATCGTCTCCAATCGAAGTGAAAACAGATCCATCATCGCTTGCATCGCTCACCACTAGAGGGGCTGCAAGGGAAGCCGAACGGTACCAGGATGTGGTTATCCAGGCGAGCCGATGTTCAAGCCCGGGCCACGCGGTAGTTAGCGCGGCCTTTGGCGTTGAGCGCGTGGGCGATGCCCTCCGACAGGCTACGAGAGCTGCTCTTGGTGCGAAGCTCATTGACGGATCGGACCCCTGGATTCATGGCTACCGTAACGCCCTCGATTCGCTGGAATGCGCGGTTCGGGCCGGAATCGAAACCAGGGGCGTCGCCGAAGTCATCATTGCCCGCTTCCTGGGTGGCGGTCCGCGGTCGCCAGGGTCTGTAAATCCCGCTCTTCCTGCCGTGGACCCTCAAGATTACGGGGTTCAACCAACGGCAGCGCTCCGTACTCTCATGGATGCCGCAGATGGTCTCCTGGCTGATTTATTGTCAGCTCGCCAGGTGCTCGATGTACCAGAGGGGTTAGGGCGGATCAGACGTTCTGCAGTGACTCGTGTGAAAGCTGCGGCGAGAGCCGCGGACGGACATGCTCGACGCGCTGAACGACTCGCTCACTGCTTGGTCGCTGTGTGTCCAGAAAATCCAGCGTTCGCGCGCGCTCATGCGCAACTCGCCCGAGCGGAAATCGAACACAGCAATGCACTCCTCTCAGGTGCGAGCCGCGACCAGCGCGAGTCGAAGATTCGCGCTGGATTCCGGGCTGCGCTGGCGGAGGCGTATGAGCAAGTAGCGCGCACATGCGCAGCGGTTACGGGTGCACGGTTCGCCGCGGAGCGTGTAGCTCTCGAGAACATGAACACTGCAATCGGCGTTCGTGACCAGGCCATCGAGCTCATAGAAGAATGCGCCGGTCTCTCCGGTGAGGCCGAGGCTGGGGGAATGAGCGCAATCGATACGATCCGCCTGCGAGCCGGACAGACAGAGCGACTTGAAGATGAGCTGATTGCAATGTTGCACTCGGATCCGCAAGAACGGACCGCGTTGCACGGCGCTGGCGGGTATGCGCTGCTAATGTCGTAGGAGTGAGATACTCGGTTCGCGCGAGCGCACCGTAGTGTCATGACCCAACCTTTACGCAATGCAACTGAGATACGCACGTCCGTCGGATTTCCCAGCGGATCGCGCATCGGCGTTACAGGGCATCGCCCCTCCAAGATCATCCTCGACGGCCGTCCCGCTTACCACCTTGACGTTTTCGCGCGCGTTGTGGATCTGGCTGTCGCGGCACTCCAGCAGTTCCAACCGTCTCATGTACGGACAGGAATGGCTCAAGGCTGGGATCAGGCCGTTGCCGAAGCGTGTGTCCGTCTCGATATCCCATTCACAGCAGTAATCCCGCACGAGGCGTTCCCGTCACGGTGGCCAGCGGCGGCCAGGGCCAAGTACAACGACCTGCTGATGGCCGCGGACGACATCGTCGTTGTGGGGACCGGTGATTTCCATCTCGGGCTGTTGCAGCGCAGGAACGAGCGAATCGTCGATGATGTTGCCGACGAGGGCGGCTACCTACTGGCCCTCTGGGACATGAAACCACGCGGTGGCACCTTTAACTGCATCCAGTACGCAGGCGAACACGGGGTTAACTGCCACAATCTCTGGCCCACGTGGCTTCGCCACCGGGCGGCTCGGTCTCGGCACCAATCGGCAGCAGAATAATGAAGTCTGCATAGGGACGTTGTGCGGAAAGGGGGTGGTGGGGCTGTATTGTCTGAAGAGAGTGGATTTTCGGCTCTCGTGCCCGATTTCGGAGAACAGCATGCCTTTCAACTCTTCCGTCACGCAGTCTATCACCGCCGCGCTTACTCCTACCGGCAATACCCGCATCTTCGTGTACGGCACTCTCCGCGATGGACAGCGCAATCATCAACAGCTTTCAGAGGCTCGCTTTATCGGTACTGGCGAGACCGTGTCACACTTTACACTCCGTGTCGACAATCTCCTCCCGTATCTCGATGCAAGCAATCCTCTCTACCCCGTTCGCGGGGAAGTCTATGAGGTTGATTCGTCTGGACTGCGGGCGATCGACCATCTTGAAGGCCATCCTCGCTGGTATCGACGTCGCGTCATCTCGATTCGGCTGGACAAGCGTCCCGGTGCTGCAGTGAAAGATGTCGTTGAGGCATTTGCTTACTTCCATTCGGATGCCCTGGGTCAGATTCACCCAACTGGCGACTATACAGTTCCGATCACCACATCACTACCGAAAGAGGTAGCAGTATGACGGACCCAGTGCGCAAGCGAACACTCAAGTGGCGCGACGGCCACGATAGAACTCCACTCGATGCAACATCTGAGGCGGAGCTCGTCGCTGTGATGCGCAAGCGATCACACTACGCCAACGTTGCGGACGACGCGGGATACATGCACGCGGTTGCGCGGCGCTTCCGTGAACTGGACGGAGTTACCGTTCGTTCCGACAGTCCTGCCAACTTTGTCGAGGATCTCGTCGCGGTCGGACACATCGAAGCGGTATGGGTTGATGAAACCGGTGGCGAGACGCGCATTACGCCCGACGGATACAGACTCTCGCGCCTTCGCGCCAGCGGCATCCCTGTTCTGGATTCAGAGGATATGGATGCCGGGACACATGGTGGTGCCGTATGACTGCGCCGATGTTCCCGACATCTTCAGCGGGATGGCTCGTCAACGGGACCGTTGATCCTGCACTCGCGGAAAGACTTGATCATTCCGCTCTTGTTGCTTCAATGCGGAGCGTTATTGAACGGCCCGGCGGTTTCGCACCCGACGAGCGTCGCGCAGTTGCGCAGGTAATTCGTGCGCAGGGACGGTTCGCTGCCAGTGGGTTGATTACCCCACCCGCAGAGAACACTTTCGCGCCGTATCAGTTTTCGCCGGTACTCAACGATCCTGCTGCATGCGAACGGATCGCAGTTGCGATCGAGCGTGGTCATGTAAATGATCTCGAGATTGTGAATGCTGTCCTCGCCTTTCCGCGTGCGGTAGCAGCTACCGACGCATTGACTGAGTCAGTTCGCATCCAGTTAGTACGGGACGCGCTGGGTGAGTCGCTGATAAGCGATGCGACCTTGGACGAGTTCGACGACATTGGCGCCGTCCCTCCGATCACGCCTGATCCCACTCCTTCGCGCGCAACGATCGTCCGTGAAGCATACGCGGCCGCCGTGAAGGCAGCGACTCAGGATCGGGAGTCAGTCGCGCCCTACGTTGGGGACTCTGCGATGAGCCACCGCACATTTGGGGTCGAACTCGAAGGGTTCTTGTACGGTGGTGAGCCTTTGGACCTGCAGGCGCGTCGCGCGCGACGGGAACTCGACGCCGCGGGCCTCCTCGAGTGGGGGGTTGGTGTTGACTCGACAGTGATTGACGATTCGCGCCAGGAGCGGACTGGACTTGAGGTAAGGTCGCCAGTGCTTCGGGGTGACGATGGATTGGCCGAGTGCATCCGTGCGGTCCAGGCATTGAGTCGCGCGGGATTCGTGACCAACGATTCGTGTGGGATCCATGTACACATCGGGGTCACGTCTGAGTCGTTGGCTGAAATGAAGACCATGGCCGCGACACTGACCGCGCAGGAGCTGAGTCTTGATGCTTTCACCACTCCACAACGGAGAGGCGAGGGTAGCCGGTATGCGATGCCAGCCGGAGTGACGCGCGAATACATCGGCGTATCCGAGCGTGGGAAGACGTTGATGGGACCAACCCCGGATATCACGCCGGAGAGTCTTGGAGATCGGTTGGTTGCGGCGCAGACGTTCCGCGGCGTCTTGGACACTCTCAACGTGAACGGTGACGAAACCCGTTTCCACAAGATCAATTACCGCTCGATTATGAAGCGTGGTACGGTGGAGTTCAGAGGCCGCGACGCATATCTGTCCACACCGCAGGAATTGTCTGACTACATCCGCCTCTGCGATAGGCTGGTGGACCGCGCGATGGATGGAGAATGTGTCCTGCCGGTTCAGCGCGAGCGGTTTGCAGCTTTCGCTGGAGCAATCACTCTCGCTCGTGCGGCAGCGTATCCAGGTGCTGCAACCGATTCCGTCCGCGTAGCTGACAGCGGGTCGTCAATGACGGATGCCTTAGCACGTTTGGCGAACGCGAGAGTCCATGACATAGCGAAGTTGCCTATCCCGGCATCACTGGTTGTCCTGGATAACGGGAAGGATGGAGAAGTAGAAATCCACCCTCCGCAGGCAGGACGGTAAAATCGTGTCGGCTAACTCAACCCTCTCACCAGCGGGCGACTACAGCGCGGGTGCATTCCTTCACATCTGATACTGTTTCCCTTTCACAGGATGTGAAGCAATGCCAACGATTTTCTCTCTCGCTGATTTCCAGAGCGACATCGACGTAGCACTTATTGAGAGTTGCGGCGATGTCACGCCCGCAATACAGGCAATGCTCGACGTCCATGAGAAGTTGGAGTCGGACAAGATCGATGCGTATGGGATCGTGTACCGCGACCACATGGACAGGGCAGCATCGTGCAGGAAATTGGCCGAGGAGTTAGAGGCTCGTGCTAAACAGCATGAGGCAACAGCCGATGGTCGCCGCCGACTGATGCAGTGGTACATGGAGCGTCGCGGTATGCGCGAACTCTCCGGCTCCTTTGCGCGATTCTCGATTGCAAAGAACGGCGGTAACCAAAAAATCGAGTTGAAAGTCCCGGAGGCCGATGTCCCCGACTCGTTTCGGAAGCCACTTCCAGCGCAGCCGACGCGGGGTGATGTGGATACCAACGCGATCCGCGCGGCTATCGCCGCTGGAAGCGAGGAAGCCGCTGCAATTGCGATACTTCTTCCGCGTACTGAACGCGTAGATATTTCTTTCGGCCCACGGAAGCGCAATGCTGAAAAGCCGGAGGTCGCAGTCAACCTTTCGGTGCTCGACGGTCAGGTTGGCCCCACTGTTGAGCCAGTAGCGGAACCATCCGTTGCTGAACCGATCGCAGCGTAGTGCCCCTCCAATGTCCACCGCTCTCGCTGATGCACCACTTTGTGGACCGGAATGGTCCACACGGTGCGCGTCATCTACAACGGCGGAATGCCGGTGTCGGTGCGGTGGTGCCAATCACGGCACCGCCGTCACGCGGACGCCCAACATCCAGCTCGCACTCGATGTTGACGGAGGGCGGCGGATCTCACTGATGACAAAGAGTCGCGTAGCTGCGTCGGCACTCACCGATCCAGGGAAAGCAATTCGGGCCGCTCCTATCACCGGTCGGTCTGTTCCAGCCAAGTGGCCTGATCAGGAAAGCGCACCAATACACATCGCGTTCTACGGCGAGGCGCCTGGTCGTTACGGTGCTGACCGAACCCTTTGCCCATTCTGGGGAGACAAGGTCGCCAGGGTACTCTACCGCGCACTACGCGGAGCAGGGGTCGCATCGTGGGAGGGCGGTAGTGAAGTCCTCGGCCTGCTTGGGATGGAGCTCGTGGAACGAGGGCTCATCCCGACATTCAACGGCATCATGCTGTCGAATGCGTTTGATCGTTGTCCTGCAGCCAGCCCAACCCGGATACGTCCGCCTTCTAAGGCTGAACTCAACAGCAACGAGAACCAGACGCGCGTGCTCGGGGAGTTGCGGGCTGCGCAAGCGCGTGGATGTAGAACGATTATCGCCCTGGGGAAGGTCGCGGGTGACATGCTCGGGCACCTCACTAAAGCCGAACTGTCCCAGGCTGATCAGCCAAAGATGGAAGTGATCGTTCGGCCGCACCCATCCGCATTGGGACTTATGCAATCCAACCGCCATCGTGCACCTGGCTACAAGCTTGTGGAACTCGAGGATGATTGGGTAAACACGACTGTTGCCATCATTCGCTCGGTGCTCGCGCGGGCGCAAGACAGAGCAACCACCACAACCATCGTTTAGGCGCAAACCCGTCTTTCTCAAATAGGAGCACCTGTGTCCACACAATCCGCCACTCCAACACCGCCAGTCGTGAGTGCGTTCCGCGCGGCTTACGCCGCCGGCAAGGAAATGCCGCGAACGGGTGTTGCGTTACCGCCATCGTGGAATGACGAGGCGCGCGAGCTGTTCGAGGAACGTGCTGCGTTACTTGAATACGGTGCAGGGCACACTCGAGAGGAGGCGGAGCAGCAAGCGTTAACCGACGTCTGCCTTACACTCGGCGTTGACGGATTGCCGAAGGCCCAACCATCAAAGCCCGCTCAACTCGAAGACGACGGACTCACAGATCTCTTTGGGGATGTGCTCCCGAGCGTGGCGACTGACGCAATTGCGTCCGGGCATTAACGATGAGCCTGCCGCCGTTCGTGCTCGATGTTGCGCTATTCCTCCTGGCGGCATTTGCAATTCGTCGAATGATGGGATGCGTGATGCGGCTGGCGGTGTTCGTCGTAGTCATTCTGTTGGTGTTGTATCTCCCTCAAATCCACTAGGCGAGTAGCCGCAGACCAGAGGAGCAATGGCCAAGTCAGCAGATGAGACGCTTCTGCGGTTGCGGTACTTTGCGCGTGGCGGGCGGGTTGACGCCGGAAAGCAATCTGTTGTGCGCGACGACATGCGTGCGGTATTGGATCGTATCGATTCACTTCGAGTCGCACTAAAGGGCTGTGGTCAATTGCAGCAGATCGGGTGGGTATGTGGCCCAGAAAGCCTCTGCTGGAAGTGCGAAACAAAAAACAGGAACGCTACTTCCATGCTTGTTACTGGAATTCAGGGTGAGGAATAACACCAGGGCTCGCAGTCTCGTTGCTGTTGAGTTCGATGGCCTCGTGGAAGTACATCTACCACCGATCAGCGCTGGTGCATATGCAACTCTGTGTGGGATGGACGGCGACGACGAATGGAACGGACAGAAGCCGGCAGTACTACCCCATAATCCCAAAGTGACGTGCGCTCACTGCATTGGCATCTGGCGCGCCGCGCGGGCGTATGGACCGAAGTATATCGATACCCAGCACCTGGAGAAGGATCATGAGTGAGACGAGTCAAAAGTCGAGTAACTCATACCAACTGGCTGAGCGGATTGCAACGGATCTCGGAATTTACGGTCCGGAACTTCACCCGTCGCGTCATGCAGAGAAGATCTACGCCGCCTTCACGGCTCTACGTTCTCAACTGACAATCGCAGAGCACGAGTTGAATGCAATGCGTCCTGTTGTGGACTCAAGCCGCAGATGGTACTACGGTGCTAGTGAGCATAACCTCGGCGTCACTGTTCCGATGTACGAGAACCTTATGTCACCAGAGCCGCTCGTGATTCAGTCGGAAAGCGCGTCCGCAGGAGATGCGACGAAGAAGGAAGAGTTGATGGACGAGAAACTACGTGAAGGGTGGACGTGGCTGACCAATTCCAATAAATGGCACTACTTCCGCGACGGACGCTCGCTATGCGGCAAGTTCGGACTATTTCCGACGATGAACGGCGATTTCGAGGACGGATCGGGCGTGGATGATGAGGTGAAGTGTTCTGGCTGCAAAGCGAAACTTGTGCGTGAGAATGCACGGAAGGCGCATGCCTAATAACACATCTATGGGGAAACGAATGGCCAAGACCGCAGTCGAGGATTGCCGTGAGCTGTTCCCGCTTCGGGACAGGATAATGGATGCAGTCGCGGAGATCATGAAAGATCGTCCGTATAACGGCAGCTTTGGAATAGGCGTGCGTCGCATGCCGAAGGGAGTCGTGTACAAGGATGAGACCAACCCCGGATCCGTTGAGGACAACGGTGGTTGAGCCTGGTATCGTCGAAGGCGCGCGGCTCGATCTACTTCGGATGCTGGCATGCATGGATGACTTTGCGCGCGACAAAGGTCCTCACTTCCCAAAGTTCTTCCCTTTGTTCGAGGATGAATGGGACCACAGTGACGATGACATCCTCTTGGCGGCACGGGAAGCCAGGGCGCTCGGGCAGGTTGAGTTCTACGCCGAGTCTGAGATGGCAAAGATTACACCCTATGGATACGCTTTCATCAGAGCGCATGATGTAATCACCGCTTCTGCTTGCGGAGTTCAGAGCGACACCACGCAGCAGCACGGCAGCTAATAGGCACTGTCAATATTGATCGGGACAGTCGAGCGGTAGCTTCTCGCGCGAGCGCATTTCGGAGCAGTTCCACCTCTCAATACGAGGCTCCGATGCGCAGTAACCCAGCCGATCAGACTCCCCCCACCACACCGAAGCGAACAAGCCCACCGGTTGACCCCAAAGGCCGTGTGAAGCTCACAGCTTACCACGAACACAAGGGACTCTCGGAAGAGACTATTGCGTTCGACTGTTCAATCACGCTCGACGGAAAGAAAGTGGCAGCCGCCACGAACACTGGCCAAGGTGGACCGAATCGGTACCATTTCTTTTCGCGGGATGCAGAGGCAACGGTTACGCGTCTCGCCGCTGAGTGGGCGCGCGATACAGGTCGCCGAACGTTCGAGACGCTCGATGCGTTTCTCAGCTACATCTCCACCGGGATGTCTGATCAGAAGATCGCGCGTTCGTTGTTCAGACGCGCATCCAAGGTTGATCCGGCCTATGCCGGAGTCGTCGTTGTGGAGAAGGATCCGCTAACACTCACGCGCCCAGAGGGCGGTGACGTGATCGTCGACTTTCTCGCCCACGAATACATCCTCGTGCGGAGCATCGACGATGTGACGACTCTCGCAGTGGCGAAGGGTGCTGGGGCATGGTGCTTCCATGTGCTTCCTGCTGAAACCCTCAAATAACCCGTTTCGACCCGCGCCCAGGCTTTCACCCCCCCCGAACCACAGTGGTACCGAAAGGGGGTGGTAGAACCTGGGCTGGTAGTGCCGTCTGTAAATGAGGGCATTCCTCGCCGTGCGATTTGTTCGGCGGGGCTCAGCCCAACAACAATGAGAGCGCATGCCAATTCCAGAGAACATGCCACGCGATGTACGACCACAAAGATTGAGCGTAGATCGACTTTTGAAGCTCGCGAAACGAACGGTCTACTTCCCGTACGATTATCAGAGCACTTCCGGCCGTCATTACAAGAGCGATGTTCGAGCCGCTCTGGCCCATGGGCTTGCAGTCGAACTCGAGCGCGAGCAGCAAGAGCGACAGCACGAGATGGAGATGACGACGTTGCAGCAGGAGATCGCAACGCTCACCGCAACCCTCGAAGCTGCACGAGGCCCCATGAATGCGGCACGGATCAGTGATGCAGGAATCAGTGACCCGACGTTGGACGAAGCTGCCGAAAACGTTGCACGAGTCACTGATACAGAACTTCCGGTGCGACAGGAGAGCAGCGGCCCGATCTCAGAGGCGGCAGCTATTGAGCGCCTACGCAGGATCGCGCAGTCCGAGGTTGAAGACGATGAGTTCGCCAAGGAAGACATGGCGGGATTGGAAGACGACGGGATTCTGAACAACGACTCGCATTTGCCGGACGGAGGAAACACTCGATGACACAGCACTCTACAACTGGACGCTCGAGCGGTAACAACATCTCTCGATATTCCGCGCTGGAGCCGGCTTCGCCGGAAACGCAGTCAATCAGAACGCTGGTCGCAGAGCAGATTAACGGCCCACTCCCTGGCGGGCGGCCTTTGACTGATGATGAAATCGATCGGTTGCTCATGGGGATAGCCGAAGTTGATGGCGTTTCGGATGAGCGGTTCACCGCGGGGGATTATGCGATCGACGATGAGCCTGATGCAGTCGCGAAGTGTCCGAGCCTGGATGAACTCCGCGATATCGCCGCGGCAGCCGAGCGCGAGGATCTGACGCCAGATGAGATTGCGGCGCACTCACGCCTGCTTTGGAATGCGATCGCGTACTTCCAGCGACGGGCGCGCGACTATGACGAGGCGACGAAGAGAGAGGCTCGGGAGCGTGAGGTCCTGCGGACAATTCGCGACGGCCTCAAGAGCCAGGTAGATGAGTTAGCGGCCTGACCGAGTCCTGTGGTTCCGTGGCGCACCGAACGGGCAGCCTTCAATGGTTGCCCGTTTCGTGTTTCCGGGAGAATCGAGCCCGGCGGACGACCGCGCAGGTGCAAATGGGCTTATGACCAGATCACTCAACCACGTGCTCCCAGAGCCAAAACATCACGAGGCCGACATGCATCCGCAGTCGAATAGCGCTTAGCGCACCGCGGGCGGCGGCGCCATCCGGTGTAGTCGCTCGCACTTCCCAGGAGATCCTATGCAGCTCGCTACCACGCTCTTGCCACACGACCCCTATGCCGACTATGGAGACGATCCTGACGGTCTGCCCGACGGAGTCGCGTCCGACATCTGTCCGCGGTGTGGGCCGGTGATCATCACGACGAGCGACGGCCGTCTCGTGACTGAGCGCCGCGACGGACATGGCCTTTGCCTCTGCACGCCCGAAGAGCGCCAGGCTGCCGAGGCTGCACAGGATCGGAAAAGACGTCAGTGCATTGATGATCGTGCGCGACGAGCTCGTAAGAATACCGCGCTCGCCACAGAATCCTCGTTAGCTGCTCGGATCGCGAGTGGCAGGAAGCAGTAGTTATGTCGACAGATCAAGAAGCACGTTCTGCAGAGCAACCCGAGCCTGTGCAATCCGCGTCATCGTCGCCACATGAAGAAATGGTGCGCCAGGCGCTAGCGGTGCTCTCTGGCGATCCCAAGTATCGCGTGTTTCGTGCGCCTACTCGTAAGGTTTTCCAGGAGGAGGTCCCACCCGGGCTGCCTGTGGTGCGATGCCTGCTGGTCGATGCTCAGGCCAGCGGTGTTGATTCCGAACACGCCCCTCTCTTGGAGGTTGCGGCGCTGCCAGTCACAATCGGGCGCGTCGACGGCCATGTGTACAGAGTCGGACGGCCGTGCGTGATGTTCAACGATGCGGGCACATCCGTGCCTGATGCAGTGGTCCGTCGCACAGGGATCACGGACCGAATGGTACGCGGGCATAAGCTATCTCCCGCGCCGTTTGCAGCCATGATCGCGCAATGCGATGCTGTCGTTGCGTTTAACGCTGCGTTCGATCGGCCGCTGCTCGAGCGATACATCCCTCAGTTCGAGACGGTCCCGTGGCTCTGCGCATACAGCGAAATCGACTGGACCGCACATGGGTTACTCGATGGTTCACTGGAATCACTTTGCGCTCGACACGCGAAGGTCTATCTCCCGGTTCGTCGGTCCGTAGCTCATGTCGACGCGATGCTCGATCTCGTTACGGCACCTTGGCAAGATGGAACACTTCCCATCGTGTCTCTGTTCGACGCGGGTAGGAAGATGCGAGCTCTCATTTGGGCCCCTAATACTCGATTCGAAGCAAACGACGCCCTTCGAGATCGCCTGTATCGATTCCACCAGTGCAAGACGCTGGGTCGTGGGTGGTATGCTTACATCTCGCCGGCGGCGGTGACGGACGAGATGAAGTGGCTCGGTCAAACCATTTACGGTGGAAGACTGCCGACGAATGTGAGAGCGGTGCCAGTAGGAGCGCGGATCCGTCACGCCTCGCTCGCTCGCGTGCTTCGCGATGCGTCGACCACTTACCTGCAGTCGCATCAACCCTCCCATGTACTGCCGGCCGCGGAGCATTCACCGGTGGCGGCGTAGCTCATGTCCCACCCATGTGACGCGAATTCACAGTGTCCCTTCCGGCCTGGCTCGGAATCCCCTTTAAGCAGCGAAACGGAGTCTCCAATGCTCGATAGCACCTTTTCCACACCAAAAGCAGTCCCAAATCAGCTCGCCTTCTTTCTCGATGTCCTCTACGAGGGGCAAGGGATCCGGGCAACCCGGCTCGATCACGCCAACAACCTCAACGACGGGGCGATCCGGGTGACTCGCGAGGCACGCCGCCGAGGGATTCCTTGCTTCGAGCTTCCGGTCTATAAATCCATCAACGAGGTGGTTCTCGAGGCGACAGCTATTGCCCGCCGGAAGCGGCCGCGGCCAGGGGCGCCAACCCTCCCAGCCCTTGCCCTAGTATTCGGGATCGAGCCTCTTCGAGCTCATGGTCACCCACGGGGCGTCAAGAACCCCCGAGCCATGGTTCCTGGACATAGCGAGGCTGAGGCCGATATCCCCGCGTGGGACCTCTGCGCAAGATCCTACACGATCGTCCTCGTGGAAGCGGTCCCTGACAAGCCGACCAAGCGCGGTCCTACCCGGTAAAGTGATGTAAATGCAGGGGTTGGGCGTGTTGTACGGCGCAGGTGCAGTGGGCAGTATCCAATAGGACGCCCTTGTTTCGACGGCGTTCACCGACTGCTTCCCGCTTGAGGATTGTAGCAATGACCACCACCATGCCCCAGATCAATACCAGCCATTTCAGCAATGTCGATATCGGTCTTCCTGCTGCCACGCTGTCTTCAAATGCACTCACCGTGCTCAAGAAGCGTTATCTCATGAAAGACGCTGAGGGTAACCCGACCGAGCGGCCCGAGGACATGTTCAGCCGCGTTGCAACAACCCTGGCTGACGTCGGTATTCGGTATGGCGAGTCGAGGAAGGACGTGCGGGATCTTGCACGCCGATTCTACGATCTGATGACCAGCGGGCGGTTCGAACCCAATTCCCCGACACTCATGAATGCAGGGCGGCCGCTAGGCCAGCTCTCGGCCTGCTTCGTTCTCCCGGTTGAGGACTCACTGTCCAACGGGCACGACGGCATCTACGACTCGCTTCGTGCCTGCGCGCTGATTCACCAGAGCGGCGGAGGAACGGGGATGAGCTTCTCCAGACTCCGCCCGAAAGGCGCGACGGTCAGGAGCACTACTGGCGTGGCGAGCGGTCCTGTCAGCTTCATGGAGCTCTACGATGCTTCAACCAATGCGGTAAAGCAGGGTGGGGACGCGTCGCGGTGCCAACATGGGCGTCCTCCGGATCGATCATCCAGACGTGATGGAGTTCATCACGTGCAAGGAGGATCTGTCCAAGATCACGAATTTCAACATCTCACTCGCGATCACCGATGAGTTCATGCTCGCCGTGCGCGAGGGCACAGACTACGCGCTTTACGATCCCAAGTCGAAGGCCGAGGTCGGCCGCCTGGATGCGCGGACCGTATGGGAGAAGATGATCGATGGCGCATGGCGCACTGGTGAGCCTGGCTGCTTGTTCATCGACGAAGCGAATCGCTACAACCCAGTTCCACATCTCGGCGATTACGAGGCGAGCAACCCGTGTGGCGAGCAGTTTTTGCTGCCGTACGACGTCTGTAATCTCGGATCGATCAACATCGGTGCGTATGTAATCGAGGGTGAACTTGGCGTTCCAACATTGGATTGGGATGCTCTCCGTGAGGATATCCACGTCGCCGTCCACTTCCTCGATAACGTCATCGACGCAAACAAGTTCCCGCTCCCAGAGATCGAGACACTGGCGAAGCGGATCCGTCGCATCGGCCTTGGCCTGATGGGGTTCGCCGATGCACTGATCAAGCTCGGAATTCCCTACAACAGCACTGAGGGAGTAGGGTTCGGTCGAGAGTTGCAGGCATTCATAGACGAGGAGGCCAAGATTGCGAGCGAAATCCTGGCTGAGACTCGTGGCACGTTCCCGGAGTGGGCGCGTTCTATATGGGGTCCGGACGAGACGTGCGCGCGTGACACAGACGGCGATCGCATCCGTCCGATGCGTAGGCTTCGCAACTGTAACGTGACGACCGTAGCACCGACTGGGACGATCTCCATAATCGCAGGATGCTCATCGGGCATCGAGCCGCTGTTCGCTGTTGCGTTCATGCGCAATCAGGCCGACACAAAGATGGCCGACGTCAACGAAGATTTCGTCCGCGTTGCGAAGGAGGAAGGCTGGTACACTCCCGAGCTGATGGCTAGGATTGCCCGGGCAGGACATATTCATTTCGCCGAAGTTCCGGAGAACTGGCAGCGTGTATTCGTCACTGCTCATGACATCACGCCTGAATGGCACGTGCGCATGCAGGCGGCGTTTCAGGAACGCTGTGATAGCTCGATTAGCAAGACTACAAATTTTCCCCGGTCAACTACACGCGACGACGTTCGCGCCATTTACGAACTCGCACACGAGCTAAAGTGCAAGGGCGTAACTGTCTACCGGGATGGTTCGCGAGAGAACCAAGTCCTCTCAACGGGCGCAACAACGCACGCTGAGGATAGCGGGACCGTTGATCCCAACACGGCAGAGTTGAAGGCAGCGTTGGCCGAGTCCAAGATTGAGGTCGAACGCCTTACGGGCAAACTGCTCGCTGCTGAGTCGGAGCACGCGGTCATCCGAAGCAAGCGTGAACGCCCAGGCTTGCTGCGTGGTACAACGATTCGGAAGGAGACGCCTCTTGGAACGATGTTCGTTAACATCACCGAGGACGATAAGGGCAACCCATTCGAAGTCTTCATCAATCTCGGGAAGGCGGGTGGCGCAGCAATGGCTGATGCCGAAGCAATGGGACGTATGATTTCGCTCGCGTTGCGGTCAGGTATACCTCTGCGTGAGGTGCACCAGCAGCTCCGCGGTATCAGCTCTGACCGTGCGGTAGGATTCGGCCCGCACAAAGTGCTCTCTGTTCCCGACGCGATTGGAATCGCGATTGAGGAATGGCTTAAGTCGAGAGACGGCGTCCAGCAGGAACTCCTTACAGCAGATACTCCGAGCGGTGACGCTGCCGTAGTGGCCGCCCTCATATCAGAGAAGGCCCCGGCCCTTTTCGATCATTTCGCCGAGCGGACTCGTAGTGACTATGGACGCCCGTGTCCAGATTGCTTGCTACCAAACTCTGTCATCGAGAGTTCTGGGTGTGAGCATTGCACCGCACCGGGTTGCGGCTACTCGGCGTGTTAATTGTCAACGGGAGGATGAGAGATTTATGCCTTGTCCTCCCGTAATGTCAGAAACATCAAACCTTTCATCTCTCTGAGATGCCATACAAAGCATTGTCCTTTACCGCTGCTGCTACACGCGCCAAACGTGGTGTGGTTGAAGTGCGGCCTGTCGTTAGCGGAATAGTCGAGGCGGGGAATGGATCAGTTGGGGTCGAGCTCGGCCTAATTGTGACCGAAGAGCGCCCAGCGCATTTCTGCGTCACATTCCCTACAGCCAACTCACCGATGGGCATCGTTTACGAGATCGATGTCACTGACCTCCTTGAGAACCTAGTCAGATCTTACTTCGACGTGCATCCAGAGGATGCCCCGATATCGTTGACGCGGTAAACACTCCTCCTCGTAAGACATCCAGGAAGTTGAGAGAAACCGTCACGCGCGCGGGTGCATCCGCGTTTTATGACTCCATCGTCTCACACTGCACTCGTTGCTCGACCTTCACAAGCGTTCGTTGCATGCGCTGATGCAGGAGAGGCCCTGCGTTCCTTACCGCTGGGTTGTGCGCGCCTCATCAGTACATCACCACGCTACCTTGACCTGATAAGGTACGACATTCCACCGAGAGTCTCTCGATCCTCAAAGGAGATTTGGAGAACATCACCACGCGAATTGTTGAGCACTTGGACGATGGAGTTCCTTGAGCACGCGGCGTTGTGGTACGATGTGCTCGCTCAAGATGGTGTTGTTGCTCTCGAGATCGACGACTATAGGGACCGCGAGTCGGGTGCCCTAATCCCACTACCGGATCTCGCTCGCGAAGCGCTCGTGGCTGTTGGCTTCAGCCTCCAGGAGCACATTCGCCTTGCGCGTCCGGCTTCATACGGACAAAAGTCCCGCTCTGGTCACTTCAAGCGTTACGGTGGTCGTGCAGGTTACTTCCTACCTGACAACATTTGCAGTACCCTGGTCATCGCATTCAAAAATCGTCCGTTAGAACGTCTGCGTGCGGAAGGCACTGAGCGCGATCGTGCAGATATCGTATCGAACGAACGGTTCCTTCGGAACTTGTGGACATTGCGGCCAGCAATACATCGCAATGTCTCGATGGGACATCCTGTGCCGCAGGATCCGGACGTCGCCCGGGCAGTCATCACGCACTACACACGGGTTGGTGATGTTGTGATTGATCCCTACAGTGGGTCCGGCACAACAGCACGCGAAGCGCTCCTTCTTTCCCGTGATGCGATCGCGATCGAGCGTGAGCCACACTATGCCGCGATGACCCGGACAACTATTTCACCATACGGTAGGGTTTTCGATCTAACAGCATTCGCAGGAGCTGCTCCTCACCGGCGAATCATCATTCCTTCGTCGCAGCTACTTCTTCAAATGGGTACGGCTGCAACAGCACAGGCTCGTACCGCTTTTCTTCGGAGCAGCTCGGTTGGAGAAGTCACCGAACGTCTGAAACGTATGAGTGCGGCTGCTTCGACGACCTCTGGGGTCCAGATATCGCCTGAAATTGTCGGTTTGATCCTTCGAGCTGAACGGGAACTGTACTACACGGGACGAAAATCCAAACGGAAGAAGGCTGCTTGAGCGATTCACTATCCCCTAGTGCCGATACTTTTGCTCAGATCCGAACCTTATGACAACTCAAAATGATGTACCCGAGCGTTCGACCGACGAGCCGATCAACGGCGTCCTGTCGTCTGACTCCCTCGCGTCTGACGAAGAGCGCCGAACTGCGCTTGCTCGCGGGGAAGCGCGGTGTGTGATTTGCCGACGTTCGGCCGATAGTTCAAATGTCGGTGCGATAACGTGGGCAGTAGTGAATCCTGCAATCTGCACGGCTTGTGTAGCCAGCGCGGTTGAGAAGGTCCAGTCGAATCCTGCTATTGCGATGCGCGTCGTTGGCCATTTGGGCGGGGTTCACTCGGCCCGTTGTGATGGAGATGGCGTGCTCGACATGACGCGCGGGCATAGCGGGACGTGCGACGGTTATCTCTATCCAGACGACATGTGTATTGAGGCGCGGTACGCGTTGAGCGGTACGATCGAAGATAACCCGGCTGCAGTGGTGACAATGCGTTACTGTTTGGCGTGCTTTGCCAGGTTTCACGTACTGCCCGATGCGTCGATCGAAGGTGAGGACTCGCCAGAGCAAGCGGGCCTCGAGTAACCAGACTACGCCTGCGTTGGTCTCTCTGCCTGCTCGATAATCATGCGAGTAGCACCAGTTACGGGATCTCGCGATACTCTGCAATGCATTCCGGATTCGATTGTCAGTTCAACGCCTGGTGCAAGATTGATCTTCGCACCGTTGATCTCGAGCACGTACGCCGGTATAGTCTCGGGGTTCGCGATAACTGACTGCAGTGGCGACCGTCTTTGTTCAAGCGAGACTGTTTCGATGGCCGTGATGAACCGGTATTGCGCTGTTTGGCCAGGTCGTTGGTTTCGCTGAAGAATACCGGCATCTACACAGGACTTGATCGCCTTCGTCACGCTACCAGACTCGAAGGCAAGTGGGTTAATGAATGCGTTCGCTGCAAGCGGAATCCATTCACGATCTACAGCATCCGCTGCGAGTGCAGCGAGTACGAACCATACACCAGCTTTCCGTTCTCGTGATCCTCGCGTCGTCATTGGAATCACAGTGTCGAGCCGTGGAGATATCTCAGCGATGTCCAGCAGGTGCGTGAATATTTCGCGATCGGTGTCTTGGGGAGCGAGTTGCGAGAGAGATTCCCCCCCGAAAGTCATTCGATCGGTTTCGTCACTCCAAAGGACCCCCGTCGCGCGGAGCGCGTCAACGGCACTTCGTGTTGCTTCGATCTTGAGACCGAGGATATCCAGCACATCGGCACCGAGTGGATCGAATGCCAGTTCAGTAATTGGCCGGCGTCGAAACTCGAGGTGGCGGGGGAGTCGATTCGACAAAACGAATGCCAAGGCAATTGCGTGGCGAGCCACAACTTCAGAAGTCCGCCTCTCATCCACCAAAGCCCCGATCCGCTCCGCGAGAATCCCATACTGCAGGAGAGATCGAGGGTGGAAACCTCCCGCCTCAACTGAGCCGCCAGGGAGCGGCAGAATGTGGACAAGTCGCTGGGAAGGAATAGTCATGGGACAGGGCGAATGTCGAGCCCAGAGCACTGTGTGTCAATACTCAGGTAGAGTCACGGTACAGGGAGTGGGTCGATCCATCAAAGGCTTGTTGAATCTTCCAGTCCAAATTTCGGCTGATGAGAGCTTCACAGAAACTGAGTTAACTCATTTATTTCGACCCTCCCACAAGCTGAGATGCTGGCGAAGGGAAGTTGGGGTACAGGGGCTGGGACAGGTTGAGAGCGAAATTGCAGGATGTACCTAGGTAGCCCCACGGGTAACCCCATGGTTCCACCGCCGATGGTATCAGTTAAAGGGGCTGGTTGGTCATATGTGCTTATTTAGCATGGACTTACAGCCTTTTCGATAGAATTGGAGTTCTCGCTAGTGATGGCCACACCCACTGTACTCTGACTATACCTTGATCAATTCATGCCAATTGAAGGCTTCGGGACTGGATTGAACCGAGCTACCAGCCTGTACCCTGACCCTACCAAATTTGACGGAGATGATTCCCTATCCATCGTTCAAAGCTACTTTGCTATGCTCATTTTGCCCTTGAGATAGCAAAATCAACGAGACAATTACGTAGTTAGTAGCAATGTTATCCACGTAGAGGCGTATCCATGTTGGTATGTATGCTTTTTCCCGTATCTAAAAACACTCCACATCAACACATCAGTAATCCACACTTCGAAGTACCTTTGAGACCGAATGAGTATCGTCCTACGAACAGCCTTTGGTGCGGGATTGTGCAATACGCGTACGATACACCAGTTTTGTAGAGTCGCATGACTCTCTCCCGTCGCTCACTCGCCCACTACGAATTCTCGCCGCCTCTATCACGTGCGGACGAGTTGTTGCTGCATCACTACGATGTTGATCATCTACCCGGGCATTATCCGATCGTGCAGCTCGTGCTTCCGATCGCATTGCTTAATCCTCGGGCGGGGTCTCGGCGGGATGCGACAGGGAGACTTAACCGTGCTGTTTGTGAGCGATACCACGTATTCCCCCTCGCGGATGGCTCTCACGCACTCGCGTGTATCAAAGGGGATCCACAACTTGGGCTGCCGAGGGGCCAGGACCCTGAAGTTGCATTTGCTGTCACCGCGTTAGTTCTCGCGCGCCGGCGTAACGGCGGAACTGGTGCAGATTTGTCCATCCGCGACATTCTCGCTGTACTTGGCGCCGCCGATGACACAGGAGGCAAGCGATACACTCGAGTGCGTGCCGCTCTTGATCGATACGCGAAAACCACGATCGAACTGATCCAGGTTCCTTACGGTGTTGATCATGACGATCTGCTTGCAACAGTCCAGTCTGGAGAAGACGCCGTAACCGCTGTTGTTCGACTTGCACGAGCGGTTGGGCGTGACGTAGCTCCCAACTCGCCTCGAATCCCTATGCCTCGGGAGCGACCAAGAACAGTAACACGGCGAGACCATAGGCGACCGACATCGCAGCCGGGCATCATGCGAGAAGTCACGGGCGTTTTCAAGCATGGCACGTACACCCCGATTGATGCTCATGACGGGACGGGAGTCTATCTCCGTAACGTCAACCTCGATGACTCATGGGTTGAGCAAGTCGATACGGGGCGCATCGGCTGGCTCGATTTGGCACTGTACCTGGATCTCCCAACTCCGCTATCACAAGCGTTGTACAGAGTCGCAGTGGCCGAGGCGTTCACGGATCAGCAGGGGCGTGTTGAATGGTCCCTCGATTATATCCGATCAGCTGTCGGCGCCGAACTGCACATGAAGCCGAAGCAGTTCTTGTCAGCCGTTCGTGTAGCGATGGAAGAACTCCGAACTCGCGCTGTCATTCAGGATTTTGGTGACGTCATCATAGGTCGAGGCAAGTACAGGGTTTGGTACAAACCTGGCTCTCCGCTTGAGGTGTCACGGCTACTCAGTGGCGTTACACCACTCGATCCGCAGGATCACCGCGCGAAGATGTTATTGCTGAATCACTTTGGCATTTATGGTGATGAAGCTCGCGCGCTCATTGTGCAGAGTCCGACACATGTTCATCGCGCTCTTCTGTTCGTCATTTACGAGGAGCAGACGCGAGGAACGCGTGAAGAGATGGTCAAGCCAATAGGCCACGCTGGGAAGTGGATTACCAAGGCTGTTACCGAAGCATGGGATTTCAGTTCGTACCGGGGTTTCATGAATTGGGTTGGACGACGTGAAGCAGCGCTCGATGCAAAGGCCACCGGTGCAGTCGCACCTCCACCGCAAACCCTATTCTTGCCGCGTGCCACTGAGATCTCAGTCGTGCCAGTTACTGCTCCCAAGATTGGAGATGGACCGGAAGCGTCGCGGGCAAGGCGGATCTTCACAGAAGTTCTTGAGCGCGCTACGCTGCTGTCGCAACCTGTGAAACTCACCGTCAGCTCAATGTTCGCTGCCTGGGGGATAGAAGGTGACAGCATCGTGGTTGTTGGAGAGCCGGGGGAATCAGACTTCTATCGTGGCCGGCTCGCAGAGGCGACCACCGCCACGGAACTGGGCGCGTTGACAGCCGAGCTCACCGACGGCCAATGCACACGCATCTCGGCCGTTCGGTTCGATCCCGCGATACACGGCTTGTAAGCGGCGCCAAAGCCGATACTTGTAGGTTACAGGCCGCAACGTATTGGATAGAGAAGTACCACAAATCGTAGGATCGACAACTCGTTTTCACTCGCGGCAATCCCAGCAGGTGTAAGCCAGCCTGGGGCAGGGCCGTCTCTTGTATAGGTACCTGATTTCCACTGCACGCTATCGGTGTGCACCAGTCTGAGAGTTGTTTCCAATGGCGAGATCACCATCGCGTCGAACGTCAAAGTTTTCCTTATCTCCTGAGGAACGCGAGCAGCGTCTCAACGAGGCGTCAAATCGTATGGAGGAAGCAGTTAAGTCTTTGACGACGAGTGATCAATTCCGCGCGGCGCTACGTGTGTCGGCTTCGTTCCCAGAGTATTCGTTCGGCAACACGTTGATGATCTGGACTCAGAACCCGGAAGCAAGCATGGTGTGCGGGTTCGAAGCTTGGAAGAAACTTGGACGGCACGTGAAGAAGGGTGGAAAAGCAATCCGCATCTTTGTTCCGATGACATTCCGAAATAAGCTTGTAGCCGAGAGCTCTGCTTCGGGATCGGACGAAACGCCAGGTGAGGTGAGTAGTGAGTCGAGGAGAGTAGCATTCCGTCTCGGCAACGTGTTTGATATTTCGTCGACGGAAGGGGAACCCATCCTTGAACTCCCGCGGCCCAAGATTCTCGAGGGAGACAGTCCTCTCATCCGGGCGGCGATAGCGGGCCTCTGCGATTTCAACGCCACTCGCGGAGTACCGGTGTCGTTCACCGACATCGCCGGCATGTCAAAGGATGTCAATGGGTTCTGGCACCCGATAAAGCGTCGGATTGAAGTGCGTGAATCCTTGTCTCCCCTGCAGCGCCTAAAAACGCTCGCACATGAAACGGCTCACGCCCGACTCCATCTCGTGCCGCTGCACTCTGACCAAGAGCGAAGAACAGCGGAGCTCGAAGCTGAAGCATCCTCGTACCTTGTGCTCGACTCCCTTGGTATTGATGGTGCTGAGGAATACTCGTTTCCATACCTAGCTGGTTACTCAACAACTCCAGAAAGCATATTGGGAGTTGGAGAACGGGCCCGTAAAGCAGCCGCGGTCATCATCGACTCGGCTTATTGCGCGATCAATCAGCAGCTCGGGACAGAATTCGTACGCGGAGTACCGCTCGACGCGTTGGAGGCACGAGCAGATGCGGCGCGTGAGTCGAAAGCTGCGAGGGTGGCAGGGAAGAACTCACGCGACCATTATCGGCGTGTGTCTGATGCTGGAGAGACCGCGTCAGTGCAAGCCAAGGCAACCGGCCTCTTTATCGCGATAGAGGGAGTTGATGGGATAGGCAAATCAACCGTCCTACCAATCCTTGCAGAGAAGATTGAGAAAGTGCTGGGTCGAAAAGTTGTCTGCGTCCGGGAACCTGGTGGTACGCCGATCGGAGATGAAATCCGTACGGCACTCAAAGCCGGCGTAGGCTCGAGCGACCCCCATCACCAGCTTGCGATGTTCTGTACCGCACGTAAGGCGCTCATCGAGCAGGTCGTAAGGCCCGAGATTCAGGCCGGTAGCGTCGTGATCGCTGATCGGCATAGTCTGAGTACGTACATCTACCAGGGCGGTTCTGGGGTGTCAGAGCGGCAGATTGCCGATGCTAATGCGGCTGCTGTGGGTGGAACACGTCCGGACGCTACCGTGGTCCTGTGGGCGACGCGCGAGGATCTCATCGCCCGCCGGCTCGCGAGGAACGCCGCGGCCGATGCCTTTGACGAGGTTACTGAGGATGGAACGATCAGAGCGCTCGAGCGGCAGGCTCGGTATGTAGCTCTAGCGAATCGAACACCTGGCGCCATGACAGTCGCAGTTCAGGCTACCCCGGAGGCGACGGCATCCGCAGTGGTAGAGCGATTGGCTCACGTCCTCGCTATAGCCCGTGGTGAGGCAGCTCCACAAGTTGAGACCAAGCCTCAATCGGTTCAGGAGGAAGACTCGGAGGAGGTCATCGCAGCCGCTGTTGCATAACTCATCCGGATATGTCTCCGTCGCCACTGTGGGTCGTCGCGCAGGTGCATACGGCAGCAACGACCCATTTCGGGTCGATCTGTCGGAGAATCATCATGTCCCGCTTAACTAGTCCTGCCCCCTCGATCTTTCAGTCGTCCAACTTCGCTTCCGCCGCCGGCGACGTACATCCCATGTACGGGCTCATTCGACGTCACGGGCGACTCCCGGCAAAGGATTTTGTTGCCTTGGTGGGCACCTTCCGTACTGGCGTGAGCGATGACGTGATATCGGAGCAATTGCTCGCGACTTACGTTCCGCTCCTCTCGGCGATGGTCCAGAGGAAAAGTCCGAAGGGTGACGCTGGTCTTCAGTTCCGGGAAGGAGCCGTTCCAGCCGCGATTGCGGCCTTCTTCGAGGCGATCGGGGATTCGAGTATCCCGCTCGCGCCCCGTGCGCTTCTCAAGGAAATCAATTCACGTGTAACGAGGGCACTCGAGCAGGAATTACTCTCGGCTGAGCACGCCCTCGTTGTCTCCGCTCAATCCGCCTGGCGAGCTGGGAACGTCATTCGAACCGCTGGCGCTGTGTCCAACGCCGACGTTGACTGGCTCACACGGGATGAGGTCTACGCGATACTCGGCGATTCAATCCGCGTTGAGAGTATTCATCTGGTCCAGAATTCCAAGTTCGCCCTCGCTCTTGGATCAAGCTCTGGGAGCAGACGAGCAGAATTGGGCGAAGAGATGGTTACTGCTGAATCGATTCCAAACTTACGGGAGGAGACAACAGGTGCCGCGGCAGTAGCTGCCGAACGACTCGCGCGTGCCTTGGCGACCTTGCCGGCGGCGGATGCCCGCATGCTTGTGGACGCCCATGGTCTCTTCGGTCGGAAACCAATTCTCGCAGCCGACGTTGCCGCGGAGCTCGATGTTCACCCGTCGACTTACAGGCGTATACTAAACCGTGCTGAGGCACTCCTCCGGAGTGAGCTGATAGCTCAAGATTCGCCTGACCTGGGAGGGGTTGATGGTACCGGTGGTGCTCCGGTTCGAGGCGCTTGGTGCTCGGCGAACAGCTCACTTATGCGCAAAGGCTACCGAACTGAGCTTGAGCCAGGGATGGTCCGCTACGCCCGACACGTTGCTGGTGCAGTGCGGTGTTTCGCTGAGCACGAGGGGTGGAATCCGAAAGAGACTGAAGCAGCGGTTCGGAGGCTCGTTTCCTTCCGTACAGGCCGGACTGACGCATCCGATCACCCGTTGACCCTACAGATTGTGGACAGCCTGACGACATTTGCGCAGTCCTCGGCCGGTGGCACTGGTCGTTCGGCAGCCGAACCACCATCAGTGGCCACAGTAGAATCATCATTCGCAGAGTCCGCTGCGTAAATGTGATACTGTGGCTACATTTGTCGCAAAATCGCACATTTGGCGCGATTCTGCACAAGTTGGCTGGATTATGTACTACCATTTTCTGAAAATTCGATTATGAACTGGCGTTTGAGGGTAAGGCAACTGCTGGATGCGCATCGTTGACCGCTCCGATGCCAGGAGAGGCAGAGCATCCTCGCCCGCGACGCGTGGGTCGGCACGAGCCGTTTACTTCGGCTCTCGAGAAAATTGGGACGAAAAGGAACCCGCTCTGGCAGGTGACGGCCGCCGGGCTGCTCCTGTGCAGATTCATGGACTCCTGGGCTCTGATGGGGCCGACCTTCATGCGCTGGCCGAGCGAGACTGCGAAGGAAAGACGTCAGGTCGTAGAGGAGGTCGGCGAACAGTGGTCGGATCTCCGGGAATCTCTCCTGCTTGCGTTCGATACGCTCGCTCTCAAGGGTGTATCCCCCGAGGCCGAAATCTCCACTGCTACGACACGCGCGATCTGGTTGAAAGCTGTGTATGCCCTTGCAGACGCAGCGGATTCCTACCAGAAGCACGGGCTACCTGATCGTGCGAGTGACATGTATCAGCTTGTCCTCGATCGTCTTCCGCCTTCCGAAGGAAAGCGCGCTATCAGAAGATCCCTGGCAGTGGAGGAACTTGCAGAGCGCTGCAGGTCAGCCATTAGCCAACTCGAAGAGCAAAACGGCGATGTCTAGAAAACGCAGCGCTTGTCATGAATTCGCTCTAGGCCGGATCGTGTATTAGCCGTACCTTGGCTGATGGCAAGCAATCACCGCGGGACCAGTTTGCATTGGAAGCTTGTACAGGGTGCAAACGATCAGCTTGAGCTCGTTCTGATTCCAGATCCGCACATATTGGAAGATCCAGACTCAGTGAAAGCCATCGAAGTGATACGTGCAATGACACATGAGCGTGCACATGGTTGGCGCGAAATACCTAATGGGCCAACACCGACGCTCCCCTGGCATCCGGATCTCACGCCAATCGAGCATTCGTGGATGTGGATGAAACTCCTCAAGGCTTACGCGATCCAGCCGAATCTGACGGCGCCCAAAGCGATATCGTAGCAGTGCAGCCCTCAAGTGCCGCGGAGCCAACATACGATGCACATCGTCTTTCCGAGCTATTCCGAGCTGCAGGATTGTCCACTGGAGTTTGGCGCGTAGGAGGAACTACCGTGCAGAACTCCGCCGAAGCCGTTCGTGTAGCTGCTGGCGCAGCCGGCGTACTCCAACGAATTGCAGTAGTGCTCCGCGAGTACACAGGCGCGTACAGATTGCTGTTTGCGCCGACGCGAGAGGAAGCTGTTGCGATTGCCGAGCGCGAGATGAAGAAAGAGATGGGGCTGGTCGGCGTATTCGATCTTGAAGCCCGTAGGATGTTCTCAGCTCAGGTACGAATCGCCCTTCGTTAGAGCAAGATTGCTCACTCCGCTCATCAACCTCAATTCTCAATTCGCGACGGCGATACTTATGTGACCGAGCAGCTCATGTAAGCGTCGAGTGGAATAGAGCGGAGGGTGGATGGTAAAGCATAAATGGCGGAGCTGCAAAGCGGCACTTTCGAATCCTCGGACGAGCAAATTGCGACTCGCAGGCTTGCGCGTGCTGGAACTAGCGCGGGATATGGAGGGTGGCGTGTTCCCGGAGAGTTTGAAGGACGCGGAGGGACGGTACGTCGAACTCGATTGCGTAAACTGCGATGCGAAGTTGCAGAATGCGAAGCTATACTGCGGTGACTACTGTCAGCAATTCTCCGGTACGGTTCGTTATGCCCGGAAAGCCATTGATGAAGGGCGAATCGTCAAGGCCGAAGTCCAAGAGGGCATCGGGCAGCGCCTTTTGATGCTGAGTGGGGGAGGGTACCCGACCGATAGGCGCGCTCTTACAAAGCAGGAACGCGAGGCGATTCTAATACGCGACCATCGCAAATGCCAGGAGTGTGGTCGTAAGGCAACGGAAGTAGATCACATCCGAGGAGATTCAAGCGATACTCGCAACCTTCGCGCTTTGTGCAAGAATTGTAATCAAGGCGCTGCTGTTGAGAATGCCAGGATCATCACGCGAGAGGAAGATCCAATTGAGTGGGAGCGTATTTTCGAGATGTACGAAGCCATGGCCCAGCGGATCGCCGCACCGCTACCTCTTCGGTTCTGCGACGACCATCTCAATTGGCGGAAAGCGCAGTATTCCATCCGCGCAGCAAGAAAGGCAATGTTGCGCGAGATCGAGGAGGAGGAGGAGGAAACCGACTTCGTAGACGTTGACGATTACCTATACAACGCGATGCAGAAAAACGATTAGCCTGAAGGGTCGAGCCAGTTCAGTGCCGATGCTGCTTGGAAGGCCGCGCCGATCAGGGATGTGTTTGCTTGAGATCCCTCAAGCCGCGCTGGTGCATGAGAGATTATGCTCTCACATCAGAATCCGATCACTAGGATTGTCAGTCCCGCAGGCGACGGGCCTACAAGGTCATTCTCCGAACGTGCGGAGGATCTGCTCGACCGGTTGCTAATTGCGGATTACGATACTGGCACGAGTACGGCATGGGCTGGTGCAGCGCCCTGGCACCTGTGTTCGGCGTTCAAGCCGACATTCAATCAGCTCGCGTTCGATCTTTTTCCCTCGCTCGATCCCAGCGACTTGAGCTGCGATCCCGATCACGCCGTCTTCATAAAGAGTGGGTTCAGCGTTCGCTTGATCGAGGGGAAAGGGAAAGCCACTGTGCTGGACGAATTTGTATCGCGTCATCATCACTCCCTCCGGGGTGGCGGGATGAGTGGCCGAGCTTACGGGCTGTATGATCCAACCGCCGCTCTCGTTGGTCTCATTATCTTCGCGAGACCGACGAATGCAAAGACTGCTGCAGGGATGCAGGTCGTAGAAATAGGCGACGACCTACTCTCGCCAACCGAGCTGGCGCATGTTACGCACGGAGAAGGCGAGACATTGGATTGCACACGACTTTGTGTTGCTGATGTGACGCCATCTGGGTTCATTTTAGGTACTGGAGCAGAGTCGTTCCTGTTTGCAGCGGGGCTGCGTGATCTCGCAAGTCGAAACCGGTCTCTCTGGAGAGCGACCCGCATGGTAGAGAAGGGGATTCCGCTTACGCCGGACACGCGCCGGATCCTTGCCAGCGTTTCAAGTTGTAAATGTGTTCGCTCTTTTGCGACTGTCGGGACGCGAGGGGTCTCCTATGCCGCGTCTGGGCTTTTCTATTGCGGCAGAGGGCGGTCCGAACAGGAATCAGTTGGCAGACGATCGGGGGAAGTTTGCGGACGCAGGTCGCTCTCGAAGCTCGAAAGCCTGCACTGTCACGGACATGACCATCAAGTGCTCCGCGCTGTTTGGGAGGGCGGCGAAGGCTGCGTGACCGCTTTCGACTCGAGAGGAAACGTGATCACATCAATCGACCTATCGCCGATTCGCGCGATGGTAGGTGATGATCTCACACCTCTCGTCCGTCAGCGCGCACTCAAGCGTGCGTACCGCGAACTCCGAGCTGATGCAGAGCGCGGAATTGCGCGAGTGGATATTACGTGGAGTCTCAGTGCGGATAGGGCGGGCTATGTATTGCGGCATGCGAGCCCGAAGCATCGGTACGTCGGCTACTTGGGCGCCCCGTACTACGTCGTAGAGATGGCGCGGCGGTCAAAGTATCTCCGGGACAGTATCCTGGCTGCCGAGCGTGCTTGGTTCGCGCCTGAGCGACGCTGGCCGCGTGGGATTGGCTTCGGTTGGAAGCGCCCCCCACAGAGACTTGGGATTCCTCCGATGCCGAGATCCTAGAAACGCAGGCGTTCCCGACCAATGTAGACAGTTTGCTCCTGAAGCGTGGGCGGGGAAGCGCTGTTAGAGGCTAAGTGTCGCACTCACAGGAGCTTACACGCGGCATAGGGCGAATGAAGTGAGCGTATTTCACGCCTGACGGGCGGGATTGCGGCCCCAGCGGCCTCGATCGAAGATGTTAGCATAGACGCGATTAGCCGCTGTCCTTTTTCTTGATTTATGTAAGAAGGTAGGCCACTATTTCCTACATGAGAGCACATCCGTTACCAAACAGCACGATGCAGCTGGAGTTTCATTCAACGGTTTTGTTAAGAACTCTTAGCCTTCGGGCTCGGATGCTAGCGTCAGCAGCAAGCATTCTGGCTCTTGCGGTCACATCTACTGCGATGGGCCAGGCTGTTGGCACAAGCCAACATGCGAACCAGAGTGGTGCATTGCGCCACAAGGCGAGTGTAGACACGGCCGGCTTACTGATAACCGGCGCAATGTGGCATCCAGGTACGGATCAAGCCCCGATACCATTCGCTGGAAGAACCATATTCGCTGTTCCTTATGCGAAGGAGCGTGAAGTGTTAGGGGCGTACTGTCGTTTGGACGAACAGCTGCATTCAGAGCTGATCGACTCGGCTCGCACAGCGGGGCGGCAGGCTTACGGTGCAGCAAGTATCCGCGGAGGTCAGCGACTTCAACGTATGGCCGAGGCTATACTCTCAGATGCGTCTCTCGAGCACGCAACCACCGGAATCGACGGGCACTACACGCTTCGCATACCGACCAACCAGGTGGTAGTGGTTATGGCCATTGGTGTCTACAACATCGAACTTGGCAATGTTGGCGGCTTTCCATTGACATATGTCTGGGCCATGCCGATGTCGAGCATCACCGACCACGGCAAGAAGGAACTGAACCTGAATTCCGAGACACAACTCGATCCAGTGTGCAAATAGCCTGGCTCGGGTAGCAACGCAAGCGGAAGCCACAGGGGCGGAAACAGGATCTAGCGAGACAATTGGACACCCAAGTAGGCATCACCGACCAGCTAGCAACGAAAGCCCTGCATGAAGTTACGATGCAGGGCTTTCGTTTATCAGTCGGGATGGACGGATTTGTACTGGCGACCTTCTGCTCCCGCTGATCGAGAGGCTATCTCGACACGCTAACCATCGCGTGAACAATGCCAGGTAACTCCCGCAGGCGCATTGGAATGTGTTCACATCATTCCGTTCATCATCTGTGAGGATGTATGACCACAAGAAACGAGTTACCAGCAGCGCCGAGGGAATTGTCGTTCGGCGTCAACGAGACCCGCTTGCTGGGCGAAGTCGGCCTTTTCTTCAGCTCCGCAACCGCCGCATTCGCCGAGTGTGTGCAGAACGCTTACCGCGCCGGCGCCACAACGCTACGTGTGACCGCTGATCCATCAGCCCGGAAAGTCGTATTCCGAGATAACGGTTGTGGCTTGAGCGACCCAAGCAAGCTGCTGCAAATGGCGGAAAGTGGCTGGGACACAGCAGACGTGAAGCACGCCGCGGGTTTGGGCTCGCTCGCGCTGTTCGCGATCGCTACAGATGTTGAGATTATCTCGATGCCTGATGACGGTAGTGCCCCGTGGCGCATACACTTCACGGACGCTGCTCTTCGTCACGAGGCTCCGGTTGAGTGCTGGGATGCTATTTCACCATCCCTCTGGGCTGAGCACGGTGACGAGGCTCATGGTGTCGAGATTCGCGCAACACTCCGTGAGTCCGCGACATTCCCGACAATGACAGCCGAGGACAGTGGAAAGTGGCGGCATCGATTCCCTCTGGCGATCACGATCGAGGTCGCTGATTCCACCATTCCAGGCGGGGTTCTCCGTAGCGTTCACACCGTTGGGCCTCGTGAGGGCTATTCGATTGAAACATCGGCTGGGGCGCTACACGTTACCTCGCCGAACAAGCAGAGTGGCCACTTTTCTACTGCGATCTTCGTTGAATGGGAGCATCGGCGTACCGGGACAGTCTCGATACCGGACGAGGTTCTTTCCGAAGAATTGTGCGTCGGTGTTCCTAACGCGGTTCGCGAGGAATTGATCAGGCGCCTTCGCCGTGACGTTGAGCTCGTCTGGGTTGTATCACCAAATGTGGCGGTCGAGGCAAAACTTCCCGATCGCGAAACGCTGGTGCGTGATGAAGGATTCAAGCGGGCGATGAGTGTCCTCGCAGCAACGTTGCTCGCGGAGTTTGATGTTGAAAACCTCCGCAAAACGTTCGTGGAGTTCACTAAGGGCGAAGCGATCGTCCAGCTTGACGATATTGAGCAGCTTGCGCGTGGTGTCAAATAGTTCCGACCCCGCTTCAAGGGAATCCCGCTTACCGCTTTCGACCCGATTCCGTTCCTTGCGATAGCGGGGTATGGCATTCCCGAGGGTGGAAACGATCTGTCGGATGTGGATTGCAGCCTCATTCTAGACGGTGATGGTTCAGACTTCGAAGTGTCGTACAATACGACGCGGTGACTCGTCAAGCCTCTGTACGTGACACCATTCGCTCAACTTGCCGTTGATGCCGGGATTCCGGCGATCGGCCCAGCAAAAGCGAAGAATCACGATGGACTAATTCCACTCAGCATCGTCGCCCGTGGCGAGTCGCTCTTTGTGGAGGAGATGCAGGCGATCTTCGCTCGTGGTCTTCAGTTCGTAACTCCCGATGGTGTAAAGGTCGCATCGGTGCCCGTAGCTGCGTTTGAGTCAGCCTGGGAAGAGCTCGATGATACCGACGTGGAGTTGCCCGTTTGGTTGAAGAATCGAGAGCCAATTCAGGTAATCTTTGCCATGCCCGGAGATGACCCGACACCACTCCCGGATGCTGTTATGGCGTACGTCCTGGAATCCCAAGCGTTCAACAACTACGCGACGATCATGGCCGGAGAGCGCGATGGTGGAGAATTCGCGCTCGACATTTGGGACTACACCGAGTCGAACAGTTCGGATTCCAACGACTCGTGGAGTGAGACGCGTCTCGCCGCTGATGCACGTCGGCTGGTAGCCAATGCGGTAGGTGGAAAGCACGTACTGCAGGCCGAACGGGTTGCCGTCCTGGCAGAACTGAGCGACATGATGGATGTGACCTTCAACTACGGCGACCGCGTTGACGCGCTGGTTCAGCGCGGGAAGACTGCGGGGATTGAGCCGAAGCTGCTCGCGCGGATACTCAGATCCCGCAACACGCTCCGAGATGCACTCAAGGCAATCCGCCTTCAGCAATCCGATGCGCGGTAGTAGCAAAGGCAACGGGGCGGCATCCTGAATCGATGTCGCCCCGCAAGTGCATCAATCCAGGTGCAAGATAGCCTAACTTGGTTTCCTGTCCTCACCATCGGCGACGCGGCGAGCACTCAGCCAAAGGTGATCCCATCGCGGCTGTATTAGAGATGAGATGGCGACACCGCCGAGCGACGAAGATGAGTGGATGAAACGCCCGCCGCCGATATAGATGCCAACATGGCTTACTACACCGCGAATGCCGAAGAACAACAGATCGCCATCTTCGAGAGCGTCCGTCGAACGTGGTATTGGATTCCCGACTCGAGACTGCTCCTTCGATGTGCGAGGGAGACGAATCCCAGCTCGACCTTCTGCCCACTGGACGAACGCGCTGCAATCCACAGCCGCCGCACTCTTTCCGTTGCCCCCGTACTGGTACGGGCGCCCGAGTTGCCTGTAAGCCTGCGCGATCGCCATGAGTCGCCTAGCCGAGCTGTGCTGACCTTTATCCCACAGCGTCCGCGCAGCGGCTGCCGCTTCTTCAGGAGTCGAGTATCGCGACGCCGGCGTTTCTGCACTCGGAGCGGCTCGACGTGATGACGCCGTCGTCGCGATCGGTGCTTGTGCGACGAGCGGCCTGGTTCCAGTGAACAGAGAAAGTGCGAGCGCCAGCAGAAGACGCGGATGGGCGCCGGCAATGATGACTCGATTAGGCATGTAGCTGGTGAGTATCGGCAGTCAATCCTGTTCTGTTCATCCAATTGGGTATCCCGGGTGCCGATACTCCGAGGAGGCACTCCCGAAGAGGATGAATAATCAGAATGGCCCCAACCGCAGACTCGAAGTCGATTCCCAAGGTCATCAAAACTGGATTTGATGATGCTGCAACGATCAATGACATCTACGACCGGCTAGAACGGAGCGAAGATACTATTACGGTCGGATGCTTCCGCGGGCTTCTGAGACTACGCGAGATGAGCGGAAAGGAGGTGACGATGAAAGACCTCCGGATACTGCTTCATGTTGATGAGCCCAAGCCGACACCCAAGCAAATAGCGACCACGGCGGTCGCGGTCGCTGTCGCTAGCTAGGTGCTCCTTTCGATGGTCTTAGGGTTAGGCCAGGATGGATACTGGGCCGGCTTCGGCGTAGCCTGTTTCGGCCTTTGGATGGCCTACAGCATCGGCGTATCCGCTGGGTCGAAATTCTTCCCCAAGGGTTCCAAATCAGCCAATATCTTCGAACTGTGATGGTCGGCCAGGCTCGAGGTGGTGCGCGAGTTGGCGTTGGGGCTGTATCCTGTAATTAGGCATGGGGTTTCAGCGAGCTTTTGGGATTAGGCCGCACGCCTCACCGTGATTTCCTTCAACCTCTACATCCATGTCGCAGTCAACTGTACAGCAGGAAGAGATCTTTGATGGCGCAGTGCTCGATCTTGAACAGCTACCGGCGCCGATGACTGAGCACGAGCACGCGGTTCATTCCGTAGCTCGTGCGGAGTTCGCAGTTCTTGCCGACTTGCTGCAACGCCAGGATCGTGGCGAGACAGTGCCTGTTGACGAAATGCATGTGGCGGAAAGCGATGCGACGGAACTGTTGCTCGCATACAAGCGGCTGCTTTCCCGTCGGGTTTAGTAGCCCGGACTCTCGATCGGTCGTGAATATCTCAGGAGGTCTCGGGAGGGGTATGAGCATCGCCATGGACTCGCCTTCGCTAACAACTAATCGGATGGGCTTGGGACGGAGCATGTCTCAGTT
Source organism: Gemmatimonadota bacterium (assembly GCA_003155795.1). GTDB lineage: Bacteria > Gemmatimonadota > Gemmatimonadetes > Gemmatimonadales > Gemmatimonadaceae > Fen-1247. Next base: position 186,416 of record PMEM01000004.1, read on the forward strand.
CATCAGGGTGGTCGCACGTCGCACGAGTCAGATTCTCTACCTCGGGGCTCTCGTGGTGGTGACTGCGTGGGGCTTACATGGCGCATGGTCGTTTACTCGGGTGGTAGCGTCCGAGATAATGGCACTGCGCCATCCTGACGTATTGGCCTCAGATCCGAGCTTGGAGCGCACGTTGAGGGCGGAAGCCCTTATCCGAGCCGGACACGGGCGTTCGAAAGCACGGCATGGGAGCCGATATTAATTTGTAGCAGGGTTTGGAGCTGCCGCCACCGCGGTGGCTCCGGACAGGCGTGACGGGAAACCGGCGCGCCACTTCGACTTGTAGGACGAACAACTCAACGACAGTGTGTGTGCAGCGGGGCCGGATCGTTTTCGGTGCCGGCTGCACGACCTGCGCATCAAGGCACGCTTATGCGTCTGATGTACGGATCTATGCATGGGATGAACCGATCGCGTTCGAGAAGCGGATTCACTCTTCTCGAATTGCTGATTGCGCTGATAATCATCAGCGTGGTGAGTGCGATCGCGTTCCCGGCATTTTTCGGTGCTGTCAGCGCGAATGACATAACGACCATGCGGACTGACGTTCAAAGGCTTCAGTTTCAGGCGCGATCCTATTACGACGCACACAGCGTATTTCCACAAACACCGGGGAATGGTTGGGTAACGGCTCCAATAGCCGGACTGGACTTCCGTCCCTCGCCCGGTATGGAGTTCTCGTTAGAGCGCAGTGCGGACGGACAGGGGGTCGTTGTGTCGATAGAGCCGCTCGCACCACCCCACCAGTATTGCTCTCGACGTTTAGGTACCTCAGACATCGGGAATGGAATCGAATGCGTAACACAATGACTGTGGAGAGATCAAGTTCACATCGATCCGGCTTCACGCTGGTGGAGATATTGGTTGCTCTCGTGATCGTGGCGATCTTATCTGCTTCGTTCCTCATGTGGAATGACAACGCTACGACCCTGGCAGATGACACGAACGCCCACGCGGATCTGTCCCGGCTCGTCGCGGCGTTGCAAGAAGCGCGAGCCGAGACTGGGAAGTACCCCGTTACAGGATCCTTCACGACGACACCGGTTGCCGGACTTCCATTCCAGCCCAGCCAGGGCATGCAGTACCGGGTCTATGGGTCGGCGGATCAACTCTCGGTCTATGCCGTAATGGGCCCAACTCGCGCCACCACGAAGACATGTACAATCGCCCTCGGAACCTATGATACGGGGGCCGGGATGGTCTGTACCGTCTTTTAGGGTGCGTCCGCAATCACCATCCATAGGAATTCCGATGGCCGGCGCGTAAACCAGCCTGATCCTGTGCTGTCTGTTCAATAGGAGGCTTCCATGCCTCGTCGCCGACCCAGAGAGAGTCTCAAATGAACATTGATCAATCACCAACACTCCGTCCGACTCGTGAACCCTCATATGAGGGCAACACTTCGGATACAGACACCCTTGTAACCTCCTCTGTGGTGGACGTCCTCACGATCGTAACGCAGGAGCGGAACCAGAAGCTTGCCAAGGGACAGTCTCTGCGTGACATCAATGACGAATTTGTGCAGGAGTACAGCCACTATCTCGCGTCGATAACTCACGATGATGAGCGCGTCATTCACGACCAGGTTTCCAAGTCACTGATCCGTTCTGGAAAGGAAGCAAGCGCGACATTACTGCAGCTCGTAGTTAGCGTGCGCGTATATCAGCGACTCGGCATGGTGCCGACCGCCGGCGTCTTTAGCACTGGAGGCGCATCGTGAGTAATCCGTCTGGTGATCACTACATTCGGGACTTCCTGCGCGACTTGGATCAGCGAGCGCCGCAAGGTGCCGCCCTGCTCGCGTTTATCGCTGTAGCTGCTGTTGCGCCTTCACAGGTCCGTGCCAGTGATATTCAGTCACTTCATGCGCGCCACCCAATAACACGTCGGGTGAGTGCAGATGTTGTGCGCGGGATCGTCGATCCACCAGGTGCCCATGATCCTACTCGTGGACAGTGCCTCGGCTCTGTTCGACCGACTGGTCAGCCGGCGGATGCCCTGGTTTACGATCGGAGACTCGGGATTCTGTCCTGGGTGGATGACGCAGGCTGGCCGACCTATGCGCCGCCGGACTATCGTGATACACCCGTCGTTATTCTCGGTGGGCCCGAAGAACATGGGCCGGTCGAGACAGTGTACTACGCGTTCGCAGAGCGTCAGCGTGCAAGCGTTGTGCGCCGTACGCTCGAGCATGTGCAGAACCAACTGACCCCGGAAGCGGTAGCAGGCTCGCGGACCCAAATCTCTCCCTTCGACAAGTGCCGGACTCAAGATGTTGATCTGGTTCGACAGGAGCGAGCTGCAACGGAGCTCGCCTCACGAGCGATCGTTGCCAGGGCGGCGCACGAAGCGCGCATCTCTGTGGAATCGTCGAGACAGCAAGCCGCGGACTCAACTGTGGACCCGGTAAGCGCTGCTGCTACGAAAGCGGCGCAGCACACTCGTGCCACAGTTGTAGAAGGAACAAGGCAAGCAACAACCGATGTCATGTATGACGCCAGGTCACGTGTGGAGCAGGGCGTGTACAGCACTGTCTCTAATATCGAGCGCGGGGCGATTGGCCAAGTACTGAGTCGCGGTGGTCCGAGTGCGGACGAAGATCAAGTCGAAGGTGCGGGCGTAGAAGAAGCCCAGGAGCCACCAACCATTCAGCCGTAAAGGATGGTGGTGAAATACGGAATGGTGGTCGAGGCAAGTTCGCGCGAGTGCATCAACCATCGTTCCCAGGTGCTGTCGGTCGATCGAGATCGGCTTGCAGGCACCGATTACCAAAGCCCGTCGCGTCCGATTGAGACGCGAGAGCTAACCCAAAGATGCGAATCGGATCGCAGGAGAGTCGTATGAGCCGCAGTCTGAACAAAGCCGAGTTGATAGGGAATGTTGGTCAGGATCCAGAAGTCCGTTCCACCTCGAATGGCGGCAGAGTGGCCACGTTCTCACTTGCTACTTCTCGCACATGGAATGGCCCGACCGGCGATCGACAGGAGAAGACGGAGTGGCATCGCGTCGTCGTGTGGAATGGGAGCAAGGGTCAGGGTGAAGGGCTCGCTGACGTCGTCGAGAAGTACGTGAAGAAAGGCGACAAGATATACATTTCCGGCCCCATCGAATACCCACCGCTTCATCGAAAATTGTTACCTGTCCATCAATCTCGTGCGGTCGGATCGTATTCGACATGTCGATTCCCTGTTGATCGCCCCTCTCGCGTTGAGCGAGAAGCGGGCGGGTTTGTGTATCTACGGCCACGATACATCCCCACTCGCAATGCGCGCATTTCGAGTGAATCACTGGCCCGGAGTGGGCGTCGTTTACCACGAGCCCAACGCCTTCGGAGAGAGGATACTCCCGCCCGTTTTAAACGCGCATCACAGATTGTAAATCGCCACTGTGCTAGCGACGCCAACCAGCGCGCTGCGACGCTCGGAGGAGGCCATGAAGGCTTCCGATAAGAAATCAGGATTACGGCCCGCGCTTACTCTGCAGGTGAGAGTCGCATATGAGTCTGATGGAACGTCATCCAAGGCTGAATGCGATAACCAGGCGCTGATGGCGGGCAGCCATGCAGCCGCTCTAGCCGAATGGGCACGGATATTCGCGAGAGTCTTGATCCGCGCTGATCGTGCTGGCCAGCTAGCGGCTCATCCGAAGCGGAATGATTTCGCTGCTGCGAGCCCTATGAGCTCCATACCAGACGCGAATGATGTTGGCTGTAGTCGGCGCATCCGGGTGCGAACTTCACATCGTCAGCCGTATTGCGCATTGGAAGGCGCGAAAGCCACTAGTCGAGGAGAATTCCAATGAGACAGCGAACCAAACGTCGTGAGGGGAAGACAACTAATCCACAGAGCAATGCAGCGCGCGGATCGTACGCTGCAGCCGCACGTGGTCACTGGCAGGGGGTGGCTCCGGTCGGCTATCGGCGACTTGCTATGAAGGACGGACACGCATCCCAAATGCTTGAGAATGGAATTGCCAAACCGAAGGGGTACTATTGTATCCTCACGCCAGCGAATCAGAGTGAGCAGGAACTTGTGCGTTCTCTATTCGGCCATTATCTCGAGGTCGGCGCGACGATCGAGTCGACCCTTCGCTATGCGAACGATCTCCGAGCAGGACCTGTGTCCGCTAGGGACGACGTCATGCTCAGAGATGATCTTGTATGGAGTGAGCCGGCGATCCGTAACATCCTTATGAATCCCGTCTACGTGGGAACGGTCTGTTATGGCCGGAAGCCTCGGCAGGGTAGAGGCGGAGGTCGCGGGTTTGCCGTTAACAGCACACCTACCATAACTCTTGGGGCGCACACGGCGCTCGTGTCCAAGGCACTCTTCGAGCGTGTGCAAGGCAAGCTTCAGCAGAATCGGAGCTACCAATGCGGTGTCCGGACGGCCTACGCCTTCAGTGGCGTCGTGACGTGTGCGAGTTGTGGTTCATCCATGGTTGGTGGTGGTGGGATGTCGTTGCTGTCTCAAGGAAGGCGCAGCGATGCTGCATATCGCTGCGCTGGCGGGGCCCGGAGGCCCCGCGGCGGCCACCGAGGCCGGACGGCTAATTGTCGCCCGCCGCGTACTACGGTAAGGCGGCAGCATCTTGAGGGGCCAATCATCGATGCGGTGGCGCGCACACTTGGCCGGCCGGACGTTGTTGCGGCTGTAAGGACTGCACTTGAATGTGAGTTGGCGTCATCGACCGCGGATGAGGTCGGCGCAAGTTTAAAGCGTATGGCTCGGCTCCTCGCCAGCATCGAGCGCCAGCAGGCCAACATCATCCGCGCGATTGCGAACGACATTGTTAGCGGGGAGGATGCCAAGACCGAACTCACGCATCTTGGCGAGCGGCACGGCGCTGCACAGCGTCGGTTAGCAGAGATCTCTCTACTGCATGCGGGTGATGAAATCCATCATTGTGGTGCTGATCAGTTATCGAGGTGGACGCAAGACATCTTGGCGCTCACAAATCGTTTAGACGGCGAGCTAGTTCGCGCAGTGATAGCGCCTTGGATTGCATCAGCCGTATTCGATAAGCGTGATCGATCTATTTCGATACTGGTCCGTTCATCGCCGGTTATGGGGTAAGCAAGCCGAGATCACGCCGAGGGTCAGCAATGCGTGCCGGACGCTCCGACCGGCCGCATCGATTCGGGTCGTTTAGCAGACGGCCGTTTTAGAGAGAACGCGAGCCTAGTTCCGCGAGAGCGCCGATCCATCAAATTCTGGCAGCATGCAGGTAAGTCCTTATGCCCAAGTGCCTTGGATACAGGGAGTCCTGTGGCTCCGTCATGAGCCAATTCATGTTTTGGGCTTTGGCTGACGATGTTTTGGGCTTATGCCGGACTGTTTGCCGCCTCGCGTCTATCTCGGTTCGTCTGCCCCCGTAATTTTCGGACCGCGGAGATCTGAGCAGGCGTCGTATGCGCTTATGGAGGCTGCAGAACTGATTCCGTCCCATCGCTGGACTACGCTTCAGCCAGATGCTCGGTATCCTTCAGCGCTCCAGGGGCGGGCCTATTCCGGCAGGTTTGGCCGTACCGCCGCGGAGATGCTCGCGACTCAGATTCTCGAGCCGATGTACGTGGTCGACCCCACGCAATTCCCTTGGGGTGGGCCGCCAATCTGTACGAGCCTTGGCCATGTAATCGCCGGGAACCATCGGGCGATTCTAATCCAGCGGGCTGCGTTGCGTAGCGATGACCGTCACGTCAAAGCATACGCACGGTATCGGGAGGACTTGTTTGCAACAGCGCGTCTCACGGGGGTGAGTACCGCTGTACTGCTTACACTCAACGCACCGATTCTTGTGCGGATCCTCGATGAGTCCAAATGGACGTCTATTGATGCAAGTAGCCGGGACAACCGGCTGCGCCGGCTTAATGTGCTCTCCGACCGACCACCGACGAAGGCATATGACGTTCTATCGGATGGGTTCGCTATGGCGACGTCGCTTCTAGATGTCCAAGAGCACAACTCCGGTGATGCGATAGGCACGCTTATAGATTTGCTTCAAGGTTCGTCGCTCGACGCAATTCTGCGAGGTGCTGGTGGTTATAAACTCGTCGGTGAGCTGACTAGCCTTGGCGCTCTAACCGTTGCGGAACATCCTGCGCTCATTAACGCGAGCGCGGAACGGCTTTCGGCAGGCGGCCGATCTCGTATTACATGGATGGTGAGAGCCCTTGTCCTTGATGATCGTGGTGTACTTGCTTCAGCGTCCGACGCCGTTCTCAGCAAGCTAGACGGGTGCTCGCTCACGCTCCTGGCTTCCTTAGGGTGCGTGTTTCGCGATGCGATGCGGCAACGAATCTGCGAGGCAATCGATCTGTTGGCGGCGGCTAAATCCGAGGGACTCAGCGTCCATTCGTATGCTTCGACTGAGTCAATGCTCGAACATCTTCCGGGGACTCCCTCGCGCCTCCTTGCTTGCTGTATTGAAGGGCTCCGCGCGCGCGATCTAGTTGAGCTTGTCAATCGCTGGGTTGCGACACTTGGGCCGAGCGATTTCGGCAAGGATGCGGAACCGATGTTAGCGGGGTTTGGGAACTGCGTTGCACGAGGTAAGGAAGCCGAGCTTGCTGTCTTAGAGGAGGGCGCCGCTCACGCTGTTCAGATGCTGTCCAAGCGAGTGGGGCGGCCAAATGTTCCACCGGATGAGTATCTGTCGCCAACAGAGTGGGCGCAGCTAGAACCGTTGATCCCGGAGCCGACTGCTCGTCGTTCAGGTGCGCACTTGGGTGGGAGGCCGGTACTTAGCAATAAATCGCTTGCTGCAGGGTTGGTATGCGCGTTTGAGATGGGAGCCACACCTGACACGATCTTCGCCACGTGGCGTAGACTGCCAAGTGTTTGGGTCGAACGAAAGCTTGTGTGTCGCCGGACGACGCTGCAGCGACGTCTCAAACAACTCGATTCGGCGCTTGGTGGTCGTGCCGCACTTCTCGGAGCTGTGGCGGAAATTGCTGTGGTGCGGAGGCGTGCGCTCATTGGTATTTAGGCTTTGACTGACCGTTGATTGCAGCGATGAAGTGATTTAGTATGTGGTGCGAGCAGCGCACGGTTATGGCAGGCGATCGCTTATCTGGGCTATAGGTGCTGGAGACTGATGGACAAGTGAGCCCGGCGAGAATCGCGAACAAGTCACGGACGCAACAGAGTGTGCCCTGTCTATACGGGGTGCCGGGTAGCCGTCCATTGTAGAAGAGGGCTCGTTAGTGATCGTCCTTCGGATCTTCGGTAGGAGGATCAACGACTTGATACGATGGGTGCGTGTACCCTGTCGCGACTTCAACGGCGAGCTCGATCCACCACCGTGATTTGAGATGGCAAAGCGCCCTGGGAACGAGAAGAACGCCGGCTTTGGATCCGCAGAGAACTCACCAACACACCACTACCCAGTCGTCCCTGGCCTTGACCCGTTGGCGCACCGGTTCCGCGAGGCATTCGCACAACCGGAGACGGCATTTACGGTGGCTGTGGAGTGGGGGCTGACCGACCTCGAATGCGCGCGCGCATTGGGCTTTCCTGATCCGGTGGCGGATTATTGGCGGGACGGATTGCCGGTGCCGTTCGGCGGCTGCAACATGGCGAGGGCGGCGTATCTGATCAGCATTCACCAGTCAGCTGCAATTGTATCGCAACCCGCGGACTTCGCGGAATGGTGCAGGAGCCCTATGACGCTCGGGCGATTTGCAGGACGCACTGTAGTTGAGATGGTCACAAGTGGTGACGTCCGTGACATGGAGCATGTCTGTCGGTTGTTCATATCGCTGTGCTTTTGATCGCATCGTCAGACGAGTTAGTGCTCCTCTGATTCAAATAGTAGCGTTCGGCGATGCAAAGGCGGATAACCACTCAGTAAGCACGTAGGGTGGGAGCATTCGTCTGCATCAAACTGATCGCCCATTGAGCTTTGCTTGAGTACTCATCGCGCTCGAAAGCCAGCAAACTGCTTCTGAACGACGTGGTTCTTCGACGTTTGATAGATCTTTGAGAAGCTGTCTGCGTATGGCCCGCTGTGCCCGTTGGAACCGGCGTTTAGCAGCGCCAGCTTGGATATGCATCCAACCGCCGATTTCACTCCAAGTATCTCGTTCGATCACTCGACGATAGAGTAGTTCCTGTGTGTCGGGTGGCAGGCATCGTTGCGCTTGGACAATGAGAGAAGCAAGCATCGGTACCACGGTGGTCGCCGCGGTTTCCACCTGAGCACCTGGTGAACTTTCAACAACCGAGATATCTGTGATGCTTTTAGTCAACTCGTCGTCAATTCCTGCGACGTGATCCTGGATAGTTGGCTGCTCGGCGGCACGGTGATAACGCTCGGTCAATATCTCAAGCGATGTACTGCGCAACGCAACCTGGTTAGAGCGGTTGTAGTCGAGGATGACACGCCGAGCAACCGCAAATACCCAAGCCCGTACACCAGCGTCGGTATCTGCGCGACAGGATTCAATCCGAAGCAGGACGTGCAGTAGGGTCTCCTGAGTAAAATCATCCAGTTGGTCCAAGTCCACTTTGGGGGCGAGCCGGGCGAGGAATCGTCTAACCTGTCCTTGCAGAGTCGCGGCAAGCGGATCCAGTGCTGGAGGATTACCTGCGGCGGGTCGCAGCAACTCAATTAGGGATGGTGCGCCATCTCTTGCGTTCTGGGACTTTCTCGGAAGGACAGGCATAGGGCCGTGCCAGCGTCAGAGTATAAAATGGATTGCCCGGTAAATAGTGTCTCTGTATATGCTGTAGATGTAGACACGGCACCCCACCACTCTTGAGCGGTGCCAGACATTGCTCGACGACTTCGGGAAACAGTGCGCCGGTTACGGAAAGAGAGAGGAATCTCCCAGGAAGCATTTGCGCACCAAATTGGGGTCCATCGCACGTTTATGGGCGTGGTCGAACGGGGCGAGACGAACTTGTCTTTCTCAAATCTGGTTCGTATTGCTCACGGCCTGGGAGTACGCCCGGGGGACTTACTTAATCAAGCGATCCCGGAGGAGCAATCTCAACAAGCGGTGCGAGGCGCGTAACTGCCTATGGCAAAGCCGCGGAATCTGCTGCTGTTAGCGATCTCGTGAATTTCAAACGATTTAAGACGAAGATCGGTGAAGAGGAATCTCCATAGGCGGGACTGGTTCCTGCGACACGCAAGGCACTCACGCGCATCCTCACGGATGCTGGAGTCTGCGTGATCGAGATCAACAGGCCGAATCGCGCATGACGTAGACTGCGCGGCAAGAGTGATTTGACCGATGCGGAGAGTGCTACTCTCGCAGTGCTCGCTGGTAACGCCCAAGCACATCCGAAAGCGCAGAATGGCGTAGTCGAGGCGCTGGCGTCCTCACGGTGGCAAGACGCAGTGCAGTAAAAACGCGCACACAGGCATCGAATCAGCTTAAGAGCAGCACTTGTAAGTGCGCCTGCTGTGCTTTTCGACGACCTTTACAAGCTCGCGTTTGTCGACCGCATCGAGTGGTGTGCTCGATTACGTCTGTCGCACACCAACGATCTCGTCCAGTCGACTAAGCGCACCCTACACATCCTTTCCCAACGATGGGAATTACTTGCCGCATCACGGCTAGAGATAACCCCAGAGCGACTGTTCAACGAGGCAGCACTCGCAGCGCTGTGCGGGGTCAAGTCCACTCGAGGCATCTTCAGGACGGATCACGTGGCACCGGCTGAATCGTGATACCAATCACAGGGCAAACAATGCGCTCTGGACGATCACACTCGTGCGATCTCGGGGTGAGTCCGTACGAAAGCGCACCTGGTCTGAAGAACAGCTGATAACGGTCACGCAAAAGTTGTCAATGATCTCGTGAAATTG
>PMEM01000024.1 GCA_003155795.1 Gemmatimonadota bacterium
ACTCATCTGCGTCATATGCACGCGGGAGGAGCCAATAGACTATGGCAGCGAGCAAGTACAGCAGGGAGTAGTATCTTGCAAATCCGGAGACATACAGTTGCCAGGGGGAGATCGCGACAAGCACCAGAGCTACGAGCCCTGCGACCGGGCCAGCCAGATCTCTAGCAAGACGCCACGTAACCCAGACTCCAGCCACACCGAACAATAGTGGCACAAGCCGGAGAAACGGCTCTGTGTGAGGGAAGACGCTTAGGAACGGGTGTTCGAGAAAGAAAAAGACCGGTCTAGCCTGGATCCCAGGAAGCAACCGAGTGTGGAACAGATTCGTGGCCTCATCGATGGTATACAACTCGTCCTGTTCAAAGGGAAAGCGGAAGACCGCATATACTCGCAACAGGACCGCGACGATCATGGCGGCAGCAACCGCGACTTTTTCTCGCTTCAAAGCCAAGTCTTCTCCTAAGCCGGTGACCGGGCAAAATTTAACGCTGAATCGCGACGTGCATTTCCTTGCACAGTGATCGGTTCGACGCTCCGATACTTGAGTATTGAGAATGATGCAAGCAGCCACAGCCACCCTACCCGCCCAGCGCCCGATGCAAAGGAAGCGCTACAAACCTGACTTGCTCGTGTATGTCACGGTTGCCTTTTTGTGGGTTTCAGTGTGGCGATTCCAGGACCTGTGGCCAATTATCGGGAAGATCCAAGTTCCGATTTTGCTCGAGATTCTGCTCTGCGCAATTCTTGCGACGAGCTTCTCCGGGCCTCGGAGCTTAAAATGGGTACGCTCACGCGTCTTCGCGATTCCGTTCCTACTTCTGCTGCTGATGATCGCGGGGGTTCCGGAAAGCTTGTGGCCTGGAAAGAGCGTGACGTTCATTACCAAGGATTTCGGTCCGTCAATTCTGCTGATGGTGGGAGTAACAACAAGCCTGCGAAACGCAGATGATATAAATTGGATTGCGTTTGCACATCTAGTTGGCGCAACAATTTACTCGACTTATATATATCTCTTCATTCCAGTCGGCTCCGGCGGACGCCTTGGCAGCCTGGTTTATTACGACGCGAATGACTTTGCACTGCTGGTTGTTAGCTCGATACCGTTCGCAATTTACTTCCTCCGCCCCGTTGTACCGGCTTGGAAACGATTTTTCGCGTTGTTTTCGCTCGTATTGTTTGTCGAGATGGTCCTCAAGAGTGGCTCCCGGGGTGGATTCATTGCATTCGTCCTGCTAATGACTTACGTAGTAATTGCCTTCCGTGCGATTCCGGCGCGCCTAAGGCTGTCCGCCGTTGCAGTGGCGTTACTATTCATGACTGTGTTCGGGTCAGCCGCGTATTGGGCGATGATGAAAACCATCTTGCACCCCAAGGATGATTACAACATGAAAGAGGAAACAGGGCGAAAGTTCATATGGAAGCGCGGCATAGTGTACATGATCACACACCCAGTCCTAGGGGTCGGCGCCGATACATTCGAGCAGGCGGAGGGCACACTTTCTCCTGTTGCACGCGCTTATGCCGCGGAGCACCGCGGAATTAAGTGGTCGACAGCTCACAACTCGTACGTTCTCGTAGGAGCGGAGATGGGTGCTGGCGGCATGGTTCTCTTTGTGACGATGATAGCAACCACATTCAATCATCTACTGCGCATCAAAGAGGATCCGGATGACCCTTATGTCACAGCTGAAGATGCAGCCTTTGCTCAAACGCTTATCGCTTCGCTGATCGGTTTTTGCGTAGCGGGATTCTTTGTCTCAGCGTCATATTTTTCTTTTCTCTATGCCCTGATTGGCCTAGCGGTCGCCGAAGATTCGCTCCGGCGGCGGCGCAGGGCCAGTGGGGGCAGTTCACCACCTCTGAAACGCAAGCTGCCGGCAAGACGCACGCAAGTATCTGCGGCGCAGGCTCCGGCGACGCATTGGGCCCCTGGATGACATTCATTCGTAACGGGCTCAAACGTCTCCTCGAAACTGCTCTGGTTGCGTCGGGCGGCGCTGCCCGCGCAAGGCGGCATAGATCCGAGAACGTAATGATACTTGCCTACCATAACATAGTACCTGCGGGCTCGCACGCAGTTGGTGATCGATCGCTGCACTTGCCACAACGTGAATTCGCGGCGCAACTGGATCGCCTGCAGCAGACACATGATGTCATCACTTTGAATGAAGCGTTGAACTCATCGCGCGGTGTATCCCCCGTGAGTGATCGGCCACGAGCAGCAATCACATTCGACGATGGGTATGCTGGAACGCTGACTGTCGGCGTCAAAGAGTTGATTGCGCGCGGCATGCCAGCAACAGTCTTCGTGACGCCATCCTTCCTTGATGGTGGATCATTCTGGTGGGATACCTACGCTGACCCAGTCACTGGTTTGGATTCGACGCTGCGGCAGAAAGCTCTCTCGGACAGCCGCGGGCTTGCTCCAGCGGTTGATGTACTCGCGAGTGATAGAAAGTTACGAAAGCATGAATTGCCAGCGTTTGCGCGTGGCGCATCTACTTCAGAACTACACGCAGCCCTGGAGTACGAGCATTTTACGATCGCGGCACACACATGGAGCCATCCGAATCTGGCTACACTTCCAGACGTAAAGCTTGCGATGGAGTTGACGCGTCCGCTGGAGTGGCTCCGCCAATTCCGCATCCGGGCACTCCCAATGGTGTCGTATCCTTACGGGCTCTCTGATGCACGCGTTCAGAATGCCGCCCGTGACGCTGGCTACACTGCAGGTTTCCTGATCGACGGCGGATGGACATCAACGCCACCGCAAGATCTGTTCGCCATCCCTCGGCTGAATATACCGAGCGGCGTATCGCGCCACGGGTTCGTGCTTCGTACAGCCGGACTCATCAAGCGTTGACGGCGATCAGCGGCCACCGCAGGATCCTCGTCACGGACGGTGAACAACGCGCAACTCTCGCGGTCGTCCGATCACTCGGCGCCGCTGGCCACGTTGTCCATGTGAGTGCGACGGCTCCAAGATCACTCGCCGGTGCGTCCCGATTTGCATCATCCGAGCACAAAGTAGCGAGCGCTCTCACTTCACCGTTCGATTTCGTCAATGATGTCCGCACCGTTGTGATCAGGCATAAGATTGATACTCTCATACCGATGACGGAGCCCGCCCTGCTGGCACTCCTGCCAGAACGTGATCGATTCCCGGGCGTGCTCTTTCCGTTCGCCGACGCCGAAACCTTCAGACGCATTTCCGACAAGCAGGCCGTTCTGGCCGCCGCCCAAAAGGCCGGAATCGCGGTGCCGGCGCAGGCAGTGCTCGATACAAAAGACGCAGCCGACTCGATCGATATGGCCTCGATATTGTTCCCGGTTGTCGTCAAACCGGCACGATCTGTATCCGTGGGCGCTGGCGACCGGGTCAAGCTCTCCGTACAGCACGCCGGATCGGAAGCCGAGCTACGCTCGATCCTTGGCAGGATGGACGCGCGTGCCTATCCGCTGTTACTGCAACAACGCATCATCGGATCGGGCGTCGGCATCTTCGTTCTCGTTTGGAACGGGCAATTGATCGCACAATTCGCCCATCGCCGAATTCGAGAGAAACCGCCTTCGGGTGGGATAAGCGTCTACAGGGAAAGTATCCCGGTCGATCAGGAACTGCTAAAGCGCTCACTGGCGCTCCTTGCCGATTTCGCGTGGCAGGGAGTAGCAATGGTGGAGTACAAGATCGACGAACAGACAGGCATTCCGTATCTTATGGAGATAAACGGCCGCTTCTGGGGCTCACTTCAGCTCGCGATCGACGCAGGCGTGGATTTCCCGCGGCTGCTTCTGGAGGCTGCGACGGGACACGTGCCGGAAACGATACCTCAATTCTCCACAGATATCCGATCACGCTGGTTCTGGGGTGATGTCGATCACTTGCTGACGCGGATGCGGCGCTCGGACGAGCAGCTATCAATGCCGCCGGGATCCCTGTCGCGTACGAGTGCATTTCGCGATTTCTTTCGCCGCGACGCTCGCGACAGAAGCGAGGTTTTTCGCATCGACGACATAAAACCATTTCTGCGCGAATCCGTTCAATGGTTTCAGCAACTCGGCAAATGAGTTACACGGTCGCAGGCGCCATCCACATGCATAGCGACTACTCCCACGACGGGCTTGACTCGCTTGAGACGTTGCGCGATGCGTGCATTGCACGCAACATTCGCTGGGTCGGCATGACCGATCATGCGGAAGACCTGGACCCGGACGTGTTCGAAGAGTTCAAGGAACATTGCGCCGATCTATCCGACGATGCGCTGACGTTGATCCCCGGCCTGGAATATCGGTTTGCCGGCTTTCGAGGAGTGCACCTGTTCGCCGTGGACCTTCGGGAGTGGATTCAACCGCGCACGTTCGAAGATTTCTTCGAGCAGACCCGTACCACGGCTGGATTCACGGTGCTCGCTCACCCGGTGCTCTGTCGGTACCAGGTACCGCCAGCAGTGCTGGATCATATAGACGGCATCGAAATCTGGAATACAAATTACAATACCAGATATCTGGCTGATCCGCGTGCTATCGCACTGTATCATGAAGTACACTCGCGCCGCCCGGAGGTAGTTGCAACCGTCGGCCTCGATCAGCATGATAGCCGAAACGATCGCGGTGTGCGGACGCTCATCGCCGAGTCCGATCTCGCAAACCCCGCTGAAGCACTCAAGGCCGGTCGATTCAGCACTGTCGGTCGAAGCGCCGCCTTTGACTCCCGCGCCACGATCAGCCCGTCCGCGATGCGCCAGCTCAGGCTCAAACGCTCCGCGTTGGATGTTGTGAACAAGGTCCATGATCGGATCATGTTCGCCTTGCGCCGAGCTGGAGTTGATCCGTGATGCAGCGACGAACTCGCGTGCTCCACATCGTCAACAATCTCAACTACGGCGGAATGGAGCGCGTGGTCGCGGAGATCGCGCGCCGCACTGACGCTACCCGCTTCGACATGCACGTACTCGCACTCGGCTACATCGGGCATTTTGGGGAAGGGCTTGAGTCGGTCGCTACCCTCCACCTCGCCGACCGAATGCCTCGCTGGTCAATGCTCTACCCGAAGACGTTTGCCCGGCAGCTCTCGCGAATAGCGCCGGATGTTGTGCATCTGCACAGTGGGGTGTGGTACAAGGCGAGCACAGCCGCTTCGCTCGCCGGAATCCGCTATCAGATCTACACCGATCATGGCAGACAGAACCCCGATCCATGGCTGAATAGAACCATCGATCGTCGCGCGTCGCGCCGAACTGACGTTGTTGTTTGTGTTTCCGAGCCACTGGCACGCCACATGGCAAGCGTTGTCGCCGACCCGTCGAGAATCCGCGTGGTTCCAAATGGTGTTGATACCGAACGCTATTCTCCGCTCGACGACGACGGTCGGCTTAGACACGAACTAGGCATCGCAGCAGACGTTCCGATCGTCGGGAGCATCGGACGTCTGGAGACAGTCAAGGGCTACGAGGTCATGATACGAGCCTTTGCGCGGTTACAAAGTAAGTGCACCGATAGTGTACGCCCTGTGCTGGTCCTCGTCGGCGACGGTTGCCAACGGACGGCACTTGAACGCTCCGCCGCCGAGTTGGGGATTGCCGACTCGGTCCACTTCGTTGGCTGGCGCAGCGATATTGAAAACGTGTTGCGCGCATTTACTGTGTTTGCGATGTCGTCCCACAGCGAAGGGACCTCGGTGTCACTGCTTGAGGCAATGAGCGCCGGCCTCTGTCCGATTATCACTGACGTCGGAGGAAATGCCGCCGTCCTGGGTCCGGACCTCAAGCATCGTCTCGTTGTGCCCGCAAATCCGGATGCTCTGGCAATTGCATTGATAGACGGTCTGGTTGATTGCACAACACGAGAACGTGATTCAAAAACCGCCCGCGCACGGGTCGTTGAACACTTCGGCCTCGATCAGATGGTGCACCGCTATGAGTCGCTGTATAGCGCGACTCCCGGAGAATTACCACCTCGATGGTGACAACGGCGCCACTGTCAATACTCCACGTTCTCGCACCCGCAGACTCCGGTGGACTCGAAACAGTCGTGCGTTCACTCGCGCTTGGTCACTCGGCAATGGGAATGTCCGTGGCAATAGCAGCCGTTGTGGAATCGCCGAGCAGTCTTTTTGTAGAGGAAGCTCGCGACTTGGGCATCACTGTGCACGTGGTGCGATCCCCGGCTCGATCATTCCGGCCCGAGTGCAACGGCGTCCGCGCGTTGCTTGCACAAAACAAAGTCAACATTCTTCATTCACACGGCTACCGGAGCGACATCCTGGATATCGGAGTTGCTCGCGCGATGAACATTCCGTCCGTGACGACGCTACACGGCTTCTCAGCGACAGATCTCAAGGCACGTGCTTACGAATGGGTGCAAATCCGCGCCGCGGGCCGCGCCTCAGCGGTAGTCGCTGTATCCACCAACGTCGCCAACAGACTGATCAAGGGCGGTGTCTCGCCGATGCTGGTTCATCTGATTCGAAATGCAGCACCAAACAGCACCGTCCTCGTTGCGGAGGATGCAGCACGTGATCAACTCAAGCTCGAGCGCGGATTGCATATTGGCTGGATTGGCAGGCTCAGCCGGGAGAAAGGTCCGGATATCATGCTTGAGGCAATGCGATATTTGACCGATTTGCCAGTCACACTTTCATTCGTCGGCGACGGAAGCGATCGACTATCGCTTTCAGCCAGAGCAGACGAGCTTGGTATCGCTGATCGGATACGATTTCACGGTCGTGTTCCGGATGCAGCGAGCTTCCTTCGCGCGTTCGACGTCGTAGCGCTCAGTTCACGTACTGAAGGGTCGCCAATGGTTGTCCTGGAGGCGATGGCCGCCGAGGTCCCGATCGTCGCAACACGCGTGGGCGGAATACCGGACATGCTTTCAGAGCGCGAAGCTATCCTTGTTGACCCGGAGAATCCAGAAGCACTTGCCGCTGGCATACGATCAAGCCTGACCGATACAAAGGCATCGACTGACCGAGCGGCTCAAGCACGCGCGCGCCTCGCGACAGAGTTCGGAAACGAAGCATGGCTGTCGCGTTATGAACTACTCTATCGCTCGCTTCAACCCGGCAACCCGGTCAACTGAGATGACACTACTCGCAACGCTCATCGTCTTGCCGGTCGTGATCGGGCTGTACGCCTATCTTGGCTATCCACTACTCCTCAAGCTCGTCGCGGCAATCCGCAATCAGTCGAATCCATCGACCGCGGATTTCCCCTGGCCATTGATCACGATCACCGTGCCGTGTTACAACGAGGAAAAAAGTATCCGTGCGACGCTTGAGGCACTTTTGCGAGTCGAGTATCCGGTAGACCGTCGACAAATCGTCGTTATATCCGACGCATCTTCGGACGGGACGGACGATATTGTTCGCACGTTTGCCGAGCGCGGCGTCGAACTACTCCGCCTCGAACAACGCCGCGGCAAGAGTGCGGCCGAAAACGCCGCAGGTACGGTTGCACGGGGAGAAATAATCGTGAATACAGACGCGACAATTCGCATCCTTCCTGAAGCACTCAAGGAGCTCATCCGTGCGTTCGCGGACCCGACCGTCGGCGTGGCGTCGGGGCGCGATGTCAGCGTCGAATCCATCACTGAGTCAGTGGACAGTCACGCTACTGGCGAATCGGGTTACGTCGGCTACGAGATGAATATCCGGGAACTCGAAACCCGGGTTCACTCCATCGTCGGCGCGAGCGGTTGCTTTTACGGGATTCGGTCATCGCTCTACGACAGCGCCTTCCCCGAATCGTTAAGTCGCGACTTCGCGTCGGCACTGATGGCTGCGGAACACGGCTACCGGGCCGTATCCGTGAACGGAGCAGTGTGCCTCGTCCCACGCACCAAATCTCTGCAATCCGAGTTCAGGCGCAAGATCAGAACCATGGCGCGGGGGCTGCAGACACTCTGGTTCAAGCGGCAGCTCCTCAACCCGTTCAGGTACGGCCTGTTCGCGTGGATGTTGTTCAGCCACAAGCTCTGCAGGTGGTTGGTCTACCCTGCTCTCCCCATCGCGGGAATCGCGCTGATCATCGCGAGCATGCATTCGCGCGGATGGGCGATTCTACTCATAGTCGCGATTGTCGGAACGCTGACAGGGGTAGTGGGAATGCGAGCAGAATCGAAGGGTACATCACGCCTAGTCCGACTCGCGGGGTTCGCGCTGGCCTCGAATCTCGCGGGGGTGCTCGCGTGGGCCCAGGTGTTGCAGAATCGCCGTATGGCAGTCTGGGAGCCGACGCGGCGCTAGGCCGTTGCGGCGCGCGATCGCTCGCCGCTACCTAGCAGGATCCCCGCTTGAACAACATGACTGGTAGGGTCCGCGCCATGATCTTGAGGTCTTCGATCACTGATTGACGCTCCAGATATTCCAGATCGAACTCGACCTTCGCGCGAACGTCATCGATCGATGAGTCGTACGCGCGGTTGATCTGGGCCCAGCCCGTAATTCCTGGGCGCGCCTGCTGGCGCAACGGATACAAGTCGATGTTTTGACGCAGTTCTGCAAAAATGCTCGGACGCTCCGGACGCGGCCCCACTATGTTCATGTCGCCGAGTACAACGTTGATGAGCTGTGGCAGCTCGTCCAGTCGCGTCTTGCGCAGGAAGTCACCGACAGGCGTTACGCGAGGATCGCTACGCGTAGCCCAAACAGCACCCGTGCCATCCTCCGCGTCCACACGCATCGAGCGGAACTTGATAATGCGAAATGCGCGTCCACCGACATCGTTCCGGCGCCGATCAAAAACTGCAGTAACGGCTCGGCGGCGGCGATCCATTCCCACCCGGGTCTGCACATAGAATACAGGCCCGCGCGACGTGAGCTTCACTGCAAACGCCACGATCGCCATTACTGGAGCCAGGAAAAACAACGAGATAAGCGCGATCGCCACGTTCAACGCGCGATTGACGAACTCGGACCGCGCGTGTGGCACCAGTTCCAGCGGGCTGGCCTCAGCCCTCTCGATCTTTTCAACGCGCGGCGCAGTATCGGCGAAACCCGTCGCCATGAGGCGAAACAACTCGGCTTCGTTCATGTGCGGAAGTGGCACCTCACGGTCAACTACCCCGTCGCCAAGTTCCGGCGCCCGCGAAACTATTCGTCTGCTCCGCGCAGACGCAGAAAGGTTCAGAATGGTCGGATCTGAATCCGGCGGAAAGTGGTCTTGAGGATTGAAGTCCATTACTGGTATATCACTTTGAAAAGGTTCTCATCCCGCCTGAATACTAACGTCGTGAGAAATAGAAGAACAATGTGAGCACCGGCACTGCCACACTCAGAACCCTTAATACGGTGTCGAACGATGAACTCGGCTTCTCTCCGACAATCATCTGGTCGCCCGGAGCAAGCTGTAGCTGATCCAGTGTCTCACCCGCTGACAACGCAGTTGCAACCTGCTCCTTGCTCAAAACTTCTTCGTTTCCCCGCTTTACCACGGTTCGGTTCAAATCTGCATTGCCGCCCGGACCACCGGCTACCATGACGACGTCGCTCAGCAGCATGTCACTCGGCAATGTATAGAATCCAGGACGGCCAACGGCGCCCAAGACCGATATTCGAACGAGAGCCGTCGCGTGAACCACAGGGTCGCGGATGAACTTCCCGATCGCCTGCGTCAAATAACTCTGGATGTTCGCCCGTTTCACCCCCGCCAGCGGGATATCACCGATACTTGGCAGTCGAAGAATCAATCCGTCCCGAACCGATACCGTGTCGCTGAACGTCGTCGGACCCTCCACTGTCAGGGCAATTCTATCTCCAACGTGAAACTCCTCAGGTGCCACCACCTGAGCATGCGCTGCCGACGCGAGCATGGCCAGCAAGCCAGCAGCGGCAACGATTGCTTTGAGTCCGCCCACATACCTTGAAACAGCAGTCATCCAGTAATCCTCCAAGTAAGCAGCGATTGTGCCACGCCGCGGTGCAAAGCCATAATATGCCAAGTTCTTACATGACAACGGGTTAGGAAATTACTTCCCCAAAAAACTCTATACACTCGCTACGCATCTGTTGTGCTAATGCAACAATGACGACACGATCCGCCTCAAGATACCCGTACTCGCTTCTCGATCGCGTCGAGGAGCAGCCCTGCCTGGTAACGGCGCGAAAACCGCGCCTCACCACCAATCGCTTGTGGTCGCACGCCAGCCCGGTGCTCGTGGAATCTTTTGTTGAGGATCCCGGTAATTCCCTCTACATCGCCTGGTGCCGCAACATCAGCGTCGGTTCGCTGGAGTAACAACGCCGTCGCGCTTTCAGGCGCGGAGAGAGCGAGGATCCACGCTGGGAATCTTACGCACTCGAAAGTCTTCGCGGGAATTGCTGCCATATTGGTTCCGGACATTGTCACCAACATTGTGGCCTGCGCCATGAATTCCAGTGCTTTGCGATGCGGCCGCGATGGCCCCGTCCGAACATAGTCCGAAATCCCTTCCGCGCGCGCAACTGCTTCGATTGGGAAGCCGCCAACAGCCTCCAGCTCGCCGATGAACTCGAGCGAGAGACCCTCGGGTGTCAGCGAATTTGCCCTAATGACTTCCGCCGCCGCCTGAAAGAGGGCGCGTGGATCGCGGTCGAGATATACGGTGCCTGCGTGGGCGATTACGAAACGGCCGCCGAGTCGCTGCGGAGGTAGCACATCGTCATCTGCACCGTTCGTCACAGTGATTATATCACGTTGCCGCAACGGATAAGTCTCTGCCATCTGGCGCCGAGCAACCTCGGTGTTCGCAACTATCAGGCTCGCCCGCTGGACCGCTGCAGCTTCATGATGCGCCGCCAGCCTGACCCACAAGGGTGTCGCGATTCCTTCGTTGAGTCGCTCGACGTGACTCCAGGGATCGCGCATGTCCATGATGAACGGAATTCGATAGCGTTGTGATATATCCTTGCCGATAGTATGCGACATGAATGGAGGCCCGGATGTCACAACTGCACGATGAGCAGTTGGATCGAATACTTGCGCAATAGCAACGATGACCGCGTCATCCCATGCGCTGACTTTCGCGAAGTCGAGTACGGCCCAGTACGCACGCATCCAGCCGCGCGGCGTGAGCAAGTCCCAGCGAAGGTCGGCGCGAGGTATCGACGAAACTCGAGCGGGTGGAGCCTGCTGCGATACCGCACTATCATCGGACATTGCACTTGTCGAAGTGCCTGAACGCCCTCTCTTGAGTGCTCGCCAGAGTGCATTCTCAAATCTCTCCATTCGCAACCTCGGCGCATCAACGGCGAATACACGGACGCCAGACGGAAGTGCGCGCTGTGCAGCCGCGATGTCGTCCCGACTGACATCGCCTCGCATGAAGACATCCAGTCCCCAGCCGCGCTCCGCGGCAAACTGAGCGAATTTCTCCCATCGCTTGGCGCCGACGGCGCGATCGGGTGGAAAGTGGTAGCTGATCACGAGGAGACGCCGGTCTCGTTGCGAGCCGACGTCCTCGTTTTCGTAATACGACTTCATTCCGAGATCACACCGTGAAACGCAGTAGCCACCCCGTCAGCTGGACTTGTCAGTCGCGCCGGGCTCAAGGGCGGCGACCTCATCCTGCATGATTTCCGCGTCGGTATCGGGGCCGTACCCGTAAAGGTAGGAATACTCAGTGTAAACGTCGTTCGGTGACACCGCATTGACGACCGCTCCTAGAATCCGAACTGGCAGGCGCTCCATGAGTTTCAGCTTCGCCTTCGCCACTCGGCGATCCGTACGCCCCGTCCGCATGACAAGCATGAGGTTCCGGGTGGCTACACTGAGTGCATACGCGTCCACACCCGCAGCTAGCGGGGCGCTATCAATTATTATCACGTCGAACCTGGATCGGACCAGGTTCAATAGCGCGGGCATGCGTGCAGACGTGAGCAATTCAGGCCCGCGGTGACGTCTGGTACCGGATGCAATCAAGGTGAGCGCACCATGGACAGGCACTTCGCGCATTACATGCGCCGCATCCACGTCGCCCGCGAGATAGTCCAGTAGTCCCGGACGACGCTCGATCCCGAATATGGAATGCAGCTTGCCGCGGCGAATGTCGCCGTCTATAAGCAGCGTCCTGAATCCCGCTTCCGCGAACGACAGTGCGAGGTTCGACGCTATCATTGACTTTCCGTCCCCAACACCGGGGCTCGAAACCGTCACCATGACCGGCGGCGCGTCGAACATGTGGTGCACGTTCATGCGCAGACTGCGGAAAGCCTCGACGCTCTGAAGAACCGCGTCCGGATCTTCCTCTGCTTCGCCCGGTTTTGGAACGGTCGGAATGGCACCAATGACATCGAGCCCCAACTCATCCGGGATCTGCTCCTGATACCTGAAGCGATGGTCGATCATGTCAAACAGCAGCGCGATGACGACACCGAGGCCCAACGCACCCATGAAGCCACCGCCCACCAGCATCGCCTTGATGTTGCGCTGCGCACTGGCGGCAGGGAGGGCTGGATCGAGAATCGTCACATCCGGCACGGTGCTTTCCGCACCCAGACGCGCAGTCTGGTACCGATTCTCAACGTTGGAATACAATGCTTCAGCCGTCGCCTGTTCCCGACGAAGGCGTTGCTCCTCCGTGGTGCGCGCAGGAATTCCCTGCAGCGCCGCCGAGTCAGCCTGTATGTCTCCCTGAAGAATCTTTTCGCGACTACTCAGCAATCCAACCTGAATCGTCATGAGATCCGGGATCGTCTTTGTCCGAAGCGTATGGACCGCTTCGACAAGGTTTCGAACAGCCGGAAAGGAATCGGTGTAAGCCTGCCTTTTAACACCCAGCTCCGACTCCTGCGCTACCAAATCCTTGAGAGCGGAGCTGAGCATCGGTGCGCCCTGAATTGCTGGCACCGCCGCAAGAACGTCCGGCGAGAAATTCCCCTGTCTTGCCGCGGGAATCAGCGCCTGAAGCGATTCACGGCTTCGCTTGATGGTCTGGTAGTCTGATTGATTCTTGAAATACTCGGAGCCGAGCGCATCGGGCGGCGGGGTGACGCCAATCGCCGCCATACCGGGAGAGACCGAGCTCTCCTGAGGCTTGGTGATGGCGCGTGACCGAAACGACTGAAGGGCGTTGTCCGAATTCGTAAGCGCAGTATCTGCAGATGCCCTTTGTGCAGCAAGAATACTCGCCTGCGCTGTAAGGCTGCTGGTTCTGAGATCTGCTGCGGTGGTGAGAAACTGAGCCATCCATGCGTTGAGGAGGCTCGCTGTCTCCCATTTCTCGGGCCCCGTGAGTGTGAGCGTGAGGAAATTGCTATTCTCCTGCATCTGCACGTCCAACCTGCCAATCAAGCCAACACCAACTGAACGGGGTTGGGTGACAGTAAAACTGACCTTGGGATTCCCTCCAAGCGAAGCCGCAGTTGGCACCCATGCGAAGCCAACCGATTTGCCGACTGAATCTCCCAGCCTTCCGTGCTCGAAGATTCCCTTCTTTGCTTCCTGAAGCGAATAGCTGCCCTTGGTCGAGTCGGACCAGAGTATATAATCTCCAGGGACTGTCATCCCCGTCGGCATTATACCGGCGAGCGCAACCGAGTCTTTCCACGTCTTGCCCTTGACCCAGAGGCGCTGCTGAGCAACGACCCGGTCGACCACAGCAAAACTCTTCATCAACTGGACCCAGGAGCCATTCGGCAGTAGTTCCGGCGGCCTGTACGCACCCGCATTACTTGTCCCAACATCCGAAATCCAGAGGGCGCCGCGTGCTTCATAGACCGGATCGATGAACCGCGTAGCAACGACACCCGCCGCGGTCCCCAGCGCGACGAGGATGACTATCAGCCATCGGAAGCGTTTGATCGCCGCCCAGTACCGTCTTAATTTGGCCCCGCCACCGCCGCCCTCCTCCTCCTCGCTGGTCGGCCGGGGGGTCAGGTCGAGAGGCGCAATGTCCGTCGGTCCCGGAAGCGCGGGAGTTGTATCCCGGAATGGAGTCGCGGGCACGATTGAGTTTTTCATCTGGAGTGCCGAAAGATAGAGGTAGTTACGTGGCGGGAACAGCGTTGCGTAGATCCAACAGCCGGCCGACCTAGATACAGTATCGGCACAGGCCTGTTCTGGGTTAGTGATGAACTTTCCCTTGTGCTACCCCGCTGGAGGCACATATTTGCAGGTGCACCGATTATGTAGCACACGCGCAACACCACCGTCCCACTCTTATTGCAGCTCCCCAAGCACATGCGTTTTCCAGGGTCGGGCCTGATGTCTGATAGCATTGGCGGCCAGAGGGGCGTCGACACCGACGCCATCGCCCCCGGCGCGCGCGCCGACCTGCGACTGCTGGTAGTCGAGTGCGACGATTCCCTTCGCGATGGATGCGTCGCTGTCCTCCGCGGAGAGGGGTACGCCGTGACGGGCAGCGCTCGCGGCGATGAGGCACTCCGGCTGCTGCAAAAGCGCAAGTATGACATTGTTCTCGTTAACCTGTTCATGAGTGGCGTTTCGGGGATGAAGATTCTCGAGGCTGCCCGCGAAGCCCATTCGGCGTCGCTCGTGATCCTCATGACCGGGAACCCAAGCGTCGAGACGAATATTCGTGCGCTGCAAGCCGGTGCCTGGGAGTACCTCGCGATGCCATTCACCGCTGAGCAACTCCAGCTCGTAGTGGGTCGTGCTGCACACCGCGTGCTAGAAGGCAGGGGCGCACCCGTTGCGACCGTCGAAGCGGCGGAGCCGGTGGACGACGGCATGGCGTCCCTGATCGGTGTCTCGCCAGCATTCTGCCGAGCTGTGGAGCTTGCAAGGAAGGTCGCGAGGACCAACGCGTCGGTGATGATCAGCGGCGAGAGCGGCACTGGCAAGGAAGGCATCGCCCAGCTCATCCACAAACAGAGCCGGCGAAGCGGCAAGCGATTCGTGGCAATCAATTGTGCCGCGCTCCCGGCTCAGTTGCTCGAGTCCGAGATGTTTGGCCACAAGAAGGGGTCCTTTACAGGTGCCGATCGCGACAAGCCAGGACTGCTCGAAGTAGCGCACAACGGATCGCTATTCCTGGACGAATTGACCGAGATGCCGCTGGCACTTCAGGCCAAACTGCTGCGCGTGATTCAGGATGGCGTTGTCCGCAGAGTCGGTAGCGAACAGGTGGACGCGACCGTGGACGTTCGATTCATCTCAGCGACGAACAGAGATCCGAATGAGGCGGTGCGGACGCACCTGCTCCGCGATGATCTGTACTACAGGCTTCGAGTCGTGCCGCTGATTCTGCCGCCGCTGCGCGAGAGGCTGGAGGATATCCCACTCCTCGCCAACCACTTCCTGTGCCAGTACTGGCGCCGGCATCGTATATCGGATGGCGACTGCCCCACACTTTCCGCCGCGGCCCTCGATCTTCTGACCTCGTTGCCCTGGCCCGGCAACGTTCGCGAGTTGCAGAACTTAATGGAGCATCTGGCGGTGTTGGCCGATTCTGGATCGGTCATTCAGGCTGACGGGTTGCCTGTTCGTAGCGGCGCCGGGATGCATAACGGCGCCAACCATGGATGGCCACCACAAATTCTGACAAAGGCCTATCACCCCGCCAAGGAGCTGGTCCTGGCACAGTTCGAGAAGGAATACCTGGCAGCGTTGGTTTCCCGCTCGGAGCGCAATATGTCGAAGGCGGCGCGTCTGGCAGGCGTGGATCGGACTACGCTTTACCGATTGCTCGAGAAGCATGCGATTTCAACGGATGCAGCAACTGCAAGCGCGCCGAACGCAGACCAAGTGGGTCATGCGGACGCTCCGATCGACCGAGCCAGATTAGCCGACTAGAAGGTCTGCAAATTCTGGCGCCAATGCGTGCCAACGCGGATTGTGGAGGTCCTTACACGTATTCCGCGAACAAGGGTTGAACGCGACGAAACAGAGTTGCCGCTCCGATGAGACCAGCAATCGCCCAAACAGCCGAATACACCAGCTCCCACGGGTTCCAGACCGGTACAACGACTCCCTTTACAACTGTCGTGAGCGGCTGAAGGAGGCTTTGCCCATCAATAACGCTCAAGCGCAATCCTTCGAGGATACCTGTCAAAGGGTTGAGGGCCGCCAGGAAAGCGCCGCGCGCGCCGAGCATTGCTGGCTCGAAGAAGACGGGTGTGAAGAAAATGCCGAACATGAGTATGACCTGAACGATGTACTTCACGTCCCGGAAAAAGAGATTCGCGCAACTGAGCGCCAGCGCAGCCGCCGTCGTGAACAATATGAGGAGCGCAAACAGAACAGGCACCCAGAGCAATGATACATGCAGTCGCACACCGAGGAACGGCAGGATGATCGCTAGGACACAGACACCCAGACTCGAATCGAAAAGCTGAGCCCCCACAGATGAAAGTGGAAGCACCTCGCGCGGAAAGTAGATCTTTGTAACGAGATTCATGTTGCCGATAAGGCTCGACGTTGCAAAGCCAAGCGTGCCGACGAAAAATGCCCACGCGATGCCTTTGAGCGCGATGTCTGCTACTTCAGTCCCCACCAGATGCTGCCCTGACATCTGAGCCATCGCGAAGCGAATAATCAAACCCGAAAAGACGATGAGAACAGGCATGAAGATCGCCCAGGCTAGCCCCATTACGGCTTGCTTGTAGCGCAGCTTGATATCGCGCAGCGTCAATTGCTGCAGCAGGTCCCGGTGTTCCCAGACATCGGTGATTGCCTCGCGCATGTCCTTGAGCGGGAGATTCCGCGGCTTCTCAGCGAGCGACGTTTGGGAGATCGGCGGCGTTACGGTTGACATATGATTCAGTTCAGGAGAAGGCACTCGTGCCGTCATCTTTGGGATTTGTCGTGATCACGAGTTGATGAGGATCCCTGATGGAGTCATGATCGTGGAATCACTTTTTTGACTGGCCGTACCGTTACTGCGCGGCATCACGCTCATTGCTGCATTGAGTTGTATGCTCCCGCCGAAGGGACTGTCCCCGGCTTGCACAGTGAATGACTTCGCTGGACCGCTCCGGACTATTCGCTGCAGTGCGTGGTCCCAGACCGCAGTCTCCACGTGATACAGACCCGGGACGAGGTTCGCCTGGAAGTCGAAGGAGACGTCGAACGCGCGGTCGCGCGGAAGTTCCACCCCACAAGGCAATGCACCGGTGGAAAACAGCACCATACCGGTCGTGGCCGAGCGAACGCTCACATGCAGGTCCGTTGCATCAGAGTCAAAGTCTGAACGAGACCGGCCACTCAGTTGAAATGCCAGGCGGTCGCCGGAGCGAACAATGTCAGCGGCTTCAAACCGAAGTACGTCGATCGTCAGCGCACAGTCCGTCGAGTCGGTGGGAGCTGTCGCAGGGCCCATCGTGTATTGCTGGATGCAATCGCTCGGCGTTCCGTGAAGTCGCACCTGGCCCTGATCGAGCAGCATCGCCTCGGTACAGAGCGTCGCTATCCGGTCGAGCTGGTGCGTTACAAGCACAACCGGTATGCCGCTAGTACACATACTGTGGATCTTGCTGAACGCCTTGTCCTGGAAACGAAAATCTCCCACCGCGAGAACTTCGTCGATAATGAGGACGTCGGGGTCAACATGCGCGGCGATGGCGAATCCAAGTCGGGCGTTCATCCCGCTTGAGTAGCGCTTGACCGGTGTATCGATGAAGTCATCAATCTCGGAGAAGGCAACGATCTCGTCGAATTTCCGAGCTATTTCGACGCGCTTCATGCCCATGATGGCACCTTGCAGAAACACGTTCTCCCGGCCGGTCAGGTCGGGGTGAAAGCCTGCGGCAATTTCGATAAGCATACCCATGCGGCCGTGGACTTCCCGGAGTCCACGGTCGGGGCGAAGGATCTTGGTGAGGAGCTTGAGGATTGTCGACTTGCCGGCCCCATTTGGGCCCATGATTCCAAGCGCGTGTCCCGGGCCTACTTCGAAGGAGACGTCGCGAACCGCCCAGAATTCCTGTTCGCTAAGGGGCGGGCGCGTGCCAGGCCGCACAAAGCGTCGCGCGACCGCCGGGATCAGGTCGCGGAGGCTGTCGTGGACCTCGCCTCTGCGAAATTTCTTCCAGACTCCCTCAAACCGAACCCCAGACGCCACCAGACTCTCCCTTGAAACATTTGACTACCCGGAGCCACTGTCTTACTTACGACCCATCGCAATATATTCGCCGGTCGGCATGACCATCGTCATGAATATCGGCATAGGGCGTTGGGTGGGTAAGCGGCCAAGCCACGCCTTGGCGACCCAGATTTACGGTCCGTTAAGCGTAAATAGAGGATTGCTCGCAGATCACGATCCGTAACGATGTTCCCGCAGAGCCCTTGGCGGATTACCTCAAAAACTCGGTAGCGCCGACACACTCTGGCATCACAGGCGCCTAAAACTGTTCGGACACGTTAACTGCGCCCAGGAAGTGGCGTTTGCCACTTTTGCTTGAGTACACCGCGTAGGTCTCAGCAGCATGCACAACGTACTCATAGTCACGAAGTCCGGATGCATGAATTAACGCTGCTGCGTTAAGACTCCATCGCGCGACCAATGATGCCGGCAAACTCGCCGAGAAGCCGATACGCAGCCCCTTGAAGGCAGTCTCAAGTCTGCGCCGCCGGCGCGCGCGCGCATGGACAGATTCGTCCCATTGGTAGACAAGCCCATCGGGCTTGCCCACAGGACATGGAACGTGGCCCGGGTACGTTTGCCAAGGCACCGCGACAGTCGAAGGGGGGAAGCGACTCAGCCACTCACTGTAGAATTGATGTCGCAGTCCCCAGTCAATTGGGATAGACGCCGCAACGAGCATGAATGGCGAGTCGAAGAATGGAAGCTGATACTCCAGGCGATGGAGATCGATGTCTTCGAAATGTCGCGCAAGATGTCGACGTTGATCGTTCATCAGCAGGAAGAAGTAGAAAGAGCGAGCAGGATCGGCACATGGTCTCCGCTTCAGCTCGGTGGCAATCTCTGACTCAAGCAGCCCTTCCAGAGCAGCGCGCGCGCGCGTTGTGAGAACTCGCTTCGGGACCGCGGCTCTCTGCTGCGCGAGATAGGCTGTGATCGCCGCCGCAGGACTCCCTTGACGCAGAAGAGCAACAATGTCGTCTGACATATAAACGAATCCCATTCCGACACTGCCACCGTCGCCCGTCCAAACCAACTTCGGGTGCTCGGTAAGCAGAGGGCTGCCATACGACGCGGCGCTCCACGCGTCCGACATCAACCTTCCCCATTGTGGCGAACCGGCTCCGATTGTGCATTCGCGGTGGACCGTACCAACGCACGAAGCGAACTGGGCCGCGAAATATTGGTCCTGGTTTGGCTGCTGGGCGAACGAAAATGTATGTACTTGAGCCCCCAAGTCCCGGAGTACTGCAACAACGCACCGAGAATCAAGTCCGCCACTAAGATACGAAACCGTCGTCTTATCAGTGCCAAGTCTTAGTCGCACGCCATCCACGAACGCTTCATATACACGATCAATAAACGCATCGCGCTTCGTTACGTCAGCTTCAGGGATCGTGTGCCAGTCCCAGTAGTTGGTTCGCACGACAGATGACGGGCCCACATCTATCAGCTCGGCAGATTCGAGTACGCTCACGTCGGTGTAAGCAGTACGCGCACCAAGCGGGATTCCGAGCGTAATGATTTCTGTTACGCCGATTACATCCATTGCCCGATCATCGTTATCGAGCGCTTCAAGAACGCGGAGGACGCTTGCGAACGCCACATACTCATCGGTAATGGTGTAATAGATTGGACGCACGCCCAATTTATCCGTAAAGATCGACACCACTCCAGTTTCGGGGTCAAACACCGCACCACTGAACACGCCTCGTGCAGTCTTGAGGAGTTCAATTCGGCGAGGAGCAGTACTGTAATGCAACGCTTCGGCTGCGCTGTCGCGGTCAAGCACGCCTCCATGCCCCGGAAGCAGAGGATCTCCTGTCATCAATGTCAATTTGCCGTCGGTGGCATCAACGACCCCACGACCATCGAGCGCATGGATGTCAACCTTGACGAAAAATGCGTTGCTTCGCTCGATTTCAACAGTCTGCTCGCCGGGGTACCTGGAGAGCGAGTGTACGAGCGCAGCGCGAAACGCTTTTGGGATAGCCCAATCCGAACTCCGGGCGACCACCCCTGCGATAAGTGTCATAATTGCGATATCATGGCTAGAGGTGACACACGCTCAGCTCCGTCCGCGGCGAGAACGACGGAATTGCGAATAACCCGAATATCGCGAGCAGCAAGCGGGCGGTTGCGGTTCTTTCGGGCGTCATAGCTTGAAGCGGCGTTCGAATACCTTGAGCGGCCTCCGTCGCAATCGCGACTCCGCCCTCGTTACCACCGTACCAAGATGTAAACAGGAGTACTGTTCTCGGGGATGACAAGACTTATAGCGGTAGAGAACTCAAAGGAGCCACTGGGCTGGGTACTGAAACACGGGGAGGTGAGTTGAAAGGTTCAGCGACGTGAATGGCTCGCCGCATGTGGAGATCGCATATGCCCACTGGATCCGCATGATCGACGTAGCTGTGCGACGCCCTTTAGTTGTCTTCGGCATTCGCGAAGGCTAGGATCCTGGCGTATTCACGCGCGCATTGATTCACGGCGAAGCAATGGAGACTCCCCCGCAAACGGTGCCACATAGGAGCTGGGTGCACGTCTTTCCGGCGAAGTTTGGATACCACCCGAATGCTATAGTACACGAACCGGTAGCGGGTCTCGGACGCGATCCGCAGAGTCCGATTAAGCTTGTGGACCAGCGGGAAAAGGTAGGTTTGCCAGCGTGCCAACAGCCCCTGCTCCACCAGATACCGAAGATAGCGTCCGCGGAGTTCGGCCCCTTGCGGGATTTGCGGCGGAGTGAACTCCACTACGGATCCGATTTTGATCTGCCCGAAAGCAGACCGTTCGACACCAGCGGATTCAGCAAGGCGGCGCGGGATGGGTCGGTCATAGGATGTACCGAGACGCCACGGCTTCATTTCGCTGGATTCCGTGATACGAAGTACGTCTGCGCGGCGTCGAGCCCCAATATATGGGACCGCAACCTGAACAAATCCTGCGCGGAGACGTAGCTCTGTAAGACCATGCAGACCCAAATCCCAGCGACGGAGGTCGGCACCGTCACAGCCAGGATGTTCCTTGTAGCCCAAGTCGTAAGTGTACCATAGTTCACCGAGTGTGCCAGTGAGAAGGAGCGCTGGCGCTGTCAATTCGCTTGCGACCTGCTTCAAGTTTGCGTCCTGCGGTTCATGAATGCTCGCATGGAGATGAAGTTCCTCTCCGTAATCAACCTTGAACGCCCGTCGTTCCACGGGCGAAATAGAAG
The DNA here is from genome assembly GCA_003155795.1 of Gemmatimonadota bacterium. Lineage (GTDB taxonomy): Bacteria > Gemmatimonadota > Gemmatimonadetes > Gemmatimonadales > Gemmatimonadaceae > Fen-1247. The sequence goes on from PMEM01000024.1 coordinate 21,233, forward strand.
TAATTCCCAATGCGTGCGCGATCTCCGTTCCATCATCGTCAATCTCTGGCTCGCCGGCTTGATCTGCAAATGCGGCGCCGCCCTTGCCAGTTGTTACGGTGAAGACACCGTCCAACCCGTGTTTTGCGGCGATCGAATTAACTGCAGTGGAGTCATAGCCGCGCGACTGTGTGCTGTAGATCTTTAATGGGAAGCGACGATGCGAATCACGTGCGTTCTGAGCCAGCAATGCATAAGCTGTGGAAAGGTACGATGCATAGTCGTTGTAGGCGGCGAATGATGGTGACTCAGGCTTTGAAACCTCGTAGACCTCGCCCTTGTGAACTCGTAGGTTGTGATGCATAAGGCGCGACACGACCCCATTACGCGTGGGAATTGTTCGCTCGTATTCGTCTATGCCGCGCAGTATCGAATCGTTGATTGACGCGTATCCCATGAAAGCAGGATCGAGCTCGTCGCTCACCGACGCCAAGAGTAACGCGAGCGAATTGGCGACCGTAACTTCGGACGGAGCGGCGTTGTAAAACAAGTAATCGGTCGTCGCCAAGCTTGAAATGAATAAAACTTCATCACCGGAAATCGTCGCCCCGCTCCCGAAGACGACTTCTGTGTCGCCAGGGCGACCGGTCTCGAACGCTCCCGCCCATGCACCCTCGAAGAAAAAAGAATTACGGGTCTCCAGGTACTGGCCGTGCGTGACGTGAACCTCGCCCGAGGAACGAGGGACCGTAGCCACCCACGCGAGAACCGGCAAATGGGGGTTTAAAGTGTATTTGATCACTGAGTCGAGCGAATGAGAATTTGACGGTAATATCGGGCAACCCGAGCGTCTAGACGGAACAAGGTGCCATCCTTTCGCAGCATTTATGACAACGGGTTCTCCGCTTAGTTTCGGACGCGCATTGCATTAAAGTGAGAACCTCCAATTGCATGTATTCGGTAATCAACACCGACGGCTTGGATAGGGCACGCGGCTACAGACAATATTGCGGAAGCCGTCGCTGGGGCTCCCGAAGCGCCGACGTCACCTCCTCCAGCGATGGTCAAGTGCGACGGGGTCCACCGTCGGAGCGAGCCGTTCGCTCGTAAGAAATGTAATTTTGAACGGGCTGAATGGCATGGAAAGCATTATCACCTCCAAGATACGGGCGTCTCGGTCGCGCGCCCGCGGGGAACCGTCGTGAACGTATTCATTCGAGAGGGTCGCCGACCGTCCGCATTCCTGATCGCTCTTGTCGCACTTGCAGGGGCTTGGTGGATAGCATCCCAGCTCGCGCGGCCGATGGAGGTGGATCAGGGGATTTTCGTCTGGGCTGGAGACGTCATACGGCACGGTGGCCTGATGTACCGCGACGCGTGGGATGTGAAGGGACCGCTGGTGTACTATCTGGCAGCGGCCGCCGAGTTCGTATTTGGTCACCACTTCTGGGCATTCCGCGCCCTGGACGTGCTGTGGCAACTGGCCGCGGCACCGTTGATCTTTGCGACGGCGCGCCGTACCGGTGCCGGATCGTTTGGTGCTGCCGTTGCGGTGGCGCTCTACTTTATATGGTTCACTGCCAACGAATCCGGCAACGCTGCACAGCCGGACGCATGGGCTGGCATTCTGCTTTGCGGCGTGGCACTTCTGTTGTTGAGAAGCCCGCGCAAGCCTGCGACGCTCGCGTATTGCGGAGTCCTGATCGGAATCTGCTGTCTGATAAAGCCCACATATGGGATGTTCCTTCTGCTTCCGGCGATCTACTTCATCGCGGAACCAACCTGGAGCAGTCGGTTCCGCGCCCTGGCACTGACAACGGCCGGGTTCGTCCTTCCACTGCTGCTTTCAATCGCATTCTTCGCGGCTCATGGTGCGCTCAAGGATTATTACGACACGTACATCGGCTTCAACCTGAGCGTATACTCGGTGAAGGACGCGTTGTCCTGGCCCGGCCGAGCGTGGATTGCGTTTCGCATCATGGTGCTGTCGTTTCGGTTCTTCTTCCCAGTACTGATCGCAGTGCTGGGAATTGCAACCCTGGCGCGGCGCGCACCGCGTGACGCCACGATGCTTGCCGTCTGGCTCTTGCTGACGGTGTTCAACGTGATGATTCAGGGAAAGATGATCTGGTTGTACCACTACGTTCCCGTTTACCTGCCGCTTGCGATCGCAGCTGGAATCGGCGTATTCAGACTGTTTGCGATGGGGCAGAGTGCCCTCGCCACGTCTTCCAACCCGCGCATGCTGCTAATGGCCTTTGGCGCAGCATGCGTCATCCCGATCGGCACCGTTTGTGGTGGTGCGGCGCTCAACATGATCGGCTGGACCAGACACGTTCTGACAGGGTCCACGGCTGATGGCTACGACGAACGCGAATTCCGGGAATGGGGCGAGCAGCCGGGAGCAATCCCCGACGCGAGTAACTACGTACGGGAGCACACGGGACCCAACGATCTGGTTTTCTTCACCAACGACTGGGCCGGCGGGAATTTCCTGAGCCGTCGTGCCAGCCCGACACGCCTTACGAATCCGCGAACTTACATGGACGCGCCGACGTCTCCGTACGGAAGAGCCTATGGCCAGGAATTGTTGACCGCGCTTAACGCACGACCACCAGCGTACGTGGTTGCGGCCGGACCGGCCTTGTGCAATGCATCCGACTTTCAAGGCGAATATTGTATCAATCACGCACCACTGGCGTTTCGGTGGCTTTCCGCCAATTACGTCATTGAGCGACGCCTGCGCTGGGTCGATATCTGGCGTCGCCGTAACTAGTCTCCGAGGTCGCCGGCAGATCCCGCAGCGACACTGGAGAAATGCGCTGCAACTCAAACAATCTTCGCGTTAGAAGGGCGGCCAACACTTGCTGATCGTCCCGTTCCATGAAGGTATGGCCGGCTCCGGCGACGATGTCGACGGTGATGCCGGGGCGTGCACCCAGCGCATCCAATGTCGTCCCAGTGGCCTCGCCAAAGAGGCGGAGCCCGGGGTCGTCGCCGCTGTAGACGACTGCCGCGCGGACACCGTCCGGAAAAAGACTGGCATCGCGTCGTGCCAGTATTCGACGGATTACGTGTTGACCAGCGAACTTGAGCATACGCGCGACCTCGAGTACGCTGTGGTCTCTGCTGAAGAGACTGCGCCATTTGCTCCAGGATCGGAGGGCAACATCGGGAAGTACATCGACTGGATCGCCGCGCCGGTAATAGAGCGGAGCATTGACAGCTATCGCGGCACAGTTGCCCTGTCGAAGAGCGTGGATGGCATGATATGCACCCGCGCAGACTCCGACTAGAACGGGTTCGATCCCGCTGCAACGATCGCGGATGAAGTCCATCGCCGCTGTAACGTCGGCCATTGCGGTGGATGGGTAGGTGTCGGCGGACAGCTTATCGGAAGGGTTCCCGGAATCGCCCAGTCCTGACAGATCGAACCGCAACACGGCTATTCCGTTCAGCGCCCACTTCCGCGCAAGTTCAACGTAAAGGCGATGCGGACCGACGTGGTGGTCCGCACCGGTATTGAGCATGATCGCCGCATAGCGGCTGCCGCGGACTGGCGTCGTGAGTATACCAAACAGGTCATGTCCAAACGTGACTGGCTCTTCCGAGATTGCAGCGTTTGTCCCGGGGACGACGACTGAGCTGCCACCCGAAAGCGCAGCAGGGATGTCGCCACGCTCATTCTCCACGGATCTTTCGCTTATCCAGTCGACTATTTCATGGAGAGCCTGTGTGGGCAGCTGAGAGGACAGCGGGGAGGTCATGAACGCGTCATAGTCGCTCACACTCCGTTCGTCCCATTGCGCGTTGTTTCTCTGAAACTGCTCGCTCAACGTCTTGGCGAGCCGAGCGTCAGTTGCGACGCCCGCTCGCGAGATGAGGAGTGTGCTACGCACGTGGGGCACGTCTACTTGTCGAAGCGTCACCATCGCCAACTCAGCGAGATTGGCACTCGCAAAGTGAAATCCGGACAGATGCAGATCACCATCAAGACCATCGGCCGAACGGTCTGCCTCTCTTCGAGCTGCGGATGCGCGCAATCGAGCTTCCTTGACGAAGGAAGCTCCCTCGCCACACGGTACCCAGAGAACGAGCGTGTCGATGTCTGTGCGGGTGCTGGCGGCCTGGACGCCTAGCGTTGCGCCCATGCGCAAGCCAACCAGGGCGATCGTGTCACAGCCGGACTGGGCGCGGAGCTCATCGGCGGCGGCATGAATGCTGGCGATCCACTGCGCGACGATTCCTGGTTCGCGAGCGGAACCGGCGGAATTACCCATGCCATAATAGTCAAACCGCAGGGCAGGAATATCTGCCGCTGCAAGCGAATAAGCCAAATTCCGAAGCGCCCGGTGAGCGCACATGTACTCGTGTCCAACAGGAGGGCAGATAAGCGCTGCGATCCTCTTTTGACGAGTGCCGGCCGGAGGGTGGTACCAGCCGAACAGATGGAGATCTTCGCCGAAGAAGATCGGACGAGGCAAAAGTCTTGCTCCTGAATCTCAGATGAGGCCGCGGTACTGAAAGAAACCACAAAGTTCGAGCGGCTGCATCAACTAGTGTCGGCGACTGCACCACCCATGTCAACAATAGATCGTGACTGCGAAGAAAGAGCGCAACTTCGTGGGGGCCAGCGCCCAACGAAGCCCGGTGAGCGGCGAGATCCGCCAACTGACACTCTCGAACGATCGTTCACGCAGTGTTCGACACCCAAATGTTCTCTCCGTGGCCCCTCCTGTGCACTTCCACCCTCCTAAACGCCCCGTTACCGGGGCTGGTCGGTTACTCAACACTTAGGGGGATGGTTTGACGCAAAATAACTTTTTGAGGTTTGCAGTCGCTGGATTGATCGCCGCAGGTTCCGGCTTTGCGCCAGCGATGGCTGCGGGACAGGGCACGGTCGTCCGCCGCGACACTGTAGTCACGGTCAGGAAGGACACCGTGGTCCACGTCAGGAAGGACACAGCGGTCGTCACGACTATGGTCACGACAAATGAGCACATGCCAGCTGGAAGCCAGTCGATCGGCGCCGAGCTGGCGAGAATGCCGAATTACAAGACGCTCACCGCTCTCCTGAACGAAGCGCATCTCATGCCGTCACTGCGCGGTGCGGCGCCGATGACGCTGTTTGCTCCAACCGATGCCGCATTTGCGAAGATCTCGCCGGAAGACATGGCGGCACTTCGGGCCGACTCGGTGAAGCTGCGTGATTTTCTGCTCAACATGATGGTGCCTGCCAAGATCAACACTGAGCAGATCCTCAAGATGAAGACCGCGACTACAATGCGCGGAACGCGTATCCGGTTCGGGTATGAGAATGGCCATCCAGAGGTCAATAATCAGCCGGTCGTGCAGCCGGGAATAATTGCTTCGAATGGTTTCATCTACGGTATTTCGGGCGTAATTGGTATGAGCGGGGAGAAGTAGCCCCCAGTCGTAAGACATGCGCCGCCGTCATTCCGCGAAAGCGGGGATGACGGCGTGCTGTGTTATGACTCGCCTTGGGCCTTGCTGAATCCGTCCTTGCCGTCAAAACGCTGAAGCTTCTCGATGTGCACCCACCGATAACTGTTCGAGATGCGTTGCAGCAGATCCAGGATCTGCGCATCTGTGACATCCGCTCCGACAGCGCCCGATCCGACGAAGCGACACTGATACGCATCAACCAGTGACGTGCCGTGTCCAAGTTCAGGCCACACGGCGGTGCCGCGATTCGAAATCACCTTGAGGTCCACGCCGGTACCTTTCGCGTGGCGCTGCAGTACGGGGCCGATCTGCGCCGGGTATTCGAGCGACTCGATGAACACGTCAACTCCCACGACAGCTCTGCTGGTGACGTTCACGTGACCGACTTCCTTGCTCGCCGGCGGGACGTTGATGCGCTCGAATTCGCGCGGCTTGGCGAGCTGCGACTTCTTGCCGAGGTTGCTGATAATTGCGTCGGTGAACTCGGTCGTCGATGAAGCCGCGCGCGGTCCTTCCATGTCGCCGGTGCGCACTCCGCTCTCAAGCGTAACCAGCACTGCATGCTCGATCTCGGATGCGGCATTCCCTTCCCCAACGTGACGCAACAGCATGATGGCACTGAGAATCAAGGCCGTCGGGTTCGCAAGGTTCTTGCCGGCGATGTCTGGCGCCGATCCGTGCACGGCTTCGAACATCGCGACGTCGCTTCCGATATTTGCTGATGGCGCGAAGCCGAGTCCACCGGTCAGTCCGGAGGTGAGATCGCTCAGGATGTCACCGTTCATGTTCGTCGTCAAAATGATGTCGAACTGCTCGGGGTGCATCGCAAGTTGATGGGCAGCGTTGTCAACGAGGATGTGACGCGCTTCGATCGATGCGTATTCCTTTGAAATGTCCTCGAACGTATGCTGCACCAGACCTTCGGTGAACTTCATGATGTTGGACTTGGTTGCGCAGTGAATCTTGTGGCGCCCCTCGGCCATTGCATACTCGAACGCGAATCGGGTGATCTTTTCGCAACCTGGCCGGGTGATGATCTTGAGGCACTGGGCGACGGCGGGCGTTTCCATGTGCTCGATGCCGGCGTAGAGATCTTCGACGTTTTCGCGGACGACGACGATGTCGATGTGTCGGCCGGCGTACGGTGTCTTCACTCCCGGCAGCTCACGAACCGGACGGACGTTCGCGAAGGTCTCGAAGAACTTCCGGAGAGTGACGTTCGCGCTCTTGTTGCCAAAGCCGATCGGGGTCTCGAGCGGTCCCTTGAGGACCAGCCGCGTGCGTTCGACGGATGCGATGGTGTCAGCCGGTACGCCTGACTCGACGCCCCGCTGGAATGCTTGCGCGCCGGCAACCTGGACGTCAGGTTCGAGCCGGACGCCTGCCGCGGATATGATTTTGAGGGCGGACGAGACCACTTCGGGACCGATCCCGTCGCCCGGAAGAACCGTGAGCTTGATTGCAGATGAAGTCATGCGACAAATCTATCCGGGGAGGGCGTCAACTTCACAAACCGGTTCACAACACCGAATGGCTGCGGGGCGTAGGCCGGATGTGTAGGTTATGTCTGAGGGACCGGGACTCCCGCTGGGGGTTCCTGATGGCGTGTCGCCGTACATCAACGGAGGAGTGCTCGTGAAGGTCAGCAGATTATTGGGTGGGCTCGCGTTCGTCGCCTGTTGCCTCGCGCCCCTGGGCGCAGCTCAGGCGCAGTCCACGACTTACGACAGTCTCGCGTTTACTGCTCTCAAGTGGCGCGAGCTTGGCCCCTTCATCGGCGGCCGCTCGGTGGCTGTGGGGGGCTCCGACGCTCGACCGCGCGAATATTACATCGGCACCACCGGCGGTGGTGTCCAGAAGACAACTGACGGCGGAATCACGTGGAAGGCCGTGACCGACAAGTACTTCGGCGGCACGATCGGCTCTATTGCGGTGAGCAAGTCGAATCCGGATATCGTTTACGTAGGGACAGGCGAATCACCGATTCGCGGCAACGTCTCGAACGGTGATGGCGTCTTCAAGTCGACGGATGCCGGCAAGACGTGGAAGTACGTGGGTCTGAAGGAAACGCAGCAGATATCGCGCGTCCGGATCGACCCAAAGAATCCCGACATCGTTTACGTAGGCGCGCAGGGACACGTGTGGGGCCCAAATCCGGAGCGCGGGGTCTACAAGACTGTCGATGGTGGCAAGACGTGGAAGAAGATTCTCTTCCGGAACGATTCCACTGGTATTACAGACCTGGAAATCGATCCGTTCGATTCTCAAACGATCTACGCGGCATTCTGGCAAGCGTATCGCCAGCCGTGGAAGCTCGTCTCCGGCGGCGCGGGCAGCGGGATCTTCAAGTCAACTGACGGCGGAGACCACTGGACCGAGATCACGCGCAACAAGGGGTTGCCGGAGGGAATCATCGGCAACATCGGGATCACGGCGTCGCCGGTAAAGGCGGGACGTCTCTGGGCAATCATCGAGGCCGATTCAGGCGGTGTGTTCCGCTCCGACGACGCCGGCGCAACGTGGACAAAACTGAACACGGAGCGCACGCTCCGGCAGCGGGCGTGGTACTACACACGCATCTTCGCGGATCCCAAGAACGCAGATGAAGTCTACGTCACCAACGTTGGTTTCTACCGTTCGCTGGACGGCGGCAAGACGTTCAAGTCGATCAGCGTTCCACACGGTGACAATCACGATCTCTGGATTGCATCGAACGATCCGCAACGCATGATCGAATCGAATGATGGCGGTGCGACGGTTACGATCGATGGCGGTGCGACATGGACGCCGGAGTATCAGGCGACTGGCCAGTTCTACCACGTTGAGACGACTACAAATTTCCCGTACCGCGTCTGCGGCGCGCAGCAGGATCGCTCTACGCTGTGCGGGCCGAGCAGGAAGGAAGGCGGAATCGGCGTTGCGGACTGGTATGACGTAGGAGGCGGTGAAAGCGGTTACATCGCAGTGCGGCCCGATTCGCCGAACGTTGTGTTTGCCGGATCGTACGGCGGTCTTCTGACGCGCTACGATGTGAACACCGGCTTGAGCCGCGACGTGAATCCGTGGCCGGATAATCCGATGGGTCACGATGCCAAGGACGCGAAGTATCGCTTCCAGTGGACGTTCCCGATCGTGCTGTCGCCGCACAATCCGAGCATCATGTACATGGGCAGCAGTGTGGTCTTCAAGTCGACTGACGAGGGCCAGCACTGGACTGCGATCAGCCCGGATCTCACGCGACACGACCCCAGTACACTCGGGGCATCTGGCGGACCGATCACCAAGGACCAGACTTCGGTCGAGTACTACGGGACAGTCTTCGCGATTGCGGAGTCGCCGGTTCAGGCCGGTCTGATCTGGACAGGGTCGGATGATGGTCTGATCTACATCACGCGCGATGCTGGAAAGTCATGGACCAACGTGACGCCAAAGGATCTGCCGGAGTGGACGCGTATTTCCATAATCGAGCCATCGCACTACACAGCAGGAACGGCGTACGTCGCGGCGAACCGTTATCAACTTGAAGACATGCAACCGTATCTGTACAAGACTACGGATTACGGCAAGACGTGGACGAAGATCGTCAACGGTATTGGCAACACGGAGTTCACACGTACGATCCGTGAAGATCCCGTACGTCGAGGTCTGCTGTTCGCCGGTACCGAGCGTGACGTCTGGGTTTCATTCAACGATGGCGCGAACTGGCAATCACTCCGGCGGAATCTGCCGATTGTGCCGGTTCATGATCTGGCTATAAAGGACGGCGATCTGATCGCCGCGACGCACGGCCGCGGTTTCTGGATAATGGATGACATTTCCACACTGCGACAGATCACGCCTGCAATCATGGCTTCGACCGCTCACCTGTTCGCGCCGCGCAAGGTATATCGCACGAATTTCTACGGCGGTGGAAGCAGCGGTGCTACGGGGAGCCCGCCGAGCGCAGCGAATCCGGTGTCTGGCGCAGTAGTGTATTACTGGGTCAAGTCGCCGAAGCAGGTTGTGACGCTCGATTTCCTGGATCCTAAAGGAAACGTGATCCGTCACTTTTCGAGCGAACAGGACTCGACGCAGCGCGCAGACAGCATCGACGCTGCGGCCAAACGAGTTGCGATGCGTGACAGCCTCGAAAAGGCGGGCGTGAGCCGCGACAGCATTGCCAAGTTGATGCGCGCGGGCGCCGCTGGTCAACCGGCGCGAGGTGGTGGTCGCCGCGGTAGTCCGCAAACGGCACGCGTAGCGAACAAGGCTGGTCTCAACACATTCGACTGGAACCTGCGCTATCCCGACGCTGCCGCGTTCAAGGGACTGGTGTTCTGGGGCGGCGGTGTGACGGGCCCGATGGCTCCTCCGGGAACGTACTCCGTACGAATGACGACTGGTGGCGTGACTCAGACGCAGAAGTTCGAACTCCTAAAGGATCCGCGCACCACCGCGACGCAGCACGATCTGGATGAGCAGTTTGCATTCCTTATCAAGATCCGCGACACGTTGAGTGCGGCGAATAACGCTGTCCGGACAGTGCGCAACGTTCGGTACCAGGTGGACGAGGCTGCGAAGGGCCTCTCGGGTGCCGATCGCGCTGCATTTGATCAGCAGAGCAAGCCGGTGATGCAGAAGCTCACGACGATAGAAGAAGCGATCTATCAAACGCAGAGTCATGCGAGCGAGGATCCACTCAACTTCCCAATCCGGCTCAACAACAAGATTGCAGCACTCGGCAGTGATGTCGGCGGCGCGGCTTATCGACCGACGGATCAGGCTTTCGAGGTTTATAAACTCTTATCCGCACAGCTCGATGTTCAGCTGCGCGCACTTCACACAACGCTGGGAGAGTTGAAGGGAGTCAACAGCTTCCTCGCGTCGCACGGTGGAAAGGCGATAGTGCCGAGCACCGCGGAGGTTAAGGGCGAGGACAGTCCGCCGCTGGATGATGGAGACGCGGATATGGACGCCGATACGGATCGGTAGGCAGGCGTGGGTCAAAGGCTATAATGGATTGAGAGACGTCATCCCCGCGAGCGCGGGGGTGGCGTCTTTTGGTGTAACTGACCCTCGTCCGTGGATCCCGACCTTCGGCGGGATGACTACTCCTTCGGCGGTGACTGGCCCTCGTCCATGGATCCCGACCTTCGGCGGGATGACTGCAACGTGGATCCCGACCTTCGGCGGGATGACTGCAACCTGGATCCCGACCTTCGGCGGGATGACGGCTTTCGGCGGGATGACGGCTTTCGGCGGGATGACAGGTTTCGGCGCCCATTTCGCGGCCGGGCGGTTATTTTACATGGTCGATAGATAGTCGCGCGCGTAGCTCAGCTGGATAGAGCGTCGGCCTCCGGAGCCGAAGGTCGTGGGTTCGAATCCCGCCGCGCGCACTGCATTCCCGCCCGTCCCTGCAGTAGTAACGTGTCCTTCGCAGGCCCGACTCCGGCACCCCTCCCCGCCGCATGCCACGCGCCGAAAACTGGTCTCAGCTAAAAGTTGGAATTCTTGTACTTCTTGGGATCGTCGCGGTTGTATTCGCGGTGATGCGGTTTGCGCGCATCGGAGGGCTGCACGGCGACACTTCCCGCATCTACATGGTGACTGACATTGCCGCCGGGGTCCTGAACGGCACGGAGGTCCGGCTGGCAGGGCAGAAGGTGGGGTTGGTGGAATCGGTCCAACTGCGGCCTCCGTCTGCGGATACGACCGAGCGCGTCGCGATCAGCATGGACGTCCTGGATACCTACCTCCGATACATCCGGCGCAATTCGGATGTTCAGATCCAGCCAAGTGGACGGGTCGTTGGCAGCCCGGTCATCTCGATAACGATGGGAACTATCCAATCGCCTCCAATAAAGCCGGGGGACACACTACGGGCGCGGACCCAGATCGAAGCGCGTTCAGGAATCGCGGACGCTTCTTCACTAGCGGACAGCGTGACCGGAATTGGAGCGAGCATATCGACGTTGAAGACCGAGTTCGATACGACACTTGGCGATGTGGCGTCGCTCCGCAAGTTGTCGGTAAAGCAGGCCGAGGCGGTTCACGTCGCCATGGACAATTTTGCCGACCGCGCGCTGGCCTCGAAGGGAACAATCGCGAGCCTGATCCGCGACACAGCCAGTCTTCGTAAGCAGACCACCCGTGTGAGCGCTCTCGCCGATTCAATTGGCGCTGCGGCATCTACCAGCAGTGGCGAATTTGGTCGATTCAGACGAGACTCTACACTCGTAGTTCAGGCCCGAAGTACGATGGCCTCTGTAGCGGAATTGCGGGCAAGCGTCGCCCGCTACGCCGGCAAATCGAGTGAAGGGGTAGCGCTCGCTAACCAGCTTGATATTACGAACGCAAAGCTGGATTCAATCGTGATGGATGCCAAGAAGCATCCGCTGCGCTACCTCGCCTTCTGACAGCGCCGGCAACAACATCAATACACACATCAATACACACATAGCGACTTTTGTGGAGATAGCAGAACTAAAACGGCAGACCGTCACTGAACTGCAGAACATGGCCGACGGACTTCAGGTGGATCATCCTGAAGGGATGACCAAGCCCGAGCTGATTCTCAAGATCGGGCAGAGTTTGCTCGATGCAGGAGTGTCGTTGCGCGCGGAGGGAGTACTCGAAATTCTCCCTGAAGGCTACGGATTTCTGCGCAGTCAGGACTGGAGTTATCTGGCCGGACCCGACGACGTGTATGTGTCGCCGTCGCAGATCAAACGGTTTGATTTGCGAACGGGCGACGAAATTTTTGGTGAAGTCCGGCCGCCCAAGCCGTGGGAGAAATATCTCGCGCTCCTGCGTGTCGAACAGATCAACGGCCTCGATCCAGACACGTCCAGGATACGCGTCCCTTTCGATTCATTGAGACCGCAGTATCCCGATACACGTTTGAAGTTGGAAACGGCGGATGGCGATCTCAGCATGCGCGTTGTTGATATCATGACGCCGATTGGCAAGGGACAGCGCGGGCTGATCGTTGCACCGCCGCGCGCCGGAAAAACGATCCTGCTGACCAAGATGGCCAACGCGATTTCCGAGAATCATCCGGAAGTCCGGATCATCATGCTGCTGATCGACGAGCGACCGGAAGAGGTGACCGAGATCAAGGCAACGGTACCGGGCGCGGAGATCATAAGCTCCACATTCGACGAAGACGCCGCGCGACACGTGCAGGTCTCGGAGATGGTGCTTCAGAAAGCGAAAAGGCTCGTCGAGGCTGGTCACGATGTTGTGATTCTGCTCGATTCAATCACCCGGTTCGCCAGAGCGCACAATACCGTCGCACCAACCACGGGGAAAATTCTCTCCGGCGGTGTGGAAGCTACAGCGCTCCAGAAGCCGAAGGCGTTTTTCGGCACTGCCCGAAACATCGCTGGCGGCGGTTCTCTCACGATAATCGCGACTGCGTTGATCGAAACCGGCTCGCGAATGGACGACGTGATCTTCGAGGAGTTCAAGGGCACCGGCAACATGGAACTGGTGCTCGACCGCAAGATCGCCGATCGGCGCATTTACCCGGCGATTGATGTGTTCAAATCGGGAACCCGGAAGGAAGAACTGTTGCTGGACCAGAGTGAAATAAATCGCACTACACTGCTCCGCCAGTTCCTCGCTGACATGCCAGAAACGGATGCGATCGACTTTCTCCTCAAGCAGTTGTCGCGCACGAAGAACAACGCCGAGTTCTTCCGCAAGATGGCAGAAGGTTGATGGCCGGCTTGCGCGGTCGGCTGATGGCTGTTGATTATGGTGACAAGCGAGTCGGTCTCGCGATCAGCGATCCGACGGGCACAATCGCATCACCCGCGGGTTTCATAGAGCGCCGAGCTGGCAAGCGGCCACCTGTTGCGGAACTCATCCGTCGGGCAGAGGCGTTGGAGGCAGAGGGATTTGTGCTCGGTTTACCGTTGGACGGTTCTGGCGAGGAAACAGCACGGTGTGCTGAAGTGCGCGTCGTCGGCGAAGCACTTTTGAAGCGAACGGGATTGCCGGTGCGGTACGTCGACGAGCGATACACGACATCGGCTGCTCTGCGAAGCGTGCGTGACATGGGCGGCTCCACAAAGGGGCGCAAGGGAGACGTGGATGCGATGGCCGCCGCGTTGCTTTTACAGCACGCGCTGAGTCTTCCTGGCTAGCACAATGCGACACCATTTCCTATCCAGATCAGTGCAGTTCGCGGCAATCTCGGCTGCCTTGCTGGTCAGCGGCTGCGCGGGGCCGTCTGGAGACCCCGTACGCGTAATCATCCCGCGTGGTGCGACGTTCCGGGTCGCTGCAGACTCGATGTCGTCCGCGGGTGTAATCGGATCGCCTCTCGCCTTCCGGATATATGCACGCGCGCGAGGACGCGACCGACAGATTCAGGCGGGAACCTACGTGCTCAGACACGGAACGCGCTGGAACGACCTGCTGCGAGCCATGAACGGCGGCGTCGGGGTCATCAATCGCGTGACTATCCCCGAAGGATTCACGATCGCCCAGATCACGCCGGTGCTTGTTCGCGCGCTCGACGCATCTCCCGATTCCGTCGATGCGGCGGTCCGTGATTCCGCACTTCGCGCGCGGGTGGGCGATCCAGCTGCGACACTCGAGGGTTATCTCTTTCCCGACACGTACGTCTTTGCGCCGGGAACGTCGGCGCGCGAGGCGGTGACGGAGATGGTGAAACGTTTCGAGCGCGAATGGAAGCCGGAGTATGATGCGCAAGCCGTCGCGCTCGGCTACAGCCGGCACCAGATCGTCACGATGGCCTCCATCGTCGAAAAGGAAGCTCGGGTGCCATCGGAGCGACCGGTGATCGCGGCCGTGTATTACAACCGGTTGAAGGACGGCATGCTACTCCAGGCGGATCCGACGATTCAGTATGTGCTGGGGCGCCACACCGATCGCGTCCTGTATCGCGATCTTGCGATCGATTCACCGTACAACACATATCTGCACGCCGGTCTTCCACCCGGTCCGATCGCTTCACCGGGCGGCGCGAGCCTGCGCGCCGCACTGGCGCCCGCGAGCGTCCCGTATCTGTACTTTGTCGCTGCGCCAGACGGTCACCACGAATTCCGGACATCACTCGCTCAACACGAGCAGGCCAAGCGAGCGATCAAGGCCGAAAGAGGCGCTGACAGCGCTGCCAAGCTACGAGCGTCACGGGGTCTGTAAAGGCCCGAGGCGTCTGTCACTGCGCGTTACTAGCTCGGCGGCCGATCCAGATCGGTCTGTGCTGGTGCGGTCTCGCGCCATCTGAAGCTTACATCCGGAACACCGATGTCGCCGCCGTGCTGAGACCGACGTCGCCGCTTCGGCGCACGTTCCACTGACCTCGCAGCGCGCATCTCATCACGGATGCGATCCATCACCGGCGGGGCCAGAAACAGATCCGCAAGTTCCGGATCGAACTCAGTTCCCCGCCCTTCACGGATGGCCGTCATTCCGACTTCCAGACTCTTGCCGGGACGGTATCGGCGCGAGTGCGTTATTGCGTCAAACGTGTCTGCGATGGCGACGATCCGCGCCGCGAGCGGGATCGTTTTTTTCTTCAGACCGCGCGGGTAGCCGGATCCGTCCCAGCGCTCGTGGTGCGCCACGACACCTTTCGAAAGGTCGGGATAAAACGCCGCAAGCGGAGCGAGTACCTTCGCACCGCGTTGAGGATGCGTACGAATCTCTCTTCGTTCGTGAGGATCCAGCTTCCCGTCGTCGTGAATCACGTCGAAGAGCGCCTCGTGAATCTTGCCGATGTCGTGGAACAGTGCGACGCGTTCGATCACGTGACAGGTATGAGCGTCGGTGCCCATCGCGTCTGCCAGAACGAGCGCATACCTCGCGACCCGCCGGACATGCGCGCCAGTAACAGGGTCGTTGGCGTCGATGGCGTTGAGCAGGGTCTCCATCGCAGCGGCGCCCAGCCTCTCGAACTTGCCGGAGGTCGTGCGCTGACGCCAGGTTGCAAGGGCCGCCGAAGTCAGAGCAGCAGCAACAGGGATGGCGCCTGCTACGGTCGCGGCAGAGCGTTTGCGGGTGTATTTCATCTTTGCCTCTCCTATCGCAAGAATCGTGTACTTTGCGCCATGGCAGCTAGCGAACGTCATGCGATAGCGACCGTTTCGAGCCGCGGTGCCCATCGGTGGGACTCCGGGCATCCGTGGATTTTCCGGAGCGATATCGTGAAACAGCCGGATTCCGCGGCCGGTTCCGTCGAAGTCGAGGACCAGCGCGGCCGCCCGCTTGGCGTTGCACTCTGGAGCCCCAAGTCGGAAATATCGCTGAGACTGCTCACTCGCGAAGCAGACGTCGCAATTGACCGGGACTGGTGGAAGGCGCGCATAGGCGCGGCCGCTGCCAGGAGAACGGCGCTCGCGCCGCTCACCAACGCGTGGCGCGTCGTGCACGGAGAGGGCGACGGCCTTCCGTCGCTCGTGATAGACAGATACGGCGATTACATCGTGCTGCAACTTTCCAGCGCAGGCATCGAGGCGTTCCGTGACGAGATCGTCGGCGCGCTGATCGATCTGTTCAGACCGGCCGGAATCCTCGCGCGGAATGACGCAGGTTCGCGCGAGCGAGAGGGGCTCGTCAGGGAGACCGTACTCCTCCACGGAGAGGTGCCGGAGGAGATCGAAGTCAGTGAATATGGCATCCGCTATCTCGCCGCTCCGTGGACAGGACAGAAGACCGGAGCCTTTCTGGATCAACGAGAGAACAGGCACATGATCGGCGAGTTGGCGCGAGGCGCCGCGCTCGACTGCTTCAGTTATCACGGTTCGTTCGCCCTGCACCTGGCGCGCAGAGCCAGTCATGTAACGTCGCTCGATTCCTCCGCGGCTGCGCTCGATCGGGCGCTACAGAATGCGCAACGGAACAATCTGAGCAACATCGACTTCGTGACGGCTGACGCTTTCGACTTTCTTCACGAGCGCGAGAGGGATGGTACCCGGTACGACACCATCGTACTGGACCCGCCTGCGTTCGCGAAGAACAAGCCATCGCTGCCGGGAGCGATCCGCGGTTACAAGGACATAAACCTGCGCGCAATGAAGTTGCTTGCGCCCGGCGGGCTTCTGTTCACGGCGAGCTGCAGCTTTCACCTGACGCGGCCGCTGTTTCTCGACATACTCCGGGATGCCGCGTCGGACAGTGGCAGACGAATCGTGCTGCGGGAATTGACTGGTCAGGCGATCGATCACCCGGAAATCGTTACGATCCCCGAGACGGGTTATCTGAAGGGCGCGCTGCTGGAAGCGGCGGACTGAGTATTGCTTAAGAGACAGCGTAGCGTCAACACATGCACGTGACGGCTGCGACCGACTGTTACGGTATCATCGGTATTCGTGTGCCGCCCCTTGCGCGCTGCGGCTCCTACTCTAGCTTCCAGTGCTCATGACCAATCGCCCGCAGCGATCGCTCCGTCACGAATATGAACTGTACGTCGAGGACGAAATTGAGGCGTACAAGGAATCATTGCCGCGCCGTACCATCCTCAAGCTTGGGGATGAGGCCGTAGGCGCGTTGCGTGATGAGCCACAGCTCGCCTTGACCGAGCTCGTCGTGTGGGAAGAGGTGGACCGCATCATCTTCAAGCGGTTGCGTCTCGTCAGCTACGAGACCTGGCGCCGGAAGCGACTCAAGGACCAGCGCGAGCGGCAGCGGCCGGAACACTGGGGCTTCGCGCCAGACTGCGCGCTCGCGCGAGAGGTTCGTCCTCCGGCAGAGTCCAACGTACTCGTCAGCGGTGACGACAGTGAAGCAGTCGCATGCTATCTGGCCGCGCACGGATACGAGGTGTTCGCCGTGGGCAACGAGCGAAGCACGATTCAGCGAATCGTCAATGCGGCAGAAGAAGCGGGATTGATCGATCGCGTGCATGGCTACATTGCGGACCTCCGCGAGTGGTCGCGCGAAGTGAAGCTCAGCGCCGTGGTGTGTTCACCAAGCGCCTTCTCCGGACTGTCGAAGGAGGAGCGCCAGGAAGTCTTCGATCTATTGAAGGAAGTCACACGTGACGGCGGTGTTCACCTTGTGAGTTCGCTTGGCGATAGCGAACCGGCAATGGCGGAACTGTCCGCACAATATCACGGCTGGCAGGTTTCAGTCGAACATCACGGCTCCGTTCCGACCAGTTTCGTAGCCAGAAAGGGCGCTGCGTAACGGCTGTTACGCTCGGTGCCAAATCTCGAATGCCTGTGTCAGTTTGACACGGGCATTTTCCATTTGCGTGTCTATTCGTATCGACTGCCCGGGTTGCCCGCGTAGCCGCTGGAAGCTTGAAGTATCGCTAAAGCATTGCAGTAACACGACTTGACGATCCACGCGAGCTGCGCGACCGGATGGCCCTTGCTGTGCGTTATAGAAGCGCATGACGGAGGTATCCAGAATGACAAAGATTACGGAAACGAAGCGGTCAGACGAACCGCTCGGCATCATCATATCGCGCGGATCACGGGACGAGCCAACCCCGATTTTTTCAACCTACGTTTGGGGACCGGCACCCGAACCGACAGATAGTGCGTCGAAAGCCGCGTAGTTGATGGTAGTCAGTGTTGCCACTTGAAGAGCCCCGCGAAGTCGGGGCTCTTTGATTTTGCAGGACTTGCCGGAGAATGGATGAGCCAGGGTTGCGGGCAACAAAAAAGCCGGCTCATCGCCGGCTTTTTTGTTTGGAGCAACTGCTTACATCGCTGCTGCTGCGCCTGCTGCGCCAGCGCTGCTGGCTTTGCGGCGAGAGCTGGACTTACGGCGTGAGCTCTTGCGAGCCGCCTTCTTGCGCGTGGTCTTCTTACGCGCGGACGACTTACGGCCGGAGCTCTTCCGAGCCGCGCTCTTGCGGGTGGACTTTTTACGCGTGCTCTTCTTACGCGCTGCGCCCTTGCGGGCCGAGCTCTTGCGAGCGGTTTTCTTGCGCGTGGTCTTCTTCCGCGCTCCGCCCTTGCGGGCTGCCTTACGCGCGCCGCCCTTACGAGCGGTTTTCTTGCGAGCACCCGCTTTCTTACGACCACCCTTCTTAGCTGCTGCCATGATTGCATCTCCTATCGGAGTTCACATTCCCGGCGTACCCCCGGTGGGACGCCTGGGCACAGCACGCGGACTTGAACTTGCCGCCCGCGCCGTTACGAATTCAGCACATTTCGCGCTATACGAATTCGTAACCACAAGAGAATATAGGTATCACGTATTTGCAAGGCAATGCTTTAGTTACAGATTTCGGAAGTGCCAGTTTCAAAACCGGTTGCCAAACCAGTCTTATTGAACCACCGCACCACTCACAATGTTTCGGAGTTGAACGCGTGAAAGCGCTTGTCAAAGAGGTTGCAGGTCCGGGTTTCACCATGCGCGATGTCCCTGTTCCGGAGATCCGCGACGACGAAGTTCTGATCCGTGTTCGCCGCGCCGGCGTATGCGGAACCGACGTACATATCTACGATTGGGATGATTGGGCCAAGGGTCGTTGCCGTCCGCCGTTCACGGTCGGACATGAGTTTGCGGGTGACGTTGTCAGTGTCGGCAAGTTCGTCACAGACGTTCACACGGGCGACCGCGTAACAGCCGAGGGACACATCGTCGATGGTCGCTGCTTCCTCTGCCGGACGGGAAATTCGCACGTCTGTCCTCACACAAAAATCATCGGTGTGGATCGCGATGGATGCTTCGCGGAGTACATCGCAATGCCCGCGACCAACGTCTGGCATCTGGACGATTCCACGCCTTACGAGATCGGTGGAATCATGGATCCCATGGGGAACGCCTTCCATACGGCACTCACGGCGGACATTCCCGGATCGGTTGTTTTCATTACAGGATGCGGGCCGATCGGGATCTTCGCCGTCGGCATTTGCAAGGCAGCCGGCGCTTCGAGAATCATCGCGTGCGACGTCAACGAGACGCGCCTCGCGCTCGCCAAAACGATGGGCGCTCACGACGTGGTTCATCCTTCCGAAGCCGAGGCAGCAGTCAGGAAAGCGACGGACGGACTAGGTGCTGACGTGGTGCTCGAGATGTCCGGCGCTGCGTCTGCAGTCCATCAGGCGCTGGCTCTGGTTCGCGTTGGCGGCCGAGTGCAGATGCTCGGGATTCCGGCCAAGCCCATAGACATCAACTTCGCTAACGAAGTGATATTCAAGGGGATCACGATCTACGGAGTCGTCGGTCGTCGCATGTACGACACGTGGATTCTGATGACCCGTTTTCTAAGGTCCGGGGAGTTTGATCCGACTCCAGTCATTACCCATCGTTTCCCACTCGCGGACTTTGACGCGGCGATCGCGGCGATCAAATCCGGTCATGCCGGAAAGGTAATTTTCGAGATCGCGGACTGAACGCAAGGGCGACATGCGTCGCCCCAGTAAGGGCGACATGCGTCGCCCCAGTAAGGGCGACGCGTGCGTCGCCCCGACCGTCGCCGCTTCCTTCTTATTCAGGTGAAATCATGATCAACAAGAACTTCGTATCGTCGCTCCAGGCCTCGATCCAGCAATTGAAGGACGACAAAGTCTACAAGCGGCTCAACTACCTCGCGTCGCCTCAGTCCGCGCACGTAAAGATGGAAGGTCGGGGAGACGTACTCATCCTCTCGTCCAACAATTACCTCGGACTTTGCGACGAGCCCGACGTGGTGGGTGCCGGGATCAAGGGCCTGGAGACCTTCGGCGCCGGCACCGGAAGTGTACGATTTATTTGCGGCACATTCACGGTTCATCGGGAGCTGGAAACGGCACTCGCGAGCTTCGTGGGAACGGAGTCGGCACTCAGTTATGTCTCCTGCTGGAATGCCAACGAGGGCCTCACCGCATCGATCGCTGAAGAAGGCGACGTCGTCCTTTCCGACGCGCTCAACCACGCGTCCATCGTCGATTCGATGCGGCTCGCCAAGGCGATCACCAAGTGTACGACCGGGGTGTACGCCCATTCCGACATGGACGATCTTCGCGAGAAATTAAGGGCCGCGAAATCCGCAAGGCGGCGGATAGTCTGGACGGACGGTGTGTTCTCGATGGAGGGAAGCATTGCGAAGCTGCCGGAGATTCTGGACATCGCGCGGGAACACGATGCAATCGTCGTGATGGATGACTCGCACGCAACAGGAGTTCTCGGCGAGACCGGCCGAGGTACCGCAGAACACTTCGGAGTGCTCGGCCAGGTCGATGTCATAACGTCGACGCTCGGCAAGGCACTCGGCGGAGCCGCTGGCGGCTTCGTGGCGGGGTCTGAAGCGCTGTGCGACATGTTGACCCAGCGTTCGCGACCGCAGCTCTTCTCGAACGCGCTGCCGCCCACTGTCGCGGCCAGCGCTCTGGCAGCCGTCGGATTTATCACAGGCCATCCGGACCTGGTAACGCGCTTGAGAGACAACGCCAGGTACTTCAGGGGTGCCATCCAGGAAGCCGGGTTCAAGCCGTTGCCGGGTGAGACGCCAATTGTGCCGATAATTGTGGGAGAGACGTCTGCCGCCATCCGCATGAGTGACATGTTGCTGGCTCAAGGCGTCTTTGTGACAGGCTTTGGCTTCCCGGTTGTACCGCAGGGTCAGGCGCGGGTCCGCTGTCAGATAAGCGCCGCGCACTCCCGTGACGACCTGGACGCCGCTGTGGCTGCCATTACCTCAGTGGGGAGGCAGCTGGGAATCATCTCATAATGTAGGAGTCGTCATGCGCCGCACGCGCTTTGGTCTGCTAGCTGCTGTTCCGCTCTCCCTTTGCTTTGCAGCCTCAGCGCTGCAGGCACAACAGGAGCAGCTCTTCCAGAACTCATGGTTCTGGGGTCTGCATGCCGGGAGCACGTCGATCGGTACTCCAAACAGCTCCACCAGTCAGGCCGGTACGATCGGCGCCGACTGGATGATCACTCGCAGCACTGGTGGATTGTACCTGGCGTACGATCAGGCGAGCTTCACCCGCACATCGGGAATTGCGGACGCGACGGCCGCGAACGGGATTCGACCGGTTTCGGTGCACGACCTGCGAACTGTATCTATTGGCGGTCTCGCATTCCCATGGCATTCAAACCGCTTCCGTCCGTACGCTGGCGGCGGTTACGCACTCAGTCTGGTGGGAAGTGCGGCGGTGCAACCTGACTCGCTTAACACGCCGACTCCATCAGGCACTGCGCAGGCTGTTGACGACGCACGCAGCCGCTCATCGCTGTTCGCGATCGTTGGCGCACAGTGGCAGATCCACCTCACTGCGATCTACGCGCAGGCGTCCTTCATCCCATCGAGCGGCCAGTTTCTGGTCACAAAGCCGATAACCGCTCTCTCGGTGGGCATCCGGTACAACTTCGGAAGTTCGATCGACAGCCAGTAGCGTCAGGGAGATTCAAACGTGCATCGCGCAGCAGTCGGCGCGATGCGCGTTTCGTTTGCCAGCTCGAATCAGCCCCGAGACACGAATTCATTGTCACGGACGAGCCAGCGCAGCGGCCAGTCGGCTGCGTGTCTGATGCCGATGCGCGGAGTTACCGCAACGGCCGAATCGGAGATGGCAGCGTAGTCCCGGATCACCAGGGATCCTCGCTGGAGTGATTGGCCGTTCACGCCGCCAGTGATCCCCAGGGCCATGCAGAGTTTGCCAGGTCCGTTGGTGAGATCGCGGTCGCGGCGCGCATGTGGCCTGCGGCGCCGCATCAAATCGATTCCTTCAACAGGCTCGATAGCGCGCACCAACGCGGCGCTTGGCTGGCCTGACGGGCGAGTCACGGCATTGAAACACCAGTACATCCCGTAGATGAAATACACGTACGCGATGCCAGCGCGCTCGTACAGCGGGGCCGTCCGCGTGGTCAGTCCTGCGGCGGCGTGACACGCCGCGTCGTGTTCACCGACATACGCTTCGGTCTCGACGATCATGCCGCTCGCGGTTCCCCGCTCGGTCCTGTACTGAAGCAGCATACCGAGCATTTCGCGCGCAACAAGCTCGGTATCGCGAGCATAGAAACTCGCAGGGACGATTCGTCCGGGTTTCATCTGGTCTTTTGGTCTTTATTCCAGGNNTGCGGCAAGCCGCATCCACGGGGCAACCAGGTTCCTTACTTCCGAGTCGTCGTCTTTTTTGCCGCCGCTTTTCTAGCGGTCCTGGCGGCCGGCTTTGCGGCGGTCTTTCCGGCTGCCTTCGCTGCTGGCTTGGGCACCGAAGCAGCCGTTGGCGCCGTGGCGGCGCGTGCTGGCTTCTTCGCTGTGACCTTGCGACCGGGGGCTGTCTTGCGTGCTGGAGCTGCGGGAGTTTCTTCCGGCGCAGACGGCACGGGCGGGACTACTGGCACTCTGATTGGAGAATCGTAGTCCACGACTCCAACGGACAACAGATCAAGCGGCAGCGCTTCCGCACCACGTCGAGAGTGACGGCTGCCAGCACCGCGCAGGCCCATGCCACGGGCGGCTGGAGCGCTAGGTGGACGAACGGGAGCATTGGCGATCGCTGCTGCATCCAGTTGATCGACGATCGGTGCGACGACGACAGCTGGTCGCACTTCGTAATCGTCGCCGCGACGACGCAGATCGATGATGTCCGAGTCGTGCGCGTCCTTGAGAATCCTTGTGAAATTCTTCTCGTTGAGACTTTCGCTGTCGCGACCGAGCAACTCGCGCGCAATACGTCGTACATCGCTGGCACGCGTTCCGCCGCCGTGCTTCGCTATGTGATCGACAGCACGACGCATCAGGTCGAAGGCCTCATCACGCGTCAGTCTCAGGCCACCACCGCCGATGTCGTCCGCGACCTTGTTCGGTTCGGATGGGGTTGGCGCTGGGAGGGTTGTCGCGGGTGTTGTGGGCCGCGACGCACGCGGCTCTCGCTCGGCAAACGAAAGTTCGGATTGCGCCGGAGCCTCACCAGCCGCGCGTGGTTCAGCAGCGCGTGGTTCGGGCGGACGCGATTCACCCGCTTGTGATTCAGCAGCTGGCTCTGCACCGATCGCGTTTGCGTCAGGTGTGGCGCCGTGTTCACGCGTACGATCTCGATCGCGCCCGCGGCCGCCGCGGCCGCGGCGGCTGCGCGGCTCGCGCGCCGGAGCGGCGGCAGGCGTTGCCGACGAGTCGGAGTCGCCGGACGCGACCGCCGGTGCCTCGGCAGTTGCGTCGACTGCCGGAGTCGCGCCTGTTGTTCCAGCAGTGGGGAGATCAACTTCGAGCTGGCCATTATCCATCTTGTGCGAAGCGAGAATCCCGCGGTGCGAAGCTTCCTGCACGAAGCGGGTGAACTTTGACATTCCAAGATTCTTCTCGTCGAACGAGCTGTCGATCTGCTGCATTACCTGCTTGAGGCGGTCGGCGCGCATTACATCGCCATTCCGTTTCATGCGCTGAACGGCTTCACCAGCGAGCTGCCACGGGTCCCACTTCGCGACATCTTCCTCGCGCGTGTTTACGAGACCAGCAAGCGCGTTGTAACTGTAGTACTCATCGCAATTCTGAACCAGCAAATCGCTGGACGACTCGCGGATACCGACACCAATCACGTACTTGCCGTATTCCTTGAGCTTGATGACGAGACTGGAGAAATCGCTATCTCCGCTGAGGAGGATGAACGTTCCGATTTCCGGACGCGTGAATACCAGCTCAAGTGCATCGATCGCGAGTCTGATGTCCGTGGCGTTCTTCTTGGAAGATCCGTAAGCGGGCGCGAATATCAGGTCGATCGAGGATTCAGACAGCGGCACGATATACTGCGGATATCGGCGCCAGTCGGCGTACGCTCGCTGGACGGAAACCTTTCCGTTCACGATGTCGGAAGAGAGGAGGCTGCGGAGCTCGGCGTTGAGATCCGAGCGAATTCCCATCGTGACGTTGTCGAAATCGATGAGGAGAGCGGCGTTTGGAGCGTGGAATGCGCCTCCGGAAGCGGAGAGCGCGGCGGCCTGGGGGCCGCGATGCACCGGCGCTACCGGGCCGCGCGTGGCGACCGGGGGCCGGATGTGACGAGGTGGCATACTTTCGGTTTTTAGGTTTTCAACTCCGCGCGACTTCAGGTGCCGGTGCCAAGGCAGCGGATCCTCGAAGTCGCGCAATCCCTTGTAATTTACTAGGACATGCCCCCGAAGCAACTGCACTACCGTACGCGACTGTTTCTGATCCTGTTCCTGTTCGCGCTGGTACCCACGGCTCTCCTGACGGTATTGTGGGGCGTAACGATCCGGAGCACGCTCCCAATCGTGACCGGGCGCGCTGGCTGGGACAGCGTTGCAGCTACTGGGCGCCGAGCCATCGCGGCGGCGGAAACCGCCCCCTTGAACCGTGCCCAGAGAGCGGCCTTCAACGAGCACGAGCGAGAACTGGCCAGCTCGCTCGAGCAGGCGGAGCGCTTCAACTATCTGGTGCGTCGTGGTGGAGAAGCGATCGTCCTGTCGTCAATTGTCGTTCTTGCCGCCATCGGATTTGGCGCGTCCCGGGTTGCTGGCCACCTCAGTCGCCAGTTAAGCCGACCGATAGATGAACTGGTGGAATGGACCGAACTGATCAGAAGAGGCGAGCAACTTCCGATAGCACCGAGGAAGCGAGGTGCACCGGAATTCGAAACGCTCCGTCAGCGCCTCAAGATGGCGGCTGTAGCGCTCGATCTCGGACGCCAGCGTGCGGTAGAGGCTGAGCGGCTGCGCGCGTTCCGCGAGAGCGCGCGTCAGGTTGCGCACGAATTGAAGAACCCGCTGACGCCAATTCGCTTTGCCATCGATCGTCTCAGACGCGGCTCGCCGCCGGAGCTCGCAGAAACGGTCGAAGTCCTTGCAACAGAGACCGAGCGACTTGAGAGAACTGCGCGCAGTTTCGCACAATTCGGCCGGCTTCCCGAAGGACCTGCATCGCGAATAGACCTCGGCGAACTTGTGCGCTATGCGGCGACGGCGACAGTCCCTCCGACGATGACGCTCAGCCTGAACGTCGCAGAGGATTTACCGATGATTCTCGGTTATCATGATGCTCTTTCAGGCGCCGTCTCGAACGTACTGCTGAATGCTGTCGACGCCTGCAATGGCGCAGGCAAGCTTACCGTGACTGTTGCTGCGTCCACTCTGAACACGAGGGACGCCGTTCTTATATCGATCGAGGACAATGGTCCCGGAATCGGCTCGCAGCAGTTGAAACGGATCTGGGAGCCTTATGTGACAAATAAGGCAGGTGGCACCGGACTCGGCCTGGCGATCGCCCGTCAGGCCGTGTGGGCCCACGATGGATCTGTCTCCGCACACAGCACGGTGGGGTCAGGCACCAAAATAGAATTCACGATTCCCATTGGATCCGCAAACGCGGGAGAGGGGCGAGCATGAGCGAGCACATTGCTATCGTAATGGTGGTCGGAATCTGTGTCGTGTCGGTGACAACCGTACTACCGCTCTGCATTGCTTTCATGAGGCGTACTGACAGGATGAAAGCGCAGGAAGCGCAACCCATGGTGCCCGTTCCGGATATCATCGCGAGGTTGGAGCGAATGGAGACCGGGATGGAGTCAATGGCAGCGGAGATCGAGAGAATTGGTGAAGGACAACGGTTTACAACACGGTTGCTGAGCGAGCGCGATCCGCGCCTGCTCGAAAGCGCAACTGCCAACAACAGGAGCACGTGAAATGGGACCAGACATCATTGTACCTATTGGATTCTTCATCATGGTGCTGGGCATCGTGCTTGGCGTCCCTCTTGTCCGGGCCTTTACGAAGCGGGTCGAGTCGAAGCCGCGCGAAGCACTTCCTACTGGAGATCTGGTGGCTCGCCTGGAGCGAATCGAGCAGGCGATCGAAGCGATGGCCACGGAAGTAGAACGCGTTGCCGAGGGGCAGCGGTTCACTACAAAGCTGCTGTCGGAAGCCCGACCCGCTGCCCCTCAGGCCATCGCGGCGCCGCAGCCGGCGATGCGGGCCGACGGAACTGTTTTGTCTGACGCCGTCCGTTCGAGCTGACCTGACGTGCAGCGCGTCCTGATCGTTGACGACGAGCCCAACATTCGCCGGATGGTCGGCGCGCTTCTCACTGCGGAAGGCTACGACGTACGCGAAGCCGCCGATGGTGCAGCGGGTGTCAAGGCAGTGGAGGACGAAGAGCCGGACGTTGCGCTGATCGACCTCATGATGCCGGGCGGGATGGATGGAATTGCAACTCTCGCAAAAATCCGGGAGAGGTGGTCTGACCTTCCTGTAATCATGATGAGCGGGCGTGCATCGCTGAGCGACGCAGTGCGCGCAACGAAAGTTGGCGCCGTAAACTTTCTCGAAAAGCCGCTCGCTCCGGAGACAGTTCTGCTGGCCCTGGGATCAGCTCTCGAATTACGCCAGGCACGTCGAGCTGCACGAGTTCTGCGCGCCGAACTCGGCCGTACCGGTGAAATGGTCGGCTCGAGTGATGCGATGGTCCGCGTGCGAGCGCTGACGAATCGCGTGGCACACAGTGATGCACGCGTGCTCATCTCGGGAGAATCCGGCACGGGCAAGGAGCTCGTTGCGGTCGCCATTCACGAGCACAGTCCACGCCATGAAAAACCATTTGTGCGTGTCAACTGCGCCGCGATACCACGTGATCTTGTGGAAAGCGAAATGTTCGGCCATGAGAAGGGCTCGTTCACCGGCGCCGCAGAACGCCGGATTGGCAAGTTTGAACTCGCAGATACAGGTACCTTGTTTCTCGACGAGATTGGCGATCTGAGCATGGAGGCGCAGGCGAAACTCCTGCGCGCACTCGAGGCACGAGAAATTCAACGGGTGGGCGGCAACAAGACAATTCGTGTCGATGTCCGTGTCATTGCAGCGACCAATCATGATCTCGCGAAAGCTGTCGAAGACGGACAGTTTCGCGAAGACCTGTTCTTTCGGTTGAACGTAATTCCCATCGCGCTGCCTCCGTTGCGCGAACGCGGAAATGACGTTGTGGAGTTGCTGCATCACTTTTCGGAGGCACAGCACCAGCGAACCGGTCGTCCGAGACTCACGTGGTCAGCCGACGCCGAGGCTCGTATGAAGTCCTACGAATGGCCCGGAAACGTGCGCGAACTCGCGAACATCGTTGAGCGCATCGCGATCCTGAGCAATGATTCTCACGTCACAGTTGGTGATATCGCTGCAGTATTTCCGCCCCCGCGGGAAGGTGCAGCAACAAACGCCGCGGTCGAGGATCGTGGCCTGACCGACACACTCGACGATATTGAGCGCAGGATGATTTCGGACGCACTCGCCTGGGCGTCAGGCAATGTTGCCGAAGCCGCTCGCCGACTCCAGACCGATCGCGCAAATCTTTATCGTCGTATGAAGCGATTGGGGATGGCTGCGCTCACCGTCGTACTGGTTGCAATTTCGGTGCTTGCCGGAACGTTGTTCACGGCGAGCTCCGTCAATGCACAAACAGCGGTTATCTCAGTTGATACGATTCCGCGCGACACCACGACTGCACACGACACTGTCGCATACGAGGACGCACCATACGTACACTTTGGGCCGAGTTTCACGTCTGGCAAGACCTACAACAGAGTCGAAGGGCTGGCTGTTCTGATCGGACCCGCGCTCACCGTCGAGACCCCCAGATTCGCGCTCAACTCCACCGCTTACTTCATCGGCCGCACGGCGCGCGGCTTCAGCACCAATGAGCCGGACGGTGGCCACGATCTGACCGTCGCAACCCGGTTCGGACCGAATAAATCACTCGGACTCGACGGCAGGCTCTACAGCGTGATCTCGCCAATCGAGCAGTGGCAGATGAGCGAGCCGGAGCAAGGACTCGCGTCGTTTCTGATTCGCCGCGACTACCGGGACTACTACGCGAAGCATGGCGGGAAAGTCGGCGCATCGCTGACGTTGAGCCCGAAGGCATCGTTTGCAGCAGGATATGCGGTCGAACGGTGGTCGTCTGTGGATGAACGCAACCCGTTCAGCCTGTTCCGGGAAAGAAGCGACTGGCGCGCCAACCCCGCAGTTGATGAAGGAGTGTTCCACCTCCTCACATTCAGCGGAACCTTCGACACGCGGAACGACGAACGGGAGCCGACCGGAGGATGGTACCTGCGCGGCTGGTACGAGCACGGCGCCAGTGGCTCCGCCGTACTCGCTCCACGAATCCAGAATCCCGCGCCCGCGACCGCGCCGTCGTCTCCGCAGTCGATCGACTACGGCAGGATTTTCTTCGATCTGCGCCGATATAACCGCATTTCGCCACGTACGCAGATCAACGGCAGGCTGATAGCGGGTGGCTGGGTAAGCGGTGACGAACTTCCCCTTGAAAGAAAGCTGTCTGTCACCGGACCGGGTGTTCTTCCCGGGTATGGTTTTCGTCAAGCTGTAGGCGGTGCCAATGGCGACGTGATGCAGTGCACCGGAGCCGGTGTGCTTCCATCCGAGAACCCTGTGATGTGCGACCGGATTGTGGTTGGGCAGCTTGAGTTGCGTACCCAGCTTGCATCTCACCCCTTCGACGTCTTCAATATCCCGGCTCTGAGATTTAGAAGCGTGGGCTTCACTGCGAATCCGCAGGGCGTCGTATTTGTGGATGTTGGTCGCGGATGGCGTACCACCACGCCGTGGCCAACCGCATACAAGAGCGATATCGGTGGTGGCCTCGACCTCGGCCTGCTCGGTATATATGTGGCAAAAGCGATATCCGATCCGAGCGAATCGCTGCGGTTCTTCGTCCGAATAAACCGAAGATTCTAATTGTGCGTCGGGTCGTAATCTTTCTCCTTGCCTGCTGCGTGTGCGCGAGCGCTGGCGCGGCGCAATCCGCGCGCGTTGACCTCGTTCTGCCTGCCGCCGCAGACAGGTCCACACAACCGCCGACCGTACGTACAATCGGTGTACTGTCTGCAGGGCGCACATCCGAACTGATCAGAAATGGATTCCCGGCACGCCTGCATTACAAGCTGGAACGTTGGGCCGCTGGCACGTTCGTAAATGACGTGAAGGCGACAGCGGAGTGGGAGTTCATCGTGCAATACGATCCGCTTGCAAAGACGTACAAACTTATAAGAGCCACGAACCAGAGTGCGGTCGCAATTGGTCAGTATGACAGTCTTGCCGACGTCGATGCGAAATTGGCCGAGCCATATCCGCCGCGAATCTCACTCCCCAAACGGGGCGAGAAGAGCTATTACGTCCTCTCTCTGAACGTCGAGGCTATGTCGCTGGGCGATCTGGACGAGGTGCAGCGCTGGCTTCGCGGAGAACTACGACCGGCAGTCCAGGGCCATCGCAATCCTGGTGCAGCAGTGAGCTCCGGCCTCAGAACATTGGTGGTGCGAATCCTTGGCGGCGAGCGAATCGTGTATCAGGCCAGCACGGGCGTCTTCAGGCCTTAGGAACTACCGCTAATGCGACAACGATGTCCATGACGTTGGTTCCTGTCGGGCCTGTCCGAACGAGCGCGCCGAGCGCTTTCCAGAATGCGTGAGTGTCATTCGCCGTCAACGCAGCCGATGGATCCAGATTGAGCGCACGCGCCCTGGAGATGGACTCGCCATCTGCGACTGCGCCCGCCGCGTCGGTGGGTCCATCGATCCCATCGGTCCCGAGTGACGCCACAGTGATCCCGCTAGTGCCATCCATCGCAATCGCCGCACCGAGCACGAGTTCCTGATTGCGACCACCGGTCCCGGTTCCACGGACAGTAACCGTGGTCTCCCCTGCGAAGATCAGTGCGACGTTTTTCTTCTCACGCTCCAGCTCGGCCTTTACATCGCGCACGATATCGGCTCCAACCTTGCTCGCTTCGCCAGAGAGACTCGTAGTCACGACACGTGCAGCGTAGCCCAGTGACACAGCCTGCTCGCGCGCGGCAGCTGCAGCGTTGACGTTGCTGCCGATTACGCGGCTATCCGAGCGAGCGAGCCGCGGATCGCCCGGTTTTGGCGATTCATCGCCGCCTTGAACGAGATGTGCACGCACCGATTCCGGTGCCTGATCCCAGATGTGACGCGCTTTGAGAATCGCAATTGCCTGCGCAACCGTCGTGGGGTCGGCAACGGTGGGTCCCGAAGCTATCGTCGTCACCTCATCCCCGATAACGTCTGATAACACAAGAGTCACGACTCCAGCCGGAAATGCGCACGCTGCCAGACGACCACCCTTGAGTCTGTCGAGGTGCTTGCGCACGCAATTGAGCTCGTCGATCCTCGCGCCGGCCCGCAACAGCGATGTCGTGACGCTTGCCATATCGTGTATGGAAATCCCGTCGGCGGGAAGTGACATCAATGCCGACGCACCGCCAGAAACCAGGCAGAGAAGTGTGTCGTCGGCGGTTAGCGCTGCGGCGATCCTCTCAATTTCTCGAGCGCCCGCCGCACCGCGTTCGTTGGGCACCGGATGACCGCCGATAAAACAGTCGACTGGGCCAGAGAGGTGAACCGGGTCTCGCGAAATAACGACGCCTGCTCGAACAGCGGACCCGAGCACGTCCAGGGCCGCCGACGCCATTGCGCCAGCCGCCTTCCCGACGGCAACGATC
This sequence comes from Gemmatimonadota bacterium, assembly GCA_003155795.1. GTDB lineage: Bacteria > Gemmatimonadota > Gemmatimonadetes > Gemmatimonadales > Gemmatimonadaceae > Fen-1247. The sequence continues at coordinate 52,065 of PMEM01000024.1, forward strand.
GTAATGTTGCCGTCGATTGCATGTTGAGCGAGTGCGCGTCGCACCAGATCGCCGGGATCGACAGCCGCGATTCCGGCGAGCGCGCAAGTTACGGCATCCCTGCGTATGTTCTCGCTCACGTACGCGTCAAGCGCTCGCGGCGCTTCTCCTCGCGGCGTAGGCGGCCGTGTCATACACTTCCGGATTCACCACATTTGGAGCGCGAGTTCCCTTGAGGTGCGCGACAGCATTCTCCGCGGCCATTGTCGCCATTCTATCGCGCGTATCCTGACTTCCGCTGGCGATGTGTGGAACCAGGATTGCATTGTGGCATTCCGCGAGACCTGGCACCATGAGTGGCTCGTTCTCGAAGACGTCGAGAGCCGCTCCGGCGATGACATTCGCATTGAGAGCACGAACGAGCGCAGCCTCATCGACCACTGGCCCGCGCGAAACGTTTATCAGGTATGCGGTCCGCTTCATCAGGTTCAGCTCCCGGTCCCCGATCATGTGTCGCGTCTCAGCCGTAAGAAGCGGGTGAAGTGATACGAAATCGCTCTCTCTCAGGAGTTCATCGAGACCAGCGGCGCGCACGTGCATCGCGGGATCCGCCGCGTCCCGGGCAATCGCGTCCGGATTGTGCGGATCGTAGGCCAGGACATCCATGTCGAATCCCATTGCACGGCGAGCGACGGCTGCACCGATGCGGCCGTAGCCCACGATACCAAGTACCTTGCGCTTGCCGTTCCCGCCGGGGCTGACGTCGCCGCCGAGGAAGAGGTTCGGTCCCCAGAGCTTGTAACGGCCTGCAACCATGTACTCGTGTGCCTCGACAATACGCCGTGCTGCACCCAGGATGAGAGCCCACGACAGATCCGCGGTGGTATCCGTAAGGATGCCTGGCGTATTCGACACGGGGATTCCCAACTCGGTTGCCGCGGCGGTATCGACATTGTTGAAACCCACTGCGTAGTTCGCTATCCCAAGCAGGCGGGGATTGGCCGCCAGGACGTCACGTGTGATCGGTTCAGTGAGCAGCGACAGGACAACGTCGGCGGATTTGACCCCGTCGAGTATCTCGTGCGTCGTCAGGCCCTTCTCCTCGTCCGACTGGCCCACGGTGAACGTGGCGCCAGCCGCGCGCAGGATCGGCGTGGCCACATCGGGGATGCGGCGTGTGATGAAGACGTGCTGTTGTTTCATTCGACTGCGGGTTGAAGGATTGAACCGCCTAGTTGTAAAGCTTTTCGTCCTGCAGGAAGCGAGCAAACCCTGCGCGATCGGTGGACGCGGTAGTAATACGGGACATGCCCTCTTTCAACCGGTCGAGGCTTGTCGCAATGGACAGTCGCAGGAAGTGCTGGCCCTCTGCGCCGATCTTGCCAAATGAGTTGCGATCCATGGTGGCAACGCCATAGCTGTAGAGCAGGAACATCTGCAGCATCGCGGACGGTGCGGTGTGCGCGCGTCGCGCGGGTGGGAGCGCATTGTACGCGTCGATGATACCGAGTTGTTCACACACTCCGGCGACGTTCGGGAACACGTAGAAGGCCCCCTTTGGATTCTGGCAACGCACACCAGCCAATTTGTTCAGGGTGGGTACGATCCAGTCACGGCGTTCCTGGAAGGCTGCCACCATCTTCGCGATTTCCGGCAGAGATTCAGGGCTGGTCAGCGCAACACGTCCGGCTTCCTGTACGAATGGCGGTACACACGAGATTGTATTGATCGTGAGTTGCTTGAAGACGGCGGCCTCTGCAGCGGTGGGGAGCACCGTATAGCCAAGTCGCCAACCAGTCATCGCATAGCCCTTGGAATGGCCTGAGGCAATTATGCTGCGCTCTTCCATCCCCGGTTCTACCGAGATGCTGTGGTGCTTCTCGCCATCAAAGATGCACTGCTCATAGATCTCATCCGAATAGACTCGCACGTCAGCGGGCGCCTTCTCGCGAATGACTTTCGCGATGCCTTCGAGCTCCTTCTTTGACAACACGCCGCCCGTAGGATTGGACGGTGAGCACAGGAAGATCACGCGGGTACGTGGCGTGATGAGTGCGGCGAGATCGTCAGGGGTGAAGGTGAAGCCCGACTCTTCGCGCAGGTGCAGCGGAACTGGTTTCGCGCCGGCGTAGGTGACCCAGGATTCGTAGATGGGGTATCCGGGGCTGGGATAGATCACCTCATCGCCCGGATNNGATTCACGAATGTCTGAATCGTGAAGCCGATCCCAGGCTTGCCGCCAGTTGTAACGACGACACGATCCGGCGTAATGTGAAGACCACGCGTACGCTGCAGGTGGTCGCAAATTGCCTGTCGGAGGCCAATTACACCCTGCGGGTCGCAGTAGTGCGAATTGCCGCGCCGAATTTCCGCAACCGCGGCTTCGTTGATGTGAGTCGCGCTATCGAAGTCCGGTTCGCCGATGTTGAGCTTGACGACGTCAACGCCGCGAGCGGCGACCTTGGCGATATCGGCCCCGACGCTGAACGCGTTCTCGGTTCCGAGCGCCGCTATTCTATCAGCAAAATGTGTCATGATCCAAGATAGTCTGTGGCGGCAGAATACCGCTGCTGCGGGACCGACGCTCCGCCCGGGTCCTACCCCGCTATGCGCGTCGAATCGATGGACTTGAGATCTTCGAGCGTGGCGCGGCCGTAGAAAATTTCGATGTACTTCGCCTGCGCCGGTGTCAGCCGCCTCACGGCCCACGCGAGTTGCACAAAGTGTGGCTCGAATGGCATCACGAGCGGATGCATCCCTATCTCGCTGGGAAGGCGGTTCGCCTTTCGGGTGTTGCAGGGACTGCAGGCGGTAACGACATTTGTCCACACATTCAGTCCCCCGCGCGAGAGAGGGATCAGATGATCGCGGGTCAGCGACTCGCGACCTCTCAGGGCTGACTGTTTGCGACCACAGAACTGGCACGTGTAGCGATCACGCGCAAACAGGAAAGTGTTCGTCACCTGGCGGCGGAACTTGCGCGGCACGTGAATGAAACGCGTGAGCCGGATCACTGCCGGATGCGGAATTGAAAGGCGCTCAGACCTGATCAGCCTGTCAGCGTCGGTCTCGATCATTTCTGCCTTACCATCGAGCAGAAGTCGGAGCGCACGACGTACCGGAACCATCGTTAGAGGTTCGAACGAAGCATTTAGAGCAAGGCAACCGGCGCTCATAGTCTCCCTGTCGCGTCAAGCGACACCCACGTTGCTGTGCGGGGTGAGGTCTACATCGCCTCGCCCCGCACACTTGCATGTCAGGCCGTAACTCTACTCTCCACACGAGTGAGCCACCCATACCGATCAGGCATTTTACCAGTCGCGATCCCCATGTACACTTTCTGAATCGCGAGAGTTACCGGGCCAGGTTTGCCAGGCCCGACTTCTATCTTGTCAACTGATCTGATGGGTGTCAATTCAGCGGCCGTGCCGGTGAAGAAGGCTTCGTCAGAGATGTACAACAATTCTCTCGGGACTACCTGTTCCAAAACAGTGTAGCCAAGGTCCCGAGCAATACGCATCACCGAGTCGCGCGTGATCCCGTTGAGAATCGAAGAGCCAATCGTAGGAGTGTAAACCACGCCGTCGCGAACGATGAAGAGGTTCTCTCCGCTACCCTCGGCCACATTACCGAGAGTGTCGAGCATGATTCCCTCCACGAACCCGCTTGCGCGCGCTTCCATCTTGGAAAGCTGCGAATTGAGATAATTGCCGCCCGCCTTGGCAAGCATGGGAATCGTATCCGGCGCCGGTCGCCGCCAGCTCGATACGCATACGTCCACGCCTTCTTCCAGCGCCTCATGACCGAGATAGCGTCCCCACACCCACGGGATGACAAACGTCTCTACCGGCGCCTTGTTCGGCAGTACGCCCATCTCCTCGCCGGTCCGGATCGCGACAGGTCGGAGATAGCAGGCATCCAGCTCATTCTCCGCTACGACCTCGCTGCACGCGGCAGACAGATCTTCGATCGAGTGACGCATCGGCATCCGGTATATGCGGCAGGAATCCTGAAATCTGCGCATGTGCTCCGGCAGCCGGAAAATCGCGGGTCCATCGGGTGTACTGTAGCAGCGGATCCCCTCAAAAACAGAGGACCCATAGTGAACTGCATGGCTCATAACGTGGATCGTCGCGTCCTGCCAGCCGACGAGCGCACCGTCACGCCAGATTTTGTGCTTGCTCATGACCAAAAGTAAGGGATTAATAGCTTCGACGGGGAGACTCGTAGGCATCGACGCCTTTGGAGAGCTAACCCGGAACACGTCCGAACGATCGTTCGGACCGAAGAGAGCGCCAACCGTGACGTCAGTGAACGGCGTCTGCGCCGGTGGCCGCACGAATGCCTGGCGGGGCGCCGGGGCGTGCACCTGCAGGCGGGCCAGGAGGGATGCCTGGCCGCGCGGCTGGAACAACGCCTGGCTGCGCGACTGGCGGAACCGAATACGGTGAGCACTCATTTACCGGCTCGGTGCCGGGGATGTAGTACTCTGTTGTCGCCGTATCTCCGCACGCCGGCGTCCACAGCAACCCCGTGTGCGGGTCGATGATCCTCGTCGTAATGTCGTATGGCTTGGGCCAGTCCGGCGGTGTCGGTTTCCGGCGATACACATCGGTCATGAACGAAGTCCATGCAGGCGCCGCGAGCAGCCCGCCTTGAGCATTCGACTTGATGGTTTGCGGGTGATCAAACCCCATCCAAACGCCGGCGACGAGGTCCGCTGTGTAGCCGATGAACCACACGTTGGTACCGTCGTTGGTCGTCCCTGTCTTGCCGCCCGCAGGGATATGGAATCCCGCGTCCCAGACAGATCCGTATGCCGTCCCTCGCTGAATCACATCCTTCATCATGCTCACCATGATCCAGGCCTCCTCGGGACTCATCACCTGGGTACGCGGCGCCGTCGGCTGCCAGATGACCTGATGGTGCGAGTTTTCAACGCGCAGTATCCCGATGGGTTGAGCGCGCACGCCGAGTGTCGCGAAGGCGGAGTAACCAGCGATGAGCTGCAGTGGAATCACGTCCGCGGAGCCGATGTAAATCGACGGATACGGCGGANNCGTCGATCACCGCCTGCGGCCCGAGCTCCATCCCGGTCTTTACGGCGATGATATTGCGAGACTGATACAGTCCGCGCCGCATTGTCATCGGCCCCTCGAACTTCAAATCGTAATTCTGGGGCCGCCACACGGTGCCGTCCACCTGCGGAACTTCGACAGGTGAATCGTCGATGATATACGATGCCGGTCTTCCGGACTGCACGGCGGCGGTGTAAACAATCGGCTTGAACGTCGAACCCGGTTGCCGAAGTGCCTGCGTCGCTCTGTTGAATTTGGAATCATAGAAATCCCGACCACCGATCATTGCACGAACGCCACCGGTGCGAGGGTCAAGCGCGACGAACGCTCCCTGGAGATACGGCGAGACTCCCGTACCGGTCTCTCCGGTGGATAGCTTGGCGATGTACTCCTCGTAACTCGGATGATTGTACTTCCCGAACTTGCCGCCTTCGATCGCTTGCAGCTGCCGTTCAAGCCCGCGTTCCGCCGCTGTCTGCATGTCGAGATCGAGCGTGGTGTAAACATTGAGTCCTTCGGTGTACAATTGGCTGCCGAATTGAGCATCCAGCTGTTGCCGCACCCACTCGACGAAATAGGGTGCCGTCTCACCGGACTCGACCTTGGTTGCGAGACGCAGCGGATACGCCTTCGCAAGGCTCGCATCAGCTTCCGAAATCGCGCCGTTCTCACGCATCAACTCGATGATGGTGTTGCGGCGCTGTATGGCGCGATCCGGATAACGGCGCGGATTGTACCGCTCTGGCGCCTTTGGAAGCGCAGCAAGCGTAGCAGCTTCGGCGATGTTGAGATCGCGCACAGACTTCCCGAAGTACCTTTGCGATGCGGTTTCGACGCCGTATGCGCCGTTGCCGAGATTGATCTGATTCAGGTAGAGTTCGAGAATCTTGGCTTTGCTGTACTTGTCCTCGATCTCGCGTGCGACCTTCGCTTCCTTGATCTTGCGAATGATCGTCTTGTCGCGCGAGATGCGTTCCGGGAAGATGTTACGAGCGAGCTGCATCGTGATGGTCGAGAAACCCTGTGCGTAGCGACCGCTCTCGATGTTGTGAACAAGCGCTCCAGCGACGCGATACCAATCGATTCCAGAATGCTGGTAGAACCGTTTGTCCTCGGTGACGACAAACGCGTCCTGTACGATCTTGGGAATCTCGCTCAGGTTGACAAGTGTTCGCCGTTCCGTCCCCAGCTCCGCGATGAATCTCCCATCCACGGCGAAGAGTTTGGAGGTCTGCTTGGGCGTGTATTGATCCAGCGTCTGAACCGATGGACAGCGATCGCCATCGCAGACAAGTACCCATGCGCTGTACAGCAACCCGACGCCAAAAGTCACCACAAGTATGGTGACAACGAGAATTGCGCGAAAAGCAGTCGGGTGGCGCTTCCGGAAAGGAAGCGTCTTTGTCTTCTTGTTTCTACCGGCCATTCGATGAATTTAAGGCGCCGCGTCCGGTCTGCCGGAACGCAGACTATCTATATTACCCGCGATGTCAGAATCCGATTTCCTGTCCGAACTCGCCTGGCGCGACATGCTGGTGCAACAAACCGAAGGTGCCGCGAAGATGCTTTCGGCGGGGCCGGTCTCCGGCTACGCTGGCTTCGACCCGACCGCCGTCTCGCTGCACGTCGGGAGTCTTGTCCCGATCATGGGGCTGGTCCACCTGCAGCGCCATGGCCATCGCCCATGCGCCCTGGTTGGCGGCGGTACAGGCATGATCGGAGACCCCAGCGGAAAGACGGCTGAACGTACGCTGCAGACGGCAGATCAGGTTCAGGCCAACGGCGAGTTGATTGGCAAGCAGCTCGCACGGTTCCTCGACTTCTCTGGTCCCAGGGGAGCTCTGCTGCGCAATAATGCAGACTGGCTGCTCAAGATGAGCGCGATCGAGTTCATGCGCGATGTCGGCAAGCACCTGACTGTGAATTACATGACTGCCAAGGATTCGGTGAAGTCGCGCATGGAGGCGGGGATCTCCTATACCGAGTTCTCATACATGCTACTCCAGGCCTACGATTTCGTCGAGTTGCGCAGGCGGGAAGGCGTGACGCTACAGGTGGGTGGAAGTGATCAGTGGGGCAACATGACCGCTGGAGTCGAGCTGGTCCGGCGCATGGACGGCGCCGAGGCAAACGCGGTAACGTTCCCGCTTCTGACGACGTCCACCGGTACCAAATTCGGAAAGACAGAAGCTGGTGCCGTATGGCTGGACGCAGAGCTTACGTCACCGTACCAGTTCTATCAGTTCTGGATCAACACCGATGATCGTGATGTCGGCAAGTGCATGCGACTGATGACGCTGATGGATCGCAAAACGGTCGCCGATCTGGATAGAGAGACGGCAGAGCATCCAGAACAACGAGCCGCACAAACGGCCCTCGCGCTCGAGGTTACGTCGCGGGTGCACGGTGCGGACGCGGCGTCCGTAGCACGTGAGGTGTCGCTCGTTCTTTTCGGACGCGGCGATGTAACCACCCTTTCTGCAGCTGCGATGAAGGCACTGGCCCGCGAGGTGCCTGGCGCCTCAGCAGCACGTAATGAACAGTTGACGGTAGCTGATCTGCTGGTGCGCGCAACACTGGTCAAGTCGAAGGGGGAAGCTCGACGACTGGCCGATCAGGGCGGCGCCTACGTCAACGGCGAGCGCGTAACTTCCACGCTCGCATTGAGCGACATCACACCGCTGGCCGGATCGTACGTGCTGCTCCGCAAGGGCGCCCGCGATTACGCGATGATAGAACTGATCGGGTAGCTACCGATTACAGCGGCGGTACGTTGGGCTCGGCGCTGGAACCCCACAACTGCGTCAGTCTCGCATCGCGTCCACAACCCAGACGATACAGCTTGTACGCCATGGGATTCTTATCAGCGTAATGCTGATGATACTCCTCTGCCTTCCAGAACGTGGTCGCGGCAGCGATCTGCGTCACAATCGGCGACTTGAAGAGACCCGACTTGTCGAGTTGCTCTTTCGATGCCTCGGCTGCCTGACGCTGCGCGTCGTTGTGATAGAAGATTGCCGTACGATAATCGTTTCCATGATCGCAGAACTGCGCGTCGAGCGTCACGGGATCAATGTTGTGCCAGTAGATGTAGAGCAGCTTCTCGTAGGTCACTTTAGCAGGATCGAAGTGCACTTCCACTGATTCCGCGTGACCCGTAGTGCGCGTGCCCACATCATCATACGTCGGATTTGCCTTGGTGCCGCCAGTATAGCCGACTGTTGTGGACACCACCCCGGCGGTATGGTCGAAGGGCCGCTCCATGCTCCAGAAGCAGCCACCAGCGAACGTGGCCGTATCCAGCTTCACGCCGGCAAGCGATGCAATCGCCGCTGGCTCCGATTGCGCAGGGCGAGTGACAGCGAGTGTCGTCCCGGCTGCGCCGAGTACGACTACCAGTGGAACGAACCCAAGTGATTTCATCACTGCCGACCTCCCAATTATTGTGGCACCGCGATCATCCCGGCATTTCCTATACGCCAGAACTCGGGGAACGGTTCTGTTTGAGAGCGCGGCCACGGCGTCGTAGAATCAGCCGCGACGGTTCCGGAGGTGGTCAATCTGTCGCCGGTCACGTTTGCTCGGCTTTCCCGGGTCCGCCGCACCCGCGGCGCGTTCCAGCCGGTGCTGTTCCAAAAGTGCCTCGCGCGCTGCGCGACTCTCCGCCAGCTCGTCAAAGAGAGTGGCTGCCACCGTAGCGGAGCCTCGGCGATCCGAGGTCAGTTTAATGACCACCCTGTGCTCAAACACTCCGAGCCGGACCCGAACCTCGTCTCCGGCTCTTACGGTCCTCGATCGCTTGACTCTCTGGCCATTCAGGTGAACCGAGCCGCCATCAATGGCTTCCGCGGCGAGTGCTCGCGTCTTGAAGAACCGCGCTGCCCAGAGCCACTTGTCGAGACGCACCCCGTCGCTGGAATCGACCTTCCCGGACTGCATGCTAGTTGTCGCCGCCTACGCCGCGAGGATCGAGCGCGTCTCGCAGCGCGTCGCCGAGCAGGTTGAAGCCGAGCACAGCCGCTCCGATCGCGAGACCGGGCGCCAGAGATGTCCACGGGGCATTGCGGAGTTGATCCAGGTCGCGACCGTCAGCGATCATGCTGCCCCAGCTGGCGGTCGGCGGCTGAATGCCGAGTCCAAGAAACGACAGTGCAGCTTCAGCCATGATCGCGCCAGCAATTCCGAGAGTGGCGGCGATCACGACCGGTCCAACCACATTTGGAAGAATGTGTCGCAGCATTATGCGCGGGTCTCGCGCGCCGAGCGCGTGCGAAGCCTGCACATATTCGAGATCTCGCACAACCAGCACCTGACCGCGAACGAGGCGCGCCATTCCAGCCCAGCCGACAACGCCGATCGTGACAAATACCACGCCCATCGACGGCTGCAGCGCCGCAGACATCGCGATCAGCAGGAGCAGCGTTGGGAATGCAAGCGTTACATCGGCGAGCCGCATTACAAGTTCATCGATCCAGCCGCGGTAATAGCCCGCGAGCAATCCGAATGTGATCCCGAGGCTCACCGCGATGGACTGCGAAACGATACCGACCCCGAGCGACACGCGTGCACCGTAAACAAGTCGAGCCCATACGTCCCTGCCCTGCACATCCGTGCCGAGCCAGTGTGCTCTCGATGGAGGTGACAGCAGGTTGATCAGGTCGATTGCATTTGGATCGTGCCGCGCGACGATCGGTGCAAAGACAGCCATGATTACGATTACCGCGATCACGGCTACGCCGATCCGCGTTCTACTGTCATCGCGAAGCCGGCTACTTGTGCTCACAGGCTGGGGTCTCTCAACTCTGGCGGGGTTCCATCCGGCTGCCTGCGCCAGCGCCGGTGGTGCCAGAAGTACTGCTCTGGCGCAGTTCGTATCCAGCGCTCGAGGATTCCGGTATAGCTCGCGACTATTGCATCGACGTCCGCGTCGCGATCACCTGTTCTGACAATCGGAACTCGCTCCACACTCACACGATACCGGCCGCTCTTCTGGCGCAACGCGGTAACAAAGAGCGTCGGTGTGTCGTACTTGAGCGCAAACACCGCGGCACCTCGTGGTGTCTTTGCGGGACGACCGAAGAAGGTGACAAACGTCGAGGCGAGCCCCATCACACCCTGGTCGGAAACGAAAGCGACTGCGCGACCCTCGCGCAGCGATCCGGGAGTACGCCGCGCCGCTTGATAGTCACGAACAACCGTCATGCCGAGGGAGCCGCGAGTCTCGTTTATGTAGGCGTCGAACAGCGGGTTGGCCTGCGTTCTTACGATTACATCCATCGGTACGCCTCTCGCCGCCACATACGCGCCCGCCAGCTCCCAATTCCCAAGATGCCCGGTGACGAAAAGCACGCCCTTTCGCGCCGCCATTGCTTCTTCCACGAGTTCGAACCCCTCGACGGACTCCACCATGTCGAGTACGCCCTGTTGCCCGATCGACGGGAGAAGGGCCGTCTCGATTGACGAGCGACCCAGATGCGCATACGCACGCACAGAAAGGGTCTGGACTTCCCGCTCCGAAAGTTCGGGAAATGCAGCAGCAATCTGCCGTTCAACCACGCGTCGGCGAATCCCCAGGGGTCTGTAGCCTATTGTACCGAGTTTGGAACCGAACGCACAGGCGACACTCCACGGCAACGCGTGGAGAAAGCCAACCACTCCGCGCAGCGCATAGTATTCCGCTCGGTGCGACGCTGTGGGTTTCGCCTCTTCAGCCATTTGCTACACACTCTCTCACGAAACGCGCGACATCATGCGCGACGCGATCCCAGTTGAAGTGCGATTCTACACGCTCGCGGCCGCGCATACCCATTTCGCGACGCAACTCGGAATCATTAAGCAGAGAAGCTATCGCGCTGGCTATGCCGGCTGGATCGATCGGATCGATCGAGATCCCAGTCTCGCCATCTCTGACGATCGAATCCGGCCCTCGGAAATCACTGGCAAGTAAAGGGAGGCCAGCGCTCGCAGCTTCGATCAATGAAATCGCGTTACCCTCCTGTCTCGTTCCAGACATCGATCGCGACGCATCGAGATAGATCGTCGCAGTTGCATACGCTTCGGGGAGCTCATCGTCGCGCATCGAGCCAGCAAAGCCGACGCGATCCATCACGTCCAATTCGGCTGCAAGATTGCGCAACCGCGCTTCGTCGCTTCCCTCACCCACAAGAACATAGCGCAAATCCGGAAATTCCTGGCGCAGCAATGCCAGCGCCTGAATGCCGGTGTCCTGTCCCTTGTGGGGTGAGAGGCGCGCGACAGTAAGCATTATTGGAGCGTGCCGAATCCCCCATCTCGCGCGAAGCGTTCCAACATCGCGGCCCGGCCCGAACAGTCCATGGTCTGTTCCCAGGCCGATGGCCGCAACAGGTGGAGGTTGTGAAATCCCAACCTCCGCCATCAGCTTTCGTGCCGCGACCGCGACCGCTTCCGTTGTCGCAACGATTCCCGCAGCGTCGCCGAGCACCAGTCGAACTGTTCGCTTCGACCGTGCAGATCCAGCCGCGAGGGCATGCGCCACCGATCCTGCGCTCACATAAACCAGATACGGAAGCCGTAACCGCTTGTGCGTACGCCACACCACTCGTCCAGCGACTTCGATGTCGCCGGCGTGAAGAACGTGAATTCGCCCGCGACTGCGGTTCGTCAACCAACGCTGCCATCGCAACCGGCTTGTGAAGGAGCCCGCCAATTCATGAGGAAAATGTTGTCGCTTGATTGCATACTCTTCGGCAGCATCCTGTCGCGCAACGTCTCGTGCCGCTACGGTGGATACCGACATTGGCTCGGGGTACCGGCGCGCGAGTGCAACGTTTCTGCGAGCTGCGCCACCCGTATCCGGAAGAAAGTCCTGCGTGACTAAAAGGTGTTGCACCGATATTATCCGATTACTGAATCGACCGTCCAGGCCGTACCCGACAACAGGTTGGATATCCGCTGATCGTAAGTATGGTTTGCACGCACGAATCGTTCACCCTGACTCCGGATCGTCTCTCGCGCGTCCGGATCTTTCAGGTATCGATCCATCTGCGCAACGCAATCGTCCGCATCAGAATACCAGGCGCAGTGCTCGCCACCGCGGAGGAGCTGCGTCACGCCGGACGTTCCCTGGCCGAGATAAAATGCACCGGCAAGGATCACCATCCATGTCCGGTCTGAGGTGTATGACTCTCCGCCCTCGGCGCGCGAAGGGTTGATACCGAGAGTGACAGCGGCGCTCGAACATACCTGTGCGAACTCCTCCCCTTCCACGCTCCGTCCGTTCCATTTCAGCTCGGCGCGCCACGGGTCCCATGCCGGGCCGTAAACGCGAACGTCATACTTTTTAGATACCTGCAGCAGCAAGGCGGCTCGGCTCGCATCGTATCCCGTCCCGATGAAAGCAGCATCGCTAGCATATTCCGGAACCGGATCCACTGGCCGGATCGACGCATCACCCGCGGCCGGAAGAAACTTTGCATTCGTACCGAGGGCGCGCCACTCAGCGTCGAATCCGGTAACGAAGAACGTCTCCGCCAGCCGCGCAACAGACGCTATATGGCCTATGTCGTGTCGCACCGTATCGCGGTACCATTGCGGATCATGATACCACATCGCGTTGGGAACGTTGTCGATCAGCCGCTGCACGGTCACCAGGTCGAGCGCCAGGCATTTGGATAGAAAGATGAAATCAGGCTGGAACCGTCGTGCTCGCGCTCGCACCAGATGCTGCGTCATCCGTCGACCGATCGCACGCTTCATTCTGCGGTCGTCCAGGATCAACGTCTCATGACCAGCACGGCGAAGCGCGTTCTCCGTTGCGGCTTCCATTCGCCACGGATGAGAGCTCCCAATGATCAATACCCGCATTGAAGCGCCCAGAGTCTGACGTACTTGGCGCAGACGCTCGCCGCCGCTAGTGCCGCGAGCACAACTCCTCTTGCACCGTCCAGGAACCCGAGCCGAAAGACGAACATCGAGATGAATCTTGCCGGTGGCTTGAAAATCACCGCAGCTATCGACGCGTGTCGCCCCTTTCGCATCTGGTCTTCGGCCCACCAGCGGCTGTATCGCACGAACTTCTCAAAATAGACGTCCATGGATGCATACGGATAATGAAGCAGGAACCCATCCAATCTCGATGCTTCACCACTCGTTACAACATGTTCGTGCACGCGGCGTTCGTCATACCGGAGCACAGAATCAAAAAACCGTACGGGTCGATCGGCTTCCCAACCGCCATGCTTGATTTCTTCGCCGAGGAAGAAATCTTTTCGCGGCACACGATACGCCGTGCATGCTGGAATTGCAATCGCGTTGCGTATCGCCTGCTCGAGATCCAGAGTGCCACGCTCATCCGCGTCAACAACGAGAACCCAGCGGTTTTGCGCGCGCGCAATTGCGGCGTTCCGGAGTTGGCCGATGGTCGGCGCATCGGGGACGAGAAGCACGGTTGCACCAGACCGTTCTGCCTGTTCGCGCGTGTCATCCGTTGACCCGTGGTCGACGACAAGGATTTCATCAGCCCAACGAACGGAGTCGATACACGCCGCGATGTTGGCAGCCTCGTTTCGGGTCGCGATGACAACCGACACCGGCGCGCGCTCGCCCTGTTCCACGGTGCTAGTGCCTGCGCCCATGCACCGCAACATCGGCCGCGCGTTCAAAACCGTCGATCATCGCTGCCTCGCCACCCTCGCGGAGAATTCGCCCGCGTGCGGCCGCTCCCATCGCCTCTCGCATGCCGTCGTTGGTCAGCAGTTCGGCAGCGGCAGCAGCCGTCATGTACGCATCATCGCTCTTGACAAGGACACCGGTGATGTCGTGAAGCACGTAGTCTCTAGCCGCCGTGTGTTCCGGGGCAATCACCGGGATTCCGAGCGACATGAAATCGAGGATTCCGTAGGCCGCGGTGTCCGACTCCGCCACGACCCAACCAAGCCGGGCACTCCGCATGACCTCTATCTGGTCCGCGCGATCGCCGAGCGACGTTACGAGGTCCAGCGCACCGAGCGCGGCGGCTTGCATCTTCAGGTCGTCATCATAGATACCTTCCCCGATGATTACGAGCCGAAGGCCCGGGTGCCGCGGGGCGAGCATCGCGATGGTTCGGATTGCCGCCGCAGCGCGACTGCGTGACGAGGCGTCGTGAACGCAGACCACATCGACACTTTCCTCCAACAAGTCGGCTGCGCTCTGCGGTGGCACCTCTGAAACACCGATTGGTGCAACGACGACCCCGACCGCACCGCGCGGCGTCACTCCCGACGCCGCTTCACGCTCGGTTGCGAATATGTAAGTCGTGGGGGCTATTCTCGCCGCCATTCGGCCCGACCGACCGATCTCGTCCCCGCGACCAGCGCGAACACGGCGAATCACCCGCGCGCGAGACCCAAACCGGTATGCGAGCGATGCAGCGAGATGTTCCCGGTCTGAACTCACGAGAACTACGTCGATCGCCCTGGCTCGCGCAAACCGTCGGAGGCGGTGAGCGACGCCAATCCACGTTCCAGCGAATCGCATCGGCTCCACTTCCATGAGTGGACGCTCCGTTGACGTCGCGGTTTCGGATACCACACGTTCAACGGTACTGTCCGGCTCCGAGGCGAAAGTGACGGAGTGACCACGCCGCGCCAGTCCGTGGGCCGCCGCGGCAAACGCGCGCGCCGTGCCTGACCATTCCCGGCCCGCGTGAATGAATAGATACTTCATGTCAGCCGAATGACGGGACCGGCGTGATTCCCCTGACCGACTCAGCGCTTTGCGGGCTGCGGAACTGCATGTCATACAATCGTGAATAGACTCCACTGCGAGCACGCAGCTCATCGTGCGTGCCGCGCTCCACGATCCGGCCCTTGTCCAGAACGAGGATCGTCGTGGCATTCTGGACAGTCGAGAGTCGATGCGCGATCACAAACACCGTTCGGCCCTCCAACAGCGTATCGATCGCCGCTTGTACGAGTCGCTCGGACTCCGTATCCAGCGCAGACGTCGCTTCGTCCAGAATCAGGATCGGCGGGTCGAGCAGCAGCGCGCGAGCGATCGCGATGCGCTGCCTCTGGCCACCGGAAAGACGTGTCCCGCGTTCGCCCAACAGCGTTCCGTAGCCTTCTGGAAGTGCGCTGATGAATCCATGCGCGTTCGCTGCGCGCGCCGCAGTCTCAATCTCGGCATCCGTATACTTGTCGGCCGACCCGTAGGCCAGATTGTTGCGAACGGAGTCATGAAATAGCACAGTATCCTGACTCACAATTCCAATGAGCGACCGCAACGACTCGAGCGTGACGTCGCGCGTGTCAACACCGTCAAGTGAGATCACTCCCGAGGTTGGCTCGTAAAACCGTGGGATCAGATCTACGAGTGTCGTCTTCCCCGCGCCGCTCGCACCAACCAGCGCGATGACATCACCGCGAGCTGCGTCAAATGACACTCCATCCAGGACGGAGGCGCGATGATGATTGCCGGCCACCTCGTAGGCGAACCCGACGTTGTCGAATCGAATGTCGCGGGTGAACCTGCTTACGCTAAGCGTTCCGCTGTCACGCTCCTGCTCCGACGGCGTGTCGAGGATGTCGAATAACCGCTCGGCTGAAGCAAGCGACGACTGTGCAGTCGTGCGCACCGACGTCAGCTGTTTGAGCGGTTGCAGCAACCGTAGCACGAAGACGAGGAAAGTTATCAGATCGGCACCAGTCAGCGACTTGTCGATAAGCACCTGCCGCGCACCGATCCAGAGGACCGTCACAGCGATCAACATGCCGATGACTTCGGTCACCGGCGGCGCGAGGTATGAAAGCTTGCTCAGACGAACCGTCGTGCGCGCGTACGTATCGCTCGCATCCGTAAACCGACGTTCTTCAAACCCCTCGGCGCCAAACGACTTCACGAGCCGGATGCCTGAAACTGTCTCCTGCAGCACGCTAGCCATTTCGCCGTGCTGATTCCCGCGTCGGCGATTGCCGCGCCGCAGTTTGCGGAGCAGTGGTTGCAGCACGAGACTCAAAATCGGGACAATCCCGAGGGATATGACAGTCAGTTTCCACGAGATGTCGAACAGGAACGCGATGGTGGCACCGACAAGCGCAATCGCCTGTAGCGACTGAGTTACAATCTGCGTCAACACGAGTCGAGTCTCGAAGGTGTCGTTCAGCACCCGGGAGATGATCTGACCCGATTTTGTCTTCGTGAAATACGTGAGCGGAAGGCGCGCAAGGTGCTTGTACACCGTGTTTCGCAGATCGCGCGTGACGAACTCCTGCAACTCCGCACCGAACTGGCCGCTGATCCAAACGAGCAGGTTTTTTGCGACAACGACCAGCAGCACGACGAGGATGACATTCCGGAGCGACGTCATCTTGTCGCCCTCCACCATCAGTTGTCCCACAGTCGCATGCAGCAGACCGGACACCCAACCGGCCTTGATGTCGAGCGCCGGTCGATCAAACAGTGTGTTCAGGAACGGGATCAGCAGCGCAACGGAGAACGCGTCAAGCAGCGCTGCGCCGATATTCGTGAGCATGGCGCCGACAAGGCGCCATGTGTGCGGCTTCAGAAACGGAAGCAGCCTGCGGTAGATGGAGAGCCCAACGCTCAGATCCGCGGTTTTCGGCGGCACGGATTGCGCCGGGACCGGTTCTATCGAAGTCGCCACTAATGTCGAGGGGTTAGGAGAGCAAGCGGAAGAATTACCTCTTCGGGCGTCACTCCGCCATGCAGGAAGGAGCCCCGATACCGGCTCTGATATTCCCGGAGCTTGGTCGGATAAACGAAGAAGCAGTCGTTTCGGGCAAGCAGCGTATTCATATTGTGCCCCCGGCTCGGCAGCTTGAGCGTGTCCGCATTCGGAAACGTAAGTGCCTGTTCCGGCGACTCCGCACGCAGATCCTCCCCGAACTTGTATCGTAGATTGGAGCTCGCATCGCGCTTGGCGAATACCGTCGCCGGAGTGTTGCAGTGAATCGAACCGTGGTCCGTCGTGAGCAACACCGAGACCTTGCGAGCGGAAGCTTCGCGCAACAGGCTGAGTAACGCGGATCTTTCGAACCATTGGCGCGTAAGCCGCCGCAGCGCGATTTCATCGCGCGCGACTTCGTACAGAATCTGGGATTCGCTGCGGCCATGCGTCAGGAGATCCACGAAGTTGAATACGAATGCGCTGACTCCGTCCTGGCCGATAGCCGTCCCCATGTGCCGTTCAAGGTCGTCCGAGCCCGCTGCGGTGGAGATCTTTTGATATCGTACGCGAGTCTCTCCGCGAAGCTCGCGAAGGTGTGCTTCGAGTAGCTCACGCTCATGCGAGTTCAGCGACTCATCATCCTGCGCACCCCACCAGGCAGGATACCGTGACGCTATCTCCGCCGGAAACAGTCCGCTGAAAAGTGAGTTGCGCGAGTATGGCGTGGCAGTCGGAAGGACCGCGTAGTAGTGAGTCGTCTCGACTTCGAAGTACGGGGCGAGAAGCGGTTCAAGTATTCGCCATTGATCCAGCCGCAGGCAGTCGACGACAATGAACACCACGGCCCGCTCACGCTCCAGCACCGGAGTCAGAAATTCACCGACTATATCGATAGAAAGAGGCGGCCGTTCTCCGCTCAGATTCGCCAGCCACGCGGGATACGCGACCTGCATGTAATCGGCGAATTCGCGGTGCATGTCGCTGTACAGACCCTGCAGGGAATCATAAAGTCCCCGCTCGTCCGCTTCTGCAAGATCAACGTCCCACCGCATGAGTTCATCGAACCGCTCGATCCATCCCCGCCAATCCAGGTCTCGCGCTCGATCCAGCTCAAGAGCGCGAAATCGCTCAACGAATGCGCGTGCAAGGGCCTGCGATCGGATCCTCGGCCCGTCGAGAATCCGAGTGATGACGGAAAGTACCTGGCGCGGATTTACCGGCTTTACCAGATACTCACGGACGTTGACACCAATCGCTTCGCGCAAGATCGAGTCCTCCTCGCTCTTGGTCACCATTACTACCGGGAGATTCGGAGCAATCTCACGCACCTCACGGTAGGCTTCCAGTCCACGTGTACCTGGCATCTGCTCGTCGAGCAGAAGCAGATCGAAGGTCTGGCGACGGAGAAGCTCCAGCGCATCGTCGGCGTTGGTCGCGCACTCGACGTCGTATCCCTTCGAACGCAGAAAGATGCGATGGGATTCCAAAAGGTCGCTTTCGTCGTCCACCCAGAGGACAGATTTTGCTCTTAAAGCCATGGCTTCCTAAAGGTATCCGTCCCGCAATTCGGACGAGCGTTCAATGTAGCCCCTCCTTCCCTAAGTGCCTAGATTCCGCGCGTGACCGCCTTTCCAGCCGTTGCGACTCAAGTCGCAACCCGCGCGCCGCTTCCCGCGACGCCACGATATGCCCTTGAGCCGGTAGCATTCCCGGTTCCTGCACTCGCTGACTGCGCCCAGTCCGCCAGCCTCGGCGGCGATCGTGAAATGGCACTAGCGGCCCTTATGGCGGCCCGTTTGATGCTGGCTTGTCTCCCGCCGACGGAACTTCCCGAGGCGGACCGCGCATTGCGTGCTGATAGAGCCAGAAGCTGGCTATCCGTCCTGACTATGCCTCAACCGGCGCGCATGGCGCTACTTCGCGCCGTGGACGCCAGCGTCGCGAGTAGCAACGAAGCCACCGCGAGCCTTCGCGAATTGATACACGTCTTGACTGGACATCTCACACCAGCCGCACTCCAGGAAATCGGCGCGCTGGCCGAGCGGCTCCGTCTATATTACGAGCAAACCCCCTAGACAGACGCAGGATCCATGGCCGGTCATAGCAAATGGAAGCAAATCAAGCATTACAAGGCCGCGACCGACGCAAAGCGCGGCGCGCATTTCACGAAGCTTATCCGTGAGATTACCATGGCCGCCAAACTCGGCGGCGGTGACCCCGCCGGTAACCCGCGGCTTCGCACGGCAATCGACACTGCGAAAGCCGCGTCGATGCCCAAGGAAAACATCGAGCGCGCCGTCAAAAAGGGGACCGGAGAACTCGAGGGCGTGGAATACCAGGACGTCGTATACGAGGGCTACGGGCCCGGCGGCGTCGCCATGATGATTTTCACCGTCACAGACAACCCGACCCGCACAGTCGCCGACATCAGACACAAACTGTCGCACGGTGGCGGAAACCTCGGCGCAGCCAATTCGGTGTCTTTCATGTTCGATCGCATGGGACAGATCCTCATCGACGCGTCAGCGTACGACGAGGAGACGATGATGGAAAAATCCATCGAAGCGGGCGCAGAGGACTTCGTGCGCGAGGATGAGCAATACGTGGTCACAACCGCCCCGAATTCACTGCACGATGTTCAGGCAGCGCTTGAGGCGGGCGGCGTCACCATAACTGAAGCCGAAATCGCACACATCCCAAAGACAACAGTCCAGGTTTCCGGCAACGCTGCGAGCTCCCTGCTCAAGCTGCTCGAAGCTCTCGAAGACCTTGACGACGTTCAGCGAGTCGTCGCCAACTTCGATATGGACGCCGACGAAATGGCCACGGCGTAGTGCTGGTGCTTGGCATCGACCCCGGTACTGCGATTACCGGTTACGGGGTGGTGCGCGGCGAACGGCTCAGTACTCCGTCGCTCATCGAATGCGGCGTTATTCGCACCAGTGCACGTGAGCCGCTCGCCACGCGACTTCACGAGATCTACGACGGAATCGCCGAGTTGATAAGGACGCACAGGCCAGATGCGATTGCGGTCGAGGATGTCTTCTACGCGCACAACGTCCGCACCACCGTGGTGCTCGGCCATGCGCGAGGCGTGATCCTGCTCGCCGGACAGCAGGCAGGGATTGCCATCGTTGAATTCCCGCCAGCAGAAATCAAGAAGACAGTCGTGGGGAATGGCGCCGCCACCAAGACGCAGGTGCAGTTCATGGTGACTCGCCTGCTGCGACTGAAATCAGCGCCGTCGCCGGCCGATGCCGCAGATGGCGTCGCGGCTGCTCTCACGTGCATCATGTCGTCTCGCGCTCCCGCGATTGACGGCCGCGGCGGCACGCGCGTGATGACCGGCAGATGATATCGCGCATCACGGGGACGCTCGAAGCAAGGGAGATCGACCGGGTCGAAGTGATGACCGCCGGTGGAACTGGCTACTCGATGCAGATTCCGCTCTCGGTGTACGAGATACTTCCCAAAATCGGTGAACCAGTCGCACTCTTTACGTCGCTCATTGTCAAGGAAGACGGATGGCTGCTGTTCGGCTTCGCTTCCCAACTTGAACGTCGCGTGTTCGATCTCGTTCGCACTGCCAATGGCGTTGGACCGGCGCTTGCCCTGAGTCTGCTCTCCAGTCTCACTGCATCGCGACTTGTTCGCGCAATCGTGGAGAAGGACACAGTAACGTTGCAGAGTGTCCCTCGCGTAGGGAAAAAGAAGGCGGAGCAGATGATCCTCGACCTGGCCACGAAGATGCGCGAAGTCGATGTATCCGGCGCGACGTCGGGAGCCCCGTCTCCCGGAGCCGCGGCCGAGGACGCTACCCGTGCACTTGTTTCATTGGGATATTCACTTCCCGATGCAGAACGTGCGGTCCGAGCCATACTGGATGCGGCCACCGGCAAACTCACCGCGACAGAACTTATTCGCCAGGCACTAGCGCGAATCGCAGCACGTTAGACAATCTGATTCGTTTCTGAGCGCCCAGACATACGCGTACCGACTCCACCGATCATGACCAGAACAGCACAGCGAACCAGCACGTTCAATGAGTCGGTGATCCGCGAGATGACGCGGGTCGCGCACCGCACGGGCGCCGTGAACCTGGCGCAAGGGTTTCCGGACTTCCCGATGCCGGCGCCTATGAAGGACGCAGCGTGCGCAGCAATCCGTGGCGACATCAATCAGTACGCGATCACTTGGGGCGCGCCCGCGTTGCGGATCGCCATCGCCGAAAAATACCGACGATGGTACGGAATGACGGTGGATCCGGACACCGAGATCACCGTCACCTGCGGCGCAACTGAAGCCATGGCCGCAACGTTCATGGCGCTCGTAAACCCGGGCGACGAAGTGATAATCCTGGAACCTTTCTACGAGAACTATGGCCCGGACGCAGTTCTGGCTGACGCAACACCCGTCTTCGTTCCGCTGATCGCTCCGAATTGGGACCTGGATATCGAACGGCTCGCTGCTGCAATCACTCCACGCACTCGAGCCCTGATCCTGAATACGCCGCACAATCCGACTGGCAAAGTCTTCACACGCGCTGAGATTGCGGCGGTCGCTGAACTCGCCCAACGCCACGATCTCCTCGTATTCACCGATGAGATTTACGAGCATCTGATTTATGCAGGCCATCATCACTCGATCGCCACCTGGCCCGGCATGCGCGAGCGGACGGTTACGATATCAGGGCTGTCGAAGACGTTCTCGTGCACTGGATGGCGACTGGGATACGCCATTGCGCCGAGAGAATTGAGCAGCGCAATTCGCAAGGTCCACGATTTCCTGACGGTTGGAGCGGCGGCGCCATTGCAGGCTGCCGGTGCCGTCGCAATGTCGTTCGACGCCGATTACTACAACAACCTGCAGCGCGCGTACAAACAGCGCCGCGACGTAATGATGACAGCTCTCGCCAACACGGGATTCTCCTGCATCGCGCCGGATGGAGCGTACTACATCCTGGCGGACTTCAGCGCGATTGACAAAGACCGGAACGATCGCGATTTCGCCGTCTGGCTCGCCGAAACCATTGGGATCGCCACTGTGCCAGGATCAAGTTTCTACGGCGACCAGCAACTGGGACGTTCTTCTGTCCGCTTTGCGTTCTGCAAAACCTTCGAAACACTCGGCCGCGCAGCCGAGAAGCTCGAAGCATTACGCCGGTGATCTGCTGAAAACCGCTGACCGCGGTTTGTACCAGCGCCAAACGCAGTTGCCTTCGGTATATCTTCGGCATATGCTTAACGCATGCCCGAAGTAGCTTTGGACACCCAAGCCATGTCCCGCGCCGAAATCACCACCCCCGAGGTCCTTGCGGACGAATCGGTTGTCGAGCTCTCGCTCAGACCGCAGAAGCTCGCCGAATTCATCGGCCAGCCGAAGGTGAAAGATTCGCTGCAGATCTACATCGATGCGGCGTTGGCGCGCCGCGAGCCGCTCGATCACACTCTGTTTTTCGGCCCGCCCGGACTCGGTAAGACGACCCTCGCGGAACTCATTGCGCGCGAGTTGGGCGTCAATATTCACACGACGTCCGGACCCGCGCTGGAAAAACCGGGCGATCTGGTCGGCACGCTGACCAACATGCGTGAGTGCGACATTCTGTTCATCGACGAGATTCATCGGCTTCGCCCGGTAATTGAGGAATTCCTCTACCCCGCGATGGAAGACTACAAGATCGAGATTCGGCTGTCCGAGGGCCCCAAGGCACAGACAATCACGATGCCGATCGAAAGATTCACACTTATCGGCGCTACAACTCGACTCGGCATGCTCACGGCACCTCTGCGTGCGCGATTCGGAATTGAGCAACGGCTCAACTATTACCCTGTCGATGAAATCGAACTGATTGTCAGGCGTACCGCCGAAGTGCTCAAGACAGAGATAGATGAGAAGGGACTTCACGAGATCGCACGTCGCTCACGCGGCACGCCACGCGTCGCAAACCGGCTTCTCCGACGAGTGCGTGACTACGCACAGGTACGCGCCGAGGGCATTATCACTTTGCCTGTCGCAGAAGTGGCACTACAGATGCTCGATGTGGATCAGTTTGGACTCGACGACATGGATTCCCGCATTCTCAGAGCAATCATCGAGAAATTCGATGGCGGTCCCGTTGGTATCACTACCGTCGGTGCCGCAGTCGGTGAAGATGCCGGAACGATCGAGGAAGTGTACGAACCTTTTCTCGTGCAGAACGGATTTCTTCAGCGAACACCACGTGGCCGCGTTGCGACGCCGCAAGCTTACAGGCACTTCGGTTACACGCCACCGATGCAAAATCAGCAGACAAGTTTGCTCTGACGTGAGTGCGCCGTCAGGTTTCAGCACAAGGTCCCATGCACGGTAGTCGAACGTCTGACTTCGATTTTCATCTCCCGACCGAGCTGATCGCACAGACACCACCAGTACTGCGCGGCGAGAGCCGGCTCATGGTCATTGATCGCGCGGCGCAATCGATCGTACACCGGGCGTTCCGGGACATCACCGAGTACATCCCGGAAGGCGACGTTCTTGTGCGCAATACCACGAGAGTAATGCGCGCGCGATTGCTGGGAGTCCGTGATTCTGGCGCACCCGCAGAAGTTCTCCTGCTCAAGTCGCTCGGGAATTCACGTTATGAAGCGATGGTGCGCCCCGGTGGCAAGCTGAAGCCGGGTCGTACAATACATATCGACGAACTGCTGGACGTCCGCGTTCTGGAATCAACGGAGCGGCGCACGCGCATCGTCGAACTCATATCGCCGCTCGGTGACGCCGCAGCGATCGAAAAATTCGGGCACATACCGCTGCCACCGTACATAACGCGCGCGGATGCCGCGCCCGACGCCGAGCGCTACCAGACGGTTTACGCCAGGGAGACAGGGTCAGCCGCCGCACCGACAGCGGGCCTTCACTTTACTCCCGAAATTCTCCAGCGATTGAAGACGAACGGCGTTGACATCGCTGATGTGCTACTTCACGTCGGCGCTGGCACATTCAAGCCTGTGGATGTCGAGGATCCCGCCAAACACGAGATGCACGAAGAGTGGTACGAGATCTCGGCGGCGACCGCGGAGCACCTGAACACTGCGAAGCAGCGAAGCGCAGCGATATGGGCTGTCGGCACAACGTCCGTCCGTACCCTCGAGAGCGCGTCGGATGAGGATGGGCTCGTGCGCGCAGGAAGTAATGAGACGCGGATATTTATCCGCCCACCGTACTCGTTTCGCGCTGTGGATCACCTGTTGACTAACTTCCACCTGCCTCATTCCACGCTCATCATGCTCGTTGCGGCATTCGCCGGATACGACCTGACTATGCACGCCTACAGAACCGCTGTCGAGGAGCGATACCGTTTCTTCTCCTACGGCGACGCAATGCTCATCATCTGATTAGATGCCGTTCACTTTCGACATCCTGCATAGACAAGGATCCGCGCGCACCGGAGTATTCGCGACGCCCCATGGCGAAGTCGAAACGCCGGCGTTCATGCCGGTCGGCACGCTTGCAACCGTCAAGGCGCTCGACCCTGACGACCTGCACCGAGCCGGCGCCTCGATGGTGCTGTCGAATGCCTACCATCTGCACCTGCGGCCCGGCGACGAGCTGATTCGCAAGCTGGGCGGACTGCATCATTTCATGGGATGGGATGGCCCGATGCTGACCGATTCGGGCGGTTTTCAGGTGTTCTCGCTGGAAACACTTCGCACAATCACCGAAGAAGGCGTCGAGTTTCGGAGCCACATCAACGGCGACGCCAAATTCTTCACGCCAGAATCCGTCGTCGCGATCCAACGCAATCTGGGCGCTGACGTGATGATGCAGTTCGATCATGTAATTCCTGGTCAGTCGTCCGAAGCGGTTGCCGGGGATGCCATGGAGCGCAGTGCACGCTGGCTCGGACGTTGCCTCGCCGCGTTCAATCAATCTGCTGCGACTGCACCATTCGCGCAGACGCTGTTCCCTATCGTTCAGGGGGGAATCCATCCGCAGCTCCGGCGCGAGTCGGTTTCCAGAATTACGGATCAGGCAGATTGGGCCGGATTCGGAATTGGTGGACTATCTGTCGGCGAAGCCAAGCCGGATATGTATTCCATGCTCGAAACGACCGACGACGCTCTGCCCCGAGACCGCCCACGGTATCTGATGGGAGTGGGCTTTCCCGACGATCTCATCGAGGGCGTCCGGCGCGGCGTCGATCTGTTCGACTGCGTCGCCCCGACCAGAATGGGCCGAACTGGTGCCGTTTTCACGCATGACGGCCGATTGAACGTCAAGCGGGCCGAATTACGCGAAGATCCGGGGCCGCTCGACCCAGACTGCGACTGCCCCACCTGCACCCGATTCAGCCGCGCGTATCTCCGACATTTGTTCGTCAGCGAGGAGATCCTGGGACTCCGCCTCCTGTCCCTGCATAATGTACATTTCCTGATTCGACTCATGCGTACCGCCCGTGAACACATCGCTGGTGGAACGTTCGATCGGTGGAGCGCCGACTGGCTCGGGCGCTACTTCGCAACGCCTCAACTCACACGATGAACAATCCGCTTATCAGCACGATCGTGATGTATGGTGCCATCGGCGCCATTTTCTACTTTGTCCTCCTTCGCCCGAACCAGAAACAGAAAAAGGCGCATGACACGATGCTCCGCAGTCTGCGTCGCGGAGACGAGATCGTCACGACTGGCGGTGTTGTCGGCGAGGTGACCTACATCGCGCAGCAGACAAAGGATGGCAACCCGGTCGTTTCCCTGGATGATCACGTGACGATCAAGTCTGGCGACACGCGACTGATCATTGAGCGCGGGCGGATCGCCAAGATCATGCGCAAGAACTCCACGACTTCAGAGGAGTAGCTGACGGTGGCGGTACTCGACATCCGCGTCCTCGGCGATCCAATCCTGCGCGACCGGACCGAGCCTCTTCCGCACGTAACTGAAGATCTTAGATCTCTTGTCGCGGACATGTTCGAGACGATGTATGCCGCAGAAGGGATCGGCCTTGCCGCCCCGCAGGTGGGGCGCAAGGAGCGCGTATTCGTCATGGACGTCGACGAAAATCCGCTCACCATGATCAATCCAGAGATCATTGAGCGTGAAGGCACCGAGCGCGCAGAGGAAGGCTGTCTTTCGATTCCCGAAATCTTCGGCGATGTGGACCGCGCAACGCGAATCGTAGTGCGAGCTACCGATCTCGATGGCAACCAGCTCGAAGTCGAGCTCACCGAACTCGCCGCGCGATGCGTGCAGCACGAACTGGATCATCTCGATGGAAAACTGTTCATCGACTACATGAGCCTCATCAAGCGCAAGTTCACTGCGCGAAAATGGGAGAAAGAGGCGACGAACTATCCGGGATTCATCCGGAAACTCGAACCCGGCAAGACACATTCGCGCCGGTCCAGGTCGCGTGGCGCTGCGGCGGAGAGCTCGGCCCCTCCGTTCGAACCGGAACTGTAAGGGCAAATGCGCGTCATGTTCTGGGGGACCCCCGAATTCGCCGCGCCTGCTCTGCGCGCCCTGGGCGGGGAAGGATTCGACGTCTGCGCGGTCGTCACGCGGCCAGACAAGCCCGTCGGCCGCGATCGCGTTCTCACCGCACCGCCGATCAAGCAAATCGCGCTCAGAGAATCCCTGCCCGTCTTTCAGCCGTCGTCGCCGCGCGAACCTGACTTCTACGAACTCCTCGAAGTCGTCGCGCCAGACCTTTCGGTTGTGGTTGCATACGGTCACATTCTTCCGCGCCAGATCATCGACCTGCCCAGACTCGGAACGCTGAACATTCACGCGTCTCTGCTTCCGGCCCTTCGCGGCGCCGCGCCGATCCAGGCGGCGATCCGCGACGGGCTTACCGAGACCGGAGTTACCATCATGCGGATGGTACCGGCCCTGGACGCCGGCCCGATCGTCCTGCAGTCGCGTACGCCGATCGCCGACGACGAGACCTACGGCGAATTGGCTAGTCGACTGTCGGAGATGGGTGCGCTCGCGCTCATCGAGGCGCTTACTCTGATGGAGATTGGCCGCGCAACCGAACGCGCGCAGGACGACGCGCTCGCGACCTATGCAAGGAAGGTGGACCGGGAGACAACTCGTATTGACTGGACGCTCGATGCGAAGGAAGTCGCGAATGCGATTCAGGCGTACGACCCCAGACCCGGAGCCTGGAGCACGCATCGCAACGCCGACGTCAAGCTCTTTGGCGCGAGGCACATGTTCGAAGTCAGCGGGGCCCCCGGCGAGGTCCTGGAGACCGGAGACGAAGGTCTGGTCGTCGGCTGTGGCATCGGGGCCGTCCGGATTTGTGACGTTCAGCCCTCCGGCAAGAAACGCATGCAGGCTGTGGCATGGCACCGCGGTCGCGGCATCACGGTTGGTGACTCCCTCGCCTAGCGTAGTGAAATAGCTGCTCCGGATGCGATCTCTGACGAACCGACGTGTCGCGTCCGCTCAACGGGTGTTGGACACAAACAGCAGCCGAGAGCCTGGACGGGCGGCGTCAGCGTTCCCGCCGCCGACAAAATTCGGGACTAAAGAGACGTAAATCAGCCGAACTCCAGCCGCATCCAGCGGCCGGACCGCGTTCAACAGCCGCGGAAAATGAGAGATTCTCCCAGCTACGCCCGTGCGCGGACGCCATCCGTCGGAATTCATGGGTATCACAAGCGCCAAGTGGACGATTTGGGTCTTTTCTATGCGGGAACGCTGGCAATGTGTATATTGGCCCCGGCACGACACTCGCTTCATTCTCTCACGAAATCAGGACGCGATGCGCAGATGGTAGTCGTCGGCTGGAATCGGACTTTTCGGCGCACTCGTAAAACTTTAGTATCTGCAACCCCGGCATCTAGTGACTTGTAAACTAGAGCGCTTCATGGGGGAAGCTGGCTTGAGCGACGCAGGCGGCTCCCATGCGCTCGTTTTTGACGGCTCCTGCCTTGTCGTGCGTTTGACCAGCATAGACGTGGCTTTCCAGGCTCGCCCGCGCGTTCCGGCGAGGCGCACGCTATCGACCAACACCCCGGGATGCCGGGCGGTGGCGGCGTGAACGCGCACATCAGCGACTCATCGTCCACGGGAGCCGCGCGCAGCTCGTCGATCACTCAGACAAGGATCATCGCAGCCGAAGTCTGTTCCGACGTTCGCGCTGGTCAGCTACTGGATCCGTCATTCGAACGCCACACCACCCAAATCGACGCACGGGACCGGCGCTGGACCCAGGAGCTGCTTTACGGGATGATGCGGCGCCGCGCATTTCTCGATGCGGTGCTTTCCGACCGCGTTCGCGGCGGTCTTGTTCGGCTCGACCCGGATCTGATAGATCTGCTGCGCCTGGGTGCGTACCAACTGCTGTGCATGGGTTCGGTACCGGCTTACGCCGCAATCGCTCAGACGGTCGAGCTGACCAAGACTCGGCATGGGATCGGCGCCAGCAAGCTTGCGAACGCCGTGCTCCGGCGGACCGATAGAGAGCGCGCGAATCTCGCCGTAGCGACTCCGCCAGATCCTATCGATGCGTTGGCTCTCTCCAGTTCGCACCCTCGCTGGCTTGTCGCCCGCTGGGTGGCTCGCTGGGGCGCGGACGACACCGCAGCCCTTCTAACCGCCAATAATACCGAGGCGCCGGTAATTCTCCGGCCGTTCGGCGTCACCAGATCCCAACTGGCGGACGAGCTTGCCGAAGCTGGCGTGGCGATCCATGCAGCCCCACTCGTCGCTGAATCCATCGAACTCGGCCACGGAGTTGCCCTCACCGAACTTCAGGCATTTACCGACGGCCACTTCTTTGTTCAGGATTCCGCCGCAACACTGGTGGTTCAGTACGCTGCTATCCCACCTGGCTCACGCGTCGCGGACTTCTGTGCGGCGCCCGGCGGCAAGACTTTCGAAATGGCGCGGGACGCTGCGATCGTTTTTTCGGCCGATCGCTCAGCGGCGCGTCTGCAGCGGATAACCGCCACTGCGCTCCGACTGCGGTCGACCAACGTACTCCCGCTCGTCAACGATGCCAGACACCCCGCGTTGCACAACCTGGACGCGGTTCTGGTGGATGTTCCCTGCACAGGCACGGGAACATTCAGGCGGCATCCAGACGCGCGCTGGCGGCTCAAGGTGTCCGATCTGGCAGTAATGCCCACCATTCAGCGCTCGATCCTCCGCGCCGCGGCAGAAGCTGTCCGGCCCGGTGGCCTGCTCATTTACAGCACCTGCTCGCTCGAAACGGAAGAAAACGACCTCCAGGTCGAAACGTTCCTCGCCGAGCACCCGGAGTTTGTGCTCGAACCACCACCCGATGGCTCCGTTCCTGCATCGACGATCGATGCTGGCAGATTACGGGTGCTGCCACACAAGCACGGTACCGACGGCGCCTTTGCCGCAAGACTTCGGAGATCGGAATAGGTGAATTTTCGCGCGCTCCTGCGGCGTGCGTTTCCTTACATCGTGGTCGGCATCGGCGGCTTCGCGCTTGCCTACGTCGTGATGTTCGTCTTCGTCCTTCCGTCGAAGATTGTTCCACCGGCGCCGCAGACAGAAACTGCCGATACGGCATCCACACTCCAGCCCATTGATACTGGCGTGCCGGCGCAGGCCGCGTCGCCAATCGCCGCCCCAATCGAGCCGCCTACCGTCGCTGCCAGGATCACTGAAGCACCGCCCGACGACACTGTCCCGATCCTTACCCCCGATCTCGTCGGGATGACGCTTCCAGACGCTCGAGGCGTCCTCAACCGACTTCGGCTGCGCGTGGCGGTTACGCGTGACACGAGCTCATTCCAGCCGCCCAACACCGTCCTCAGGCAATCACCGCTCCCGGATTCGCTCATCCTGGTCCGTGGAACCGTGAGCATTACAGTCTCGTACTTTCCTCCTGAGAGTACCTCCGATACAATGAGACTACGACAGCGTAAACCGCTCTCCGATAGTGCTCCCGGAGCGGACACGGCCGATTGGCTGGATATCCCTCCATCGCCGGACACGCTTCACCCCTGAGCAGGCCATGCCCGTGAAACCAATCCGTATAGTCCCCTCGATCCTGAGCGCGGATTTCGCCTGTCTCCGGGACGAGATGGCGATGTGCGAACAAGGCGGAGCCGACTGGATTCACGTGGATGTGATGGACGGTCAGTTCGTTCCCAACCTGACCTTCGGTGCCAAGGTTATCGACGCCGTCCGTCGCTGTACCAGGCTACCGATCGACGTGCACCTGATGGTCGAGCATCCAGAGTCCTACCTGGAAGATTTCGCACAAGCTGGCGCAACCGGTCTCACGATACACGCCGAAGCGACCGTCCACCTTCAGCGAAATCTCGCTCAGATTCGGTCGCTCGGGTGCAGAGCCGGCGTTGCGCTGAATCCGGCGACACCACTCGACGCAATCGTCGAAGCAACCGACGACATCGACCTGCTTCTTATCATGACTGTCAATCCCGGGTTCGGCGGTCAGAAATTCATCCCGGCGTCAGTAGACAAGATTCGTCGCGCGCGAAGGCTGCTTGATGAATCACGCTGCAACGCGGATCTCGAGATAGATGGTGGAGTATCACGTGACACGATCCTGCAGTGTCGTCGCGCCGGCGCCGACGCTTTCGTCGCCGGTCACGCCATCTTCGCAGCGACAAATCCTTCGGCGGAAATCGGCGCGCTGAGAATCGCCGCCACAGAGGTAGCATGACCGGACGACAACAACTTGGAGTCGTAGCGATAGTACTCGTAGCTATCGCAGGTATCGGCTTCGCGATTACTCGCGCGCTGGGGACAGAACTTCATCCGCTCGGTACAGGGACACGTGCGCCGGACTTCCACGCGATGACGCTGGATACTCCTCCCAAAGTAAAGTCGCTGGCAGACTACAAGGGACAGGTCGTACTGATCAACGTCTGGGCAACGTGGTGCCAGCCGTGTCGCGTCGAGATGCCCAGCATCGAGCGCTTGTATCGCGCTTACGGACCAAAGGGTCTTCGCGTGGTTGCTGTGAGCATCGACGATCCGGGAACGACGTCGGCGATTCAAGCGTTCGTTCACGATATGGGAATGACATTCGATGTGCTGCACGATTCGGCGGGTGCGATCGAACACGCATATCAGGTAACAGGGTATCCCGAAACCGTAATTGTCGGGAAGGATGGCATCATCCGCAAGAAGGTGGCAGCAGCAACCGACTGGGACTCCGAAGGAAATCGCCGGCTGATCGAGCGACTGCTCGCCGAGTGACCGCCGCGTAATCCAGCAATGACCCGCATCCTCGGAATTGAAACGTCCTGCGATGAAACGTCTGCCGCGATCATCGACGACATCACCGGCACCCCAGTTCTTCGCTCGCTTGTGATTCTGTCGCAGGATATACATCGCGTCTTTGGCGGCGTGGTGCCGGAAATCGCCTCGCGCGCGCACCTCACGGCAATCGTTCCGGTCGTAAGAGAATCTCTGTCACAAGCCGACTCGACGTTCGACCAGCTCGATGCCGTTGCGGTGACCACCGAGCCAGGCCTTGTCGGCGCGCTGATGGTAGGTCTGAACTACGCCAAAGGGTTGTCGCTGGCGCTTGGCATACCGCTCGTCGCAGTACATCACATGGAAGGCCATCTCTTCGCTACGTCGCTTGATGAGCCTGACGCGGAGCCGCCATTTACAGCACTACTCGTGTCCGGTGGCCACACGCTTCTCCTCGACGTGCCGGCGTGGGGCGCATACAAGCTCCTCGGTTCGACTCGCGATGATGCCGCCGGTGAAGCGTACGACAAGGTTGCTAAACTCCTCGGCCTACCTTACCCGGGCGGCAGACATGTAGAAGCACTCGCCCGCGAAGGCGATCCGGCTCGGTTCCGGTTCAGCCGACCGATGCTCAAGCGGAACACCGCAGTCGGGGATCCGTCCTATTTCGACGTATCATTCAGCGGACTTAAAACGGCCGTACTCAACGCGGTCCGTGGATCGGACAACATAGACCGTGACCGCGCAGACATCGCGCGTGGCTTCCAGGATGCGCTGGTGGAGACCCTCGTCGAGAAGACCGCTCGTGCAACGACGCTATACCAGCGCGACAAAGTCGTACTCGGAGGCGGGGTTGCGTGCAACCGTGCGCTTGCGGACGCAATACGGCGGCGCATGGAAGCCGACGTCCGGGTGTACGCCCCAACCCCACGCTTGGCTACCGATAACGCAGCCATGATCGCCCGTGCGGGCCTTTTCCGCTATTATCATGGTGAGCGGGCATCGCTCGAACAGGCCGCGCACGCCGCGGCTCCTCTTCCCGGCCAGGCATGATCCACATCTACGCCTCGATTTCGCAGAACGCGTTTACATATAACATCGGCCGATTCGAGTTTACCGGCTTTGGCATCGCGGTACTCGCCGCTTTCATCATCGCGCAGATCATCGCACAGCACGAACTCTGGCGCAGAGGTCACGATCCGGCGCCGATCTCGGATCTGATCTTCGCAGCCGTTATTGGCGGGCTGCTCGGCGGCAAGATCTACTACGCAATTCTGATGGGAGATGTGACCGCCCTTTTCAGCCGCGCCGGACTCGTTTTCTGGGGCGGCCTGATGGGCGGTATCGTCGCCGTTCTTTTTGTCGCGTCGCGCAAACATCTAAGCCTCTACCGAGTCGCCGACGTCGGCGGAATTTCTGTGGCGGCGGCGTACGCTGTCGGCCGCACCGGCTGCTGGGCAGTAGGCGATGACTACGGCCGGCCGTGGAATGGCCCCTGGGCCGTTGCATTCCCGAACGGCGCACCAGCGACGACCGTCGAGAACATGACGAGGTTGTTTCACATGCACTTCCCTGCCGGAATGAACCCGTTGGAAGTGGTCTCGGTACACCCGACTCAGCTCTACGAAGTGATACTGGCGTTCGTCATGTTTCTCATTCTGTGGCGCCTCAGAGACCACAAGCACGCCGAAGGCTGGTTATTCGGACTGTATTGCGTTCTCGCAGGTGTCGAGCGCTTCGTGATGGAGATCTTCCGCGCGAAGGATGACCGATTTTTTGGGCCATTCACCACGGCGCAGGTAGTCGCGATTGGCTTTGTAATCGCGGGAATCATCATCATGCAATCCCGCCGCAATATTACCGCGACCGCGCCAGGCATTCACGCGCAACCGCGCACCGCGTAGAAAACATCAGGGGGTGGCGTCCGTCGCCACCCCCACACGGCCTACAGGCTTCGTATCGGGTCAGTCGGCACCACAATCTGCTTCACATACGGCAGCCCGCATACCAGTTCGCGCTTCGTATGCGTTGACGAAGTCGGTCAAGCGGTCCCCCACAAATCGATCACGCGGTATCTGAAGTACCCTTATGGCGTTTTCGATGCTTTCCCGCGATCCCTCGACTTCGACAAGCTCGTCCATTCTTGGATAGCGTTCGAACCGGATTACCAC
This sequence comes from Gemmatimonadota bacterium, assembly GCA_003155795.1. Classification (GTDB taxonomy): domain Bacteria; phylum Gemmatimonadota; class Gemmatimonadetes; order Gemmatimonadales; family Gemmatimonadaceae; genus Fen-1247. The sequence goes on from PMEM01000024.1 coordinate 85,135, forward strand.
GGTGCCATTCGTACCAGTTCCCGTCAGTTCGTACTGCGCGATGTGCCGGTCGATGGATCGAATAACCGAGTAGCCGAGGCCCTCCAGAATGCTCGCAAGGGCGTCCGGCTCCGATACGCCGGTTGTAAGTTCAGTACGCAGCTTGAATCCGTTCTCGTGTAAAGTCGGCCCCTTCCAGTCGAGATGTGCGCTCACGCCCGTACGATCGGTGTATGTGCGAAGGCGGAGAACAAGATCCTGCTCAAGGAATGTTCGCGCAGCCGAATCGTAGATGCGGTCTGCAAGTTCACCCTCGAACACGAGCACCGCACCGGCAGCCTCAACACGCTTTCGTGCCGCTGCCACGTCATCGATCCGTGCCTTCAACTCGATCTCCAGGGTTGGTTTGCTCATCCAGTGATCGCCTCAAGTACAGCCGCAGTATCGCTAAGGTCGGCGAACACCGCATACGGATTATGAGATCGCAGATCATCGACCGAATACCAACCGGTTGCAACCGCAATAGCTCGCGCGCCGAGCGTCCTTCCGCAGGAGATATCCGCGGGTGTGTCGCCGATCACAACGACATCGCGACCCGGGAGCGCCACGCCGAACATTGCGAGCATGCGTGCGTGGGCTATGGCTGGCAGCTCGCCGCGCGCTTCATGATCAGAACCGAATGCATTGACGCGGAACTGCGTGAAATCGAGTCCGACGGCGGCCAGCTTCAATCGCGCCCCGTCAGCGACGTTTCCGGTGAGCAAACCAAGAGCGAAGTCGGCCCGGTTCCGAACAGCGTCGATAAGTTCCGCGACGCCCGGATACATCCCCACGTGCCTGTCTGGAGCACTCAATCTGGATGGAAGAGATGCGACATACAGCGCGATTACATCACTCATGCGAGCATCGACGTCCGAATCGCTGAACCCGGCTGCGCGCATCGATTCACGGACGATCTGCTTGTCCGTCTTGCCATCGTACCGCATGGCAGAATCGCCAGCGGTTCCGAATATCGTTGCCAGAGCGTGCTCCATCGCTTCACGCCCGGCCCCGCCTGAATGCAGGATGGTACCGTCAATATCGAACAAAACCAGATGTTGCATCTTGGGAGCTTGAGAAGTGCCAACTACCTACGCGTGAGAAAAATACCACCGATGATCGCGACAGTCCCTGCCATCTGCCAGATCGTTGGCACTTCTCCCAACGCAACCCAGCCGGTGAGGATCGCTACAATGGGCTGAAGATTCCCATATACAGAAGTCCTGGTCGGGCCCAACACGCGGATGCCACGGTACCAGAACAGGTACGCGATGCCCATCGAGATAACGCTGCTGTAGAACACGCACCACCACGCAAGTTGGGACACATGCGCGGAGAGAATGCTCGATATCGCTTGCGGACTCGCAAAGGCAAGTGGAATCATCCCACCCACCATTGTGAGCGCGCTCAACTGAACCGCATCCACACGATGCGTCAGTGATTGCAGTCCGACTGTATAGAAACTCCAGCACACGACGCCAATGAACACGAGCAGCACACCGAGCATGGAGGCCCCCTGCACAGCGCCGCCAGTTGTGCTCCCGAGCATGACGACTCCAACGCCGGTTATCGAGAGAACAATGCCAGACCAGCCGCGCCGGCTCACATGATCAGTCCCTCGGGCGACTCCAAGCAGGGCGATGAAGGCAGGTGCGGCCGCGAGAATGAGAGCAGCGCTGCCAACACGAGTCCTGCCGACACCAAATACGAACAACAGTTGATAAAGCCCGTTGCCAATCACACCAAGCGCGAGCAAGCGCAACACGTCCGAGCGCCGGGGGAGGGCCTTGCGCTGCAGAAGTACTGCTACCAGCAGCACTATCGTCGCAAAAAGCACGCGCATCCACGTAAACGCCAAATCGCCGAACGCGTGGCCGGCGTACTTCACGACGCTGTAATTCACTCCCCAGATGGTGGCCATGAGGAGAAGTAGCACGTCCGTTGTACCGAACGAATTAGATCGGTCTGGCATGTCCAAATCTAGTATCTTTAGGCCGTGCACATATCATTTGCGGTATTCGCCGACGCGGCCAATTTGTCGCAGGAGGGCAAGTTGAATGTCCTGGGAATCTTTGATGCACTACATGTCAGCGGATTCCCATCACTGCACCCCCGCGCGCACTTTGTCGTTCGCGTAAAGGGAGGCTCAGCCGACACAGGGACTCATCGCCTCACATTTCACTGGCTGAACCCGCACGACGCCGAATTGTGGGGATCGAGCGGAGAGCTCGCGGTCGAGGCAGGTCCAACACCGGCTCTGGAGATGGACCTGCCCATCATAGCGGTCGTGGACCTCCCGCTGGATTCCCCGGGCCAGTACACGATGCGAGTAGAGCTCGACGGAGAGCCGGTGGCGCACACAAATGTATTCGTCAATGGACCCGCGGCGGTACGGCCGTATGGCAACGCTCCAGTGATGGTGTCCTGAATCGGGCAGTAAGACCGGTCTGTTTCCGTTCTTGCGCCGCCCGGCGCTTAGGGTTAGTTAGTGCGATAACGTGCCGATACTGGAAATGCAGGGCCGTACGGCGTGTAGTACTGAGCTTCGATGAGGCATGGTTACGAAGCGCTAGTCAGCGCAGATCACATAGTTCGAGCGCCGACTCAGGCGGCCCGGTCAGTCCCGGCCCGCAAATCCATCCAAATGTCAGCCCCACACTCGATCATGGTAGATAAAATTCGAGATACGCTCCGCCAGTACGCGCGACTCAATCGGGACGTCTCTGCAATTTCCGAAGACGCTGATCTCTACGCGTTCGGCCTGACGTCGCACGCAACGGTGAACCTGATGCTCGGATTGGAGGATGCATTTCAGCTCGAGTTTCCGGAGCGTATGCTGCGTCGCCGAACTTTCGAAACAATCGCGAATATTCGTGAGTCGATTGAGGAGTTGAGCAGCGACCCGCCCACGAGCGCTACCTGAGGACCGCAATGCCAATCACAGTCATGAGCCGCTCTTTTACGGCGCTCGAAAAAGCTCAGCAGATCGGTCTCGAGGTCGCCGCACCGGTTGCGGACGAAGTGGACAGGGACGCGCGATTCCCGTCCGAAGCATTCGCCGCATTGCGCTCAGCGCGAATGCTGGGGATTTTCATCCCGCCAGAATATGGCGGTGGCGGCTGCTCCATCGCCGATCTCTCAGCAATCTGCACCACACTCGGCCAGTATTGCTCCGCGGCTGCGATGGTGTTCGCAATGCACCAGATCCAGATTGCATGCCTCGTACGCCATGCACGCAACTCCCAGTTCTTCGCTGCGTATCTGGCTGAACTGTCGGATACTCAGGCGCTGATCGCGTCTGCAACCTCCGAGATCGGTGTCGGCGGCGACGTTCGCTCATCCGTGTGCGCGGTCGAACGCGATAACGGCTCATTCGCGATTCGCAAACAGGCTCCGGTAATCTCTTACGGTGAGCATGCAGATGCGATTCTTGCAACCGCTCGCAGCTCGCCGGACGCACCGCCGAGTGACCAGGTACTCGTTCTGCTCAAACGCGATGAGTTTACTCTCACGCGCGCGAGCGGCTGGGACACGCTTGGCTTTCGTGGAACGTGCAGCCCCGGCTTCGTACTCAGCGCCATCGCGCCGGTAGATCACATTCTCCCCGTGTCGTACGCAGAGATATCGAGCCAGACAATGCTGCCCGTCTCCCATATCCTCTGGGCATCGCTGTGGGTCGGCATTGCAACGGCCGCGGTCGGGCGCGCTCGCGCATACATCCGCGCCGAAGCACGCAAGAACCCGGGTAAGACTCCGGCCGCCAGCGTCAGACTCGCCGAAGTCGTGAGCAAGCTTCATGGCATGCGCGCTGTTGTAAACGATTCCGTCCGGGACTATGAATCGATCATGAACGACCCGGATGCGCTGACCGCGATGAATTTTGCGATCCGCATGAACAACCTCAAACTCAACTGCTCAACCGCGGTCGTCGATATCGTCGGTCACTCCATGCTTATCTGCGGAATGTCAGGCTATCGCGAAGATTCCAAGTACTCGCTGGGCCGACTGCTGCGCGATGCATACGGAGCAGCTCTCATGATCAACAACGATCGTATTTACGGCGCGAACGCCGCAATGTTGTTGGTGTCAAAGGATGATTGATACTGTCGCGGACAGCGCCACCAACGTAGATGCTGCGCGGCGGGAGTATCTGAAAGAGCTCCTGGCAAACGGTATCATCACGTCGACTGGCGTCAGCGGCGTCTATGGCAAGTCAGGTCTGTTCGAGCGCGTGCTTGCGGGCTTTGACCGCTTCGTCACGGAATCGGGGATCGATCAGCGGGCAGAGGTCTTCAGGTTCCCTCCAGTCCTCAATCGCGCTGATCTCGAGAAGAGCGATTATCTCAAATCGTTTCCGCACCTGATCGGTACAGTCCACGGGTTCCGCGGTAACGAGCGGGACCACGGCGATATGCTCAACATGCTTGAAGCCGGTTCCGACTGGACCAGGCATTTCCATCACACGGACCTCGTTCTGACCCCAGCGGCCTGTTATCCGCTGTATCCAATGGTCGCCGGCAAGCTGCCCGCGAAAGGACGGTTGTTCGACGTTCAATCCTACTGCTTCAGGTATGAGCCGTCGGACGATCCGGCCAGAATGCAGGTATTCCGCCAGCGCGAATACGTCCGCGTTGGGAGCCCCGAAAGTGTCAGACAGTTCAGAGATCTCTGGCTCGAGCGCGGACAGGTAATGTTACGCTCAGTCGGCCTGGACGTGCAGGCCGTCGTAGCAAATGATCCGTTCTTCGGACGGGGCGGCGCAATGTTGGCTGCGAGTCAGGTGGAACAGGCGCTCAAATTTGAACTCGTTGTGCCAGTTGCCAGCCGGGAGGCGCTCACCGCCGCGGTATCGTGCAACTACCATCAGGATCACTTCGGCGTCGCGTTCGGCATTACCAACGATGACGGCAGCGCAGCACATACGGCATGCGTGGGCTTCGGCTTGGAGCGGATCACCCTCGGCCTGTTCAAGGCGCATGGGTTCGAAACCAAAAGCTGGCCAGCCACGGTGCGTACGACCCTGGGTCTGTGAAGTCCGAGGCCTTCGGTGTGGACGCAGACGCGTACACATCACACGAACTGCACAGTCTTGACCGGATCTGGCCCGAAACCAACTGCTACGTCGACGTCTGGATTGAGCTTCTTCACGCACTGAAGCTGGACCCGGTCGCCGTCATGGCGTTCACGGTTGCGATGGACTTCGAGGGCGACCAGTGGACATTTTTCAAGCCATCCCTGAGTGACATACACGCGCTGTACGGTATCGACGTCCAGGAGCTGGCGATCTGGCGACCGCTCAAGCTTCACATAGCTGAGCAGGTAAGTCAGGGACGTGTTCCGCTTGTCGAGGTGGACGCATTCTATCTTCCCGACACAGTCGGCGTGTCGTATCAACTGGAGCACACCAAGACGACGGTCGGCGCACAGGCCATCGATCTCGATGCTGGGATACTCGGCTATTTCCACAGTGCCGGATACTTCGAACTCGGTGGTGCGGATTTCGACGCGATATTCAATGCTCATGCACAGGGACTGGCTCCCTACACCGAGTTTGCAAAGCTTGATCGAATCACCCGACACAGCCCAACCCAGTTGGAGGCGTTGGCTCGCGATCAGCTGGTCCACTACCTGGCACGCGTACCCTCGTTGAATCCCGTGACTCGTTTTCGCGCGCGCTACGACACGGACATAAAATGGCTCGCTGGGTCCGACATGACGATGTTTTACAAGTACGCGTTTGCTACAGTGCGACAATTTGGAGCATGTGCGGAACTCGCCTCCACATTTCTCAACTGGCTTTCCCAAGCCGAAGGGCATGCCCCCTCGGCTGGCGCCGACTTCGAAGCCTGTTCATCGGCCGCGAAGGCAATGCAGTTCAAGCTCGCACGCATAATCTCTACCGGGCGCGCTGTTGACGTCGCGGCACCACTCGATCAGATGGAATCTGGTTGGGAGAACGCGATAGCCAACCTTCAGAGGCAGTATGGCGCCTGATCGCACTGAGGCAATTGCCTCTGGTGCTGAAGCCGAAAACCAAGCGGATCCGAATCGCGTCACGCTCGCGAGGTGGCAGATGGCCAGAACCGCGCCGGGAGCTCTTGTCTCGCCGGCAGATCTGGCCACTCTGCGTGACGGATGGATCGATGCTTCTGCACCCGGGACTGTTGCGTCGGCACTGCGCGACGCGGGAATGTGGGATTGGCGCTCTGCTGCCAACCTCGATGACGACGATTGGTGGTATCGCTGCAACTTCCACTGTGCGAACGCAGCCCTTGGAGCGTCACTCGAATTCCAGGGTCTTGCATCGCTGGCTGACGCTTGGCTGAATGGCGTTCATCTGCTGTCGAGCGATAATATGTTCGTCGCACAGTCAATCGATACAGCGAGCGCGCTGAGTGAGGAGAACGAACTTGTCATCCGATTCAGATCGCTGACGCGTGCGACGACTGAACGGCGTCCGCGGCCACGCTGGCGAACCCGACTCGTCTCGAACCAGAACCTGCGCTGGATTCGTACCACATTGCTGGGCCGAATCCCCGGATGGTCATCGTTCGCACAACCGGTCGGTCCATGGAAAGCCATCACACTTGTCCCGCATGATACGCCGCAAGTAGTATCGCGGCGCCTGGATGCGAAGTTGGACGGGACAGACGGGATCGTTTCTGTGTCGGCGCAGATTCGCAACTTGCCAGAGTTGAAGTTCGACTCCGTTACAGTCTCGGTAGGATCGATGAGTCAGCAGGCAAACATCGAGCAGGTGGATGGTGGCTGGATCATCGCGGCTTCGATTCGAGTACCGGATGCTGCAATCTGGTGGCCGCACACGCACGGGTCGCAGCCACTCTACGATGTGACGTTGAAGCTCGAATCTGGAACGTCGACTGTCAAACATGCCCTTGGACGCGTGGGATTCCGCGAAGTCCAACTGGATTCGACCAAAGGCAAGTTCCGGTTGCGCATCAATGCCACGGATGTGTTCTGGAGAGGTGCGTGCTGGTGCCCGCCGGACCCGTTCAGTCTCAAGAGTTCCCGCAAACAATATCGTCGCATACTGGAGCTGGCCCGCGATGCCGGCATGAACATGCTCCGTATCGGCGGGACGATGGTTTACGAGCACGATGATTTCTATGACCTCTGTGACGAACTCGGGATCGTCGTATGGCAGGATCTCATGTTCGCAAACATGGATTACCCTCATGCTGACGCCGCTTTCGCAGCGAGCGTTCGGGCAGAGGTCAGTCAGCTCATGGAGCGGGTCGCGACGCACCCATGCATTGCAATTGTCTGCGGCAACAGTGAAGTAGAGCAACAGGCGGCGATGCTCGGGCTTCCAGCGTCGGAGTGGCGCAATTCGCTATTCGCGACCATCTTCCCCGAGATCGTGGCCAACCATGCGCCGGAAGTTGCCTACTGGCCTTCGTCGCCGAGCGGTGGCGATCTTCCCTTTCACGTGAACGCCGGTGATGGACATTATTTCGGATTTGGACCGTATCTGCGCTCGCAACTTGATGTGCGCGCGAGCGATGTGCAGTTCGCTTCTGAGTGTTTGACACTCGCGAATCCTCCTGAGCCGGAATTCGTGGATCGCATGGAATGCGGTAGCGCCGGTGCAGGCCATCATCCGGACTGGAAGCGCGGCGTACCCAGGGACAGTGGCGCGGCATGGGACTTCGAGGATGTGCGCGACCATTACGTTGGGAAGTTTTTCAATGTGGACCCGGCGGTCGTTCGTTACGGTAACCCGGAGCGCTATCTGGCGCTTGGTCGAGTGGCTGCTGGGGAGGTGATGGCGCGTACAGTCGCGGAGTGGCGCCGGTCGGGATCACCGTGCGGGGGCGCACTGATGTGGTTTTACAACGATTTGCGGCCGGGTGCGGGATGGGGCGTCCTTGACAGCGAGGGCAATCCCAAGGCGGCGTACTACTACCTCGCGCGCGTATTCAGTCCGATTTGTGTGCTCATGACGGACGAAGGACTGAATGGAATTGGTATCACCGCAATCAATGATACGGAGGTTCCAATAAATCCGGAGCTGCGACTGTCGTTGCTGAACGGTTCGACGCTGGTTGGCGAGACGACGACTCGGCTCACGATTGATGCGCGCTCATCTGTCGAGTTGACCGCAGACGCGCTGCTCGGCACGTTCACCGATGTGAGCTACGCGTACATGTTCGGCAAGCCAAATCACGATGCGGTGGTTGTCACGCTTATCGATCCCGACAGTGGCAAGTTATTGGCCGAATCGTTTCACTTTCCAACTGGCATCGGTGCTTCTCGAGCGCCAGCGCGCCTTCAGACTCAGGTCATGCGGATCAGCGATAGAGCGTATTCGCTTACCATTGCGTCGGACGAGCTTGCACTCGCAGTTGCGATCGAGGCAATCGGCTGGAGGCTCAGCGACAACTATTTCAACATAGCGCCGGGCCGAGAACGTACGATTCTCCTGTGCGCGGATGGTACGCCGAGCCGATTTTCAGGGCGTGTAACTGCACTCAATAGTGTGACCTCTGTGGGTTTTCACGCCGCCTCAGAGTAACGATCGTAGCGAAGACGGCCTCTGCCTGTTTAGAGCACCCGTCTGGCAAATCTGAAACTTTCGCGCAGGTGCCGCGCCACCGGATCATCTGCATCCAGTGCATTTACTCCGAAGCCGCCGTTTGCGAGCGAGAGATGAACGCATCGCGTCTCTCCCAGCGAAATCGCGACGTGCGTCGGGCGACCGTCATCACTATCGGAAAAAAAGAGCAGGTCCGCAGCCTCGAAATCGATGATCTCGTTGGAGACCTCACGGCCGCGTTCTCCCTGCATCCACGCATCGCGCGGGAGTTGAGTGCCGTGCAGCGCGAAGATGGTCTGCACGAAGCCCGAGCAGTCGGCTCCCCACGGCGTGACTCCGCCCCACTGATACGGGGTACCTCGGAACAGCTCGCGCGCGCGAAGAATCAGCGACTGTGAATCCGGCTCGAAGTACCGGAGACGCGCACGGTTGTTCATCGCAATCCCACGTGTGACCTCCTCGTCAGCATCGAGGAGCGCACCGATCGGCAGATCCAGCGAACCCAGCGCGGCAGAGCGCACTGTACAGCCAATCGACATTCGACGCTCGGCACCCCATGCGGACGGGAGCGGCGGCAACGCTATGGCATGTTCGACGTCGAGGTATCCGCGGTGACACCAGCCTTCGTAACCGTCTGCTCCACGAAGGCGCAGCCACTTTCCATCAACGTCAACGACGTCTGCCTGATGACCACGGAGAAGCTGTGACACCTGTATGGCCGACGCCACGGCACTCGCGAGCAGTGGCGCTATCGATACACGAATGGTTGCGCGAGCCGATTGAGCGCGATTCGCGCCGCTCGACATCGAGTCGATCAATGCTCGGGCCAGTCCAGAGTTGGTGACTTCTCCGATGACGCGGCTGAACCTGTCGCTGCTACGCCCGCAGCAGTACCCTGTGGCGCAGTTGTGTGCTGTGCGTTGGCCTCGCATCTCTCGCACCGCACAACACCCTTGAACACGCACATGATACAGATGAAAGTGCCGCAGTCCTTGCAAGGATATCCCTCGGAGGCTCGCTCCTCGTGACCGCAACTGCGGCATAGCATCGCGTCACGCTCGCGCAGTTCTGTCATACCTCGTCCGGCACCCGTTGCATCAAGCCATATTCCTTGATCTTTTTTATCAGTGTGGCGCGAGAGATTCCCAACTCGCGAGCTGCGTGCGTACGATTAGAGTTGTGTGCACGAAGTGTGCGGTGAATATGCGCTCGCTCGACGTCCGTGATTGTGCGCGGCGTATGGTCGTGAGTGGTGTCGAACTCACCCAGCCATTCGGGCAGATGGATTCGCCGCAAGACGCCCGCTCCTCGCGCCCCGACAATAGCGCGCTCCATCGCATTCCGCAGCTCGCGAATGTTACCTGGCCACGGATATCCGATAAGGCTATCTATCACACCGTCGCCAATTGCGAGCGGCGAATCGCTTATTGACATCGCGAGTGAGTTGAATGTTGCGGTGATCAACTCCACCAGATCCTCGCGCGGGCGTGCACGCAACGGGGGAATGTGGAGCGGGGCCGCGCTCAACTGATAATATAGGTCCTCCCGGAACCGTGCTCCGTTCACCTCGCTCACAAGATCCCTGTTTGCGGCCACGATGAAGCGAGGCGTGGCACTGTCGGCAGGAGGGCCGGGGTCCCGGGGGTCGGCGTACAGGACCCGGAGCAGAATATTCTGCAATTCCGGAGTCAGCGCGTTCACCTCGTCAACAAAAATCGTCCCGCCGCGGGCGGTAGCTACCAAGCCACCAACGTCTCTCTCCGAAGGCGTGGTCCCGAACAGCTCTGTGCCAATCTCCCCCCGGGGCTCCGTGGCGCAGTGCACAGCTGCAAACGGGTACAGCGCGCGCGCGGACTCGGAGTGGATGTGCGCAGCAAGCCAGCCTTTTCCCGTCCCGGGCTCGCCCAGGATCATCGCCGGTGATCCGTCATTCCGCGCCATGACTTCGACCTGTCGAACGAGATCGCGCATAACGCGCGACGCTCCGACCAGGGGAAGGATTATCGGTTCGGTGCGCCGGAGTTGAAGGGAATAGCGGTGAACCACGAGAATGGCGTTGCCTGGCTGAAGGGTGGTTCGGGAAGCCTTGTTGAAGCTCTGTCAGTGACGATTTATTTGACAGTGTGGCACCAGCAATCGAGCAGCAAGCGGTTCGACTGTGGCAATGATCGGCGTGAAGCCAACAAGCTCCCCGTCGGCCTGAACCGGGAGCCGCGCATCGGTAGACACTGAAATATGGCGCCCTCGAAGGTAGCTCATGGCAGGATCGGCGGAGAAATCACGAAACAACAGTTTACGCGAGATGCGGATGGCATCCGTGAATCTGACAGGGTCGAAGACGCAAACGTCGAGCACCCCGTCGTCGTACCGGATACCGCTACCAAGGGTGATCAGGCCATTCAGCAGGACGCCGAAATTCGCCACCAGGACCACGGCGGCCTGACGGCGAGTCACGACACCATCGACTTCAATCTCAGCGACAAACCTCGGCCGTTTCAGAGCATGCATCGCCCCGCTGACCACGTACGCGAGCACACCTGCGCGTCGCTTCCACACTCGGGAGGTGGACGCGATCATCGACGCGTCGATCCCGACGCCAACGCCGATCGCGAAACGGGTCCCGTCTGCCAGCCTGCCCAGGTCGACGCGGGCCTCGTCCCCGCCAACGAGAGTTTTTACCGCCCTCGAAACATTCATCGGGATCGCAAGCGCGCGCGCGAGCAAGTTGCCCGTGCCGCCCGGGAGGATGCCGACAGGTGGGCCAGACGGTGTCGTTGCAGCGATCACTTCTATCGCCGTCCCGTCACCACCCAGCGCAAAGATGGAGTCGTAGTCCTTCGCCCGCGCCGCGGCGATCGCGCCGGCGTGACCAGGTCGCTCCGAGAAGACGATATCGCAGGCGACGTCAAGTTTCGCGAATGCGCGGGCCGCCTTCCGAATCGACACATCGCCCCGGCGCGATGCCGGGTTGACGATAAGCAAAGCACTCTGGAGCGGAGCAAGCCCGGGACCCCCGCGCTGCGATGACATCAGAAACGCCAGGACCGAAGGAAGTCGATACCGAGCTGTGGCGGAGTTTGCTGAATGGTCTGAAGCGATCCGGGGCGCGAACAGAGTAGATCTGTTGTGCCCGGCTCAACGCCAAGCTGCGCGGTGTAGCTCTGACTGAAACGATATTCCAGGCGCAGACCCAGGTTGTGCTGGAAGTTCGACGCACTACGGAAGTTCTCTGCGCAGAAACCCGTACTGAAATTCAGGAAGAGGTTGTTGTTGAGCTGCTTCCCAACCAGCGCACGAGTATTGAGGAGATTGCTGTAGAAGTTCGAATTATCCGCTGTTCCCGGCGCTTGCGGTGCCAGGAGGGCCGGTGTTTGAAGCTCCACAACGTCGAACACGGACCTGGGAATCGCGCTGCTGATGATGTTGCCAGCCGAACGCACCGCGACGTTCGCGAGCTGATTGACATACTGTTCCGACGTATAATCGAGCGCGAATGCGGGTTCGCCGGTAATCAGATAGCTGAGCAAATCGGATTGTGATAATGGCAGATTGTCCGCACTCGAGAGTGCGAGTGACGGCGCCGAGAGGGTACCACCGATGGTCGCACGAATTCTGATGTCCTGCCCATTCAGGCTCTCGCGCGGTCTGCGCACGGTATTGATCGCGGTGATATCGAGCGCCGGGTCGAGATCCGGTGTGCCGAAGAAGCGAAGTGTTCCCTGCTCCACATCAAACGTCGGCTGAACGAACGGCACTACGTTCAGGCGGTATGTCCCGCGAATCGCGTTCAACTGACCGTCAAGCGCGAGCCGCGAGGGCTCGCCCGTCACAGGGCTGCGTCCGAGTGTGACGTTCAGGGATCCGCCAAGCTTGATGTTGGCTTCCGCCGAGCGCAGCCAGACATCGTCACCGACATTGATCGACACATTGTCGAGTCGCAGATTCTTCACAAAATCGCTGGGCGTTGTCGGCAGAATCGCGCGGTTGCTCGCGACGGTCGTGTCAACGACATCAACAAGTTCGGGGTCGTTGAGATCTACCAGTCGCTTGGTTATGAGTTCCGGTATGTAAACTGTTCCGCGATCAACACGCAGCGCGCCGGTGACGCGGGCGCCCGAGTATGGTCCGGTCAGGGAGATGGGAGACGTGGTGGTAACGTCGAGCGTGGCCAGTCCACGTCGATCCACCGCCCGGAAATCCCGCGCGGTAGCATCGATCGCAAAGACCGGATTATCAATTTGCGTTAGCGCGACGTTGCCACGGACGTCGAGTGTTCCCCGTCGATCGCGCGTCGTGGACACGGACATTTTCTTGATGAATACTGTGTCGCCGGACAGCACAACGTTAGCGTCGATGCGATCCAGATGAACCCCGATCGGCACGACGGTCGCGGCTCCGCTGTCGACGACGATGCTACCTTCCATTCGTGGTCGCTCCCTGGTGCCGCTCACGTCGAGACTGGCCGTCAGTGCTCCGTGAAGGTCCGTCAATCCGTTCCCAAACAGTTCGAGCAGAGCGAGACTGAATCCGTCCGTTCGGACCGATCCCTGAATGGAGTCACCCATGAATGCGATATTGCGGACTGCGACAGACCCGCCCGTGGATCGGCTGAATATCACCGAATCGATTGTGAGCCCATGCGTATCCGATATCAGATGCACCGGCGCGCGCAGGGCGTAGGTATTGAGAGAATCGACGGTAACATTCGCGGAGTCGACGCGAAAGTGCACGGTGCCGCTGTCGGCGCGCGTTATGTCGCCGGATGCTGATGCGCGCGCATTATCGCGTCCCACAAGATCCGCTCTGAACGCGGCATCGTTGCCGTTACTGATCCGAAGTCCAACCGTGGCCTGCACAACTGGAATCGGTCCGGCAGAAAGTGTATCGGCAGTGAGTGCAACAACTCCACTGGGTTTGACGCCAAGATCGCGCATCGCGTAGCTGGCGTGCAGACTCTTGATGCGAGCGGGTCCGGCGACGACGTCGTGCGCAGAAGCCGTACCCTGCGCCTGCAACGCATCCGGTGAACCGCTCAACGTTCCCTTGATCAGGACCGGGCCGGAGGTCATGCGAGGCGCGGAGTCGGTTGGAACCGAGCCAATGAGGTGCTCCAGGGCGCCGAGCGACGTGAATCCGACGTCTATGTTCAGCGCGCCACTCTGGCTATTCGTGGCGGCAACTGTACCTCTGGCGTGAGCAGTAGCGTCGCCGGTCGCAACCATCAGCGTGTCGACGGTTACGAGCCCGTTACCAAAGTGCACCCGTGCCACAGACGGCCGAATCTCGGTGGTGCCGAGCCGAGATTCCAGAAGTGACGCAGAGGCCGTTCCGGTAAGATCGGCGAGAGAATCACCGGCGATGTCCAGCGCGTAAGTGCCGTTAAACGACGTGGATGGCAACGACTCATTGCCAAGCAGGAGCCGCAGATTTGCATTTGAAGCGGTCCCTGTTCCATGAGCGCCATAAGCCGGTGGGTCGGCGTCGACTGTCCCGTCGTAGCCAAGCGTGCCACCATCGCCGGAAAGCGAAGTAGTAACCCGCATGGCAGGGCTTTGCCCCACCACGCGTATCGGGCCACTGAGGGAATCTCGAAGCGGCATACCCGGATACGACTTCCGCAACGTCGTGAACGAGATCGGATGCGCCTGGAGGTCGAGATCGTACGTCAGATATTGCTCGCCCCACGTGACGCGTCCGTTACCGGACACATGCGACGCTGGTTCGTCTCCATCGTGGTGCGTCAGCTCCGCGTCATGGAATCGAACATCAAGCCAGACGGAATCAAGAACAGTACTCCCGGACACCGTCCCATGGAGTCGTGGGAACTCCTTGTTCAGATACTGCAGAGTACGCAGGTCCAGCGTTGAGATATTCACCGCAAACTCATTGAATGCGGTAAATGCCGGTGAGAAGATGTTCAACTCACCCTTGCCACTCAACTCTGTAACCGCGCCGGGGACGTTTGCGTCTGCGAATCGCAGCTGTGAGTCATCAACCTTGAAACGAGCGATGTTTCCGCCGGATGCCCGAACTGTGCCGGTGATATCTCCCTGCCAGTCATAGGGGAACTGTTTGCCATTCAGCGTGCGCAGCAGATCGAAATTCACCGGTGACGCGGTCAACTGCACGCCCGTTACGATGAGGGTGTCCTCTCCAGTCGTGAACGTCATGTTCCCACGCAGGTGCGACCGTGTGGAATGGACATCCATGTCGGTCAGTGCGAAATCCGTAAGGTGCGGATGTCGCGGTTGCGTACGGATGTCAAGCTCCGTCGTCCCAACGCCGGTGCGTGGCAGCGTCGGGTAGATCCAGGCGACATCGTTGAGCGACATTGAGTCGGCGTGGACATGTACGTCGTACCTGATTGGCAGATCGCTACCCCAAACGACTTTACCAGATGCACGGCCGGTGGACGCTGGAAGATCCAGATGCGGGATGTCAAGCCAGATCGAGTCGCCGAGCTGGCGAACAACACCACTTGCATTGGAGAAAAGAAATGGGGGATCTGCCTCGGTGACCTTGAGATGCGTAAAGCGAAACAGCATGCCGGCAGTATCGGGATGACTCAGGCGAGCGAGCGGCACCGTGACGTCACCGTTGGTCCAGCGCCAGGTGCGGGAGAATCCGTCCCGCGTTCTGCGTATTTCGAGATCCTTTCGTGTAAGTTCGAAATGGATGGCGCTGTCCAGAGCTGCTCGCTTCAACCATGGCGCCGGATGCCACGGCAAAGTGAGTATGAAGGTGGCATTGTGAATCAGGGCTGAGTCGATGACTATGAACGGACTTGCCGATGGTCGCTCGAACTTGGTTGGCTTTGTCTCGGGAAAGACATCGCGGAAATTCCAATCGCCGTTCTCGTGCTGGCGAATGTGCACGACAGGATGTTCAGCATGAATGTCGTGCAGGAGAATGCGACGGTCGAACAGGTCACGTAAATCGTATTTGATCGACACCGGGCCTGTGCTCACAAAGAGCGAGTCGTCGGGATCCCGTATTTCCAGCGAGTCTATTGTGACGCCGGTGAAGAAGCCGTCGGTGATGTGGCCAACGTACAGCTTGCCATGTACACGTTCCTTCAGCGCCACTACGACAAGGTCTCGCACGCGTGCTCGACCGCGAGTCGTCTGCGTAATTGCGAGTAGCGCGACGATCGCCAGCGAAAAGATCGCGAGCAACCCGGCAGCAGTGCCGATGACAATCCGGCCGCGTAGTGTCACCCTTCTAGAACGCCTGGCCGATCGCCAACCCGAAGGTCAGGCGACTTCCAAATGATTTGCTGTTTGGCGGTTTGTAGCCGGAGCACACGCCGGCAGCCTGAACCAACTGCGGGTTGGTCGGGTCCGTGTTATCAGTTGTGACGTTCAGCGTATTTCCAGGTGCCACACACGGGAGAGTACCCGTATCTCCGGTACTTTCGTAATACAGCGGGCCTGCAGGCTGTTGATACGGATTGTACCCAACTACCACACGGACAGGCCCGATCGGCGTGAGCGCCGCAACCTGGACACCTGGAGTGACCTTGATGTTGAATGCGCCAAACGTAGTCGCGCCACCGCGATTCCATACGTCGCCTGCGTCCACGAACAGGCCGAACTGCAGTACATCCGGCAGAACGGGGCTGCGGAGCCTCAGTTCCAGATTGCCAACGACCATGCTGTTGCCACCCACAGGCACGATCCGACGTGGTTTGTCAGTGCCAAGATAGCGGAAATATGTATCGGTGCGCCCCCCCGTATCGATAACAGTTACCGTCTGGTACGATGGCGCGATGTATGTGACTGCGCCCAATTCGTTCTGTGCGAACCCGCGAACAGAACTCGGACCACCCGCATAAAGCCGTTCCTGCGGTGGAATGAAGCCCTCGTTGCTGCGGAAGCTGCCGCTGAAAACCAGTCCGGCGCGTAAGTGCATTGCGACCACATTGCCGCCGCCGACAGAGATATATCGTGACGCTTCACCAAGCAGGGTGTTGAACTGCAGTCCGGAGTCAGACAGTACCAACGGCGAAGCGTGGCGAACTTCAAATCGCAGCAGCCCACCAGCAGATGGCGCGATGGCGTCGTTCGTTCCGTCATGCGATACGACTGCATTCACAACGGCAAGTCGTTGATTCTTCTGCACTCGGTCTCGCTCCTCAGCCGTACACAGGTTGAACACCGCACAGAAGAGCGCTGGCTGAGACTCGGTTCGTCCGAAGTCCATCGTGTAGCCAAAGGTCACAGGAGTCCGCGTCCAGCGTTGATATTGCAGCGACGCGACACCCCCGATCAATGTCGTTCTTACATAGACCTTGTATTCGCTCACCCGGGACGTATATGCCGTGAGCGTCGGAACAGTTCGCAGTCCAAAGAAAACCGGCTGCCGGAGCGTGGCGCCGAGGTAGTAGTTGAGGTGATCGCTGTAAGGGTCAGCCTTTGCCTGTGGACACAGGGCCGGCGCACCGTCCAGCGGCCGCCCGATTCCGATCTTCGAAACGCGACCCTGAATGGTGAGATGTCGCGCACCGTTCAGAAAATTGTAATCGTCAAGTTCACCTGTGGCACGAAAGCAATCGAGTGTGCCATAGCCCGCACCAAGCCGAGCTGCGTGCATAGTGTTCTCTGCAAGCGCGATATTGAGCGGTGCGAGTGAATCGCTGCCGACTCGGGAGCCGGCAGCGCTATCAAGCGCAATTGCCACGTGAGTATAGGCGTCGGTCTGGTACAGCGCACGCTGTGCATCGACCAGAGCCTGCTCACGAAACAGTGTCCCGGAATCGATCCCGACGATGCGTTTTATGGTGTGGTTGGAGATATGCTGCTTCTTGCGCGGCGCAGGTGTGACGGAGATCGCGAGCCGGCCAAATCGGGTGAGAGTGCCGGGATTGATGAGCAGCGTATCGAACGCAACGAGACCGCTATCGGAAGTAGCGAAATTGTTGTGCGCGCTGACCGCGGGATATCCGGCATTGCGGAGGCGACGAGTGATCAGATCGATCGCTGCGTCTATCTTCGTGCGATCGAAGCGCGTCCCGGCGGTAACAGGGATTCCTGCGACGACATCGCCATGGTCGGGCAGCGAATCAAGCCCGTTGATTACGAATGAGCGCAGAACTGTTGCTCGGCCTTCGTGGATTCGGAACTCCACGCGCGCTCCGCCACGACCTGCTTCAACCCTGCCGGTGTCGACTGTCACCTCCGGGAAACCGCGGCGGCGGTAAAACAGGATGAGGCGAAGCCGGTCGTTCGCGAACTCCTGTTCATTGAGACAGCGGCGCGTGGAAAACGGCAGATTCAGATAACGGCGAGCCCACGCTGACGGAGTCGTGACTATTGCGTTGGCGAGTTCAGCGTCGGTGAAGACGTTATTCCCGTTGAAGTCGAGACCACGCACTTCCGTGTCCCCAGCGTTGCAACGAAGATCCTGCGCGCTGGCGATGGTGGGCAGAGCCCAGCAGGCGGCCAGAACGGTGGCCGCGGTGATTATCCTCTTTATGATGTCCGCGGTCACAATTGACGCTCTAATGATAGCCCGGTAAGTTCTCGCTTCGCCCCCTATGATGTCAACAGCTGTCCTCTCCAGAGGACTCACCGAGTCTCCAGCGGCCGGACTCGCCCGTCTCCGGCGTCCTGCTGGGCTCACCCGTGTCGCCGGAATCGCCGGAATCGCGGCGCTGTCGGCCATCGGCATGCTGTCTGGATGCGGAGGCACTTCGGCGCCTGACCGGCACGTACTGATCGATTCGCGGGACAGCTATGACCCGCGATCTCTGGATCCAGCGCTCTCGACGGACGTTCCCACAGGTCGTGCGGTCTAANNCCTACGTGTTCGATGGACTGGCCCGCTTTACTCCGAAAGCCGAGGTGGTGCCGGACCTCGCGACGTCCTGGCAGCTCGCCTCGGACGGAGTCACGTACACCTATCACCTGAGGCAGGGCGTCAGGTTTCACGACGGGACCAGATTCTCAGCGGCCGACGTTCGACATTCATGGGAACGAGCGCTCGACCCAAAAACGCAGGGTGGTCGGGGCTGGCCGCTTTATCCAATCAAAGGTGCACGGGAATTCGCTGCTGGCACGGCAAAGACAATCGCGGGATTGACCGCGATTGATGACAGCACGATCCAGATAACGCTGACAGAACCATTCGCGATTTTCCCCAAGATGCTCGCCATGCCGGCCACGGCCATTGTCCCGAAGCGAACACCGCCCGATTTTGGCGAACACCCGATCGGCACCGGACCGTGGAAGTTTGTGTCGTGGCATCACGATGATTATCTGCTTTTTGCCCGAAACGAGAACTATTATGAGGGAGCGCCGCTCGCCGACTCGCTTGAAGCGCGCATCATCCCGGAGCAGAGCACTGCCGAAGCCGAATTCGAGGCGGGGAACGTAGACGTCTTCCAGGTGCCGGCACAGGAGTCTCCTTCGTGGGAAGCAAATGACGAACAGCGGCGGCTGTTGCAGTCAGCTCCGTCGCTTCGATTGATTTACGGCGCGATCAATACGACGCGGGGGCCACTCCGCGACGTGCGCGTGAGGCAGGCGATCAACCTTGCGGTCGATCGCGGCATGATCCTAAGGAGACTGCTTGGCGGTCGCGGAACATTGGCGGCTGGTGTCATTCCTCCGTCACTCGACGGCTACGACCCCTCGCTTGCGCCATATCCGTACGACAGTGCCCGTGCACGTGCATTATTGAAGGATGCCGGATACCCGAATGGCATCGACATTGAACTCTGGACGTCGCAGAGCGATCAGTTTCCGCGAATCGCTCAGACGATTCAGGCATATCTGGCGCGTGTCGGCGTTCGGGTGAAGATCGTGCAGCGCGACGCTTCTTCGATGCGGGAAGCGGCTCGCAACGGGAAGACGGATATCGCGCTCAAGGACTGGTATGCGGATTATCCCGACGCAGAAAATTTTCTCTATCCGTTGCTTCACACCGTGAACCGTGGAGTCGGCGGCAACGTTTCGTTCTTCAGCAACGCGACGTTCGACAGCATCGTGACGAAAGCTCGGCGCGAGCCTGACGATCAGAAGCGATTCGTACTCTACCGCCAGGCCGATTCGCTCGCTCACGCACAAGCCCCGATGCTCTTCATGTTCTTCTACACTGAACTGTACGCCGTGCAGCCATGGGTGAAGGGTTTTACGGTGCCATCGATCTTCACCGGTGAGCGCTGGACAAAGGCGTACATCCAGCGACCAGCTGATTCTGCGACGAAAACGGACAAAAGGTGACTTCGTACATCCTTCGCAGATTATTGCTGGCGATACCGACTCTTTTTGGAGTGCTGGTCGTCACTTTCCTTTTATTGTACGTCGCGCCGGGCGATCCGGTGCAGGAGATGGTGGGCGAGCGCGCGGATTCGGCGACGATCGCGCGACTTCGCAAGGAGTTGCGTCTTGACCAACCAGTGATGATCCAGTTCGCGCACTATGCGGGCGGCGTCCTGCGCGGAGACCTCGGCACTTCCTACATAACCCGACGGCCGATTTTGAGCGACGTGCTCGAGCGATTTCCCAAGACGCTGCTGCTCGCGGGAACCGCAATGCTGTTTGCTTCAATAACCGGAATCCTGATCGGCGTATTGAGCTCGATGCACCCAAATGGCTGGTTCGATCGCATTGCGCTTGGTGACGCGTATCTCGGGATTTCGTTTCCAGTGTACTGGGTCGGATTGCTGCTGATCCTGCTGTTTGCGGTGACGCTGCACTGGCTTCCGCCTTCAGGATATGGCGGAGTGAAGCATCTCATACTCCCCGCGCTGGCGCTGGGGACGCGATCAGTTGCGTTTCTCGCACGGATTACACGCTCCGCGATGCTGGACGTTCTGAACAGCGACTTCGTGCGGACGGCGCGCGCCAAGGGATTGAGCGAGCGAGCTGTAGTACTCAAACATGGACTACGCAATGCGTTGATACCGGTAATTACCGTGCTGGGGCTCGACTTCGGCTATTATCTCACCGGAAGCATTCTCACCGAGACAATCTTCAGTTGGCCGGGTCTTGGTCGCTATGTCGTAAACGCCATTTCAAGACGCGACCTCCCGGCGATTCAGGGAAGTGTATTATTTCTGAGCGTCATCTTTGTCCTCGTGAACCTGCTGACCGATCTTGCTTACGCAAAGGCGGACAAGCGCGTGAACCTCTAACACCAGAGAACCTCCTCATGACGACGAGAGAGAACTTTGCCAGCGGTGGACCGTGGGAGAACCTGGTTGGTTATTCACGTGCAGTGCGCGTTGGCGATCACGTGTACGTGGCTGGGAGTACCGCCGCCGGTCCAGACGGAAAGATCATCGGTGAAGGCAACGCCTATGCGCAGGCAGTTCAGGCACTCGTAACCATTAAGCTCGCACTCGAGCGAGCGGGAGCGAGCATGTCGGACGTTGTACGAACGAGGATGTTCGTGACCGACATCTCGCAATGGAAGGATTTCGCCCGTGCACACGGCGAGTTCTTCCGCGACGTTCGGCCGGCAGCGACGATGGTCGAGGTGAGCAGACTGATCGACCCTGCGATGATGGTCGAGATCGAGGTGGATGCGGTTGTAGAGAGCTGAGCGGTGTCATCTGGATCCATGGCGTCATCCCGCCGAAGGTCGGGATCCATCTGTCGGTGCGATGGCAGTTCGGGAAGTACACCACGCGATTATGACCTTCGTTCCACCGCGCGACTATGGGAAGCGCCATTGTAGCGTCGTCCATGGATCCCGACCTTCGGCGGGATGACGCTTCCCTATGCACCCTCCGTGCGCTCAGTCGTCCTTCTGTCCGAATACCGCCATGTTTGAGCTGTGGCCTGGTGCGACTTTCTTGTCGGGGTGGACGAAATGCACGGCCTGGTTCACTGCAGTTGCGGCTTCTGCGAAGCCGGTTGCGATGAGCTTGAGCTTGCCCGGATAGCTGCAGATGTCGCCGGCGGCGTAAATGCCCGCGTGTCCGGTCTCGGTCTGACTGTTCACGACGATTTCGTCGTTGACCAGATGAAGCCCCCACTCGTTCAGTGGGCCGAGATCGCTCACGAAACCGAGCATCGGCAGGATCACGTCGCAATCGAGTTGCAGCAACTCCTTCGACTTTACATGGCGGAGGGTGACTGAGTCGATTGCGCCTCCGGTCGCATGGATGTCCTGCAACTCGTGGAAGGCGAACAATTTGGTCGCTCCGGTCTCGCACGCAGCGAGCACGTCTGCGATCGTTGACGCATGCGCACGGAAGCGATCGCTTCGGTGAACGAGTGAAATCGCCTGCGCGGTGCCGCGAAGCTGCTGCGCCCAGTCGAACGCCGAATCACCACCGCCAATGATGATGACCCGCTTGCCGCGAAACTGTTCGGGGTCGAGGACCCGATCCTCGATTCCCTTTCCATACCACGGCTCAGCTACCGCTTGAGGCAATCGGCGCGGCGAAAATGCGCCAATGCCGGCTGCAAGCACGAGCGATCGGGTCGGGAAGCGGTCGGTCTTTGTGACAAGCACAAAATGCCCGTCCCTCTCTTCCAGGCCCGTCACATGCTGGTTGAGGTGCACGGGCTCCTTGAATTGTGCTGCCTGTTCCTCCAGCGAGCGGACCAGATCCTTGGCAAGTATCTTCGGAAGACCAGCAACGTCAAAGATGTACTTCTCGGGATACAGCGCCGTGAGCTGCCCGCCCGGTTGCGAAAGAGCATCGATCACCTGAGCGCTTGCCCCTCGCATGCCGCAATAGAATAGGGCAAAAAGTCCTGTTGGGCCGGCCCCTAATATTGTAATGTCTTTGATCTCATGCTCCATGGGGCGAAATTTACCCGGATATGACTATGAAGATCTACACGAAAACTGGCGACACAGGCACGACGGGGCTCTTCGGCGGCGGCCGCGTACCAAAGGATGATGCGCGCGTCGATGCCTACGGTGACGTCGATGAGCTGAACGCGGTTCTGGGCGCAGCGCGTGCGACCGGTCCGATGCCGCGCGTGGACGAGATATTGGTGGCTGTTCAGCGAGACCTGTTTGCCATAGGTGCCCTGCTCGCCACGCCAAACATTGAAAAAATGCACGCGCATCTGGCGAAGGCCCGGATCGACGAGGCGCGCATCGCTGAGCTCGAGCACGCGATCGATGCCTGCGACAATGAGCTGGAACCTCTGAAGGCGTTCATAATCCCGGGCGGCACACCTAAGGCGGCCGAACTGCATGTAGCACGAACGGTCTGCCGACGCGCCGAGCGCAAGGTGGTGCACCTTCAGCACGAGGTTGAATTTCCCGCACTCGTCATCGTTTATCTCAATCGACTGTCAGACCTGCTCTTCTCTCTTGCCCGCGTCGCGAACAAGCGCGCCGGTACGGGCGAGGTGACGTGGTAGATCGGAGCAAACAGCAGGCGGAAGCGCAATCCGTCGCGTTTCTGAGTGCGGGAGGCTATCAGGTAACCATCGCGCCGGGGCTGCTCGACCGGATCGGTGAAATAGCGATGGCCGAAGCACCAGCGCACAGGTATGCGGTAATCTCGGACAGCAACGTCGCACCTCTCCACGCGTCGCGCGTAGTGAGCAGTCTCGAACGCAGTGGGCCCAGTCCCCTGTTGCTCACGGTCCAGGCGGGCGAAGCCCACAAGACTCGCGAGAGTTGGATCGCTCTGACCGATCGCCTTCTCGAAGCCTCCTTTGGTCGTGACTCTGCGATCATCGCACTCGGCGGGGGCGTAGTCTGCGACGTTGCTGGATTTGTAGCCGCCACCTTCATGCGAGGGGTGCCGGTGGTTCACGTCCCGACGTCGCTGCTCGCGATGATCGATGCTTCGCTTGGTGGGAAGACCGGTGTCGATACGCCGCATGGGAAGAACCTCGTGGGCGCTTTCCACCAGCCCAGCGCCGTGGTGATTGATCCGGAAGTGCTGGAAACCCTCCCGATTGATGAACTTCGATCGGGAATGGCCGAGGCTATCAAGCACGGCGCCATCGCGGACGCGGCGTACTTCGACTATCTGGCACAGGAGGCACCTGGGCTACTTGCGGAGGGACCGGGTAGGCGTGACGTTCAGGCGCTGAATTACGTCATCGAGAAGAGCGTCCGCCTCAAGCTTGGAGTCGTGGCGACAGACGAGCGAGAAGCCGGAGCGCGTAAAGCGCTGAACTTCGGCCACACCATAGGACACGCGATCGAGATGCTGAGCGGCTACTCAATGCGACATGGCGAAGCAGTTGGTGTTGGGATGCTGCTGGAGGCCACCGCCGCCGAGCGTGAGGGTATCACCGAGACCGGCACGGCAGCGAGGATTCGCAGCGCCCTCGTCGCAGCCGGACTTCCGACCGAGCGCCCCTCCGGGCAGCTTGCATCACGCATCGTCGAATCGATGCGGTCGGACAAGAAAAGCCGAGGCGGGGTCACCGAATACTCGGTCCCTCGACGCATTGGAGTGATGGCGGCCGCAGATTCCGGGTACTCGGTTCGGCTTCCGGATTCGGTGGTCGAAGAGGTCCTCGGTTGAAGCGCTGGGAGATAGCGAGGGCGATCATCGCCGTACTGATCGCGCTCGTTGTACTGAAGAGTGGATTTGTGCACCTGTCCGATCCGGCGCCGGAGCCATTCCGCCATCCCCCCGTCATCGTCTACGCACACGAGCTACTGCCGCCCATCGTTATCAGGGCGGAGCGCGCGCTTCCCAAGCTTCCCACGCTCAAGAGTATCTTCGTCCGTGCGACGCCCGGCAAGTCACTGCCGGTGTCTCTGACGCAATACTGTCTGCAGGGTACGACCCGGCGGGATCACAACGTCCGCGAAGGGATCGTCGCGGCTGACCCGCGGATCTTCCCGCTGTCGGGCTACGTCGAGATCTTCCTCGGCAAGAAGTTCCTGGGCCGGTTCCTGGTGGATGATACGGGCGGGAAGGTCAAGGGACGAACGCTCGACATCTGGACTCCCTCTTGCTCTGATGCAAGGCGATTCGGCCGCCAGCACGGAACGGCGACCCTGGTCCTTCAAACGGAGAAATGATGTCAGCTTTCACCACGTATCTGGTCGGCTATTTCGTAGTGATTATCGGCCTTGGCATAGGCGCCTACCTGCTGAACGTGCCGACGATGTGGATCGGTGTGGGGGTGATTGTGCTGGTTGGGCTGGGCATCCTGACGGCGACGAGCCGGACCAAACAGAAGGATCCGCCGAGCACCTGACTGGGGGGAGCGCCAGCTTCCGCGCCATCGACGTGACACATCACATTCCTTTGGCACGAAATATGGCTGTTGACCAAATTGTTTTCGCGCATTAATCTGACTGCTTCAGCCCACTAATTGGAGCGTCTATGCCGGTAGCGGTCGAAAGCAGGCCAAAAGGGTTCGCGCGTTCTTCTCCTTCTACAGCCTTCGACCAGTACCTGCACGACATACAAAAGCTTCCCCTGATAACCGACATCGAGGAAGAGCGAAGATTGGCCCGACGAGCGCAGGAAGGCGATGAGCGGGCGGCCGAGCGACTGGTGACGGCAAATCTTCGATTCGTCATCTCATACGTCAAGAAGTATCAGGGGCACGGGCTGGATCTCAGTGAGCTCGTAGCGATTGGCAACGAGGGGTTGCTCAAGGCGGTAAGAAAGTTCGATCCGGACCAGGGCGTCAAGTTCATCTCCTACGCCGTATGGTGGGTCCGTCAGGCGGTACTGAAGGCGCTGGCTGAGCAGACTCGCTCGGTGCGCATCCCGCTGAATCAGAATTCACAACTCATCAAACTTTCGCGAGCCGAGACTGTTCTCGCTCAGGTTCTGAAGCGCGATCCGACAGACAATGAGCTTGGTCGCCTGCTGGATGAGACGCCTGATACTGTTCGTTCATCGCGGCAGATGTCAGCCACGGAAATCTCGTTGGACGCGCCGATTGACCGCAGTGATCGCGAGGCGTCGACGCTCGGCGAGCGTTTTGCGGGGGTTGATGGTGGCGAGATTGAAGACGTCACCGACTTCAAGCTGATGCGCGAGTCGATCGACAAGGCGTTCAAGAGGTATCTGACGCCGCGCGAGCGGAAGATTCTCTATTTGTATTACGGCCTCGGCCAGGATTCCGAAGCGATGACACTTGAGCGGATCGGAACTCTACTCGGCGTGACCAGAGAGCGAATCCGCCAGATTCGCGAGCGTGCATTCGAGAAGTTGAGACAATCGCCAGATGGTGGCGCTCTTTCTGGTTTCTGGGGCGCGGCGTAACAGCCGGAAGCGTCGCCGGTTGACGAGCTTCCATTAGAGATCGAACGACCCTCCCCTGCCGGGAGGGTCGTTTTGTTTGGGTGAGGCAGTGGCGCAACACGACGCTGCAGACGCCAATTCAAGCGCGGCTGAGCGCCTTGCCTGAGTGGTGCACGACGTCTGGCTCACCCGGGTGGTGGTCAGTCTCGCGCACACTGTACATCGTGTTATCTGCATTGGTGCCCATCTTGAACACACCAGTGACCGCGCCATGGCCGATGGCGCTGCGGTAGTGCCACGTCACTTTGGTATCAACCGGGATTGTCTTGAACGCCGTCTTTTTGGTAGTCATGTCATCTCTCCCCCAAGGCTGATGTATTTGCATTTTTCCAGCCAACTGCCGCCGGATGGACGAGGCACCCAGGGCGCGATGGCTTATCTTCCCCGGTGTGATCCCCGCGTTTGTAAACGATGCTGCTGGTACCTCCGCCGCGGCTAAACGTGCGCTTGAGGACGTTGGCGGATTCGAGATTCACGCGACGTCGCCCAAAGACCTCGAAAGCGCGATTCGCGCCGCGATGGCGTCGGCGCCGCCGCGGATCGTAATCGCGGGGGGCGACGGTAGCGTGAGCACAGCGGCGCGGGTCGTTTGCGGCACCGAAACCGAGCTTGCGGTACTGCCCGGCGGCACGCTGAATCACTTCGCGCGCGACCACGGCATCCCGACGGATTTTCATGACGCCGCGACGACTGCCGTCAACGGCGAGAGGGCAGACGCAGACACCGCATACGTCGGCGATAGGCTGTTTCTCAATACAAGCTCGGTCGGCGCATACGTTGGGTATGTCCAGCTGCGACAGCGAATCGAAAAGTACTTCGGGTATCGACTTGCGAGCCTTGTCGCGGCTGTGCGCCTGTTCATGTCGATGCGCCCCGTGGAGCTGGAGCTGGATGTGGACGGCGAGCGACATCGATACAGTACGCCGGTAGTATTCATCGGAGTGGGTGAGCGAGAGACGCGCTCTCCCATGTTCGGGAATCGTGTGCCCGGCGGCAAGGAGTGCCTCCATGTCATTGTCGTTCGCGAGCGACGCTC
Source organism: Gemmatimonadota bacterium (assembly GCA_003155795.1). Taxonomy (GTDB): domain Bacteria; phylum Gemmatimonadota; class Gemmatimonadetes; order Gemmatimonadales; family Gemmatimonadaceae; genus Fen-1247. Next base: position 111,946 of record PMEM01000024.1, read on the forward strand.
GGCCCGCCTGCTAGTGCTTGCACTCGACGCGGCAACGCGTGGTTTGGGGGAGTTGGCGCATACGCCGGAACTGGACAGTTTCATGGTTGATGCCTGCAAGATCAAGCTGCACGGCCGACATCACGTCGCCGTTGACGGAGAGATATTCAAAGCGTCTCCGACGCTCGATTATCGCATTGCGAGAGCGTCGCTGCTACTCGTTGTGCCGCGAGTGGCCGAAAACGCGGGGGTGCAATGACGGAGCCGGCCGCCACGAGCGTCGCCGAGGAACTGCGTGCGATCGTTGGCGATCGATTCGTTCTGGAGCGCGACGCGGTGCTGCTTGCGTATCAATCGGACGGTTTGCCAGGATATCACAAGCGACCGTCGCTCGCCGTTTTTCCGGGATCGCGTGACGAAACGATTGAAGTTGTGCGATTGCTTGCCACTACCGGAACCTCGTTCGTTCCACGCGGAGCTGGCACCGGACTATCTGGCGGTGCACTCGCCGACGACGTGGTTCTGCTCGGCCTCCACAGATTGAAGGCAGTGCTCGATGTGGACATTGCGCGTATGCGAGCGACGGTCGAGCCAGGCGTCGTCAATGCTGCGCTGAACAAGAGATTGGCTCGGCATGGCGTGTTCTATGCGCCGGACCCATCAAGCGAGGCTGCGTGCACCATAGGAGGTAATGTCGCGGAGAACGCAGGTGGTCCGCACTGCCTCAAGTACGGTGTTACGCTGAATCACATTCTCGCGGCGACGGTTCTGCTTCCAGACGGCGAGGTCATGGAGATCGGTGATCGTGACGGCGGGATGGCCGGTTACGATTTGCTCGGCGCATTCATCGGTTCGGAAGGTTGTTTTGGCGTGGCACTCGATATCACGGTCCGATTGACGCGCAGACCTGCAGCAGTAAGGACCGCGCTTGCAGACTTTGCACACGTTGCTGACGCTACGCGAGCGACCTCGGCGATCATCGCGTCTGGCGTTGTGCCAGCGGCGCTCGAGTTCATGGATAACGGAACGATTCGCGTGGTGGAGGAATCAATATTCGCAGCTGGGTATCCGATTGATGCCGCGGCGATACTACTGATCGAAGTCGATGGCAGTGAGGAAAGCAGTGACGCCGAGATGGAAGTTGTGCGCTCGCTCTGCATGGAATCGGGAGCGCGGACTGTTCGCGTTGCGACCAACGAAGCGGAGCGCATGCGACTATGGCAGGGGCGCAAGAAGGCATTTGGAGCGATGGGGCGGCTCGCACCGAATCTGGTTGTGCAGGACGCGGTGATACCGCGCACGCAGCTTACCGACATCCTGGCCCAGATCCATGCAATTGGAGATTCCCATGGTCTTACCGTGTGCAACGTCTTTCACGCCGGCGATGGCAATCTGCATCCGAACATTTCGTACGACGCGGGCGACCCCGATCAGGTGGAACGAGTGCACGACGCAATGAGCGCGATCATGCAGGCGTGCATCACAGCCGGCGGAAGCATCACCGGGGAGCACGGTGTAGGCCTCGACAAGCTTCCGTACATGACGAAACTATTTGACGAGCCGACACTCGCCGCAATGTGTGACCTTCGGAACGCTTTCGATCCGGATCATAGGTCGAATCCGGGCAAGGTCGTTCCAGTTCACTCGTGTAGAGAATGGCTCGCCGCACCAGCCGCCCGTGCACCTGCTCGCAGAGCGACAGATGCACGGTGACACGGAAGTAGCCGCAGCCATCCGCGAAGCCGGCGCTGCGGGCATCCCGCTCCGGATAGTCGGCCGGGGGACCTGGCTCAACGCTGGCGCGTCCGTCGCCGCGGAGACAACACTATCGCTCCGCGACGATGCCGGGATTCGGGCGTATGCACCCGACGATCTTACAGTGACGGCGCGGGCAGGTACAACGCTCCGTGAACTGACTGAGACGCTCGCGCGGCGTGATCAGTGGGTAGCACTCGATCCTGAAGGCGACCCGGATGGAACGCTCGGAGCGACGGTAGCGACATGCTCGTACGGGGCCGCCGCTGCGCTTTTCGGCACGCCGCGCGATCAGGTGCTCGGCATGACGGTGGTCCTGGGCAACGGCGACATTATTCGCCCCGGTGGCAAGGTGGTGAAGAACGTGGCGGGATTCGATCTCATTCGATTGATGATCGGAGCGTGGGGTACGCTTGGTGTGATTACTGAAATCACGCTTCGTGTTCGTTCACGCGCCATGCGAGGGGATTCGATCGCGCACATGCGGCGCCAGATGCCGGCGTCGCATGGATATCGTGAACCGGTGATCGTGAACGCAAAAATTTCGAACGCATTACGGCAACGCTTCGATCCGTTCGGCATCCTGAATCCCGGAATCATGCGAGACGTTGAATGACGACGTCAACTGGAACACCATCGCTGCATGCGGACAGTCCGCTCGCCCGCGAGCAGGCCGGCCTGGACGCGTGTGTTCACTGCGGCTTCTGCCTGCAGGCCTGCCCGACGTATCTCGCACTGGAAGACGAGAGCGATTCTCCGCGCGGGCGAATCGTCCTGATGCGCGCACTTCTGGATGGAAGCCTGCCGGCCAGCGATCCGGATCTTCGTCAGCATATCGACCAATGTCTTGGATGTCGCGCATGTGAAACAGCGTGCCCTTCGGGCGTGCCGTACGGTCACCTTCTCGAAGCGACGAGAGCGACGATGCGTGGTGGGCATGCGCCGACCTTCGCGTCGCGGATTCTGCTTGCGGTCTTTGCGCATCGCCCGTTGATGCGATTTGCGATGGCGATGGCGCGACTTCTCGCTGCAACGCCGATCCCCACGCTGCTGCTCAAGCTTCCTGGCAGACTGGGGTTCGGCATGGCGATGCTGGCGTCAACGGATTTTCCGCTTGAGCGTGCGAAGTATGTTGCCCATGGCAGCGGCGAGAACGGGAGTGCGGCGCTGCTATTGGGATGCGTCATGGAGGGTCTTTTCACCGAGACCAACCGGGCGACCGAGCGCGTCCTGAGGCGAAATGATTACTCGATGATTGCCGCGCCGAGTCAGGGATGCTGTGGAGCATTGCACGCACATGCCGGCGAACTTGGCGCGGCACGCAGACTCGCGAAGCGCAACATCGCAGCGTTCGAGAAATCAGGAGCGCAGTATATAGTCACCAATTCCGCCGGGTGCGGCGCGATGATGAAGGAGTACGGGCACCTGTTCAGTGGCGACGCTGAATGGAGCCAGAGGGCGAGCGACGTAGCGTCCAGAGTGCGTGATGTCAGCGAGTTGCTCGCGGCGGCGGGGCCGCGCTCGGGCGGTGTGATTCCGTTCGCGGTTGCATACGACGCGCCGTGTCACCTGCAGCACGCCCAGCGAATCACGGAGGCGCCGCTCACCGTGCTCAGGGCGATTCCCGGAATCGAACTCGTGCCACTGGACGAATCGGATCAGTGCTGTGGGAGCGCCGGCATTTACAACCTGCTCGAGCCCGAGACTTCGGATGCGGTACTCGAGCGGAAGCTCGACAGAATTGAAGCGTCGGGCGCAGCGCTGGTTGCTACGGGGAATCCTGGCTGTCTCATGCAGATCGGTGGTGGACTACTCAGGGCGGACATGCGAGCGCGAGCGGTGCATCCTGTAGATTTACTGGATGCATCTTACGCTGCTGATTGACCGCTCCGACCGCGCGCGATTCGAGTTATCTGGCGCCAACGCTGTCGCAACTCTGAACGGACTCGTGACAAACGATGTCGCTGCGCTCAAGCCGGGACACGGACAGTACGCGGCCGCATTGACGGCGAAGGGAAAGGTTGTTGCGGACGTTATCGTGCTGTTGCTGGAGGATCGGCTGCAGCTCCATGCGTCGCCTGCTGCCGCCCCAGGCCTGCGTACAATGCTCACAAAATTCGTGAACCCGCGTTTCGCGACGCTGAACGACGTAACAGAATCGACGGCAGATATCACGGTGGTCGGTCAGCAAGCAGCAAGCACACTTGCGATCGCCGCAGATGGATCAATCACCGCGGACGCGCTGGATGCGTTGCCGTATTTTTCGCACGCCCAGGCAACGATGGGTTCGCGAGCGGTCATGATTGTGCGACTTCCGTCCATCGGCAGCAGCAACCAGAGTGTGTACTCGATAATTCCATCGCGGGCCGACCTCGACACCGTTCGCGAATCGCTTTACTCTGCCGGGGCGGACGATGGCAGCGAAGCCGTGCTGGATCGACTGCGTGTCGAGAGCGGGTTTCCCGAATGGGGTGCCGACATGGATGAAAATACGCTACCGCAGGAAGCGAATCTCGACGAGATGCACGCGGTGTCGTACACCAAGGGGTGTTACATCGGTCAGGAGACTGTCGCACGCATTCATTTTCGTGGTCATGTGAACCGCAGCCTGCGCCGGCTCACATTTGCTGATGGAGTTCAACCACCGCGCGGGGCCGTGTTGCAGGACAGCGAACATCGCGCGATTGGTGAAGTGCGAAGCACTGCGTTCAGCGAAAACGCTGGTGCGATCGGAATCGGGATGGTGCGTCGCGAGATCGATGATGGCAGCACGATCGATGTTCGCTGGGATGGTGGGAATACGAGCGCTGTAGTGATCGGAAAAGCAAAAGGCGCGATCGAGTGATCGCGCCTTTTGCTTTGCAAGCGAGGAAGCTTACGGCTTCTTCATTGCGCTCTTTGCGGAATCCGCGAGCTTCTTGCTTGAGTCCATCGCTGACTTTGCAGTGTCCATCATAGCCTTGGAGCTATCCATCATCTTCATTGCTGTGTCAGTTGCTGCTGCTGGTGCTGCCATGGTGGTATCGGTAGCAGCTGCATCTTTCTTTGCACATGCTGCTACTGCGAACAGGGCGACGGCGACAAGGGCCAGGCGCTTCATACGAGAATCTCCTTGGAGGTTCAGAGGGTGATCGCCCGGGTCCGTGCACGCAGTCGCGATGCGCGGATGTGGCGCGGGGTCGAATCTATGGCTGCCAGAATCGGTGTCAAGTATCCCATCCCCCGAGCTAAATTACGTAGTATCTAAAGGTTTCGCGACTGGCAGCCCATTATTCGCCGAAATACAGCTCCATAATCGGGCCGGATTGCTGCCTCCGCCCATCTTCAACCGAGAGTAGTTTGGCATCGCTTCCCGAAACATTTGGCGCCCTCAAAAGATCGCCCTACGCCAGTGCGGCCATGGTCAACCGCACGGTAAAAGACGAACTCCGCGGCAACCTCCTCGAACGGCTGGCCGGCGGCTCAGCGCTCTTTCCCGGCGTCCTGGGTTACGAGGACACCGTCATGCCCCAGATCGCCAACGCCGTCCTGAGCCGCCACAATTTCATCCTGCTCGGACTTCGAGGGCAGGCCAAGTCGCGTATCCTCAGGGCCCTGACCACCCTGCTCGACGAATTCGTGCCAATTGTGGCTGGCAGCGAGGTGAACGACGATCCTTTCCACCCGATTTCGAAATACGCGCGGACCCTGATCACCGAAGCGGGGGACGATACCCCCATTTCGTGGGTGGGGCGCGAGAGCCGGTACGTCGAGAAGCTCGCAACGCCTGACGTCACGATCGCCGACATCATTGGCGATATGGATCCGATCAAGGCGGCCCGCGGTGGCCACCTGCTCTCCGATGAGCTGACAATCCACTACGGAATGCTCCCGCGCGCCAATCGCGGGATATTCGCGCTGAATGAACTGCCCGATCTCTCGGGAAAGGTGCAGGTCGGCCTGTTCAACATCATGCAGGAAGGCGACGTCCAGATCAAAGGCTATCCCGTTCGCCTTCCTCTGGACCTTCTGATGGTCTTCTCGGCGAATCCCGAGGATTACACAGCCCGCGGCAAGATCATTACGCCACTCAAGGATCGCATCGGCAGCGAGATCGCGACCCACTACCCGGAGACCGTCGAGATCGGGATGGCGATTACGCGCCAGGAAGCGTGGGCCAATCGCGGCGGAATGCCGGTTAGAGTGCCCGACTTTATGGAGGAGCTGATCGAGCGCATCGCCTTTGAGGCTCGCACGAACAAACGAGTCGACCGACGGTCGGGCGTCTCCCAGCGTATGCCCATCAGCGTGCTTGAGATCGTAATTTCTAATGCCGAACGGCGTGCAATCGAGACCGGGGAGACCGAGATCGTTCCTCGGATCGCGGACGTCTATTCGGCGCTGCCGGCAATTACGGGGAAGATCGAGCTCGAGTATGAGGGCGAGATCGTCGGCGGACCGGCGATCGCGCGCGAATTGATCAGGCGCGCCGCCGATGCCACTTTCCGGGAGCGCACGGGGCTCGTCGATATGGACGAAATCATCATGTGGTTCGACGCGGGCGGCGCTCTGCAGGTTTCGGACGATGTATCAGCCAAATCCGTGGTTCAGGGCTTTGAGGCAGTGCCGACTCTCGTTGACACTGTCGAGGGTGTCGGCCTGGCGCAGCGCTCTGATGTACCGTTGTTGGCCGCAGCGTGCGAGCTGTTGCTGGAGGCACTCGTGGCGCGACGGAAGATTTCGCGGTCAGACGAAGGGCGATACGGCCGCGCACTGAGCGAGAAGCGCCGCCGGCCGGGTGAGGACTATTTCGGCGGACTTTCAGCATAGCGGAGGGGGGATCGCGCCATGTCGATAATCACTATTTCGCGTATGTATGGCTCCGGAGGGTCCACCGTGGCGGCGGGAATCGCCGACGCGATGGGCTGGTCGCTGCTGGACAATGCCGTGATCGACGAAGTTGCGGCGCGAACCGGCCTGAGTGCGTCGGAAGTTGCGGCGCGCGAGGAGCGGCGCCCGTCGCTGGCTGAGAGAGTTGCTACGGCAATGGCGATGAGCACCCAGGAGATGATGTCACCCATCGCGGCAGCCCAGTTCCCGCCAACTGAGCAGCACCTGCTCGACGTGACCCGCGCCGTGATCGAAGAAGCGGCGGCCCGGGCATCGGTCGTAATTGTCGGTCGGGGTGCCCAGATGATGTTAGGCGCCCGCGGCGACGTGTTCGGAGTCTTCTGCTACGCCCCGCTGGAAGCGCTCACACGCATTTCAATGCGGCGCAACGGCCTGGAGCATGCCGCCGCAGAGAAGCGCGTGCAGCAGGTCAATCAGGAGCGTACAGCGTGGGTAAAGGCCAACTGGGGTCGAGACTGGCGCGGCGTCGAGAACTATCACCTGTGCGTCAACACCGATGCGCTCGGGATCGACGGGGCCGTGGACACAGTGGTACGGACGGCTCAGGTGTTCTTCGAGCGGGGTTGATCCCTCTTCAGTTCCTGAGTAGCCGCCGAGTCACCGGCTGGCGGCCACTATCCTCGCAGCCTGAGAGACAAAGTGGTCGACCTCGGCCTGGGTCGTCTGGAAGGAGCAGACCAGCCGGAGTTCCGAGTTGGCGTCGTTCCACACGTGTAGCGAAGCGACCTCGTCCAGCTCTCTGATGGCGCTCGCCGGGACTGCTACAAAAACCTCGTTTGCCTGCACAAGTTGCGTAATCGTGGCACCCGGGATTGCGGCAAGCCCATCACTCAGTCGCTTCGCCATCGCGTTCGCATGGCGCGCATTGCGCAACCACAGCTCGTTTGTAAGCAGCGCGGTGAACTGCACTGACATGTAGCGCAGCTTGGATGCAAGCTGCATTGCCTGCTTGCGCCGCAGTACAAAATCGCGTGCAAGATGTTCATTCATGAACACGATAGCCTCTGCACAGAAGGCGCCATTCTTGGTGCCACCAAAAGAGAGTACATCCACACCGCAATCGGTCGAGACGTTGCTCAGCGAGAGGCCCAGCGCAGCCGCAGCATTCGCGAGCCGCGCACCATCCATGTGTACGTACAGTCCGCGCTCATGCGCAATGTGCGATATGGCGTTTATCTCATCCGGCGTGTAGATGGTGCCGTACTCTGTCGCCTGAGTCAGGGAAACGACGCCGGGCCGCACCTGGGCGTGGCCATCCTGCACAGGGATCATATCGGCGACCGAAGTCGCCGATATTTTCCCATTCGGGGCGGGAATCGCGAGGATTCGGGAGCCTGTCATGCGCTCCACGGCGCCCCATTCACTGGTGTAAATATGCGCAGTGTCGCTGCAGATTATTGCGTCGCATGGGCGAATGCAGCTCTCCAGAGACAGCACATTGGCGCCCGTCCCGGTGAAGACAAAAAACGGTTGCGCGGTGGCACCGAAGTGCTGCTTGATCAGCGCTTCTGCTTCGTGTGTGTATGGGTCGCCGCCATACGCTGGAACCGGTCCGCTGTTGGCGCGTACCACTGCGTCCATCACTTCGGGATGCGCGGGAGCCCAGTTGTCGCTCGCGAAATTGGGGCGCGGAGTTGTTGGCGGAGTTGTTGGCGGAGTTGTTGGTGACATGGGTGAATTGTGGATAGCCGCAGCGCGACCGTCAAGGTGGCAGTTGCGGGCATTGTCTTCATCAGGGCAACTATTTTGCGGCCATCACCGGAAATCGTGCGACCCGTGCACCAGCTTTCCTCCATCCAGTTCCTTGAACCTGCGCCCCACGACGTTCATCACTCCACCATCCCTCTCGAATTTTCCTTCCACCACCATGAACGGCGCGAACTTCACGATATCACCGTACCGCTCGACCAGTGTGCGTGAGACTATCACGTTGATGAAGCCCCATTCATCCTCGAGCAGCAGAAAGAGAGTACCCTTCGCACTCTCGGGCCTCTGACGCACTGTAACGAGTCCAGCCACCAGTACGCGCTGGCCATCTGCGAGATCTGGCAGATCGCAGCTTCCGACAACGCCAGCCTTCCTGAGACGTTCCCGCAGATGCTCCATCGGGTGACCGGTTATGCATATCCCGGTAGCCGCATAATCCAGGAATATGAGCTCGCGCTCGTCCAGCTCCCGTGGCTCATACGAATCCATTCGCGCAGGTGCGAATGGCAGGTTATCGCCAACGGCGCGCAACGCCTCCCAGCCAGCACGCCTGCGATCCGGCTCCCACGCTCCAAACGCGGCAGCACGCGCAAACTGCAGCGACTCGGCACGCGTCAGGCCGACTCTATCCACGACATCTGCAATTGAAGTGAATGGTGCAAGGTCGCGAGCCGCGCACAGCCCATCGATCGTACGCGTACCAACACCTCGAATGTGCCGCCATCCAACGCGCAATGCAGGCCATTCGGACGATGTGATGGATTCCTCTGTCGTACAGAACCTGTCACCGTCACGCAAGCACGGCGGCCGCACTTCGACGCCACGTCTGCGAGCGTCGTGAATCAGCGTCGATGTGGGATAGAATCCCATCGGTTGTGCATTCAACAGTCCGAGATAGAAATCCGTCGGAAAGTGCCACCGGAGATACGCAGTCGCGTACGCTATGAGCGCGAAACTCCATGCGTGCGACTCCGGGAATCCATAGTTCGCAAAAGTCAGAAGATCACGACTTATCTGATCAGCCGCTTCATGTGACACACGTGGATCCGGCACGGGGTTATTCACCATGCGCTCGGTCAGTTCCACGAGCACAGCTTCCAGTCGCTCCTTCTTGCGAATATTCCCCATTGTCCTGCGCAGTCGATCCGCCTCGGCCGACGAGAAACCCCCAAGCGTCGACGAGATCGCCATCGCCTGCTCCTGAAAGATGGGAATGCCGTAGGTGCGCTTGAGAATCGGCTCCAGCAACGGATGTGCGTAACTCGGTGGTTCCAGCCCTCGACGTCTGCGAGTATATGGATGTACGAAGTTTCCCTGGATCGGACCGGGGCGAATCAGCGATATCTGCACGACAATGTCGTACATGACCTGCGGAAGCGTGTTGAGTATCGAGGCGATCTGTGCCCTGCTCTCAATCTGGAACGTTCCGATTGTCTCACCGCGCGAGATCATCGCGAAGGTTGGTGCATCGTCCGGTGGAAGGTTGTACAGCTCCATCCGATCGCCAGTACGCGCTTCAATTGAATCAAACGCGTGACGCACTAATGCCAGTGCGCCAAGTCCCAGAAAGTCGAATTTCGGCGCACCGATAAAATCCAGATCATCCTTGTCGAACTGAATGATCGTGCGACCCATGGATGTGTGTTCGATCGGCATGTAATCGCCCAGCGGCGCGGAAGAAAGCACGAAGCCGCCGACGTGCGTCGAGCGCATGCGCGGCAAACCGTCGAATGCCGTCATCGCGGTGAGTATCGCGCGCCCTCGTGGACATGTCAGATCGACGCCGAAACGCTCAGCGAGTTCGCCCTGGACTTTCTCCACACCCTCCTCGGGATCGAATCTGTGAAGCCGCCTGGACAGCTCGAAGCCAAGCTCGGCGGGATAACCAAGTGCGCGCATCGCATCGAGGATCGCGTTTGGCGCACGGTATGTCTGAACCGTGCATGTGATCGCTGAATGATCGCGCTGATAACTACCGTACACATAGTTGAGAACTTCCTCACGTCTGTCGTGCTCGATATCGACATCAATATCCGGCGCTTCGGTATATTCGCCACTCGGCCCCGGGATTCGCGCTTCGGAAAGGAATCGTTCGAACAGAAGACCGTGCAGAACGGGATCTACGGCGGTGACGCCGAGGCAGTATGCGACCGCGGAGTTGGCAGCGCTGCCGCGGCCCTGGCAGAGGATATTCTTCCTGCGCGCAAAGCGAACCGCGTCCCACATCACGAGAAAGAAACCGGCGAAGCCCAGTCTGTTGATGACCGCGAGTTCGTGCTCGATCTGGTCGCGCTGTTTGCTGCTCAGTGTTGCACCCCAGCGCACGTGCGCACCTTCGTATACCTGCACACGAAGGTATTCTTCCGCACTGGCGCCAGGGCCGACCGGGAATGCTGGCAGCGGTGGCCGGAGCCAGCGTACGGAAAAGTCGCATTCCGATGCTATGCGTTCGCTCTCCTCGATTCCTTCCTCCAGCCCCTTCCACATCTCGAGCATCTCTTCTGGTGAACGGAGGCGCCACTCACCGTTGGGATGCAGCAGGCCGCGCTCCGTCGCGCGATCGAGATCGAGACCGGCACGCAGGGCTGTGAGCATGTCGTGAATCAATCTGCTGTTGTCGTCCAGATAACGCGGATCGTTGCACACGACCCACGGTGTTTCAGAACTTCGTGCCAGATCCACCAGCGCACCAGCCAGCGCACTCTCGTCACCACAACCGCGATGGCGTTGCACTTCCACCGCGATTCTTCCGCCGAACGCTTCGCGCCATTCGTGAAGTGTTCGCTCGGCGTCATCCCGTTTGCCCTCGCGCAGGAGCTGGGGGATGGTGCCGGATGCTGGACCGGTGAGCAGATGCAATCCTTCCGCACGTTCCGCTACGTGCGACCATGGCACACCGGGCATTCCGCGTTTGCGCTGTCTGTTGCTGGGCGACCAGCTTCTGAGCGACCCGACCCGCGCGCGCGTGATGAGCGACGCGAGATTGCGGCAACCCTGAACATCTCGCGCCAGCAGCGCCATCGGCCTTCCATCGACTCGCAATTCTGTTCCTGCGATCAACCGAATTCCGCGCTTGTCAGCTTCGACCCTGGCGCGCACCATGCCGCCCAGATCCGCTGTGTCGGTGATGCCTATAGAGTCGTAGCCAAGGCCTGCGGCGCGCTCGATGAGAGCCTCGGGCGACACGGCGCCGTCGCCAAAGGAGAATGCTGTGTGGGCACGCAGCTCGACGTAGGGCATCAATCCCACCAACCGTGCAGATACCACACGCCGCTGCGCGCATCGCGATACAACCAGACAAGGCCACCATTATCCAGAACGCAACGAAAATATTCGCGCGCGTAGGCCTCGTCCCATCGACCACCAGACACACGATCGGGGCCGGCTGCTTCGACTATGTCGTACATCGCGCTTGCATCGCGATACATGCGCGGGATGTCATCACCGCGCCGTCGGAAGGTCGCGACGGATATGCGTTGTGGCTCGGGTAGCAGTTGCAGGGTCAGAGCGGCCTCGCCGATTTTTGATAGCGACGCCGCATATGTGTGGGCCCGTTCCATGACGCGGATTGCCGATAGCGAAGTCCACGCAGTACGTCGATCCAGCAGCGGGTGCGCGCTATTTTCCGGTTCCACGGCTATGGCTCCCTGATCGTCCATGAGCTGTCCGAGTGCTTCTTCTGTAGCCGACTCGCTGCCGAATCCGCGATCAAACACATCGCCCTGCCGGCCACCCGTCCCGGATGTGATGTCAACGCGCAGCGTGATGCCTGTGACGGCATCGGGGAATACGATGCGCTCGATTTCCAGGCGAACGAGACGCATCCACGCATTCTGGCCAGCGGTTGCGCGTGCGGCACGAACCGGATGGTCCAGCACTGTGCGATTGGCGAGCGCGAAGCTTATCGTCACCGCGAGCGCCCCTTCCCCGCGTGATTTCAGCGCCTCGCACACATTTCCGAACAGCGCGTTGATCACGAAGACCAGACGCTCTGCCCTGCGGATCGAGTAGTCGGTCCATTCGAGCGACGCTTCTGGCAATGCGCGCGGCATCGACCCGAATACGCGACGAGCATCATCAGCGCGCGCGAGTCGCCAGAGTTTCACACCTTCGGCGCCGAGTCGTATTTCGACCGATTCCTGGGACAGGTGAGCAAGATCCCGGCAGGATTCCACTCCGGTTCCGTCGAGCAAGTTTGCAAGTGCTCGCTCGGGAGTGAGGACAGAGACTGGAAATGGAGCCAGGAAATCGCGATCATAGCCGGCGCGTACGTAAGTGACCGACTGCTGAGAGTGACGCGCTGCGACTTCAGCGGCAATTGCGGTTGATGCGACACCGCACTTCACGCTGCTGGAGATTGCATTGTGTGCAGTGAACGCATTCCGTACGCGTTCGGTAGTTTCGCGCACGGGCAGACCGCGCAGATCGGCCCAGACCAGATCGCCGGCGGAGAGGACGCGCGGCACGATCGTGAGGAGGGGCGCATGCAGCGTGACCGGCGGTTCGGCGAGCCATGCGGGGTTATGGAGGCAGAGGAAAGACATTGCCGGAACTGCTACGTGGTCATGGCTGGTGTGGATTCCACGGCGCGGATAAATCCGCGCCTTACGGGATCCCGACCTGCGGCGGGATGACGACGGGATCCCGACCTGCGGCGGGATGACGATTCCTGCGGACGGAATGACGGCGTGGATCATCGTGTTCCGCGCCGGTCTGGCAGATCGGTTGGGAGCGCCATGCGGGGTTCATCTCTGCGTACTGGAAGCATGACGCGCGCGCGGCGGTTCCAGCCTAGTGATGAGATGCGCACTTCTATCGTTGCCGCATCTATTGCTGCTGCATCGCCGTGCGGATCTCGGCGCCACACATAACTGTGCGGACGAATTGACGATGATGCGCGGAGGGCTGATGTCGTTGCACTTGATGTGAGTGCAACGCAGACACTGCCGCTCTCATGGGCGGCGCGAGAGAGTCGCACGTTCTCGGTTCCTTCGGGATCGGCGCCGGCCAGTACGACGACTGCGAATCCGCCCGATCTGAGCAGTGACTCAGCCGCACGCAGCGCATGGAGTCGACTGGTTGGGCGGATCAGGATCGGACCTGCGTCCCAGAATGCTCCCGCCATTGTGCCGCCGCCATCGATCCATACGGACCGCTCGCCACCGGATACGGCTGATCGGCATACCGAGCGCAGAACCGCTGTGGCGCCGCCGCCGGGGGTCCAGACGGAGAGTCTGCCGCGCGGGAATCCTCCACTCGGGAAGATGTTATCCAGCTCGCCGATCCCGGTTGCCACAACCTCCGTCCGATGGCGCTGGAGCGGAACGGCGTCCGGAAATTTGAGATCGAGCAGCTCGCGCAGATCGCGTAAGGCAGAAGATGCAGCCATGTCCTTTACTACAGATGTTTACCAGAACTCTACCGGAGGATTGGAATATACCGAATAAATACCGAAGACAAGGATGAACCATGGAATGAGCACGCTATCTTTACGCGCCCAGCACGGGGCTGCCCGCGTGTCGTCATCCCGCCGAAAATGGATCCCCGCTTTCGCGGGGATGACGGGGGAGTCCAAATGGATCCCCGCTTTCGCGGGGATGACGGCCACTGAACCAAAACTGGAACCACCTGGATGATTCTCACTGTGACACTCGCGGCGTTACTCGCCGCGCCACTTCAAGCGACTCCCGCGCCAGCCGCGACCTACAATGGTCGCGAGCATCAGACTCGCGTCGCGCCACCGCGCCTGAATGGTGACATCACCATGGACGGGAAGCTGGAAGAACCACAGTGGAAACAGGCAGCTCGACTCACCGGGTTCTCGCAATTTGCGCCGTCCGATGGTGTGCCTGCTGCAGACTCTACCGAAATTCTCGTCTGGTACTCGTCCACTGCGCTGTACCTCGGCGTTCGCGCGTACGAATCACACGAAACCGTACATCCGAATCTCGCTGATCGCGATCACATCGACACGGAAGATCGAATCGAGTTTCTGCTGAGCACCTTCAACGATGGCAGGCAGGCATTTGTCTTCCAGGTCAATCCGCTCGGCAGTCAGGCCGACGGGACGCTGGTGGAGAGTGGTGCTTCCAACAACACAGCTGGTCTCGGTACGACGAGCAATGCGTCCTCAGGGCGCGCGCTGCCGGATCTCAGCGCGAATTTCATCTGGCAATCGCAGGGGCACGTAACACCGTACGGATACGAAGTGGAAGTGCGCATTCCATTCAAGAGCATCCGTTATCAGGCGGCTGCAACGCAGGACTGGGGCTTCAACGTCACCCGACACGTGAAGCATTCCGGATACGACGATTCATGGGCGCCAGCAAGTCGCGCTGCTGCATCGTTTCTCGGGCAATCCGGAACGCTTGTTGGACTCACGGATCTGCACCGCGGTACCGTACTCGAATTCAATCCAGAGATCACACAGACAGCCAGCGGCGCGCAGCGCGCGACTGGTTACGGCTACACGCTCGATCACACCAATATCGGGGCGAATCTGCGCTGGGGTGTCACCAACAACCTCACGCTCAACGCGACTGCAAAACCGGATTTCTCACAGGTGGAAGCAGATATCAATCAACTGTCCTACGATCCACGGAGTGCGCTGTACTATCCCGAGCGGCGTCCATTCTTTCTGGATGGCATCGAGCAATTCAACGTACCAGGCAACCTGGTATACACCAGGCAAATCGTGCAACCAACGGCGGCTGGCAAGCTCACGGGAACGCTTGCCGGTACGAATGTGGCCTTCCTGACCGCGTTCGACGATCCGAGCACATCCGTGAGCGGAAGCAACCATCCTACATTTGCGATCGCGCGCGCGCAACGCGATCTGGGCAGTGACTCGCGCGTCGGCCTGCTGTACACGGATCGCGAGGACGGGTCCAACTACAACCGTGTGACGGGTGCGGATACCAGGCTCGTATTCAACAGGATATACACGGTCAGTGCTCAGTTGGCAGCGAGCGAGACGCAACTGCCCGGCAGAGGCTTTGCCGGCTCATTGTGGAATCTTGCCGTTGACCGCAACGGCCGGACCTTCGGCCTGAATTATTCGATCAAGGCTATCGATCCGAATTTCGCAACTCAGAGCGGATTCATCAGCCAGGCTGACATCGCCAATATCAACCTGTCACATCGCCTCTCATTCCTCGGAAACCAGGGCGCACTGGTGGAGAACTTCACTGGCGTACTTGGCATCATCGGGGAATGGAAGTATCGCCGCCTGCTTGGTGGCGATGACTTTCAGAACAGAAAGTTGCACTTCGACTTTTCCGCCACGTTGCGTGGAGGCTGGCAGTTGGGTGCGGGCGTGTACAGCGAGGTATTCGGTTACGACCCATCGATCTACACGAACTATCGCATTGTGGTGCCCGGTGCCATTGCAGGACTCGACACTGTCCAGTTCGTGGGGCGCAAGCGGATTCCGAATCAGGACTTCATCCTGAGCGCTGCAACGCCGCAGGGCGCGCACCTGTCCGGGAACATCTCGGTCATCTTTGGACAGGACGAGAACTTCTATGAATGGGAACAGGCCGAGATCCTGTTCGTGAACGCATCAGTATCGTGGCGGCCGACGACGCAACTGCGCGTGGACGGGACTTACGCGCTGCAGAAATACAATCGGCGCCCTACAGGATCACTGGTTGCGGAACGGCAGATTCCGTATGTGAAAGTGGAATATCAGGTCACACCGTCGGTCTTCGTGCGCCTGGTGACCGAGTACGATGCACAGAAGCAGGACGCGTTGAGCGACGCGCGCAATAACAACGCACCAATTCTGTTCTACAACGCGTCGAACGGCACCTATTCACCAGCTCTGGCAACGACAGCAAACAACTTGCATCTGCAGGGGTTGTTCTCGTATCAGCCGATACCAGGGACAGTGTTCTTCGTCGGTTACGGAGCGTTGCTGGACGAGCCGAACGGCTTGCGGTTCAGCGATTATAACCGGCTGAACGACGGATTCTTTGTGAAATTGAGCTGGTTGTTCAGGGCCCGATGATTGGCCCTACGCGTTCGTCCGGGTTTCGTGCGTGCGCTTCGGCGATAGCCGCGATTGCCGCGGAATCGTCGGGAGTCAAACGCAACATCACGGTGCGTGTCGGGAAAGCCATACCGATGCCAGCCTTTTCGAAGTCGCGATAAATAATGAAGTTGATTGCCTGTTGTATGTCCATGTACGTGTTGTAGTCCGGACTCAGCACGTAATACACCGCCTCGTAGGTAAGAGCGGAATCCCCGTATTCCTTGAAGTGAGCTCTGTCGAATCGAACTGGTGATTGTGCGGTGATCGCGGACTTGATCATCTCCGGGATGGCCTCCACCCGTTCGGCAGACGTTCCGTATTCAGCTCCAATTGTGAATACGATACGCCGATTGACCATTCGCTTGTAATTCTGGATCCTGGACTTCAGCAGATCGCCATTACCGAATATCAACTGTTCGCCCGAAAGGCTGGACAGGCGTGTGCTCTTGAGTCCGATTTGTTCGACCGTTCCAAGCATCGTACCGATCTGGATAAAATCGCCGACAACGAATGGTTTGTCGGCCATGATGGAAATCGACGCGAAGAGATCGCCAACGATGTTCTGGACTGCCAGAGCTATCGCGATACCACCGATTCCGAGGCCGGCAACCAGGCCAGTCACGTTGACGCCAAGAGTGGCTATGATGGCGATGAGAATTACAATCCATAGCGCAACGAGTATCATGGTACCGATCGTACGTACCACAGTTACGCTGCCGATATCCTCCTTGAGACGTCGCTTGATGACGCGGTGCACCCAGAACGTCGTGAGGCCGTGCCCCCACCACGCGACCTGCAGCAGCGTGATGAGTGTAGCAATTACCGCAAACACGTGTTGCGAACGCGCCGACAATGTGAGATACGTCGTCGCAATGGCGATGCTGATGATCGCGAAAAACGTGTATCGCGTATGCTGAATGACATTCCGTGTGAAAGCGCGCCCTGTAGTCGTCGGCTTGAGGACTTTGAGCAGTGTCACACGGGCGATACCGAGCACAGCTGTGCATCCGATCGCGATTCCGAGCGCGATCAGCCACGATAGAGTGGAATTTCCGTAGATGATTGAATCGATAAGATGCATTGACATCCATTGTATGGGCGGCCAGGAAAGCTGCTATTCTACTGACCGGCGAGCCCGCAACGATCGCGCCAGAAACGCCTGCCGTAGATCGTGGCCCGAACCGAGGAGTGCACACTGGCTGGCCTGGTCGTTCGCGTGCGAGTGAATCACGTGAGCTGATACCGGGGCAATTCCGTTTGACAGACAGCGTCCGGCCGTGCACGTTTGGTCGGTATAAAGACTCCATAAACACGATTCTCGCGCCGCCGCGCACAGGCCTCCAATGTCGCTTCTCCCCCGGATTGCAACCTGCGCAGCCGTAGTACTGGCCGCGTTCCCTGCTGGCGCTCAGGGCGTCACGTCACCGCAAGGCTATCAGGAGCCGCCAGAATCCATTCGACGAATCCTGGATGCTCCACCCGCAGCAACGGGAAGCGTCAGTCCAGATGGCAAATGGATCGTCATCGCCGCTCGCGAGGCACCTGTCACTACCATTGCGGACATGGCGGAGCCGACGCTGTATCTCGCCGGTCGCCGGTTCCATCCGATTGCGAGTTACCGCGTAGATACCGTAGGCATACGGTCCATGCGGTTGCGACCGGTTTCCGGCCAGGCTGCAAAGGAAGTCCCGGTCCCAGCCGATGGACGGATTGCGCAGTATGCCTGGAGTCCCGACGGTCGCATGATCGCATACACGACTGTCGACAAGTCACTCGGAATGGGAATCCGGCTGTTTTCTGTTTCGACAGGAACTGAAACGTCGCTATCGACTGCGGGTTTGCATGGCAAGCTCGGTGCACCGTTATGGTCGCACGATGGCAAGTATGTCGCGTTGACGGAAGCCACGCGGAACGGAACAGCTGCGTGGATGGTGAACGTGGCATCGCACTCAGCGAAGCGCATCACGCCGTATACGGTGAACACGGTGACCGGTGGGTGCGATTGGTTATCGACGTCGCCGGAACTCGTCTGCATCATGAACGTAGCCTCACGTGGCGCCCCACCTCCCGAGGGGCAAACGCCAACAGGGCCGATCATACAGGAATCGGACGGGCGCTCTGCACCCGTGCGCACAATCGAATACCTGCTCAAGAATCAGCACGACGAAGCGTTGTTCGATTACTACTTTACCAATCAGATTACGTTGGTAACGCCGGACGGAGCCAGCAGGAATATTGGCAAGACCGGGATTCACACACGTGTTGACGCGTCGCCGGATGGCAAGTGGCTGCTAGTTCGCACAGTACATCGCCCATATTCGTACCAGGTTGCACTGAACGATTTCCCTGAGCGCATCGAGGTGTGGTCGCTCGACGGCAAGGTTGCGCGCGCCATCACAGATCGCCCGCTCACGGACAACGTCTCAAGCGCGCGCGATGCTGTAGCATCCGGAATACGCGTCACATCATGGCGACCCGACGTACCAGCAACGATTTTCACGGTCGAAGCACTGGACGGTGGCGATCCGCGCAAGCAGATGGCGAAGCACGATCGCATAAGCACACTGGCAGCGCCTTTCACGGGTGCAATGCAGCCGTTCATGGATCTCGAAATGCGCTATCGCGGGATCACATGGATGTATCCCGACGTCGCACTCGTCAACGAAGGAACGTCGCGCACGGCGCAACTGCGTAGCTGGGTCGTGAATCCGACGTCGCCTTCATCGGCGAGAGTTCTGTTCGATCGAAACTCGGAAGATCGGTACGGCGATCCCGGTCGCTTTGTGATGGTGTACGATTTCGCAAGCGACCGCATGGTTCCACTCCGTGCCGCAGACGGGCATACGATGTACTTGACCGGCGATGGCGGATCACCGGAAGGCGATCGTCCATTCCTGGACGCGATCAACATGCAGGACGGTACCAAACATCGCATCTGGCAGAATACGGGCGATCATTACGAGATGGTAGCGTCGCTCACTGATCCAGCGGCCCGGACATTTGTCACGAGGCGAGAGTCGCCAACCGACCCGCCAAACTATTACCGGCGTGATGCTGGGAGCGATGCCGCCACCAAGCTCACCGAGCTCACCGATCCGGCGCCTGAGTTTGCCGGTGTCACGGGCAAGCTGATCACCTACACCCGTTCAGACGGCATTACACTCACCGCGACAATGTACCTGCCGGCGGGATATACGGCATCGCAGGGTCGGCTCCCGTTCTTCTTCTGGGCGTATCCGCGCGAATTCCTTTCAGCCGCTGCCGCTTCTCAGGTCCGCGGTTCACCATATCAATTCAAACGTCCATCCTTACCGCGCGACAGACAGCTGTTGCTGCTTGCCGCGGGTTACGGAGTTCTCGACGGGCCGTCGATGCCGATCGTTGCAAAAAATGGCAAGGAGCCAAACGACACGTACGTCGAACAGCTTGTCGCAAGCGCGAAGGCTGCAATCGACGCGATCGATTCGCTGGGTGTCGGCGACCCCAACCGCGTCGCGGTCGGAGGACACTCTTATGGCGCCTTCATGACGGCTAATCTGCTGGCGCATTCAACACTGTTTCGCGCCGGTGTAGCGGAGAGCGGCGCTTACAACAGAACGCTCACGCCGTTCGGTTTCCAGGCAGAGCCACGTACGTTCTGGCAGGCCGAAAATATCTATTCCGAAATGTCGCCGTTCTTCTACGCGGACAAGATCAAGACGCCGATCCTCCTGATACATGGGGTGAACGACGACAACGACGGAACATTCCCCATTCAGTCAGAACGGATGTACGCTGCGATCAAGGGGAACGGCGGGATCGTCAGATATGTGCAGCTTCCGCTCGAGCCGCATGGCTACACATCACGCGAGAGCCTGCGGCACGTGATGTGGGAAACGGTCACGTGGCTGGATAAGTACGTCAAGAATCCGTCCGAGACCAGCAGGAAGACCGCGGCCGCGCCGGTCCAGCAGTAAGCACTCACGACTGACTGATCTGCACGGCGACACGTGTCGTCACGTGCAGATCAGTCAGATATTCGCGGCTGTTTCGCTCAGAACTCCATCAAGTGCAGCGAGTAGTTGATCGACATCGTCGCGCGCAATAGTCAGCGGTGGCCGGATCTTGAGGATGTTGCCGGCCGGTCCCTCTGTGCCGATCAGTATGCGCTTCTCACGCATGCGGTTCTTCACGTAATCGGCAATAGTCGTGGCTGGCATACGGGTTTCGCGATCCGTGACCAGATCCACTCCAACGAACAGGCCCGCTCCGCGCACATCACCGATGACCTCGTGGCGATGCTGCAAATCGCGTAAACCCTGTAGCAGATAGTTGCCGGTAACGCGTGCGTTCTCCTGCAAACCTTCCTCGTCGACTATGCGAAGGACTTCTGTACCGATCCGACACGAAAGTGTGCTGCCGCCGAACGTGGAGAAGTACTCGATTCCGTTGTCGAACGACTGAGCTATCTCGGTGGTCGTCATCACGGCACCCAGTGGATGACCGTTCCCCAGCGGCTTACCCAGAACTATGATGTCGGGACTCGCACGCTGCTGCTGGAATCCCCAGTAGAATTCGCCAAGCCTGCCCAAACCTGTTTGTACTTCGTCGGCAACGCAGACGCCACCAGCTGCGCGGATGCGCGCGTATACCGCTGGTAGATACCCCACGGGCGGGATGATCTGACCGCCGACGCTGGGGAATGTTTCAGCGATGAATCCGGCGAGGCGGCCGCCGCGCGTGCGAATCCGTTCGATCGCACCATCCACTGCCGACGCGTAACGCTCCGCCGCGTCGCCGCCACGGTGCTCACCCCTGTACACATCCGCGACGGGAACAACCTGTACCCATTCAGGAGCACCACCGCCGCGCGGCTTGTTGAACTTGTAAGGCGACAGGTCAATCGCGCCGGTCGTGTTGCCATGATACGCGTGGTCAACTACGACCATGTCCTTGCCGCTGGTATGGGCACGAGCAAGTCGCAGCGCGAGCTCATTGCCCTCACTCCCTGAATTGACGAAGAACACATGCGTCATCTGCGGCGGTGCCTTCGCCAGCAGCGTGTCTGCGAATTCCATCAGCTCCAGCTGCAGATAGCGCGTATTTGTGTTCACTCTTCGAAGCTGCTCCCGAGCAACCGCCTCGATGCGTGGATGAGAATGACCGACATGCGGGACATTATTATATGCGTCGAGGTACGCCCTTCCCCATTCGTCGTACATGTGCGTGCGCCACGCGCGCACGAGCAGACATGGCTCGGCGTAACTGAGCCGGAGGTTGGACGCGAAGCGAGTGTGCCGCTCGCGTCTTATTGCTTCCATGTCGAGCGGCTCGTACGCGATGCGTGCATCCGGCAGGTTGAGCAACGCCGCTGGATTGGGACACACGGCGCACCAGTATTCCAGGTCATCCGGATCGGCAACGCCGGGCCAGTCGTGTCCAAGCAGATCCGGGTTGAGCGCGAGTTGCAAATGGAGATGCGGATCCCAACCGCCGTTCTCGGCTGGGTCACCCAACTCGGCGAACGCTTCGCCTTTGCGAATTTGTTGACCCTTTCGCAGACGTGACACCGATGCACGCGACAGGTGGCCGTAAAGCGTCGAGAACGACACTCCATCAGCTGGTGCGTGGCGAAGAATTACCATGCCGCCATAGTCGAGGTGCTGCTTCCTGTACTCGACAACCTCAATGGTACCATCAAGCGGGGTATGCACCAATGCGCCCGGCGGCATGAAGATATCAACCCCAATATGCACCGTTCTGCGATCGGAGCCGCGATGCGGACCGAATGCGAATGCCTGATCTGTGTAGATGAGCCTCGGTTCACGGTAGCGCCCGATCCGCGTAGCTCGTGCCCCGTATGCATCTTTCGATGCCACTCCGAGAGCAAGCGCCTCGGCGTCTGTCATGCAAGTTGGATTACGCGGAACCGTACAGCCGATCGGTGAGAGCTCGCCAACCGGCACGTCGTCAAGTTCTACTCCCATGACCGGAGCGAACTGACCTCGTGCCTGCCCGATCCATTCAAGTGTACGAGACGCCGAGTCACCGGGAGCGAGCCCGCACGCAACGCGGAGCCGAGCCGCAACGCGCGCGGCCGGTATGTACTCGGCGCGCTCAAGCAGGCGCCACGCTGGCGCTTCACTGACAACAACGTATGGGTCATCTGGCCGTTTCAGCTGCATCATCGCCGAGTTGGTGACGCTGACAGCGAGCCGCATCAAGATTAGTGGCCAGATGAGATCGAGCTGCGCACCAGTGAGGGGAGTTACGCCGTTGTAACCCGCCACGAGCGCAGCAACAGCGCGTTCCGGATCGGGCTGATCGAGCGCAACATACGCCGCTGCGATGGCCAGTTCCGCCACGGTCGGACCGATGACGATATCGCCGAAGTCCAGCAGGCCACTTACGTGAGGTCGCTGCCCGGCATCGTGCGCGACCAGGATGTTGTAGTCGTTGAGATCATTATGAATTGCTGCAATCGGCTCGCGGAGGAGTGCTGGCTTCAGCGCTGCATATTGAGCGCTGATTCGCTGCACTATTGCGCGTTGTGCCCGACCCGGAATCCGCTCTGCATGCGCGTCGATCCAGTCTGCCTTGAGGAGATCCCACTTGAGATCGCGCTGCATCGCCGGGTGCGAGAAACCCGCGATCGCACGATCGAGATGGGCGATCCGTTGTCCCAGTTCTCTGATGAGAACCGAGTCCTGCGGTCGGAACTGAGCGTAGTTGCGGCCCTCGATGAACGATATCAACCAGACGAATCGCTCTCGACCATCGGCGTCGACCGCTGCGCACCAGCGAGCCCCGGATGTTGCAGGGACCACCGAAGGCACGGGGAACTCAGTATTGGAAGCATTCCCTTGCGCATGAACGTAGTCGTGTGCGGAACACATCATGTCCACCAGCGAGGCATCGCAATTCGCGCGCATGACCTTGAGCACAAAACGACGGCCGTCACGCGCACTGACATGGAAGTTGAGATCGAACTCGCCCGCAAGGGGCTCGAGATCAGCGTCGATCGCCCAGTTGGCGGCGAGGACGCCTGCCCAGTGCTGTTGGCTCCACGTCATGCGAGAAGCTCGCGCCAGCCTGGAGCCGCGACATGTTCGAAGATCATGTTCGTTTCAGTGTGGGCAACGGCTGGATCCTGCGCAAGGTAACGCAGCACAAACTCGCGCAGTTCCGAAGCGCCAGCGGCGGCCACGTGCAGCAGGTAGTCATCAGCACCGGCCATGTGATAGAGGGCGAGTACTCCAGGCCAGGTTGGGGCGGTCTTTCTGAATGCATCGACTTCCTTCCTGGCGTGTCTGACGAGCCTGACTGCAATGAGCGCCTGGATGGAAGCGCCGAGTGCCACGAGATCGATGTCTGCGTGGTAGCCGCGAATGTATCCGAGGCTCTGCAAGCGTCTCAGCCGGAGCGAAACGGTGGACTCTGCGACTCCCAGCTCCGCGGCGAGCGCCGCCCCGGAAACCCGTGCGTTGGCCGAAACAGCTCGCAGAAGCGTCCGGTCGGTTTTATCCAGTCCACCGTTCTTCGGTTCCATAATGGAAATCCCTCGGGTATTCGAATAATCTGCGATTTTTCGGGCTGCTTTGCAAGATGCTATCATACCACTTGCCGTCCATAGCAGATGCTGCTTGTGTTAAAGGATGGGCACAGTGAAATCCAGATTCGACACCATGGCCGTGCACGCCGGCATGGAAGGCCTGACCGAGGCCGGTTCGCACGTGCCGCCGATCGACCTGTCGACGACGAATCCGCTGGTGAGCGTGGAGTCCGGTGGCGACTCTTACGAGCAGCTGGCGATGGGCGGCGATCTGCTTCCAGGTCACTCGCCAGTTTACCAGCGACTGTGGCAGCCCGGCGTTGCGAGATTCGAGACGGCGCTTGCGGCTCTTGAAGGTGCGCACAATTCTGTGGCGTTCTCCAGCGGGATGGCCGCGCTGACCGCGGCCCTGATTGCGTCGGTCAACAATGGGCGCAAGCACATGGTGGGTGTGCGACCGTTATACGGTGGTACTGACCACGTGCTGAGCATGGGGTTGCTCGGCACCACGGTCACCTGGTGCGACGCGCATGAAGTGCGCGCGGCGATCCGGCCAGACACGGGATTCGTCATCATCGAGACACCAGCGAACCCCACACTCGAACTGATCGACATCGCCCGCGTTGTCGCGCAATCGGGCGATGTGCCGGTGCTGGTGGACAATACGTTCGCAACGCCCGTGTTGCAGCGGCCGATCGAACACGGCGCGACGCTCGTGCTGCACAGCGCCACCAAATATCTGGGCGGTCACGGCGATGTGATGGGTGGTGTGATCGCGGCGAACGAAGAATGGGTAGCACGTCTGCGCCAGGTGCGCGCGCTTACGGGCGGTCTGCTGCATCCCTTCGCCGCATATTTTCTGCATCGTGGGATACGCACGTTGCCAGTGCGTGTGCGGGCTCAACAGGCGACGGCCAGTGAGATTGTTCGGCGCATCCAGGGCCACAAGGCTGTAGCGCGCGTGCTGTACCCGGGACTGCCGGGTTCGGATCCCGAAGGTATCGTCGGCCGACAGATGAAGGGGTCGGGATCGATGCTGGCGATAGATCTGGCAGGTGGTTACAACGCGGCCGTTCAATTTACTCAGGCGTGCGAGTTGATCGTCAATGCCGTATCACTTGGCGGAGTCGATTCGCTCGTGCAGCATCCTGCGTCGCTCACGCACCGACCAGTAGCGCCGGAAGCTCGACCGGCTGCCGGTGTTGTGCGGTTGTCGATCGGGCTGGAAGACGTTGACGATCTGACTGCCGATATTCTGCACGCGCTCGAGTCAGTTAGTCCGTAGACCAGGCTGCGCTGAATAGTCGAGCTCGGGCTCGGCGCGGTCGAATCACCGTTCTGCTGCTTCTACCAGTAGCGTTGCGGTTTCTTCTGCCAGCTGTTGCACGCATATTTCCATCTGCGAGCGTCGTGTGCGAAAACTGAGCACAACCACGCGACCGAGATAGCGCTCGCCAGCCATCGCACCACTCAGCATGAACTGGCCGCGGTCCGTGACTCTGTTCATCAGAGATTCCGTCGCCGTATTCTGTGCCTCGATCGTCTCGAGTCCGTTGCCTTCAATGTGAAACGCAAATATTGAGAGCTGCGGTGATGCGTCCATTACGACGCCGGGGATGCGTGCCACCTGTTCAGCGGCCCAGACGGCCAGATCGCGCTTCTCCTTCAACGCTGCACGGTAGCGTTCTGCACCGAAAATCTTGAGCGTGAGCCACACGCGCAGACCCGGGAATCCACGCGACAGTTCGGGGCCATACTGGGCCGGGTCGTAGAATTCGTTCTGGTTGTCTGGCAGATAACCCGCAGTGGACGAATGCAGCGCACGAAGCGCCTCGCCATCACGCACTAGAAGCAAACCGGTACCGTATGGGAGGAACAAAGCCTTGTGCGGATCGAGTGTGAGCGAGTCGGCGCGTGGCAAACCGCTTAGCAATGGTCGCAACTCAGGCACCATGTAAAAGAATCCACCGTACGCACCATCAACGTGGTGCCAGAGCCCTTCGCGAGCTGCGATGTCGGCGACGCCGTTGATCGGATCGACAGCACCGGTGTTTGTCGTCCCTGCAGTCGAGAAGACCATGAACGGCCTGAGGCCGGCCTGCCGATCGACGGCAATCTCACGCTCCAGCTCGTCCACGCGCATGCGGAAGTCTTCATCCACACCGATCGTGCGCACGCGATCGTGAGCAATTCCTGCGAGCTTCGCGGCCTTGACAATGGAGTGATGCGACTGTGACGATACATACAGCGTGCCGGAGCGAATGTCGTCGCCGAGCAACTTCTCACGTGCGCAGGCGATGGCGTTGAACATTGCCATTGAACCGCCCGTGGTGAACAGGCCGCGCGTGGTTGGCGGAAAACACATCCAGTCGCGCGCCCAGTCGAGCACGTTCGCCTCAAGTTGCACGAGCGCTGGCGCACCCTGCCAGACCCCGGTGTAACGATTGGTGGCGTCCGAGATGAAGTCAGCGAGTGCCGCGGTATAAACTCCGCCTCCCGGGATGTATGCGAGGTATCCAGGGCCGGTGGTTGTGAATGAGCGAGGGATCCATTCGTTGAATAACTGATCAAGCAGCGGTTCCAGCGCGACACCTTTCTCGGGAGCATCCTCGCGCATCGAGCGACATAGCGCTTCGATGTCGGTATAGTCACCGCGGCTCGGTGTTTCTGAGACCGCGGCGAGATTCGCGACTACTCGTGTAAGAACCGCCTCGCCCATCGCCGTCATCTGGGCCGGAGTCAGTTCCAGGTTTGCCAACTCGTTCGTCATAACATTGTCCATCTCGGATCGTGACTCGTCGCCGTAAAGGCAGCACATCTTGAGAGTGATGGATGGTTGCCCATCTCAAGCTACTCAACTCACATCCAGAATTGCCATTGATGCGTGAATACGACATACGCTGCGAGGCAGCCGTTGGTCACTGCATGGGCGAGCACGAGATCGCCGAGTGATTTGGTGCGCCACATCCACCAGTTGTAGATGATCCCTGCAAGGAGCCCGACTTCCCAGAACGGTCCATGTTCACTGGCAAAAAGGACCGCAGTTACGATAAAGGCAAATGTTGTGTACGTCCCCAGTGGCACTCGCTCGAAGTTCGAGTCCTTTAGCCAGCGTGGGAGCCAGCCACGCCAGAAGATTTCTTCCAGAATTGGAACCAGGATGACCGCGCGTGCGATGCGGAGCCACATCACGAGCGGATCGGCCAGCTCGGTCGGTTTGATCGAAACTTTCAGATGTCCCGTAACACCATTTTGAAATATCCACGAATCCCGCCAGCCAGGTATCAGCGCGTCTGGTGCGACCCAGAGGATGAATACCGCGATGCCAACTGCGATGGAGAGCATCCACTGGGGAAAACGGAAGGACGCCACCAGATCGCGCGACGTCAGCGCGATCGTTGCCGCGACAACAACTACCCACGCGATCGATTCCCAGGGCTGCGGAATAGCGAGCATTTTCGCGGCCGCAAGACAGGCCATGAAGACGGCGAACGGTGCTACATACTGGACCGCTGGGTATCTGCGCATGTGTAGTCAAATTGTTGCGGGATCGGATTGCCGACTTGCACGACGGGCTACGTTTTTGATCGCGGCCGCCGGCCATGGATGGGCCAGAGCGACTTTGCGGAATTTACACTCTTGCATGCAGGATGTCTCATGAGCTCAATACCGCATGACCCTGGTAATGATGCGCCCAGCAGCGAGCGAGTGTGGTTTATCGCAAACACGCTTTCCGCATCGAAGAGATTTTCCACGAATAATGCTTCCCGAAGTTGAGGACAGATCACCGGAAGCCGGTCACGATCATGCGGATCGGGTGCGAGCTGCGCTAATCGAGTGGCCTGTGCGCGTAGCTAAGCACCCGGGTTATCTGCCAACTTCCCTTCTGATGCCGCCACACAATTACAAACTCGGCGATCCCATCGCACTTACCCGTCGCGAACTGGCAGAACTGATGCGTGCCTTGCTCGATGGCTCCGAAATCCTTGATCGGAAACACCTTAAGCGTCCCCGGGATCAATTCGCGCCGGAAATGGCCACACACGTTCTTTCGTGTGTTAGCGATCATCGCGCTCCGGGTCCAGGTGACGCCGCCCTTGTCGTGGTAGAACTCCACGTCGGGCGAGAAGTAGCTGGCGTGCTTTTGAAGTTGACCGGGCGCACTACAGTTGTTGAACGCGTCGAAAACCGCGGAGTCAAGCGCAGCGATCGTATCGAACAGAGAATCTGCCGCTGGAATGGTGACTCGTTGAATGTTTGCGGGGGAGGGCGCAGGCGCACGGGATGGGGCGACAGCTAGAACGGCACTTATCAGAAATGTCAGGTTTATCACGCGTTCGTCCGGGAATGGGTCGGTTGCTCGATGTACAACAGGAGCAGGGCTGACGCGTTTGTCACGCGACCTCGATTACTCGGTCACCGGTTGTGTTGTGATAGTTGCTCTCGTTTCGCCCAGATGCGGATGGTTCAAGCTCGTTGCATGGCAGCGGGGTCGGCAACACCCGTCAGGGCCGCCGCCATTTCCCGCGCGCTCTGGAAACGTTCCGCCGGACGCTTCGCAAGTGCACACATGAGGATCGCGTTGAGTTCGCCGGAAATTCCATCTACATACTCCGACGGTGGCATGGGTTGCTCGTAGAGCTGCGCCGCAAGCATCTGCATCGAGTTCCGCCCAGCAAATGGCGATCGACCCGCGACAAGAAAATATCCCAGCGCGCCGAGGCTGTAGAGATCTGACGATGGGCTGATTTCGTTCGGATCTCCGCACTGTTCGGGACTCATGAACTCCGGGGTTCCGATGATCATGCCGGTCTGCGTTAGTGCTGGACTGTCTGCATGTGCGGCGCCGATTCTGCGGGATGTGACAAGCCCGAAATCGAGCAGCTTCGCAACATCAAACATTCCGCCGCGATTACCGAGGATAACATTGCTCGGCTTGATATCACGATGTACGAGTCCTTGATCATGCGCTTCAGCGAGCGCACCGCAGAGTTGCGTCAACACGTTCACGGCTCGCGAGACTTTCATCGGTCCATCTCGGTGCACGATGGTATCGAGCGTGTCGCCGGCCAGGAGCTCCATCACGCAATAGAACGTTCCGTCTTCGGATCGGCCGTAGTCGAATAGTTGCACGGTGTTGGGATGCGTGAGCTGTGCAGTAGCTTGCGCCTCGCGCTCGAAACGCGCGAGCGCGTCGGGACTTCCGGCCTGCTCCGCACTGATCAGTTTGATCGCAACCGGGCGACGCAGCATGCGGTGTTCGCCGCGATAGACTTCACCCATGCCGCCAGATCCGATGCGCTCACCGAGCACGTACTGCCCCAACTCCCGAGCAGCAGCCTCGCGACGCGCGACGGTCTCGTAGCGATAAGACCCGAACCAGATAATGAATCCTGTAAGCGCGAAAAGACTGCCTTTGAATCCGAATACGATTGGTGCGATGGCCGTCGGAAGCAGGCCGGCCGCAAGAGCCCAAACATCCGGACCGATTCCCGCCAGCGCGAACAGCAGCATTGCAACGGCTGCGCGTCGCGCCGGGTTGGGAATCAGAACGCCGTATGCGACCATCAGGAAAACCGGGAAGCTTGCCATCCCGAGTGCGATATCGATGGGCGCCCGAGCGTATATATCCTTCAGCGTCGAGTAATCAAAGACGTTGAGCGCGACCACGAGTGCCGCGCCGACAACGAAGATGAGCGCCTCGTATATACGCAGCCTGCGGAGTGGCTGAGGCCGCGTCGGCCGAAGCAGTGCTGCACCGATCACGAACAAGACAGCAAGGATCGCATAGAGGTAGGACGACCCCGCCGAAAGCGGCGCAGCAACGGTCCGCGCGCGCATGATAGGCGAAACAGTTCCGAAAATCGCGCCGCCGCCGTTATTGACGGCGCACACCCACGCGACTGCGCGAAGTCGGCGCTGGAGCGTTGAACGCAGTTCTTCGGTGTCGCTGAACTGGTCCCGCTGCGTTCCGGCCCGGCGGAAGCGCGCCGCAAAGTTGGGTGTCTCCATCGCTACGCGCACCGCGACTGAATCGGCATCTTCAGCAAGCTACGGCGACTATCGCTTAGCTGGTGCTGGCGGCGGTGCAATTCCGTTGAATATATCGACAACGTAGCGCCACTTTCCGTCTGGGCCCTTGCGCAGTACCTCTGCGTACTTATCCGTCTCCGAAGCTCCGTTCATCTTGAATGAGACTGTACCCACCATATAGGCCAGGTCTCCGGTACCGTACACGGTTGTTGGTGTAAGCACGAAATCACTTGCGCCCGCAGCAAAGAAACCCTCGATCAGCTTACCCGCACCCGCCTTATCGAGGACTGGAGAGTCAGGTGGCATCAACTTGGTGTCATCCGCATAGGCCGCGAGTACGGCGACAGTATCTTTCGCATTCATGGCAGCGGCGAAGGCTGCATCTACGGCCTTGACTGTGTCGAGCTCGGCGGCCGAGAGGGTAGCGGGAACGGATTCAGCCGCGGGGGTCTCGACCTTCGCCGTGCAGGCGACGGCGACAAGGCCGAGGCCGAGGATGAACGAGGCGCGCATTCAGATAACTCCAATTGGATGGGGTGAAACCGCGGGTCAGGGATCGCACCGGCGCAACCGGTTTCCCTCTGATTGCGCCGGGACGAATTATGCACCTCTCCAGTCTCCACCACCATACCCGCGGACCTGGTCCAGCGATCTTACGCCGGTCCTTCAACGCCCCCTAGTGCGCGGACGGGCCTGCCCTATTGTGGGTTGACAGTCATCACGGATCTTCCGCCTGTCGTCTTCGACCAGTATTCGATCCAGTGTTCGCGGATGTTATTCGCCGCAGTAATGAGTTCACTGCTGGGTTGCTTACCTGGCATGGTCATCACGACAATTGCAGTATTAAACTTCTTTTGCGAGTGCGCGAAGTCCGGCTCGCGCGGTCCCATGGCTGAGATCACGTCCTGGATCGTGATGTCCGTTCTGTCGCCCGTATAAATGGGATCACCGTTTGCATCCTTCTGTCCGGTGGGTTTCAGGTTTCGAAGGATGTAGAACGGCGGAACCTCATCCGGCTTTGCGAGGCCCATAAGATAGAGCCCGAGCCAGGAATAACCCTTCGCTGGCGAATAATAGTCTCTGTCAAGCTGGGTGTATGTGCCGTTGCCGTTGTCCTTCCATGTGCTGCCGCCCATTGCGTCGGCTTCATAAGAGCGCGAATACGGGAAAGCGGCTGGGAGCTGGACGCCCGTCGCCCAGTGGACTGGACCGAGTGTGATGGTGTCGCCATTTACTATCGCGCGCGCATCAGCTGCCCAGCGATGGCCAAGTTCGTGGCCGATCTGCGACATCGCGTAGTCGTAGTTTTTCATGCGGCCATCGGGTGATTTTTCCTGGATCTGAACGGCCGAAGTTGACACTGGCTCGACGTACATCCACTGCAATTCGCCCTTGCTGCAATAGTTCTCCAGTCCATTCGTGTTGGTTCCGATCCCTGTTACGTTTCCGCCGCGCGGACCGTTACTCGGCGTGCCGCCTTCCGGGTTATCGACGCGGAAATCGGAGTATGTGGCGATGAAATCGAACTTGTCGCCGAGCGCCGAGATGACGGAGCATGCGACATCCTGCATGCGGGGGATCTCGGCCCAGTGAAATCCTTCGAACGCGACGCGGAATGTACCGGGTTGGCGATCCACCGATGAGAAATCGATTTCGGGCGAACGAATCCCGGCAAGTGCGACCGACCGTGGCGCAACTCGATCGACGACCACCGGAGGCGTTCTCGATGCTGCATCGGCGGCAACGGAGACGTGCGTCACGCCAGAAAGTGCTTGGGGGAGAACGCCACGAATTGAAATGGTGTTGCCCTCAACTGTGACATCCGGTTGTGCGCCGCGACCGGAGACGACATATCGAGCTGGCCGTGCGGTAGTTCCGCCGCGTCGATCCGCGAAACCGCGGATAGTCCAGACGACCGACGCCTTGGCGAGATCCGTAGACGCGGGTTGATGCGCGTCGAATGCGATGCGATATGTAGCGCCACTGATCGCCGGATCGCCGTTCGGAAGTATTGCACCGCGGGTCCGGATAGTCGCCTTGACGAAGAAGTCATCGATGCTCGACAGTTCAACCCGCGTGATATCGAGATTTGGCGCGATGGCGGTGTCGCGACTGCCTGGAATCGTGGCCAATTTTTTTTCCACGCCGACCGTGACCAATGGAAACACGCCGATCACGGCATCGCGTGCAGACACGTCGTTATATGCGAGTTCTATGATGCCGTTCCTGTAGAGCGTCGCCTGAATGCGATTTACTGTTGGCACCCACGTGAAGGCCTGGATTCCGCCGGCGCCCTCACTCAGCGTCCACGTCACGACGACGCGATCAGATAGCTCCTTCACATAGTGTTTTCCGTTCAATCCGGATTTGATGAATGCAGCGATGCCCGGAATCGTGTTGATGAAAGTTTCGCCAACCGTCTGGAGCGACGCATAGCGATCCATCTGGAAACCGTTGCGTGTCGACCCGCCGGCGCCGGTACGATTCCCCACCGGGGGACCTCCGACGCGGTTCCGGTCGGCCGCTTGTTGGAATGTGCCGAAAGTGATCGCGCCGATTGCAACGGTGAACGAGTCCCAGCGTTTACCTGAAAACGGGAAAGTGAACCCCTTCAGCGTTGCTATCGAACCGTTGAGTTCCGGACCAAAGTCCGCGTCCCATCGGAGCGGGATGTTCTGAATCCGATATCCACTTCCCCTCGGCGTGAACCGGAGAGTGCGGTGATCGAGATTGAACAGGCGCTCGGGAGCGACGACTCCGCTGTCGAGTTCCAGCCCGATCACGTTGCCGATGACGGTGACCTTTCCGATGGGGTGACCGGGCTCTCGCTGGGCGAGTGCCGCTAACGGAAGCACTGCGAGTACGACAAGAAGCTGGATGCGTTGGATAAGTATCATCGGACCAGAGGGAATGGGTGGTGCCTCATCGGATGCAATAGTCGGGATTCGATAATGCTATGGATGCAGCTGGTATCAGCCCGCAGCGACGGGCATCGCCATTGAATGCGAAACAGCTGCCGCCGGGCGATTTTGAAGGTGTTGCTGCAGCAGCGCGCGAGTGGCGTCCGCTACCGACGGCTCCAATTCGAGCCGCGGCTGCCTGACCAGAGCTGTCCCGCATCCCATCTCCTGCTGTATGAACTTTATGTGTTGTACAAACTGCGGCACCGTATCAAGGCGGAGCAGTGGAAGAAACCAATCGTATAAAGCGCGCGCCTCCTCGATCTTGCCGGCCTTGGCGAGTTCGACCAACTCGACTGATTCTGCTGGCATGGCGTTGACGAGGCCGGCAACCCATCCACTCGCGCCCATTACTACAGACTCCAGTATCATGTCATCGAGACCGGCGAATACGTTCAGCCGGTCATGCAGCCGCGCAACGACAGCGGTCACGCGACGCACGTCGCCGCTTGACTCCTTGACGGCGTGCAGGTTCTCGTGGTGGTCCGCGAGCTCTTCCATCTGATCCGGAGTAACGTCGGTCCCATAGGCGATTGGATTGTTGTACAGCATGCACGACAGATCAGTCCCGTCGATTACGGCACTGAAGTGAGCGCGCATCTCGTACCAGGAGCCGTTGTAGACATACGGAGGCAGCGCCATTATTCCCTCGCAGCCAACCTCGGCCGCGCGTTGTGCCAGAGAGACGCAGTCGGATGTACGCAGGCCGGCGATGCCAGCGATTACCGGCACACGGCTCCCGACCGCACTTACGCACGTCGCGAGAATGTCGACTTTCTCTTCGAAGTCGAGCGTTGCGCTTTCTCCCAGTGATCCGAGCGCAACGATGCCGGTACAGCCGTGATCCACAAGCCACGTGACATGCCGAGCCACGAAGGCATGATCGACTGTCAAATCCCGCTTGAAAGGCGTCGTGATCGCCGGGAATACCCCCACCCACTGCGCCTTCTTCATTGGTACACATCTCCTACACACGAGTTAAAGGGAAAAGAGGAGGCCACGGTCTCCGGAGCTGCCAATGAAAGACCGATACTCGGTGCCTTAATCGCTGGTCGCAGCGGGGTGATCACAGGATCGCTGTAGTCGGCGATCGGTGGGATCGCCGCCTTCTCGGTCTTACAGTTTTGATTGATGTCGATATCCCGATTGTGTCGGGCGCGAACGCGTTCACGCCCGACACAATCAGAGTTACTGCGGATCCCACCACACATGAACCAGCATGCCGGTTATGCCGGGATCTATTCCCGAAGCCGTCACCGCATCCGCATTGGTCGACAACTCGCCGCCGGGTGTCATGAATCGCACCGGAATACTCGGCAGCAGTGCATCGGCTACTGGAGTGAGGTCTGGATATCCGGTACGACGCCAGTCGTCCCAAGGCTGGTAGTTCAGAAAATTGATGATGTACTTCTGTGTGATGATATCCCTCAGCGGATTCGACGACGATGAAAGCGAGGGTATCGTGGCGAGATAAGTCGCCTGATCCGCAGCGCTGACACCCAGCTTCGCCATGTTAGCACGAATCCCTTCGCGATACGGCGCATCCGCCGCGGCCGCGCCAGAGACAATCAGAGTTGCTTCAGCTTCCGTCTCCTTCGCCGACGCATAGCTGAGCCATGTCAGTTTTGCATCTGGTGCACGGAAGATCCGATTGACAGAAGAGATCGTCGTTGTATCAACCCCGCCGCCGCCATTTGGGTGTCCCACATAGCCACCGCTCGCAATGGTCGGGGATGCCTGAAAAGCGAGACGCGGATCGTTCGTTGATGTCAGCAGGTCGACGTAGTGCGCAGACATCTGCAACCGCGGATCCGTCATTGACTGATACCAGGGATTGCGCTGACCATTGACGTCGAAGTACTGAAAATCAGCATCGTCGCTGTTACTCACGAAGCCGGCGCGCAGTGCCGTTAGCGCTGCTTGCGCGCGAGCCTGCTTGTTCTCGCCCGATGCGGACGACACTGTCAGGTTCAGCTGAGCCTTCAGGACGTTCGCCAGTTTGAGCCATTTCGCGACGTTGCCGTGATACAACAGATCATCGGTTCCGGGCGCGTGCAGGCTCTGCTTGCCGAGATCCGTGATGCCGGAATCAAGGATCGCGAAAACCGCCGTATACAGTTCCTGCTGTGTATCGTACTTCGGGTGAGGGATGGTCGGATCCCAAGCCTGGGAGAATGGAGCAGAGCCCCACATGTTCGCCACGACCGACAGATTCCACGCATAGAGCACCTTCGCGATCCCCGAATACGCAAAGTCACCGCTCGCTGTGGCCTGGTCGTTCAGGATACGCGCATTTCCCATGATCTGGTCGTAGGAAACATTCCAGAGCCGGTCGGCCTCCGATGGGAAAATCTCATAATCTTCGATCCGCATGTTTGCGCGCGGGCCGTTGTGGGAAATCTGCTGCATCCACTCAGCGCTGAGCGACGATGGCCAGCTACCTATTACGCCTAATGAGAAAGTGGCTGTGAGCGCCGACAGCATGAGGTTATTGCCAACCTTCGCCGGCGAGTTGGGATTCACGTTGACACCGGTGAAGTCCGTGTTGCAGGCGCTAGCCCCCATTAGCATCGTGCACGCGGCCACGTACCGGCCAAGCTTATAGAGTTTCATTATCGATTCCTCTTAAAAGGTCGCGCGCAGCCCGAACCCGTAGTTCCGGGTTGTTGGCGTATTGAAGAAATGAAACGCAGTACCGCCAGCGTTGTCGGAGCCAACTGTGTTGCCTTCGGGATCGCCGCCGGAGAATTTCGTGTGCATCAGAAGGTTGTGGCCGGTGAAGAACAACGAAGCGGTTTTGGCCGGCGTCCTGCTGAGCATCCGCTGCGGAAGCGTGTAGGATAGAGTCAGCTCGCGCAGTTTCACGTAGCCTCCATCCTCGACGAGGTTGGTCTGTACCGACGTTGCGTAAGCAGTGTAGTAAGCCCTGTCACGCAACACTGCTACAGTATTCGGTTGCCCGGTTGTTGCGTTGACGCCTGGCACGACATACATGTCGTTGCGGTGCTCTGTGACTTTCGCCGTGCCGCCTGGAATGGTGTACCACCCTTCGAAGTTCAGGATGTCGCCTCCCTTGCGGACGTCCACAAGACCAGAGAGGCTGACGCCACGATAACTAATTGATGACTGCAAGTTGCCTGTCCACTTGGGTTGGATATTGCCGAGCGCCGAAAGAGTACGGCTCGGGATTGGCATGCCCTTGTCGTCGATGAGGACCTGCCCCTGCTCGTTCCGCTTGTAGTCGAAGCCCCAGATCACTCCATAACCGTAACCCTGCATGATCCTTATTTGCGGGTAGCTGTAACCAGCGAGATAGATGTTACTGACGCCAGGCGCGAGTGAGATAACGCTCGAATGGTTGTTGGACCAGTTCCCGTGCAGCTCCCATGTAACGCCCTTCGCCTGGATCGGCGTGCCGCCCAACGAGATCTCGAGACCGCGGTTGCGCAGGTCTCCAGCGTTACGCAGGATGCTCGTGTAGCCGGTAGCGGCAGACGATGGCACGGCGAAAATCTGATCGTGCGTAGCTTTGTCGTACACAGTCACCTCGGCGCTCGCGCGGCCGGCGAAGAAACGCAAGTCAACGCCGAGTTCCTTCGCCGTCGTGAGTTCCGGCTTGAGCTCCGGATTACCGAGGCTTGTGCTAAGACGGTATCCGTTCACACCGTTGAATGGCATGCTGAATGAAATTCCATTGTCCGCATTCGGAAAGTCCGAGAAACCGGCTCGAGAATATCCGGTCGAGAGTGAATAAGGGGGAGCAGCGTTTCCGACTCGTGCCCATGACGCGCGCAGCTTCCCGTAGTCGAAGATGTGATTTCTAATTCTGAGAGCATCAGAGAACACGTACCCGACACTCAACGACGGATAGAAGTACGAGTTCGCGTTACTCGGAAGCGTAGAACTCCAGTCATTTCGAGCTGTGCCTTGCAGGAATAGGTAGTTTCGGAAGCCGAGTGATGCTTGGCCGTACATTCCCATCAACTCCTGGCGCACACGACTATTCGTCCCAACGACCTGATTGAAGTTTGAAACGTTGTAGAAGTCGGGAATGTTTATTCCGTTGCCGCCGAGATAGACGGAGCGTGAGCCGTCGGATGATATGTTGTTGCCAATCAGGCCGGACAGTGTCAGACTGCGCGTAACATCGATCTGACTCAAATTGAGCGTGAGGTCGTTGTTGATATTTCGGCGCGCAACCGTTTGGTCCCACATGCTTCCGCTGGAACTAGTTGCCCAGGGCCGCAGATCGGTGTGAAACGTACGCTGATCCGTGTATGTATCGATTCCGATACGGTCGGCGAGCGACAGGGAGTGAGGAAGTGCCAGGCTCAGGAACTGGCCTGCAATGAGCCTGTTCACGTCGCTTGTGTAGCCCTGGTGCTGGTCCAACCAGAATGCATCCGCTCCGCCAGATTTCGGAGTGCCGTCGCTGAAGAACGGCGCCTTGCTGTTGAAGCTGATTGGAGCCTGTGACAGCCAGCGTTGCGGACCGTTCCAGCCATCGTCCAGGTAATCGTTGCCGTCCTGCGTGTACATCACGTTTGTCTGCGAAGTCAACAACTTTCCGATGCTGGTGGAAATGTTCGCAGTCACGTTAGTGCGCCCGAAGTCAGTGTTTGGTGTGATTCCGGTCTGTGTCGAGTGCGTGGCCCCGAGGAAATACGAACCGGCAGTAATGTGGCCGGAGATATTCGCTGAATTCTCTACCGAGTGGCCGTTTTGGTAGAAATCCTTGAGCGGATTGTACGTGGGTATACTGCTCACGCCGAGCGCCTGCAGAACGGCAGGATCGACAGCATTCTTCGCTGGCCCCCAAGCAGCCGTCGTCACCGGATTAGTGCCCGGAAATCCAGGTTGCACATATCCGCCACGGTTCAATGGCAGACCATTGGTGAAGAAACCGTTCGTTCCTGCGAGATAGGTGTTCTGAAATTGAGGCCAGATTGGCGTATCGGTCGTAACTCGCGAAGAAAAGCTTAGCGTAGTTGCGCCCGATCCTTTTTTCGTGGTAATCAGTATGGCGCCATTGGCCGCGCGCGACCCATAAAGGGCTGCTGCTGCCGCGCCGCGAAGAATCGAGACGCTCTCGATCGAGTTCGGGTCGATGTCCACTGCTCGGTTAGTCATCTGGCCCGCGTCGAGATTGAAGGCGCCTGACGCGTTAGCATCTACGTTATTGCTTATAGGCACACCATCAATGACGAATAGCGGCTGGCTGTTCCCTTGAAAAGAAGACTCGCCGCGCAGCACGATGCGCGACGAGGCACCTGGCCGACCGCCGGAGCTGGTGATGACGACGCCGGCCGTTTTGCCAGCTAGCGCATCAATGACACTAGCTACGGGCGCCTGCGCAATCTGGTTGCCGGTGACCGTCTGCACAGTGTAGCCGAGAGTTCGCTGCTCTCGCTCCACACCAAGTGCCGTAACGACCACTCCTTCGAGACCCAGAGCTACGGCGGTTAGAGTGAAATCATGCGTCAGCGTCGCGGCACCGAGCGTCGCTTGCTGCGACACAGGTGCATAGCCGAGCACCGCGACGTGCATAACAACCTGTCCTGTGGCCTTTGCGGCCGGTACGACCAAGCGATAGCTGCCGGCTGAGTTGGTAGAGGCGCTAAGTCCAAGTTCTTCGATGGTCACGTGTGCACCACTGACCGGCGCTCTCTCTTTGTTACGTACCGTTCCGGTGATGACGGTCTGTGCCCAAATCGTCACCGGCATACAGAGCGGGAGAAGAGCGTACAAAAACTTACGCGGAGACAATTTCATGACGGTGGGATCCCTTTGAAGTGGAACATGCACGAGCAGCGGAGCGCGAAGCTGACGCGGGGGACGCGGGCGCCAGAAGCTGGCTGTCAGGGAGGATTGCGAGGGAGTAGCGCACCGGCGCGAAACTGCGACGGCGAGGGACGGCGTTGTGCGTACGGCCGAGCGACTGTAAACCGCCGGCTGTGGAATCGGGTGCAGTTAACGACGCAAGACGGCACAACCAGCCCTCCGGCTCAGGTTGCGTATAAAGTATCCAATCCCGGAAAACGCGCAAGTGTCAATCGAATACTTTATCCAATTAGCCGAAATGATCCGGCCTCCACCAGGTACCCGACATCAGGCCAGAGGGCTAGCCTAAGCTCAGCCTAAATCGGCTAGCCGGCGGCCAGGTCGCTCGGTGCCAGGCTGTGCGCGCTTCCCCGTTGCAGCTGGTCCCTGCGATGACCGTCAAGAAAAGCAACGAGTGACTTGCCAGCTCCCAGTATGTGCTCACGCATGAGCCGCGTTGCGAGCTTGGCATCACGGGCGGCAACTGCTGCGGCTATCGCACGGTGCTCATCCTTCGCGCGCGTCTCACCATGCGTCAGTGCCAGCTGCATACGGAGGTAGCGATCACTGTGCTGATGCAGCTTCTTCACCATCGTCATGGTAAAAGCCCGCTTCGACGGCGCATACAGCGTCGAGTGGAACTGCCAGTTGAGAACTCCCCAAGCCGCTACTTCACGGG
Organism: Gemmatimonadota bacterium; assembly: GCA_003155795.1. Classification (GTDB taxonomy): domain Bacteria; phylum Gemmatimonadota; class Gemmatimonadetes; order Gemmatimonadales; family Gemmatimonadaceae; genus Fen-1247. Next base: position 151,332 of record PMEM01000024.1, read on the forward strand.
CCTCAAGTGCGATCTCGTATGCATCCAGAATTTCGCGGGCGCGCTTGTCGTTCTCCACAGACATGTATGGAATTGTCCGGCGAAGCAAATCGCTTTCGATGTTGGCGCGCAACTCAAATAGCTCGACGATCTCTTCAAGCGACAGCGTGGAGACAACCGCACCGCGATGCGGACTGAAGTTGACCAGCCCCTCCGCTTCGAGCTGCCTGAGCGCCTCGCGCACCGGTATGCGGCTCACCCCAAGCTCGTCGGCGATCGCATCCTGCCGTAAAGGTTCGCCCTCGGGAAACTGGCCACGCAAAATCCGCTCGCGCAGCGCATCCAGCGTGAGGCCGGTGAGCGTCTGACGCTGAATCGGCACCAGACCACTGCCGGAAGGCGCCGTTGCCGTGTTGGTCGGCGCAGGCGAGGACGAGATTGCTTTTTGACGCGGCATTTCGGCTCCGAAATCGTGTTTGGATCTCGCGTGCGCCAAAGCGGCCGCGGGACACCACGAGCCGGCGACACCGGTCCCACGATGCCACCGGCCTGTCGCTGGGTCCTTGCGACCCTGCGTTGGACAAATTCGCCAACTCTTTCGGCGCGCACAACCGATCGCCGCCTTTTACACCATAAACGCCCGAAGAGTCCGCGTTGACATCATCATCTCCAACGCATTAGTACACCATCAGTTGGCCAACCGGCGCTCAACGCCCGGCCGCGCAGCAGATGCGGTAGCCGCCGGGTCAGCAGCGTTACCATGATTTCTGTCCGGAGGGTCCACGTTCAGCAAATTACGGACAAAGAAGTCGAACCTTTTCAGCTCGCCATAAGGACCGCCGGACCCGTGGCCAGCGCCCGGAATGACCAGCAGGTCAAAATACTTCTTCGCCTTTATCAGTGCGTTCACAACCTGCATGGTTGAGGACGGATCCACGTTGGGATCCATCTCTCCCACAACCAGAAGCAGCTTTCCCTGCAGGCGGTACGCATTGTCCACATTTGACGACGCCGCGTACTGCGGGCCAACAGGCCATCCCATCCACTGCTCATTCCACCAGATCTTGTCCATCCGGTTGTCCTGCGAGCCAGCCGCTGAGAAAGCGACCTTGTAGAACTCGGGATGGAAGAGCACTGCGCCGAGCGCACTCTGTCCACCGGCCGACGTACCGTAGATCCCCACGCGGCTGATGTCGTAGAAAGGGTATTTGGCGGCGACCGCCTTGTGCCACAAAATGCGGTCCGGGAAACCCGCGTCAGCGAGGTCCTTCCACGCGACATCATGAAACGCCTTGGACCGATTCGACGTACCCATCCCGTCGATCTGCACGACGATGAAGCCAATCTCCGCCTGCGCCTGCATCCCGGCCTGCGTTCCAAATGTCTTGGGGACGAAAGAATCCTGCGGGCCCGCGTAGATGTTCTCGATGACAGGATACTTCTTGTTCGGATCGAAATTCATGGGCCGGATGATGACGCCCCAGATATCAGTCTTCCCGTCGCGGCCCTTCGCCGTAAAAACCTCTGGCGGGCGCCAGCCGGTCGCGAGCAGCGCGCTCGCATCAGCACGTTCCACGTTCATGAGTACTTTCAGGTCGCTCGTCCGGCGTAGTTGCAGAACAGGCGGTAGATCCACACGCGACCAAAGATCGACATAGTACTGCTTGTCAGGCGAGAAGCTTACGGTGTGAGTCCCATCTGCGTCCGTGATGGCCGTCAGCCCGGTGCCGTCGAAGTTGATGCGATAATGGTGGACAAAATACGGATCCTTGCCCGGATACATCCCGCTCGCAGCGAACCAGATCTGGCGCTTGCTGGTATCCACCCAATCGACGCCGCGCACGACCCATTGTCCTTTGGTGATCTGATTCTTCACGCGGCCCGTCGCGCCATCGTACAGGTACAGGTGATTCCAACCGTCGCGCTCCGACATCCAGATGATCTCCTTGCCGTCATCGATGTCGTACCTGTACTTCTTTGCTGAGTACTCGAAGAATGTGGGAGACTCCTCGTCGACAACTGAGCGCGTGGCGCCGGTGAGAGCATTGATCTCGATGATGCGATAGACCTGGTGTCCTCGCTGGTTGTACTCGAAAGTCACAGCGTGACTGTCACGCCGCCAGACCAGCCGGCCAACGTCGTACGCGTTGGGGAAGAGCGAGTTGGCTATGATGAACTGCTTGTTCGACGTCAGGTCAAAGAGCACCGGTTGGTCAACGTCAAGCACGTCGCCCGGCTTGCTGTAATAGAGCGCGGAGTCTTTCGGCTGAAGCTGGTCGGTGGGTGACGACAATACGTAGTGTACCTGCCGACGATAGCCCGGACGCACTTTATAGGCGGCGAGCCGTTTCGAGTCTGGCGACCAGGCAATGGATGCGGCATCGTACGCATCTCCCTCGGATCCGTCCGTGCTCAGCATCGTGCCGTGCGTAGAATTCACGGGACGGACGTACACATTGTAGTTGCGTATCAGCGCTTCCTGTTTGCCATCGGGTGACAGCTGCGGCATCGTATCCACCGGGGGAAGCGCGCCGAAGAGTCCGCCACCAAAAGTCCGGCGCTCCCGCGGAGTCCTCGCTGTGCGTGGTACCGGTGCGCACGCGTAGTCTGTCAGCGTACAACGCCAACGCTCGGCGTCGGCGGGGGCAGTGAAAGTGCGGCCCCGCACCGCGAACTCGATTGCGCGCTCGCCGTCCGCAATGGTGAACGTCGTGAATGGAAGCGTGATCGCGGTAACCGGCTGCTTCAGGACGAGGCTCAGCGCCGCAGCAAGTTTCTCGTGGTCAAACGCCGGGTGCCGTTGCAGAGTTGTTGCGTCGACAAGCATGAAACTATGCCCGCCGCGAACGGACTTGCGATAGACAAAGCTGTCACCGGCAGGTAGCCAGCTTGGTGGATCAGCAGCATCCACAACGAGACCGTCCAGTCGCTGCGCCAGACCTTCTGCGCGTGCATAGTCGGCGGCTGTTCCCTGCGCCCGGGCTGCAGCCGGAAGCACGACGGTGCCGGTGAGCAGTACGGTAACAACAGCGAGTCGTGCTGCCAATCCTGTTGGAGATTTCATGGTTTCTCGTTTGACCGCATAGCGCGTCCAGCCAGCGGCTACGTTGTGAAGGCAGGCCAATCCATATTCTCGTGCTGCGCCGAGGCCTGCAAAGGCGAGATGGGATATAGTATCCAACCTGAGCGGGCGCAAGATTCGGCTGCATCCACGGCGTCCAAGTGCAACGTCGCCGCCACCCAGAGGCGTGAGACACCAGGCAGAATCCCCAGTACGGATAGCAACCTGGAGGGCACGTGAGTGTCCTTTGAACGTATTGGAGAAGGAGACGTCGCCGTTGTTACGCTGCTACTTTCCTCTCGGGTTCGACACAGTGAGCTTGAATCCATCGGGATCGGTCAGCTGAAATCCCATTGATCCCCACGGCAGGGGCTCAGGCGCACCGTCGAGCTTGAGGCCTGCTGCTGTAGCGCGATTGGCGAGTCCCACGATGTCCTGCGTTGTGTTGAGCCAGACACGAAGGCCGGCTCCCTTGCTGCGATCTTTCCCTTTTGCGAAGTCATCCTGCCCGAGTCCGATCTGAGCGGGGCCGGCCTTGAGCATGACGAATTGCACCTTACCTTCGTTCTCCACAGTGCGCACGATCTCGAGGCCGAGTCCGACCGTGTAGAAGTGAATGCTCTTCTGAATATCAGAGCACGTAAGAGCGATGTTGAATTCCTGTACATCTATTGCCGTTTCGGACATGGTCGCCTCGTTAAAAGTTGGATGCTACTTGCATAGCAATTGCGTTACGTTCGTCGTCTTGCCAGTAATGCTAACTCCGAAACTCGCGCCAGCGTCGCTGTTGCTCTTCCGGTGGTTGGTCTTCCACATGTGATGCAATCCACCAGATGTTGCCGCACTGAGGAATTCGAGGAGGTGAAGTGCTCCAGTGACGAACAGATACGGTGTTATGCTGCGGAATCCATCACGGATTGGATTGAGTGCCATTCTATTGCTCTGATTTCAAAGAGTGGTCAGAGGCTCGTACACTCTCCGTCGTGATGCGTCCAGTTCGCGAAACTGCACGCGGTTTCCTGCGCGGTCCTGCACATCTGGAATCGAAAATACCACAATTTTAGCTGAATACTCGACAACGAGCCGGCCGGGGGCACTTCTGTAGCGCAGCGGTGGTAGAGCGGCTTCTGGGAATGTCAACGTCGCTGACGCCGGGATCTACGACCAATGCGGACTGCCACAGCCGGGCCGTACCGTCAGACTTGGGATGACGCTGCTTTAGCTTGATCTGTCTTACTGACGGCGAGCGCCCACCATCCGATGCAGACCGAGGCTGCAACGATCAGTGTGCCGATGGCGCGGATGTCGCGTGCGATGAGCGTGTCATTCGGCAGGACGTCCCAGACGCCGAGTAAAAAGTTCCAGTCGTGCTCGCCACCGCCTGCAAGCGGCAGGTCCATTGCGCGCGCGTCTGCTACATAGCGCGCGATGTTCCAGCAGTTCTGCCCCACCCACCAGAGCGGTACAGTGGCTGCATGTCGATCACCGCGGCGCCAGAAATAGATCACGAACAGGAGTGGCACGATCAACTGAAACATCGTGCCGCCCAAAGCCGTGATCACTTCACCGCCCCATGCAAAGACGAGGTGACCGGTTTCGTGAATGGGGAGATCGAGTCCGTCGAGGAAGCGAAACTGATCTGGCGTCGCCACGCACCACGCACCGTAGATGGCGAGACCAGCGGTGAGTATGAGACGTCCGCGACGCTGGGTGAGCATCATTGCTGGCGCTTCGGCTTCCGCCTCCGTCAGCTCCGACGAGTCGCTGTCACGCACGGTTATTTGATCGGCCGAATGAATTCATCGAAAGTAGGCGACAGCCGCGCCGGCGATGAGCGCCGCGAACCCAGCACCGAGTATCAGCGACATGCGATTCCGCCGATCCTGATCGACTGCGCCGCCGCCGCCGGCCTTGTTGCGACCAAGACCTCTTGCAACAAAGAACCAGGAGATAAAAAGCGCAGCTCCGATAACGTACAGTACAAGTGAGAGATATCTGCTTGTCATATGTTACGTCCTTCGGTCTGCGGGACCGATTCGGGTTGTGGATAGGTTCGAATGGCGCATCCGGATTACACTTGCGTTTCGTGATACTCACGTCGGCGCTTTCCGAAGCGCCGACGTGAGTACATGAGTCTGGTGTCGCTTAGCGCCGCTGCGTTGATTCCCAGCTGCGTGGTGGAACTTCGCACCTCGGCACGCGCATCGGCTGCCCGGTGCGCGGATTGATGCCTCCCTCTATGCGTGTACGCGAGACGAAATTCGGATCTTCCGACGCTTCGTACGCAAACAGTGCGACGAGAGTAGCGTTCCGCTTCACGTTGTCGAAGTTGATCTTGTCGTACGTGTCGCGATTGGTGTGCCACGTGTAATCGGTGTACGACCAGTCGGACGACGTCAAAAAGAATCCAGGCGCGCCGTAGCAGTCGAATGCATCACTGTCGGTGCTCTCGTCATGCGGGACTCCGGGGAGCATCAGCGTGACGTTGCGTATCATGTCCACTGGCATGCGCGACATCCAGCGCGCGAGCGATGGCGCGGCGTCGATGAATCCGTTTGTCTGTACCGTGTCGATCTCGCCGGTGCCGTTGTCCTGGTTGAACAATGACTGCAGACCTTTCAGCACTTCCGGATGATCTGCTGCGAACGCGGACGAACCGATCTCGCCCTCTTCTTCGCCGCTCCAGTGACCGACGAGAATCGTGCGCTTGGGATGCGGATAGACTGTCTTCAGAATGCGCATCGCTTCGAGCATTGTGATCGTGCCCGTGCCGTTGTCGGTTCCACCGCTGCCGGAATCCCAGGAGTCGAGGTGCGCCGAGAGCATGACGTATTCGTTCGGCTTTTCGGAGCCCGTGATCTGTGCAATCGTGTTGAACACTGGCGATTCAGTCGGCGCTAGTTTGGCCTCGGCGATTGCGTGAACACGTGGACCCTGACCGTTCGACGCCAGGCGAGCGAGTAGCGAGTAGTCCTCGCATGAAACATCGAACGACGGAACGTCGCCGGCGCGCGATGATTGAATCTTGTCGACTCCCCAGCCGCGTGACCATCCGTTCGAAAGCACACCAGCGACACCCGCGCGCGCGAGCATTGCAGGAAGTCCACGAGCGTTGATGCCTGCGCCGGTGAAGCGCGAGCGCCATTCCGTGGCTGCGCTGTCGCGCTGGAAGAGCGCGTGCTGATATGTCGCTGAGTCAGCCCACATACGGATGTCCTCGTTGGGGCGACATGTTGTTTGCGGCTCACTGATCAACACGAGCTTTCCCTTCGCGGTTTGAAGCCAGCGTGCGAAGCCTGCACTGTCTCTGGTCTGGCTCGCTGGTGGGATCATGACGACGTCGGCCGTGACACCGCCGGCGGGTGTCGTCGCGCTCCATGCGTGCATCGTTGCCTCGAGCACGCGATATCTGGGCGATACCAGCTCCAGCGTGCTCTTGCCGCGCGTCCAGTCGCGCCAGGTGCCGTACTTCTCGTTCCGGGCGTCGATGCCCCACGATTTATAGGTCTTGAGCAAATAGTCATTGGCCGCGCGGTTGGCCGACGAACCTGTAAGTCGGGGGCCGATGGAATCCATGAGAGGTTGAGCCAGGCGCTCCAACTGTGAATGGTGCATCCCCTCGTCGTAGATCTTCTGGACGATGGGATCGCCCGTCGGGTTATCCTGGGCGCGGGCCTGCGCGGCGCCGATGAGACTTGTCGCAACTGTGGCCGCGGCTAATGGAATGAGAAGGTGTGATCGCATGGGACAATCCTAGTCCCGGGAACACCGTACTGGCTAGTCCACTACAGTGCACCAAAACCAATGTGCTTGCGAGCAGCCACGCCATTGGCAGGTAGGCGAGCACACCAAGGAGTGTGCGAATCGGCTGCGCCGACGCGATTAGACTGACCTTCCGCTCCATACCGGTCCCGCTCTTGCAAAAGTCTCCCTCCGAAGGCTCATCGTTAGCCAGGAGAGATCATGAAAGTACCTGCACTCAGTATCCTGCTTGTGGGCGGAGTCGTCGCGACTTCGGCGTGCGGCGTCCGGACTCAAACTACGCACATCAACCCGTCGCCTGCCCGGGTGACGACCTGCCAGAACGCCGTGGTGGTGTACAGCAGCCGTGCGGACGTTCCGAGCAGCTATCGGGAGATAGCCTGGATTTCTGCAGAAGGAAACTCAGTCTGGACAACGGACAGTCAAATGCGCGACCAGATGCGGAAGAAGGCGGCTGATGCGGGTGCCAATGGCCTCGTCGCCAACTCCGTCAGCCAGAACAAGGTGGGCGTGAACGTGCTGGGTGAGGTAGTCGGCGCTCATACCGCGACTGCGGAGACTTCGGGGCTTGCGATCTGGATCCCCGCGAACGCGAGGCACACTGAGCAACTTTGCGGCGGTTGATCTGACCAAATGGACTCGCGAGCCCAGCGAAGAACAGGTCGCGGGCTCGCGTTTTTATTGCGAAGTAATCACGTGCGGGCGTACATACGTCCACAGCAACGACTGGGGCGTCGTCGGCCGCTCCAGGTGCGATCCACGCTGGCTGCATGCTGCCTGCAGTTCAATCCGTGCGAAGCGCTACGAGCGGGTCGATGAGCGCCGCTCGGCGGGCCGGAATATAGCACGCCAGCGAAGTGACAATTGCAGTGAGCGCACCGGCAATGAGGAAGGTGGCAAGATCCGTCGAGCCGACGTCGAACAGAAGGCTCTGAATCACCCGTGTGGCGCCGAACGCAGCAGCGACGCCAAGTGCGATTCCGAGCGCGACAAGAGCGAAGCCCTGTCGCATGACGATCGTGACCACATCGCGGGGTTGCGCGCCGAGCGCGATGCGGACGCCTATCTCGCGCGTACGCTGACTTACAGAATAGGCGATGACGCCGTAGAGCCCGACGACAGCGAGGATGAGGGCCAGCAATGCGAACGCGCCGATGAGTGTCATTGCAAAGCGAGGCTGCGCGACCGCCTCCGCGATGATCGACTCCGCGGTTTGCGACTTGTGCACTTGAATGAATGGACTGGCACGCATGATTGCGGCATTAAGTTCTGGTGTGAGCGTACCGGACGGGACAGCACTCCGCACGATGATCTCTGCCTGCGACGTCACGGACGAGAACGGCACGTACATGCGAAGATCGGAAATGACGCCGAGCGCACCGGGGAGCTGCGCGTCGCCAACCACGCCAACGATCGTCATCCAATCGCCCTTGTCGCCGAGGCGAATGCGCGCGCCGACCGCGCCGCCAGCGGGCCAGAAGCGTTTCGCGAAGCGCTGATTGATCATGATCTCGTGCGTTGCTATCGCTGAATCAGCGGCGGCGGTGGGAGGAATGGCCGGCGTGAAAATGCGCCCCTTGCGCAGTGGGAGGCCAATGACGCGAAAATAATTTTCGTCACCCATCGCGAAGCCCAGCGTCGACACCTGGGCAGAAGAAGCGAGTGTGCGGCCCGCAATTTCCAGATCACCGAACGCAGCACCGTCATTTGGTGGCATATCCGAGGCGACCGTGATCGACTGCACGCCTGGTATCTTGCTCACGCCGTCGACCATCTGAGTAATTGCTGCATAGCGCGACAGACGCGACGCGAAGTGCTCTTCCGGCATCTCAACGGAAATCCCGACCAATCCGTGCGGATCGAAACCTGGATCCATGTGCTCCAGAGCGGTGAACGATCGCATCAGAAGACCGGCTCCAACCAGGAGCACTACTGACAACGCTATCTCCCCAACGATAAGCGTGCCGCGCACTCGACGTGCGCGCACACTTCCGGATGCGGAGCGCGTGGATGACTTCAGTGATTCGCCGATCGTATGTTCGGTGGCGAGAAGTGCGGGCACGAGTCCGAAGATGAGTCCGGTGAAAACGGCGATGCCCAGACTCCAAGCGAGCACCACCGGCTCCAGACGCACACCAGCAAGATTGCTCAGCTCCGCGGGCGAGAGCGCAATGATCAACTGAAGGCCGCGCCACGCGAGCAGAAGGCCGACTGCGCACCCGGCGAGTGCGAGGAGCATACTCTCGGTAAGCACCTGTCTGACGAGCCGCCCGCGTCCGGCACCCAACGCGGCGCGGACGGCAAATTCGCGCTCACGACTGCCGGCGCGTACAAGAAGCAGATTGGCAACGTTTGCGCACGCGATAAGCAACACCAGGCCGACCGCACCGAACAACATTATCAACGTTTGCTGATAACTGTCGCCCAGGAGATCTCTTCGCGTAAAGACGGACGCTGCGCCAGGATACTTGCCACCTCCAGAGAGGCCGGGCGCCGTTGCAGCAATCGCACTCAGCTCTCGTGTAGCATCGCTCGCGGAGTTGCCGCTTCGCAGCCGTCCAAGTACGTGAATTCGATCGTAGGGTGTCGTCAAATGCAGTGGCATCCAGACCCCACGCTCACCCGGATCGAATGGAAGTGCGAGGCCGCGCGGCATTACTCCAATTACAACGAACGATTTACCATTCAACTTGACCAATCGGCCGAGTACGTCACTGCTACCGCCATATCGACGCTGCCACATGCCGTATCCCAGCAGTGCAACGGGAGCGGCGTCGGCCATCGTATCGCCTGGCACAAAGTTGCGCCCGAGCACCGGGTGGACGCCAAGGAACGGGAGCATGTCGACGGCAATGCTGGCGCTGGCAATCGCTTCCAGCGTGGGGCCATCGGAAAACGTGGCCTCACCTGGGTCGTAGCCAACGATCTGTTCGAGCGAATGCGCACGTGCCTGCCAGACGCTGACCAGCTTCGCCCTCGGGATAACGAATCCGTGCCCCCCCGATGGAATTGACTCGAGTATCTGCACAATCCGATCGCCGCCGCGATACGGTATCGGCGCGAGCAACACGTGTTGCACGACGCTGAAGATCGCGGTGTTGGCACCGATGCCGAGCGCAAGGGTCACGATCGCCACCGCGGTGAACAGCGGACGCTTTCGCAACGACCGAAGGGCGTATCGAATGTCCNNGGGAAACCGCGATAGTGGTGAACGCAGGTGTGCGACGGAGCTGACGAATCGCGAATCGGACGTCCTGCATCCAGCCCTGCGCCCATCGCGATGCGCGTGCTCGTCGGGCGTACGGCGCATCAATTGTCTGGCAGTAATCGTGAAATTCTTCAACATCCCCAAATCGACGCAAAGCCTCGGCACGCGCGTCCTCTGGCGTGAAGCCGGACGCGCGCAGAGCTGCGATGCGCATCTCGACGTGAAAGGCTACCTCGTCGTCGATGTCGCGATCGGTTTGCGCCTTGCCGCGCCAGGGAAGACGAAAGGCGCGGCGCACGCCTTCCGGCATTCCCGGGCGTTCAGGCTTGTCACTCATGCGAAATGCACCGCGCGCCGCATCAGCTCAGGCCGTCTCGAGAACGGCGGACACAGCCACCACGTACCGGCGCCACGTTGCCGTCTCGGCGCGCATCAACTGCCGGCCGCGCGTGGTCAGTGAATAATATTTCGCGCGGCGATTGTTTTCCGAGAGACCCCACTCGGCCGCGACGGCACCACTGTGCTCAAGCCGGTGCAGCGACTTGTACAGTGCGGCGTCGACAATCTCGAGCGTGCCGTCTGTGCGTTGCTCGATCCATGTCGCGATCGCGTAACCATGCATGGGCCCCCAGGACAAAGTCTTGAGGACCAGCACATCCAGCGTACCGTGCAGCAAATCATTGACATCCCGAGGCATCCGCCCTCCACCAACTAGGTTAGTGGAAGGTTATAGCGCGATCGGGTTGGCGTCAACTGGTAAAATCGCTGACGCCTGGCACCTCAAGCCGATGACGCGCTACGCCGCGTGCTTGCGCGCGACCACGAGCGCATCGCGCACTGCGACCGAGAGCGGCGTCGTGGGCCTGCCGATCAGCCTGGATAGCTCGTGGCCATTGTCTAAGAGCGCACCATGTGCGGCGCCTGTGTCCCAACCAGCGAACATCCGCGCCATGGCATCGGGCACACCGGCGCCAACGAGCGCAGCAGCGTACTCCGCCTCGGGCAGGTTCCGGTACGGAATTGTGCGGCCGGTCTGCAATGAAAGTTCGGCAGCGAGATCGGCGAGCGTATATGCGTCGTCGCCGGCCAGCTCGTAGGTCTTACCATCGTGTTTCGGATCAGTCGCGGCGATTGCAGCCGCCTCGGCGAAATCCGCACGGGTAGCGAAGGAGATCCGGCCCTCGCCAGCGCTGCCGAAAAACGCACCGTTGGCAAGCGCTGCTGGAATCGACCCAGTGTAGTTGTCCGTGTACCAGCCGTTGCGCAGTATCGTGTGCGGAATGCCGGACGCTTCCAGCTCCGCTTCCGTGGTACTGTGCTCGACGGCGAGGTCCCGGAGCGGCGAGCTGTCCGCGCGCAGGAGGCTCGTGTAAACGATCCGCTTCACGCCGGCCCGCTTGGCGGCCGCAATGACGTTGTGATGTTGCGGCGCACGCTTCCCCACATCGCTCGCAGAGATAAGCAGCAGGGTGTCGACGCCAGCGAGTGCCGGGCCGAGCGTCTCCGGGCGGTCGTAGTCCGTCTCGCGCGCTGCAATCCCCAGATCGGCCGCTTTGGCTGGCGAGCGGACGAGCGCGACGAGGTTGTTGGGTTGCGTCCGGGCTTTAAGGTCCTGGACCACTAGGCGGCCGAGGTGGCCTGTGGCTCCGGTAATAGCAATTGTCATCTGTTGTCTCGGGATAAAATGAGCTAATCCGTGTTACAACAGGTAATGTATAGAGGGCACTTACTTTTCGTCAGTGCCTCTCAGGTGCGGGGCAAACATGGATTCCCGCTTCCGCGGGAATGACGGCCGTGACGGATCGCACGGCTACACAGACTATCGGACACTTGAGATGGAGACGGCTGCGAGTGTTGCTCCCGCCAGAGCTGATGTAGCTGAACCCGTGATGGCGGGCGCGAGCTACTGAATGGATGGAGAGCCCGATCCGGAGTCCGTCCCTACTCCGTCCCCTTGCGAGGGAGCAAGTGCGCCGCGCCGGGATCCAGACTACGCAAGACGTTCTCGACCGCTCGCGTGTAATCGGACGGGAGCCCTAGCTGCGCGTTGACATCGCCATGACGCAACGGCTCCGGCAACACATCGGCGCGGCCGCCGAGTGAGCTAGCCTTCCGCGCGAACGCCTGTGATTGCGGGCAGGAATCCTGACGCAGGCTCGAGCACACGGCGAGAAATGGCACGATTGCTGAGTGTAGCTGCTCATACGGTGGCACTGCCCTCCAATCTGCAGGGACTTGCGCCACGTGTCATTTCGACCATCGTCCGCCGAAACCCGGCACGAGTGAACAGTCGCTGCGCAGCCTCGTTTTTTTCTGCGGTGGAGAGCACGAATCGAGGGACTCCACGCGTCTTGAGTGTTGCGAGCGTGGTTTCGAGAAGCATCCGCCCGATCCCCTCCCGTCGATGCGCCGCGTCGACGACGATGTCGTACAGCACGCCAGCCGGCCCGCGAAGCGACATGTAGTCGTAACTCTCAACACCAGCGTAGGTGTATCCGAACACGTCGCTTCCCCGCAAGGCTACGAGGACGATGATATTCGGATCATTGAGTCCGCTCCCAAGAAACGATTCGTAGGCGTGCGCTGTTCCGGGTGTGGCAGCAATGAAGCGCTCGGGGTCGAATTCGTAATGTGTGCGCACCAGGAGCGCGCCGAGGCGGCCGATTGCGGGGAGATGAACTGCTTCAGCAGCACGGATGGTGACAGCCGCGCTGGTGCGTGGCCCACCGTCGGTCGGCGTGATCATGTCCCCCCGTCAACCATCCCGTCACCGGACGACGCAAGCGCGCCCGTGTCCTTCATTTCCTCGGAACCACCACTCGCAACGGCTCGCTTGTCGCGGTGCTGGTGGAGTTCTCGACTCCATTTCCCGGATTTTCCCTGTATTACCCGCAGCGGAGGCACGCCTCGCCCGTGCTTCGCGCGCCGGTCGATTACGTGCGCCGGACGAGGCAGGAGAGCCGCGCGAAGCGTGGTCGCGGCGCGTCAGTGGTGGCCAAAAAAGCGAAACGCCGCTGACTGGAAGCACGATAGGGGCTCCGTAGCGACGCTTTGCGCACGTGTGCGCCTGTACACATTATCACCTACCCCCGGGCTTGCGGCAAGCCCCCCTTGCGGGTTCATAATTCGCGCTCATTCCGAATCAGGGAGTTGCCATGACCGAACATGCCGTATTGATTGCCGGGGGCGGTCCGACGGGGTTGATGTTGGCGGCCGAGTTGGCGTTGGCCGGTGTCGATGTTGCGATCTTTGAGCGGCGCGCCAGTCAGGAACTCGCCGGATCGCGTGCGGGTGGGCTTCACTCGCGCACGCTCGAGATTCTGGATCAACGTGGAATCGTCGACCGGTTCCTGGCGGAGGGACAGAAGGTTCAGGCCGCGAGTTTCGCTGGAGTGACACTGGACATCAGCGACTTCCCCACCCGCCACAACTATGGCCTCGGGCTCTGGCAAAATCACATCGAGCGCATTCTGGCGGGCTGGGTCCGCGAGCTGAAGGTGCCGATCTACCATGGCATTGACGTCACTGGATTTGCGCAGGACGATACCGGCGTGGGCGTTCAACTCTCCGACGGCCGATCTGTGCGAGCGGAATATCTGGTCGGATGCGATGGAGGCCGCAGTCTTGTTCGCAAGTTCGCCGGTATCGACTTTCCAGGTTGGGACGCGACGACGAGCAACCTGATTGCAGAAGTCGAGATGGCCGAGCAGCCGAAATTTGGAATGCATCGCACCGCTGCGGGCATTCATGGCATCGGCAGAGTGGAGTACAAGATCCGTGATGGTGAAGTTGTGTATGCGGATCACGGCCCAATGCGAGTTATGGTGACGGAGGAGCAGGTTGGACCGGCGACGGAGCCCACGCTTCCTGATCTGAGCGATGCGCTCATCACTGCATACGGGACGGATTACGGGGTTCACAGTCCCATCTGGATCTCACGTTTCACCGACATGACTCGGCAGGCCGCGTCGTATCGTGATAGACGTGTGCTTCTCGCCGGTGACGCCGCGCATGTACATCCCCCCGACGGTGGACAGGGCCTGCAGATCGGCGTGCAGGATGCGGTGAATCTGGGATGGAAGCTGGCGCAGGTAGTCAAGCGGACATCGCCGGAAAGTCTGCTGGATACGTATCACACCGAGCGACACCCCGTCGCTGAACGAGTGCTGCGCAATACGATGGCGGCCGTCGCGCTTCGTCGCCAGGATGAGCGCACGAATGCAGTGCGCGAAACAATGGCGGAACTACTCGGAATGGATGAGCCGCGCAAACGGTTCGCTGCGAGGCTGTCCGGGTTGGACATTCAATACGATATGGGCGAGGGACATCCGCTGCTTGGCCGCCGGATGCCTGACCTCGATCTCGTCACCGCGAACGGGCCGCTTCGGCTTTACACACTGCTGCACGATGCGCGACCGGTGCTGCTCAATCTCGGTGACGTGGGAAGCATTGATATTGATCGATGGACGGATCGCGTTCGGCTGGTTGACGCCGAATACGCAGGAGAATGGGAGCTGCCGGTACTCGGGACGATCAGTGCGTCGAGCGCCGTATTGATTCGGCCAGATGGATATGTCGCGTGGGTCGGAGATCAAACGCAGGCGCAACTTGTAGACGCGCTCACGAAATGGTTTGGATCGCTTGCTACGGTGTAGCCGATGAAGGACGCTGTCGAGCGCCAAGTTTCGCTGCTTCTAGTTCACCCGACCGCCCAATTTGGGCCATAGCGCGCGAATCTTCGCATTGGCACGGAGTCGCGGGCCGAGAATCGCGCCCATGAGCTCAAGTGGTGTCGGTCCCCGTCCTGCGCTGGGTTCGCGAGCGTCTACCTGGCTCCCATGACGTCCTGGAGCTTCGCCGTATCGGCGTACTGCTGAAACCGCGTCACCTTACCACCCTTGATGTCCCAGACGTGACAGGCCTGCGTGTCCATGCTTTTCCCGGTCGCGAGGTATTTACCACCGTAGCGGACTTCGACGATCACACTGTCGCCCGCATCGTGGAATGACTTCGGATGGACGGAGAATCCGTCCCACTCCGAGCCCAGCTTCACGAACAGATTATTCAGGATGGCGTCCGGTCCGACCCATGCCTTGCCGCTGGGCATGTACGGATTGCTCTCCGCCTCATGCCACTTGATGTCCGGGCTCATCGCCCCAAGGACTGTCGGCATGTCGCCGCTGCCAAACGCAGCGTAGAGATCCTTCATGAGGTTCACGTTGTTCATGCTCTCTCCTCGGGGTTGAGTTGTTACACAACTACTGGCCGGCGATTCGATAACGTTGCAAGCGCGTCGGGTAAGATGCCTGCGGCGGACTCGTGCGCAAGGTACTTCGTCAGCTCTCAACAGAGCTCAGTTGCATGCGAATGAAGCCGACCTGCCGCGGATCCGGCCCAGCGTGGGTCTCTAGCGGCTGGTGGCAGCAGCGCGTAAGATCGTAGCGTTTCCTGCCCATCCAAGGAGTAACCTACCAATGAGTCCATCGTTCTTTGCCTCGCCGCATGCGCGCCGCGCGGCGGCCAGCCGGATCAGCGGCTTCGCCAGCGTCGTGCTCCTCGCCCTCGTGGCTGCGCCGACACTCGGTGCGCAGCAGGCACCCCCCGACCACATCCAACTCAACCAGTACCTCGACTGGCAGGATGTGCAGTCGCCGCAGATCTCCCCCAACGGATCACAGATTGTCTATGGCCGCAGACACGTAGACAAGATAAACGACCGCTGGCGCACCTCTCTCTGGATCATGAACGCCGACGGCACGCATGATCGCTTTCTGGCCGATGGGTCGGGAATCAAATGGTCGCCGGACGGCAAGCGCATCGCTTACGTGGCCGACGGACAGCCTTCGGGCGCACAGATCTTTGTGAAGTGGGCCGACGTCGACGGTCCGGGATCGCAGATATCCAATCTCACCGAGTCGCCGTCGAACCTTGAGTGGGCGCCTGACAGCAAGTCACTGGCGTTCAATATGAACGTGACGGAGCGTCCGGACCCAGAGTGGCACATTTCGATGCCCACGCCACCCAAAGGCGCCAAGTGGGTGGAACCGCCGAAGATCGTCACCCGGCTCAATTTCCGCTCCGACCGTATCGGCTACGTCGATATCTACTATCACCAGATATTCGTCATCTCGGCCGACGGCGGCGAAGCTCGGCAGATCACCAAAGGGGACTGGAACGCGTCGGCGCCCGCCTTCTCTGGTGACGGCAAATGGGTAGCGTTCTCGTCGCTCCGCACTCCCGACGCCGAGCATGCATTTCGGCACTCGGAGATTTACGCGGCCAACGTGAGTACCGGCGAGGTACAGCAGTTGACACACAGCAACGGTACGGCCGGAGGCCCGGTGTATTCACCCGACGGCCGGCTGGTGGCGTACACGCACGCCGATTCGGTAAACCACTCGGCGTGGTCTGAAGGCAACATCTGGGTGATGAACGCCGACGGGTCCAACCCACACAATCTCACGGCTAGCCTCGACCGCCCAGTGTCGGGCGTGCTCTGGGCACCGAACGGCGCCGGTGTCTATTTCAGCGTGCAGAGCGAGGGTTCGGAAAACTTCTATTACGCCTCGACATCAGGGCAGGTGCGGCCGGTTACCACCGGCACACACGTGCTCGTCGTTACCGACATGGCACGCAACGGGCTCGCGGTCGGCACGCGCACCACGCCGACAATGCCGCCCGACGTAGTGACGTTTCTCGCGCCGACGACGGGCACGGTGTCAACGTTCGCTCAACGGACGAACATCGACGCTTCGATCCTGGCCGGAAAGAAAGTCGCCACGACCGAGGAGATGTGGTACACATCGAAGGATGGGCTCAAGATCCAGGGCTGGATCGTCAAGCCACCCGACTTCGACGCAGGCAAGAAGTATCCGCTGATTCTGCAGATCCACGGAGGCCCGCAGAGCATGTACAACGTCGCTTTCAACTTCGCGCGACAGGACGAAGCGGCTAAGGGCTACGTGGTTCTGTACACCAACCCACGCGGCAGCACAGGGTACGGCACGAAGTTCACCAACCTCATCGACAACGACTATCCCGACCACGACTTCGACGACCTGATGACCGGCGTCGACAACGTCATCGCGAAGGGGTACATCGACACCAAGAACCTGTTCGTGTACGGGTGTTCGGGCGGAGGCGTGCTCACGTCGTGGACGGTGGGCCACACCGACAGGTTCGCGGCCGCGGTGGTGCAGTGTCCGGTGATCGACTGGATCAGTTTCGTCGGCGTGACCGACGGCGCCGGCTGGTATGGCAACTTCGCCAAGCCGTTCTGGGAGGATCCGAGCGAATACCTGAAGCGCTCGCCAATCATGTATGTGGGCAACGTCAAGACACCCACGATGTTGATGACCGGCGTGCTCGACCTGCGGACGCCAATTCCGCAGACCGAAGAGTTCTACCGCGCGCTCAAATTGCGCGGTGTGCCCACGGCGATGCTGCGCATGAACAACGAATACCACGGTACATCGAGTACTCCGTCAAACTTCCTGCGCACGCAACTGTATGTGGAGGGCTGGTTCCAACGCTACGGCCACATGGCCGGCGCGCATGCGGAAACGCAGACTGACACACAACAGTAGTTCTGCTCGCTGTTGAAATAGCCGTCGCTCCGGGATCCCGGAGCGACGGTGTCAGTTTGCCGGCTCGACCAGAAACTGCTCGATCTTTCCATCACGCACCGTGAACGTCGACAAGTTCACTCGTTTCCCAGTCGCAAATTCCACCGCGAAGCCACGGTAGGTCATCCCGCCGCGATCGAACTTCGACGTTTCCTTGATGCTGGCGATTGCACCGAACGGTGCGAGGCTTGTGCGGTAGTCGGCGATCGCAGTTGCGTCAAAGTAGAAATTGCAGTTGGCCGTAAAGCGCGACCGGTCGATTTTTCCGTGTTGCAATCCTGTGAGGACATCGCGCGCCCAGTCCTGTGCGGCGACATCAGCAACCGGTGCTGCTCCAGGTAACACCAGGTTGATTATCGCATTTCCGATAATCCCGGCGGCAGGGC
Source organism: Gemmatimonadota bacterium (assembly GCA_003155795.1). Lineage (GTDB taxonomy): Bacteria > Gemmatimonadota > Gemmatimonadetes > Gemmatimonadales > Gemmatimonadaceae > Fen-1247. The sequence continues at coordinate 169,353 of PMEM01000024.1, forward strand.
TCGCCTCCTGATTGGTCAGCACTACGACAGCAATGCTATCATCGGGAAAGACGTAATTGGCCGCGACGAAGCCGCCAACTTCACCGCCATGCGATACCATTCGGTGGCCGTTGAGACTTCCGGTGCTCAAGCCGAGCCCGTAGTTGCTAAGCTTGCCGTTCTTAAGCCTGGTCGGCTCCTCCATTTCTGCGTACGACGCGGGCGCGAGAAGCGACTTGTCGATGACGGAGACGTCCCACTTGAGCAGATCGCCTACGGGCATCGCCATCTCGCCATCGGCGAAATACCAGCCCGGCGCTTCGTACAGCGCTGGCCGGAGCGGTCCCAGCGCGTGGCGAAAGTAGCCGGTGGGCTCAAGCAGATTGTGTTGCGTATCAAGGTCAATCGTGTGCTCAAGTGCGAGCGGCTTGAGCACTCGCGATTCGAGGAATTGCCAGAATGGTTCACCGCTCACCTTCTGGACGATGAGTCCCACAATGTTGAAGTTCGTGTTGCTGTACTGGTACTGCGTCCCGGGGTCGAAGTCGAGCGGTTTGGTCGCCCACTCATGCACGATCTTCTCGGCCGAAGATGGCTTGGTCCATTCCGGGATTGTGTAGTCTTGCGGTGCGTAATCTTCATAACCCGATGTATGCGACATGAGATTGCGAAGAGTGACTTCGTTGGCGCGCGTCAGTTCAGGGAACCAGGTTGAGACTGGATCGTCGATCGAGAGTTTGCCTTCCTGCTGCAACAGCATCACGGCGGCAACGGTGAACTGCTTGCTGATCGATCCGATGGCGTAGTGCATCGCAGGCGTCGCCGTGATCGGTGGTGTCAGACGCGAGTGACCGAACGCCGCGATGTAGACGATACGTCCATTGCGCACGATACCTACCGATGCACTGGGAACCTGCGTCGTGCGCAGGACGTCGTTGACGGCGGCGGCGACCCTGACCGAGAGGTCAGGCGCGAGAGAATCCACGGCTTGCGCGCGCGCGGCCACGGGATCGACGCTCGCAACGAGCAGGAAGGTGGCGAACGCGATAATCGCGGTGGAACGGCATCGTCGCATGGATTGGCTCCGGAGAGGGAACACTAAAGTCGCGTGGGCGAATATACCTCCCCACCGGCTGGCCGCCGCAACCTTGTCGCGCGTGCGTCCGTTGACGGCGAGTGGCGTGCTGGCCCCCGTGTATGGCAATCCATATATTCTACGAGCTTTCAGCCCCAACCAGCAGGCGCCTTGGCGGATCTTCGATCACGCGTTGAGCAGTCATTGTCCGGTACCTACACTCTCGAGCGCGAGCTGGGCGGCGGCGGGATGTCGCGCGTGTTCGTGGCCACCGAGGACCGACTCGGCCGACGGGTCGTAGTCAAGGTGGTGTCGACTGAACTGGCGGCGGCGATTTCGGTGCCGAGGTTTGAGCGCGAAATCCGAGTGGCGGCGTCGCTACAGCAAGCCAACATCGTACCGGTACTCGCAGCCGGTGACATCGACGGCATTCCGTACTACACCATGCCGTATGTGGAAGGCGAGAGCCTCCGCGCGCGGCTGGCTCGCGGACCAGTCGCCATTTCGGAAGTGCTCAGCATCCTGCGCGATGTCGCGCGCGCACTGGCCTACGCGCATGAACGCGGCGTGGTGCATCGCGATATCAAGCCGGACAACGTTCTCCTTTCTGGCCACACCGCCGTCGTCACCGACTTTGGTATTGCGAAGGCGATCGCGGCGGCCGCCCAAGGTCCCGCCGGCGCGACGCTGACGCAGCTCGGCACCGCGGTGGGAACGCCGGCGTACATGGCACCGGAACAGGCGGCGGGCGACCCTGCGACTGACCACCATGCCGACATCTACGCCTTTGGATGCCTGGCGTACGAACTGCTCGCCGGGCGACCGGTGTTTCCAGATCTGGCGCCGCACAAGCTGCTGGTCGCGCACATGACCGAGACGCCAAAGCCCATCATCGAGCTGCGTCCAGATTGCCCGCCCGCGCTCGCGGCGCTGGTGATGCAGTGTCTGGAGAAGTATCCCGCTTCGCGGCCGGCAAGTGCCAACGAACTGCTGGAACGCCTCGATGTCACCACGTCGGGCGCCGGTGGCGCCATGCCGGCAATGCTGATCGGCGGACGTCCGATGCTCTGGCGCGCACTCGGGATTTACGTCGCCGCGTTCATTGGTGTCGCGATCGTGGCGCGCGCCGCGATCATTGCGATCGGGTTGCCGGATTGGGTTTTTCCCGGTGCGCTCGTCGTCATGGCGCTTGGATTGCCAGTAGTGCTGTTCACCGCGTACACGCAGTACATCGCCCGCCGAGTTGCAACGGCGACGCCGGCATACACAACCGGCGGCACGCGGTCGCTCGCTGGCCACGGCACGATGGCGACCATAGCGATCAAGGCGAGCCCGCACGTATCCTGGCGCCAGACCGCTCGCGGCGGCGTCGCGGCAGTGGGCGTGTTTGTGCTGCTGATTGCGGGCTACATGCTGCTCCGCGTGCTCGGCATCGGACCGGCCGGGTCGCTGCTCGCTGCTGGGACGCTCTCCGCGAATGACAACGTGGTAGTCGCCGCGTTCGATTCGCCGGGTGCGGATTCATCGCTCGGTTCGACAATTGCCGAAGCCGTCAAGACCAGTCTATCGCAGAGTAACGCGGTACATGTCATGCCTACCACTGCTGTGGTCGCGGCACTCGAACAGATGCGTCTGCCGGACACAGCGCGCGTCGACTTTGCAACCGCGCGCCAGATCGCGCAGCGCACCGGAGCGAAGGCCGTGGTGGCAGGAAGCATCGTACCCGCTGGAACGGGTTACGTCATCAATGTCAGACTGGTTGGTGCAGAGAGCGGCAACGATCTCGCGTCATTCAGCGAGTCAGCCAAGGATGCGGGCGATCTCATTCCCGCAGTCGATCGCGTTACCAAGGAGATGCGGCGGAAGATCGGCGAGTCGCTCAAATCGGTGCGTGACGCACCGCCTCTCGATCAGGTCACGACTGCTTCGCTCGGCGCGCTCCGAAGTTTCGCCGCCGGCAATTTCGCCAACGATGTGCAGGCGGACTACCCGGCCGCGATCCAGCACTACCAGGACGCGATTCGCCAGGACAGCACCTTTGCCATGGCCCATGTGGAGCTGGCGTACACGTTGCAGACGCTTGGCGGACAAGCGCGGATCGCGGAAGCGAACACCGAGCTCACCAAGGCGTTCCAGCTCAGCGATCGGTTACCGGAACGTGAGCTGTACAACGTCCAGGGCGCGTACTACACGTTTGTCGCACACGATCGTCGGCGGGCAATCGCGGCGTTCCACCGAGCCGTGGCTCTCGATTCCAGCAACGTCGACGCGGCCAATTCGCTCGCGGTTACTCTCGCGAGCGCACGCGACACTATTGGCGCCGTCCAGATGTACAAGCTCGCGCTAGCCAACGACTCGGCCGACGGCACGATCCTGGGCAACCTGGCCGGCGAATATCTGTTTATGGGCCGGTACAAAGAGGCCGATTCGGTCGTGGCGTTGTTCGCCAGCCGTCACGTGCCGTTCCCCACCGGCCCGATACGATTCACCGAGTTGTGGGACAAGCGTCAGTACGATTCAGCGGAACACCTCGGGCGCGACATCGCAGACAGCGCCGACGCAATCCACGCCGCCCGTGCGCTGACCGTACTCGCCAACATCGTGCAACTGCGCGGCCGGCTGCGCGAGGCCGACCGCCTGTCCGCGCAGGCGAATCCGGCACTGGCGCGCGCGCGCGGCGATACCGCGAGCCCGTACATGACGGCTTACTATCAAGCGCTCCGTGACGGCGTGATTCGCGGAAACGCGACGCGCGGGATTGCGGATCTCGATTCGACGCTGCACGCGCACCCGGTGGCGTCGGTGCCGCTCGCGAAGGACCAGAGTCTCTTCATGGCCTCAGCCTATGCGCAACTTGACGCCGTTGCAAAGGCACGCGAGGTGTTGCGCCAGTATGAGGCCAGGCTCGACTCGGTGACGCGCCGCCAGAACTCCGTCGGAATCGCGCGCGATCGCGGAATGATCGCCATGGCAGAAGGAAAGACTGACAGTGCTGTCGCGTATTTCCGGCAGGGTGACGTTGAGGTCGACGGGCTTCCGACCAACAACTGCGGCGCATGTACGCCGTACCTCATTGGGGTAGCCTATGACCGGGGGCGCCAGGCCGACTCGGCGCGCAAGTATCTGACGGAGTATGTTGACATGCCCGGCGGCAGTCGCCTCAACATCGATCCGGACTACCTCGCGCTGACGCTCTACCGGCTGGGAGAGCTTAACCAGGATGCCGGCGACACGAAGCGCGCCATCATGTATTACGGCCGGTTCATCGACCTCTGGAAGAACGCCGATCCAGATCTGCAGCCGCGGGTAACCGAGGCACGGAAGCAGGTAGCCGCTATGGTACGCGCGAAGGGTTAGGGCGCGCGGAGGACGCAGCAACGCGGAACTTCGCACGAGGATGACAGCGGAAGTCATTCCCGCGAAAGCGGGAATGACAGAAGTGTCAGCGCGCGTTACCAGCAGATTCCGCAGTCGGCCCGCCCTTGTATATCACACCGCCCTTCATAACAAACTCCACCCGCGTAACAGCCGTAATGTCCTGCAGCGGATTCCCGGCCACTGCGATCACGTCGGCAAGGTATCCGTTCTTCAACTGTCCCACGCGGTCCTGCCACATCAGAATGCGTGCACCGTTTACATAGTCGGCCTGCAGCACTGCAAGCGGCGTCATGCCGTACTGCACCATCAGCGAGAACTCCGCTGCCTGCGTGCCGTGCGGGAAAGGGCCCACATCACTCCCAACCGCCATCGGAACACCGGCGGCCACCTGCCGTTTGAACTCGTGGATCTTGTAATCGAGCATCGCGTTCTCGCGCGCTGCGGCCGCAGGACTCGGCGCGTGATCCGCGAAGTACTTGAAGATTGTAAACGTGGGGACAGCTGGGATGTCCTTTTGCTTCATCATCGCCATCGTGCCGTCGCTTAGTTGCGTCGCGTGATCGACCGATGCAACGCCCGCCTCTACGGCAAACCGCGCCGCGGGCTCACCCTGGCAATGCACACCGACATTGGTGTTCAACCGCTCGGCCTCGGCGACGGCTGCCTTCAGCTGATCTTCTGTGTATTGATACGTGGTGTGAAAATTCCAGAACTCCGGATCACCCGCCTGCTCACCAATTCCGAGTTGTTTGCAGATCGGATTGCCGAGGCACGGAGCTGATCCCGAGGGTACCATCTCGTCCGGGCCGGCCTGGTAGATCTTGACGAAACTCGCACCTTCCTTGTGCTGCGCGCGAATTGTCTCGATCAACTGCTCGGTGTCGTTAGCGTAATCGGCGTTGCCGAGTACATGTTGCGACGGATTGAATCCGATCGCGTCTTCATGTCCGCCGAGAATAGAGATTGCCATTCCGCTGATGCGGAGCCGCGGGCCTGGAATCAATCCCGCGTCGATCGCATCGCGCACTGCAGCATCCGCAGATCCTGCGCCTTCGGTACCCATGTCGCGCTCGGCGGTGAAGCCGGCCATCAAGTCTGCGCTGGCTGCAAGCGTGGCTTCGATTGTTCTCTGCGGCGCTGATTCATCGACCGTCTGCATTCCCTCGGACGGAGGCGCCGGGTGCAGGAAAAGATGTATGTGCGCATCGATCAATCCCGGCATCAGCGTGCGATCACCAAGGTCGATAACCTTTGCACCAGCCGGATGCGGCACCGATGTACCCGCAGCCTGGATGCGACCGCCTTCCACCAGCACCTCGCCGGGACTCACGATTCTGCCTGGAATCACTTCGAACAATCGCGCGGCGTGCAGTACGATTGCCTGCGTGCTCGTGGTCGAGACGGAGCGGTCGGACTGCGCTCGCGCGATCATCGGCGTAACGCACAGAATCGCGAGAGTCGCAGTCAGAAATGTCATGCCTTTCATCGTCCCCTCCGGGGTCGTCGAGCCCTTTACCGCACCGTCAATTCCGTCAGTGCGTATTGTTGTCTGCCGAGTAAGCCACCTTTCCACCTACGATTGTGTAAAGAACTTTCGTGCCGAGGATCGAGTCTGGTGGCACGGTCATGATGTCGCGTGAAAGAACAGTGAGGTCTGCCCACTTACCGGGTTTGAGCGAGCCGGTCTGATGTTCGTGGAACTCGACGTATGCACCGTTAGTGGTGTACGTTTGCAGGGCCTGTTCGCGCGAGAGTTTCTGATCGGGAAAGAACGCCGAATCAGTGCCGACCATGTCGCGTGTCACGCTGCAATGGAATGACGCGATCGGACTGATTGCTTCCACCGGTACGTCGGTGCCATTGGTGACGACGGCGCCGGTCTTCCACAGCGATTGCCAGACGTACGCGCCTTCCTTTGCGCGCTGCATTCCGAGGCGCGGGAGTACATACGGAGCATCGGAGCAAGCGTGAATTCCCTGCATCGATGCTACAACGCCCATCTGACCGAATCGCGGGATGTCCGCGGGACTCAGATGCTGAGCGTGTTCGATCCGCCAGCGCAGCGTGTCGCTCTTGACGTGATGCTCGTCGAAGACTGACTGATAGGTGTCGAGCGTTTCGTGATTGGCGCGATCACCGATTGCATGCACGGAAATCTGGAATCCGTGCGCGAGGCCGATCTCGGCGATCTCCTTGATCCGCGCCATGGTGGTGACGTTGAGTCCCGTGTTGGTCGGATCGTCGTCGTACGGCTTGAGCATCCATGCACTTCTGGAACCGAGCGCACCGTCGGCCGTGATCTCACCGATGGCGCGGACTGTGAGGTGGCCGTTGCCGTAATCGATCATGCGGTGCGACGTGAGCGAGTCGATGTCGTTCTGACGCACTTCGCCCTGGCTCACCAGGATGTAAAGGCGGAGCGGCATGTCGCCGGCGTCCACCATCTTTTTGATCCCGTCGATGGTCGCGAACGATTCGCCCATGTCCTGGAAGGTCGTCACACCGTTGGCGAGCGCGTTCTGCGTGGCGAGGTGAATCTCACGGACGAAGTCAGCGTGCGCCTCTTCCGGCGATCGCGCCGAGCGGCTCCTGGCCATTCCCGTGCGGATGAGAGACTGGGCGCCATCGACGAGAACGCCGGTCGGTCGGCCGCTCGCGTCCTTGATGATACGCCCGCCCGGCGGGTTGGGCGTCGATGAGTTGATTCCCGCCAGCTTCAGCGCCGCGTCATTGGCGATGAGTGCGTGACCGCTTGCGTGGCCGAGCACCACCGGATTATTTGGCGCGGCTTTATTAATGAGATCGTTCGTCTGGAAGCCTTCGACGACGCGGCCCGGAGACTTGTTCCATTTTTCCTGATGCCAGCCGTCACCGCGAATCCAGGCACCTGGTTTCGCCGTTTTTGCGGCGTCACCCACCATGGTAGCGATCTGTTGCCACGACGGAACGCCCATGAGCGGCAGCTCCGTTAGCGACTGGCCGAGTCCGGTAAAGTGACCATGCGACTCATTGAAGCCAGGAATCGCGAGGTTCCCCTGGAGGTCGATTACCCGGGTATTGGCGCCGATGTATGGCTTGATCGCACTGTCCGATCCGACTGCCACGATGCTGTCACCGGAGATCGCGATGGCCTGTCCCGATGGAACGGTCGAGTCCATCGTCACGACCTTCCCGTTGTGAAGCACCAGGTCGGCGGGTGCGATGTTTTTGTTGCATCCCACAATCGCCAGCGTCGCCAGCGCGAAGACAGCGGGAGAGTTCAGAAGTCTGGATCGAAGTTTTGTGCTCATCCGTACACGGCTCGGCTGATCGGGTTACAAGGCAGAAGTAAGCAGAAACAATATTAGTTCATATTGCGTCCCGCCATATTCCCGGGCTCCGAGAGAAGTCCGCCGTGTGTCGCTGATGGGGATTTATCACTGCCCCACGTCCAGTACATGCCAACGTACAGGTAGTTCTCGGTGAGGCCTGCCACGCTTCGGCCGTAACTCAGCAGCAGTTGCTCGTTGGGATTCTTGAAGTGATAGTAGCCGCCGACATCTACCATCGTCGATGCGCGGAACTGCGGTGCGGCCTCGCCTTCAGCGCCGTGAGAAAATACTTCGCTACCGAGTTCCAGTCGTTCACCGAAAGCGTATTTCACCAGAAATCCGCCGTATGGATAATTGCGGTAGCCAGTTTGCGGCACGAACGTATAGCCGCCACCGCCATCGAGCAGCCAGTTGCCGATGTTCTTCTGCAGCCAGACGGGAACCTTGTACCAGGCCTTGCCGACGCCGAGCCCTCTGTTCGCATTGCCAGTTGGCAATTCGAGCATCGTGAACGAGCCGATCTGCGGCAGGTATCTGGTCTCCTTGAAAAACGCGACTTTAGCGCCGAGTTCGGCATCGGTCAGACCAAATACGGTGGGACGGGTTCCATTGGGCGAATAAGCTGCGTTGTTCGAGGGGATAGCCGTACCCCATGGCAGGATCGCGTGAAGCTGAACACGCGGAATGGCGCCCCAGTTGAATTCGAATGCCGGTCCGGTCGCGTCTGTTTCGATTGGAGTGCCGTCGAGGCCGCCAAAAACGTAAAACTCGTAATGATGCAGATCCACCGGCACCGGGTCGTCAGTCTGAAACGGAGGACCCTGCGCCCGCAGTTGGGGCACGGCCAGCAGGCAGAGAAGAATAGCGACTGACGTAAATGTGCTGGTGATTTTCATCATGCAATTTCCCAAGTACGCATGCTAATCGCAGCAATCTGCGCATGGCGGTTCGCCACGAAGACCTTCGATGCCTTCGTGCGCGATGATCGGCACCATCAACATTGCTGCAAGAGGATCGGACCACCACCAGCCGACGACCGCGTTCAGGAGGAGCCCGCCCCGGAGAATCGCCGAAAGATACGTGCAAACCGACGCCTGCGCGGATTCTGAAACGAGTGCGAGCGCGCCCTCCATGGTATTGTACGCCAGCGAGGCAGCACTGAGCCAGCGCCCGCGGTGAACTAGAGCATGGCGCTCAGCGGCCGGTGATGAGACAGGATACGGCTCGCCTGTCACAGCGGCGCCAGCTAACGTCAAATCGTTTACTGCCTTGATGTTAGACCGGGTCTGGCGGCCCGGACCGAGCTTCCGTAGCTTCGCAGGATGATGGGCCATCGTCTGGTCACGTTGGGCGGTATCGGTCATGGGGCCAACGAAGTCAGGCGGCAGCCACGCAGCCAATCCCGGCGCGAATAACCTGCGCTGAAAACCGTTCCATTTCCTCAAGTTGCGGACTGCATTGAAGGAGTAACAGGTCCACCCCGACGTTGGCAAATTCCTCGACACGTGCGGCGACCTGCTCGGGAGTTCCTGTCAGCCCGGCGCGGAGTCCGCGATTCGATACGGAATAATCCTGCACACTAACCTGCTGCTCGAGCCGGGTGTTCGCAATCCAGTCTGCGTAGTTGCCGTATCCCGGCGTCCCGGGAGATACGGCGGTAATCCGTGAGATCTCCTCCTGAACATCCTCAGTACTATCTCTCACTATTGCATATCCAGCGACACCGAACTGCAACGGTGGGAGCTCGACGCCGAGCGCTTCGCTGGCTTGATCTCGCAAACGCCGCATCTCGGTGATCCTGGGCGCGATGCGTTCGGGAGGATCACCGTGCATCACGTACGCGTCGCACTGTCGCGTTATCATCTGCCTGGCTGCTTCCGATTCACCGCCAGCGTAGATCGTTGGGCGCGGGCGCTCCGGACGTGCGAGTGGCTTTGGCTCAAGAATCAACTCATCGACCGTATAGTACTTGCCGCCGTAATTCATCGTTGGCTCGCGCCACGCGGTGCTCACGACATCCAGCCATTCGGATGTGCGCGCGTATCTATCATCGTGTTCGTCGAACGCAACTCCATATCGCCTCGCTTCGTCCTTCCACCATGCAGATACGACGTTAAGCGATAACCGCCCGTTCGATATGCGATCGATTGTTGCGGCCTGTTTGGCGAGAAGGGCGGGCGGATGGAACGATGGCCGGACTGCGACCATGATTTCCAGCGTCTTCGTCACTGCCGCCAGCGCGGCCGCCGTGCTCCACGCATCAAGCGATGGTGCGTTGATTCCCTTGATGTCGTTGAGGAGCAGTTCGGCGATAAGAGTGATGTCGTAACCAAGCTCTTCGCTGCGCCGCGCGAGATTGGAAACGTACTCCCATGAAGCGTCCATCTGCTCATCGGCGACGTTGCGCAACCATCCGCCAAATACGGGCATCCAGTATCCATATCGCATCACGCCACCTGCGCTGCGATGAATCCAGCACGCTCGACTATATAGTCGACAAACCGGATAAACGGATCGAAACCGATGACGTTCTCCGCGTCGGCAACAAAATTGGATAAGGCATTGACGTCGTAGAAGTAGTGCTTGCCATCACGATCGTCTACCAGATACTCGACGCCTCCGACATCAAGGTCGGTTGCGCGCGCAATTTCCTCGACCTGCGCGATGATTTCCGGAGACGGCGTTGCAGCTTCCACACGCAGGCCATTCCTGGGCGCATCGACAGCGCAGGCACCGCGCACGAGCTCCACACCGTCAGTCGTCTGGCACGCGTCGGCCGGGCACAGGTCGAACGATCCAGTCGCCGGATACACGTTGATCGCGTAGAGATACTTGCCACCGAGCGTTTCGACACGCGTGATGTGTCCGTCACGAAGCGGTGCCGCTTCCTGCACGAGAGCGGTGGAGTCCAACCCCAGGAACACCTTGCCGGTCGCGACTTCGCTCTCGAGGGCCGCGCGCGTCTGGTACTTGACGATTCCTGCTCCGCTTCCACCGATGTTCGCCTTGACGAGCACCGGGTAGCGCAAACCATCGGCGGCAGCGACTGCCTGCGCAGGATCGTTGATAACACGCGCGCGCGGATATGGCAGGTTGAGCCCGTCGAGCACATCGAGTTGAGTCGCTTTCGATAGCTCGTACGTGTAGCATTCACTACCGTTCACGACGGGGATGCCAAGCCTTTCGACGTGACGGAGCCAGTGCAGCGTATAGAACGTGGATTGCGCGTGACCACGCAGATACGCCGATGGACTCGCGCGATTGACGACGAGAGAATATTGCGCGGTCCGCTCGGACGGATCGAACGTGTGGGCGGCTGCGTCGAGTCGCACGTATCGAATCTCCCGACGATCCAGCTCCGCGAAGAGTGGTCGGAACCAGTCCGGGTGCTCGTGATAGATCGCGATCGGCTTTGGTGCAGATGAATCGATGCTTGTCATTGGCGGTTGTTTCCGATGAATGCCGCCAACGCAATACATTGTTGCACCAGGAGAGAGCCATACTGAGCACCCACCGCTGGCTACGACAAAGCCCGGGCTACGTGTTGTCGCCCGGGCTATCTCGCGTTTTAGCTCATTTTTTTACGTGGCGGCAATTGGCGGCAAATCACCACGGAATCAGTTGTAGCTTGATCGTAATCGAAATCCGGAAGCCTGTCAACGGATGGGGCGAATGTTTGTCGGACACCTGCCCCGGCGATTCACCGTGCGTTGAAATCGGCACGCACGGCTCCGACTGCCTGCTAATCATGAAATGTATAGCTGGCCATCATTTGGTTGCAAGATTCCACCGCCGACTCCCGTCACCAGATCCGCACCCGATTCGCTGGCGTGAGGTAGAGCTTCTCGTTGGCCTTCACATCAAATGGCCCGTACCACGCGTCAAGGTTGCGCACTGTGAGTGCGCGATACGGTCCGGGCGAGTGGCCGTTGGTCAGCAATTGCCGCCGTAACGCAGGTTCGCGGAACTTGGTGCGCCAGATCTGGCCGAAGCTCAGGAAGAATTGCTGGTCGCCCGTGAGGCCGCCGACCATCGCGGCCGGCTTGCCGCCGAGCGAGGCATGGAACGCGTCGTATGCCGCAGTCACGCCAGCCAGGTCGGCGATATTCTCGCTGAGTGTCTGCTGGCCGTTGATCGCAAGATCCGGTAGCGGATGATACGCGTCGTACTGCAGAGCAAGTGCGTGCGTCGACGCCTGGAAGTGAGCCAGATCCGCAGGCGTCCACCAGTTTCTGAGCCGACCGTGCGCATCGAAGTTGGCGCCGTTGTTGTCGAAGCTGTGGCTGATCTCGTGTCCGATCACCGCACCGATTCCGCCGTAGTTCATCGCGTCCGCTCTCGTGGCGTCGAAAAACGGAGGCTGCAGGATCGCCGCGGGGAAGTTGAGCGCGTTCATTGCCGGCAGATTCACAGCGTTCACAAGCTGCGGTGTCATCACCCACTCATCCCGGTCCACAGGCTTGCGCAGCTTCGCGATGCTGCGATCGTACGTGAAGCGTACAACGCGATCTTCGTTCCCGTACGCATCGGTGGGCGACACGCGAAGCGCGGCATAGCTCGGCCACTTGTCGGGATACCCCACGCTTACGCGAAGCGTCCCGAGCTTGGCCTTCGCTTCGGCCTTGGTCGATGGCGCCATCCAGGACAGGGCGTCGATCCGGTGCTGGAAGGCGCGAATGAGTCCCGCGACCATCGTCTGCGCGCGCACTTTTGCACTCGCAGGGAAGTACTTCTGCACGTAGATCCGCCCCACTGCGAAGCCGAGCGCGTCACTCGTTGCATCAACAGCACGATGATCACGAGTGGCCTGGACGGGGGTGCCGGTGAGCGCCTTGCCGAACATGGCAAACGCTTCACGATCGACCGGCGGTGGCAGCACCGCCGCATGATCTTCGATAGTATGATACGCCAGCAGCGCCTTCCACGATTCGAGCGGCGCACTCGCTACGAGTGCAGAGATCCCTGCAATCGCACTCGGCTGCCATGCGACGAGCGAATCTTCGCCAGCGAGTTGGGCCGCCGTGAAGAATGCATTCCAGTCGAGTCCCGGTGCATTGCGTGTGAAATCAACACGCGCCCAGTGATTGTTCCCTCTGGCCGGATCCTCGCTGTCCTCCACCTTCCAGTGTGTCCGGGCAATGCGCGTCTCCAGCGCGACGACAGAGTCAGCTTTCGCTTCCGCGCCAGTGACACCAGCGAGCGTGAACATGCGCGCAACGTGTGTGCGATACTCGGTCCGCAACGCAACCATGCTGGACGACTGATCCACGTAATAACTGCGGTCAGGCAACTCGATTCCACCCTGCAGAAGCGCCGCAACATTACGTGCTGGGTGATTGAAGTCCTGCGCAATCCAGAGCCCGAACAGGTTGTCGGTGTGCAAAGTACCGAGGTTGATCGGATCCACGTCGGCACGAAGATGGGCGCCGAAAAATCGTGCGAGTTCGACACGGTTCTTGATCGCTGCGATGCTGTCGAGCACCGGGCGGATCGGCGCGGTACCCCTCGCGGCGATTGCGACAGTATCGACAAAAGCCGTGTAGTAATCGCCGATTTTCCGCGCATCGGAACCCGCCGGCGCGCGGGTCGATGCAGCACCATGAACGACCGTGATGAGCTGCTGCTGTGCACGATCGGCAGCGATATTGAATGAGCCGTAACTGCTCTTGTCCGGCGGAATCTGCGTGCGGCGTTCCCAATTGCCGTTCGCGTATTCGTAGAAGTTGTTTCCAGGCAGAACGGTGGTATCCATGCCGGAGGCGTCGAGCCCGCGGATCACACGTTGAGCGACGAGGGAAGCAGTCGGGACGAGTTCGGCAGCGATTGCAAGCGTAACGGCGGCCGTGACTGTGAAATGGGCGATGCGGCGAATCATGGGGCGCTCTGTCGGTTAGATGTTCTGGCGATTTCCAAAATCAGTGCAATCTCCAACGTCCTGCAGTAGAACCTGTCGCGTCAGTGAATTGGCGCGCCCTTGTGCACCTGACCCAGGCCGTTCTTCATCCAGTCGGGGGCCGGTGCGCCTTTCAGGTAATGATCGAAGAACTGCTTCATACGAATCTGGAAATCCTTCTGATTAGGGGTCTTGGCGAGATGGTGCGGCTCGTCCGGATATGACAGCCAGATCACCTTCTTTCCGTTACGACGCGCCGCGTTGTAGAACTCCAGTCCCTGATCCCAGTCCACAGCACCGTCAGCCGTGCCCTGCAGAATCATGAACGGCGTGCTGATCTTCGTGACGTTGAACACCGGCGACTGGCTCTCGTACAGTGCTGTCGCGTTCCACGGCGTGACGTTCATGCCCATCCGGCCCTGGCTCGTTTCGAGAATTGCGCCGTTCCACTGGCCGCTCTGTTTGTACAGCTCGCCGTACATGCTGATCAGATCGGTGAGCGGCGCACCGGTGACGATCGCGGCGAACATGTTGGTCTGCGTCAGAATATACGAAGATTCGTAACCGCCCCAGCTGTGTCCCTGCAGTCCAATGTGTGCCGGGTCAGCATAGCCGAGCGCAATGACCTTGTTCACAGCTGCAGTGACACAGTCCAGCGCCGATGAGCCCGGTTTTCCGATTTCGTACACGATATCCGGCTCGAACACCAGATAACCGTCGCTCGCGTACTCGCTCATGTGAGGACGGTCGTCGTACACCGGCATCGAGAACTGATGATGAGTGTTCGAGAGGATCTCGTAGATGTACACGAGCATCGGGTACTTCTTGCCCGGCTGATAATCTGCGGGAAGAGTGAGCGTACCCTGCAATTTTCTGCCAGCGCTGTTGGTGTAGTCGACGAGTACCCGTCGCCCCCAGGCATACTCGGCAATCTGCGGATTGGCATCGGTGAGCTTGCGCGGCGCGGCGAATTTCGCGTCACTGGTCCAGTAGTCCGGGAACTCCGCGAAGGTCTGTTCGGTGAAGATCACGCGATCTGCATGCTTCGCCTTCGCGGCCTGACCGATCATCTTGTCGTCCCAGATGAGCGGCGTGGGCTTGCCGCCGTCAGCGGGCATCTGCCAGTAGCCGGACTTCTTTGTCCACTCGCCGTACGCGGTGAGCGGCTGGGACTTTGACAGGTCCACGGACTCGGCGGGTCCACCGCGCGATCCGAAGCCGCGACGCGTATCCGCTGAAAAATTTGCAATGCGAAACTGTACCTGCTGCGCTGCACCAGCGCCGCCGGTGAGATTGCGTCCCTTGCCTCCGTCCAGCGGGAGCTCCCACAAATCATACTTGTCGTAAAGAAGAACGTACTTCCCGTCCTTCGACCAGCCACCAACGCCCCAGATGGGCTTCTCGCCGGCTTGATCGTTGTCCGTGTTGACAAAACTCTGGCCGGTGGCGGCATCGACGTTTACCGTTTTGCCCGTGACGAGGTCGTACGCCATCACGTGCCCCGCTGAGAGGTACAGGAACCACTTGCTGTCGGGCGACGTACCCATGGTGTTCAGCAGGTTTTTGGCGATCAGAGTTCGCTCGCCGGTAGCCGTGTTGATGCGATAATAATCGGCGCGTGGCCGCCCGTCGGTGTAATCGTATTCGTAAGGTGTGGGATCCTGGCCGATGGCCCAGCGACCGTCGGCGGTTGGAGTTGTAGTCTTCATGTTGCTGTCAGCGAGCTGCACGAACTTTTTGCTGGCCAGGCTGAACGCGGCGTCGAAAGTGGCGTGGCGGAGTTGATTAATCTGGATCATCTGCTGCGACTGCAACTCGACGTCTTTCCAGTGCCAGATATCGAGATTGGCCTGCGGTTCGGTGGACTTGGGCGGGGCGTCGTCCTGTTCCTTGATTCCGACGAACACACGCGAGCCGTCCTTGCTCCACGTGGGTGTCGCGTATTCGCTGAGCACGAAACCGTGCGGGAACGCAGCGTCCTGTGTGGGATCGAACTCGACAGCGGGAGCGGCAGTCGCGGCATCAGACCATGCGAGCAGAACGTTGTCGCGCTGCTCCTTGCCCTTTGGCTTGTCGCCGCGGAGAACGGCGAGGCTGCTGGACGAATCGCGCCAGTTGAGACCGGCGTATTCCGTGGGCCTGGTGTCCAGAGCCCGACTCTCGCCCGAGCTCAGATTGATGATGTACGCACCGTTGCCCAGTCGATCGGCGGCATCCACGGTGTACGCGAGCAGACTGCCAGCGGTGTTGAAGTCGTACTCGCTCACGTTGCCGATGTTCTGCGTGGCGCCGGTCGAAAGCCGGCGGAGCAGCAGATCGGTACCGTGATGCGCCGTATCAGCGGGGGTGGCGTTCATCTTGATGGCCAGCCACTGCGAGCCAGACGCGAACTTGAATCCGCTGGCGTTGGGCACGTCGTACTTGGCGCCGGTGGCGAGGTTGAGGAGTTCGAGGTGGCGGGTGGTGTTCGTATCGTGTCCTGCCGCGCTATCGCCCTTGGAGCTGGCATCTCCGCTTCCCACTCGTGGAGTCGACGCTGGGCGAGCACCGCGGCCGCGGCCCTTCGCAGCGGCAGGCGGGTTCACGAAGTAGCCAATCCACTGTGAGTTGTCGGAGAACTGTGGAGATCCGCCGGCACCGGCTCCGCCACCGGTGCCAGCGCCACGTGCGCCGCGTCCGGCCGCGGCGGCACCGGTAGGCACAGTGTAGAGCTGTTCGCGGTCCAGTGATTTCACGAACAACGTATCGTCGCCGTCGTTGGGAGTGAATGTGTACGTCATCCAGCCGCCATTGTCGGAAATGGCCGAGGCGGTAATGCGCTTCCACGGACCATAGTCGGCCAGCGTCAGGACCTTCTTGCCGTCCGGGGCGACCTTGTGAACCACCGGTTCGGCGCCAGACGTTCGCGCGGCGGTCGCCTGAGCAAGGATGGGCGATGACGCGAGAAAGGCGAACGCAACGACGGCAGAAAGTGCGGTCGCAGCAAGAGAAGACCGACGCATGGGAGACTCCGGAATCGATTTGGGCATTTCAAGCAGGTGTGACGTGACGATCATACCGGCTGGCGAGGCGTCCGACAAGGAATACGGCCTCGGTCCGTAAACGGCTGCACGGCGCTCGACGTCAGCGCGTCCAGCGACCAAACCGGCAATTCGATGCGTGTCTGCTGGCCCCGGTTCCGTGCCTCCGGTATCTTGGAAGGACAGGATGACGAGTATTCCGGTGGGCGATCAGTTGGCGAGTCTGCAGCACGAGCTTCGTGATCGATATGCCGTCGAGGCCAAAATCGGCAGCGGCGGCATGGCGGACGTGTATCGTGCCGTTGATCTCAAGCACGGTCGTCCCGTAGCCGTGAAGGTCTTGCGGCGTGAGGTTGGCGACGCGATGGGAGCAGATCGATTCGCGCGCGAGATCGAAATCGCCGCTCGGCTCCAGCACCCGAACATCCTGGCCGTGTACGATTCCGGTCAGGTAGCAGGCACGGTTTTCTACACGATGCCGTATCTGGTCGATGGCTCGCTGCGAACCAGGCTCGATGCCAGAGAACGGTTGCCACTCGGTGAAGTGCTCGATATCGTGCGCGAGGTCGCGGACGCGCTCGCCTTCGCGCACCGTTGCAACATCGTCCACCGTGACGTGAAGCCGGAGAACATTCTGTTTGTCGCGGGTCACGCGGTCGTCGCAGATTTCGGCATTGCGCGTGCGATCGAAACCGTGGCCGACGAACGACTCACGCTTGCTGGCTTCGGCGTGGGGACACCGGAATATGTGAGTCCGGAGCAGGCATTCGGCGAAAAGAATATCGATGGGCGCAGCGACGTTTACAGTCTTGCTTGCGTTGCGTACGAGATGCTCGCGGGTGTACCACCGCATACAGGCGGCTCTGCCGCTGCCGTGTTGCACCACAAGACTACGCAGGCCATGCCGTCGCTTGCTGTAACGCGACCCGATCTCGGACTCGCGGCGTGCGATGTCGTACTTGAGCGAGCGATGTCACTGGAGCCTGCGGATCGTTTTTCATCGGCAGTTGCGTTTGCAAGTGCACTGCGCGAGGCGGCCACCGGAGGTCAGGCAACTGTCGTGGCGCCGCGCCCGGACACGGGGGCGTCGATAGCAGTGCTCCCGTTCTCGAACGTGGGAGCCGGCAGCGATGACGATTACCTGAGTGATGGCATCACGGACGAGTTGACGTATGCGCTCGGTCGTCTTCCCGGTCTCCGTGTCGTTGCACGTACGTCGGCATTCATGTTCAAGGACAAAGCCGACGACGTGCGCGTGATCGGACAGAAACTTTCGGTGCAGCACATCCTCGAAGGCACGCTGCGGCGGGCCGGGAATCGACTGCGGATCACCGCTCGGCTCGTGGACGCCACTACAGGTTACGACGCATGGACAGAGCGTTATGACCGCGACTTTACCGATGTGTTCGCGGTGCAGGACGACATCACCAGTGCGATCGCTCAGGCAATGCGTGTGGAGCTGCTTCACGAAACCCGCGACCACGTGCAGACATCGCAGCATAACGTGATCGCGTACGAGCGGTTCCTCGAAGCGCGGTTCCAGTGGAATCGGCGCACCGAGACCGGAAGCTTCAAAAGCGTGTCGCTGTTGCGCGAGGTAATCGAGCTCGATCCGGTATTCATTGCCGCTCGTGCCGCCTTGGCGGAATCGTACATCACGCTCGCGATCTATGGACAGATGGCGCCAGACGAGGCAATGCCGCCGGCGCTGGAAGCCGCCGAACACGCGTTACGCGCCGATCCGATGCAACCGAATGCGCTTGCCGCGCGAGGCTCTGTCCGCGCGATGTACGAATGGAAGTGGGAGGCAGCGGAGGAGGATTTCAAGCGTGCAGTCGCATCGGATCCGCAGACACCCACGGTATATCAGTGGTATGCGATGCATCTGCTCGTACCGTTGCGGCGATTCGAGGACGCGCGTGCACAGCTGGCGACTGCTCGGCGGATCGATCCGCTGTCGTCGGTTGTAGCGTCGAGCTGGGCGCTATGCCACTACTTTGAAGGCGACTATGGTCGCGCCATCGCCGAGCAGGAGGAATTGCTCAGGCGCGATCCGGGATTCGGAATGGCGCACTTTTTCATCGGACAGGCGGCAATTGCGGCGGGCGAACCGGACCGCGCGCTCGAACATCTGCACCTTGCATCGACGCTGGTTGGCGAAACGCCGGAAATCATCGCGACGATCGGCGTTGCGTCCGCGGCAGCTGGCGATGCGCAGACTGCGCGCGACGTACTGGAAGCCCTCGAGCACCACGAGCGAAGCGGGTACGTATCGCCAGTGCTGCAAGCGCAGATACATGCCGCCATCGGCGACACCAATGCTGGGCTGGACGCGCTGGACCGGGCGCGAACCTTACGCGCGACGGATCTGGCGTGGATAAGTGTGCGACCGACTTTCGACGTGTTGCGGCTTCAACCGCGATTCAACGATCTGATGCAAAGCGTAGGACTTGGAGCGCAGATCACGGTACCGTGTGGCTGATCAGCCAGCGTAGCTGATGAGAGTGACGCCAGCTGATCACGGTGTATTAAGCGGATCGCACCCAAAACACGGTGCGTAATCGGCACCCCCCGCTTTCTGACAGCGCGCCTTCGCCTGATCGAACGTGTACGTCGGTAGCGCAGTCTTGACGTCGAAGCACAGATCCATCTGCGCCATCGCGCAGATCGTCAGCCGGTCGTCGGGCGATGCTGGTGCCGGCGCCACGCCGCCGTGGTCGGCGCCGAACCAGCGCTGACATGCCTGTTTTACTGCTTCCGCCGGATCGATTCCGGGTTGTGTTTCGTAGATCTTGAGGAATGTCGCCGCAACCAGGTCTTGCGCTTCGTACTGCCGGATATCCGGAATCCTTGATGGATCGTTCGTGCACGCGCCCGTCACACCGGCGGCGATCATGTGGTTCGCCACCATGTACGGCGTGAGCTTGGGGCTGTCCGGGTTGATCTGAACCAGGCCCGCCTGAAGCACGTTCACCGTTGGTGTCCCGTTCTTGTCCAACGTCTTGATCTGCGACTTGTAGCGAACGCGGAACCAGCCTGCGGCCTGCGGATCATAGAGCGGTGATCCACAGACGAGCAGAGGCAGCGTGTACGGATTGCTCGCGTTTGCCCGAGGATTCAGCAGCAGCTCCAGCATGGAGCGCAGGTAGCTGTCGCCTGTTTCATCCTTGTCGAAGAACAGCGACGAAAGGTTGATCGGGAAGTAATCGTTGGGATACTCGCTCTGGCCCGATCCTGGCGCAGCGATTGGATTTACGTCCAGAATCGAGTGATACAGTGTGGGCGATGAGATTCCCACGCATTGGAGCAACTGCGCCCAGCGGCGGAGCGTGTTGTTGTTGAAGTAATCGGCGTTGCGAAACGCAATCACCGGCGGGTAGTGCATGAGAGTCACGGCCCGCTGGTTTGACAGCGGAAGCCCCAACGGCAGGCACGGAAACCATTGGCACGGACCGTCCTCCGCATTCACGGGGAATCCGGACATGGGATTCCACGCCGACGTCGCCTTGCATGCGTCGGCCCCGTCGAGCGCGAGTCCCACGTGCTTCTTGTCCAGGAACGCGACATGAGCCAGCGCGAATGCAGCTGCGCCGGCTTCCTGTCCGGGTGCGGGCGTGAATGCAATCTCGTAGCCTGCGCTGCTACGAGTGACCATCAATGAATCTGCGACAATTGTGATGAGATCCTGCGCGAGTGACACGCCTGTGAAGTGCGCAATCACCTCTTCATACGTAGTCAGCCTGGTCGTCGGGCTGAGATCGCGCGGATCCGGGTACACGCGCTCGATGTAGGCCGCGCCCCCGGGCAGCGCGTACTTTACCGCTTGTTGAGTACTCGTCATCCGTACTGCTTCTTCAGATCGTCCAGCATGCGCGACAGCGTTTTCATGTCCGTGGCTTCGGACGTGACACGATACGATAACGCGCGAATGTCGGACGCCGGGAGCTTTCCGCGGGTAAGCCCAACAATCATTGCGTGGGCCACCATCTTGTGCAGATGATGAACCGCCGTCGATGGAGTTGGCGCCGAATCGGGCGGGTAGTTCTTGTCGTATGGTGGCGTGAACGCTGGAGAGTCGGGACGTGGCGTCGATCGAGTGAGCACATTCTCGAGCGTCGGCGCCTGTTGCGTGCGCTCACCCAGGAACCAGCGCGAGCGAGGAACTCCGAACCAGTCCAGTATCGTCGCGAGGATGCAAGTGTGTTCGTAGGCCGTACCAGTGGATGATCGGAAGACCGTATTTGGCTCGATCCACGGCGACACCATTATGCCCGGCACGCGCGGACCCATCACATCATAGTGAAATCCGTCCACAGCGTCGTTGGGCCACGGATTCACCGCGGAAGGCGGTGCCACGTGATCGAAAATGCCTCCGTGCTCATCAAACGTGATGACGAGCAGCGTTTCTTCCCAGTCGGGCCCCTTGCGAATTGAATCGTAAATCCTGTTGAGCTGTATCTCGCCGGCCACGACATCCTCGCCAGGATGGTATGACGTCGTACCCGAAGCGCCGATCCAGATCGGTTCGATATAGCTGAACGCGGGCAGCGTACCTGCCAGTGCCGACGCATAGAAGTCGTCTACCGGTGCGACGTACTGGTTCTCACCCGCGGCGACGCTCGCATCGACCGTCGGAATCTGTCCATCCAGGAACAGCTGATACGAAAAGACGTGCGCCATCCACTCCGTGGAGTTGTAGATCGCCCAGTCCGTGATTCCGTTGGCCCACAATGTCTTCCAGATCGAAGAGCGATGCGGCTGTTCCGGCCAGAAGATGTACTGCGGTGGATCCATGAAGTTGTTGCACTGTCCCTGCGATGAACCTGTGAGCGCAAATGCGCGGTTCGCGTCCGTACAGCTTGGCATGGAGCAATGCCATTCGTCCGACACCGCGTATTCGCCCGCAAGCCCGTTCAGAACCGGTAGCTGGTTGGGCGTGAACGTCTCCATGACTTGCGAGTTTCCGTTGTTCCAGACGAAGCCACCCATGTCTGGCGCAGCGCGTTTTTCGTAGCCATCAGGATGGTCGTAGTACATCTGCCGCAGCACGTCGGACAGATCGTGGTAGGGATCGTCAGTGAACATCTCCAACACCCAATCCGTGCTCAGCTTGCCGTCCTTGAACTTGCTGAGCGAGACTTTCTGGTCGCCATTCATGTTGTACATCTGCGTGCTGGCGCCCTTGTACGGGCCATCGGGTCCAACGATGTGCAGATTTTCGCCGGCTTTTTCGTGCAACCAGCCGACGACGTGATCGAACGACCGGTTCTCAAGCATGTAGTAAACGACGTGCTTGATTTTGGACCGCATGAAATCGACCGTGCCCGGCACGGCAGCATTCTGGGCGTTGGCCACGATCGGTGGCTGGAATCCAAACAGAACTCCATCCGCCCCGATTCCGGTTGGGAGCGTACCCGACCGGACCGGACCGGTGAGCGGATTGGCGCTCTGCGCATCGAATCGCCAGAGCCGATAGGCCCGATCCGCCGGATTCCAATCGAGCACATAGTCACCAATCGGTACTAATTCGTGACTGGACGGGATGTCCTTCCAAGTGCCGCTCTGGACCGTCGGACGCGTGAGCGGGATCGTCGCCTGCGGATCAAAGCTCCAGACTACGTAATCGCCCGTCGCCCGCTTGCGGTCGAGTACGTAGTTGTTGAACGGGAGCAGCTCGTCTCCGATCTGCATGGTCCGGAACGAGCCTTCCGGCGTATACGAATAGTTGCCGGGGATCGGGTCGGCCGTGCCTGGCGCCGTGGGGCATGGGTCGAAGTTCCAGAGACCGAACGTCCCGCGTCCGTCGGTTGGAATGAAGTTGAGCAGGTAGGAGCCCAGCGGTATCAACGTGAGTGTGTCATCGTTGTCGTACTGCTTGTGACCGCCAGTCGGGTTGCCGAAGTCGGCCCCTCGCCCCCAGAATTTGCCCTTGCTCCACTGACCGTGCTGAATTGGCGGGGCAGCCAGCGGATCGGGCGAGTCGGGGTCGAATTCGAACAGGCGATATGTATAATAGGGGGGCCCCCCCTGCGCCTTCATGGCCGGTCCCCATTCGAGAAAGTAGCCGCCGATCCAGATTAGCGAATTCTTGCGATTGTACTGCGCGGTTCCAGCCGACGCCACGGGCGCTAGCAGGTCCTTTGCCGCCGGATCGAACCGCCACATCTGATAGTTGTCATCGCTGGTACTCCGGCTAATGACGTAACCCTGGTCCTGCCTGGCGTCAGGCATGCGTTCCCCTTGAAGAATGCGCAAGATTCGGCGTCAACAATCGCGCGCCTCGGCGACATTGGCAAGGACTCCGCCGCGGGCAGGGTCGAATCGCCCCCTTGTAGCTTGCCCCAAGCGTGTAGCTTTTACGCTGTGTTTCATTACTTCGGATACGGTTCCAATATGAGCCTTCCTTCGCTACGGGCGAAGGGCGTTGCGGCGCTCGAATCGTTGCCAGCGTCGCTCGACGGCTGGGCGCTTCGCTTCAACGTGCGACACTGGTTCCGGCACGAAGGAGGAATGGGCAACGTGGAGCGCACTGGCCGTGCCGGCGACCGGGTTCTCGGGCTCGTGCATCTCTGCGACGACGCGGACCTGAAGGCGCTGGACGCCGTGGAAGCGTACGGCTGGCGCTACGACCGAATCGAGGTGGACGTCCAGACCAGCGGCGGGACTGTGCGCGCATGGACCTACGTTGGAATGCCCGGCGCGATCGATGACTCCTGCCTGCCGACGCCTCGCTATCTGAATATCCTGCTAGCCGGAGCCGAATCGGCGGGTCTTGATGCAGATTACATCGGCCGGCTGCGCTCCCATCCGCTGGCCCCGTCAATTGACTATCCGCCATTCGAGCGACCCTCGGTGCCTTCAGCGATATTCAATCGTAGTTCGCTCGCCGAACACGCCGCATACACCGCCATCGCCGACTCTGTATTCGACATGTCGGCTGCGCGCGGCGATCTTGCCAGCCTCATTCCGCTGTTTGGCGGCAGGGACATGACGCTCTTCCACATACGGCGCCTCGACACCAGCGACGGCAGTGAAACCGAGGGTGATGTTCGTGATGGTCGTCTCTCAGCCTCGGCGCTGCGCTACATCAACGCGTACCTGCACGCGTATGCGACCGAGTTCCGCTATGTCGGTCGTTACACGCGTAATTGAACCATACCGCTCAACTATTTTCCCATACCAGCTATGTCAGAATTCCCAGCTGCAATGCCGCACGGTCCGATCCGGGAAGTATTCCCGGACGTGTTCTTCGTGACCGGCACGATGAAGAACGAGTTCTTCGGCTCGATGTGGCACTTCAGTCGCAACATGACCATCGTGCGCGACGGCGATGAGCTGACGCTCGTAAACACGGTACGTCTGTCTCCCGAAGGACTGGCCGAGCTGGATCGGCTGGGTCGCGTGGTGAACGTCGTTCGCATCGGCGACATGCACGGGATAGACGACGCCTTCTACGTTGATCGCTACGGTGCCACGTACTGGGCGATGCCAGGAATGAGCACTGATGATCGCCCGCAAGTAGCCAGGCAACTCGTGCCAGGCGGTGAAATGCCGGTGCGCGATTCCTCGTTGTTCGCGTTTACGAGCACGACGCGCCCCGAGGGAATTTTGCGACTTGATCGCGAGGGTGGCATCATGATCTCTTGCGATTCGCTGCAAAACTGGGTCGGACCCGACGAGTTCTTCGACGACTCAACAATCGCCACGATGCAGAAGATGAATTTCTTCACGGAGACGGGCATCGGTCTCGCCTGGATTCACGCCGGTGAGCCCAAGGCGGACGACTTCGTTCGACTCAAGAAACTGCCATTCCGTCACGCGCTATGCGGGCACGGAGAGCCGGCCGTTGGCGATGTGCAACCTCGTTACCACGCGGCGTTCCAGCGTTTCTTCAACGTTTAGCGATCGTGCCGTCCAGCGCTCCGGCCGCTGCGGCGGCGGTTCGCATTCCCGCGTACGATATCATCGAAGACGTCCAGCATGCTGGGCCCTTCGCTCTGCTGCGCGCTCGCCGGAATTCTGGCGAGCGCGTGCTTCTCAAGACCCCGCGGTCTCAATACTCAGCTCGGCACGACATCGCTGAACTCAGGCGCGAATTTCAGATCCTGAGAACCATTGACCTCCCGGGCGTAGTGCACGCTCGGTCACTGGTCGAATGGGGCTCGGGCAATCTTGCGATCGAGATGGACGATGTCGGTATTTCTCTGGCCGAGCAGCTGGCGATGGCTCCGGGCCAGCCGATCCCACTCGGCGATTTCTTCAACATCGCCATCCAGTTGGCGCGCACACTCGGCGAGTTGCACGAGCGTAACATCGTGCACAAGAACGTCGTTCCACAGAACGTGTTCATCAGCACATCGGGTAACGTGCAGCTTGCCGACTTTGGCATCTGCTCGCAGTTGTCACGTGAACGCCAGGATTCTCGCCTTTCCGCGCGCATAGAAGGGTCGCTCCCGTATATCTCTCCAGAGCAGACCGGGCGCATGAGCCGCGACGTTGATTACCGATCGGATTACTACACGCTCGGTGTCACGTTTTTTGAGCTGGTCACAGGCCGGCTTCCGTTCAGCGCTTCGGATCCGCTGGAATGGGTGCACTGCCACGTTGGCCAGACGCCACCGACCGCTCAATCTGCCAATCGCGATGTGCCCGACCCGCTCTCGCGAATACTCTCCAAGCTGCTTTCCAAGAGTGCAGAGGATCGTTACCAGAGCAGTTTCGGACTCATCGCCGATCTCGAACGTTGTCGCGATGCGTACACCGCGACGGGGCATATCGAGTCGTTCACTCTGGGTGAAGCCGACGTATCGCGCAGCTTCCAGATTCCGCAGCAGCTTTACGGACGCGAGCAGGACATCGGGCAGCTTGCGGAACTGTTCGATGATGTCGCACATGGTGGCGCCGGTGTATGTCTTGTATCTGGCTATGCCGGTGTCGGCAAGTCGGCGCTCGTCAACGAGCTCGGAAAAGCAATCGTCCGCAGTCGCGGTTATCTGATCGAAGGCAAGTTCGAGCACTTCCAGCAGAGCACAGCTTACAGCGCACTCGCAAGTGCCTTCCGCGGTCTTGTGGAGCAACTGCTTGGCGAGCCCGCGAACAGGCTCGCCGAGTGGCGCGACGCACTACAGGCGGCACTCGGAAGCAACGCGGCGTTGCTTGTCGCGCTCATACCCGAGTTGATCCCGATCATCGGCGAGCAGCCGCCCGTACCGGACCTGCCACCGGCCGAGGCACAGAACCGCTTTCAGATCGTCGTTCTGAACTTTGTCCATGTGTTTGCGACCGCGCAGCATCCACTGGTAATCTTTCTCGACGATCTGCAGTGGAGCGACGTGCCGAGTCTCAATCTCCTCGCGCGACTCGCGACAACGCGCGACATGGCACATCTGCTGCTCATCGGCGCGTACCGTGACAATGCAGTGGACGTGTCTCATCCACTCACGGTTACGCTCGACCAGATCCGCCGCTCGCGCGAGGTAGTGGAGATAACACTCGCTCCACTGGAGATCGAGGCGGTGGATCGGCTAACGGCTGATACGCTCCGTACGACGGTGGAACGCAGTCGACCGCTTGCCCGCATAGTCTTCGACAAGACGCAGGGGAATCCGTTCTTCACAAAGGAGCTGTTGCGCAGCTTGCATGAGAGCGGCTCGATTCGATTCGCCCCTGACATGGGGCGCTGGGAGTGGGACACTGCGGCTGTGGCGTCGGCGACCGTAGCAGACAACGTGGTTGACTTCATGGTCTCTGCGCTCCGGCGTCTGCCGCAGTCCACGCAGCAGTTGCTCCAGCTCGCTTCGTGCATCGGCAATACCTTCGATCTACGCACACTCTGCATCATCGCCGAGCGGGACTACGCATCGGTGGGTGCCGACCTTCAGGCCGCGCTTAAACGTCAGCTTATCGTTCCGCTTACCGAGAACTACAGATTCGTCGGCGTAGCTGAGCCTGGCGCCGCACCGTCGCCGACTGGCGCAAGTGTGCGGTATCGATTTCAGCACGACCGGGTACACCAGGCAGCGTACGAACTGATCGACCCGGAGCGCAAACAGGCCGTGCACCTGTCGATGGGGCGTGTGCTTCTCGGCAATGCGTCTGCCGTCGAACTCGACGAACGGTTGCTTGACATTGTCGCGCATCTCAACATCGGCCGCTCGCTCATCACCGATGCCGAGGAACGACGCACGCTTGCGCGTCTCAATCGCGACGCCGGTCTCAAGGCGATGCGATCGTCTGCATATGACGCGGCAATGGAGCTTCTCCGCGTCAGCCTGGAATCACTCGGACCCGATGCGTGGCGCACGGACTTCGACCTGATGCTTGATGTCGCGCGGTGGGTGCAACAGTGCGCGTACCTCACCGGCGACTACGTCGCGGCGGATGCGTGGACTGAGACTGTACTCGCACACGCAACGACTCGACTCGCCCGTGCGGAGGCGTTGTCGGCGCGCACGCGCCAGTATGCGACCATCGGCCGCATGCACGAATCCATTCAGGCTGCACTTTCCGGACTGGGTGAGCTGGGTTATGCTGTGAAGCCGGAGCCAACATCCGCGGACGTGGAACGCGAACTCGCCAACGTCACGCGCAACCTTGGCGGCCGCGCGATCGCCGATCTGATCGACGCGCCGGAAATCACGGACCCCGAAACGCGTATCGCCCTCCGGCTTCTCATGGAAGTTTTTGCAGCCGCGTTTCTCTCGGGTAGCGGGACGCTGTTCCCGTATCTGATTCTCAGCGGCGTGAACCTTTCTCTCGTGAACGGCAGCAGCTCGGAGGCCGCGTTTGCATACGCGGCCTACGGCATGCTCCTCTGCGGTGAGCTGAAGGATCCTGCGCTCGGCTATCAGTATGGCCGGCTCGGTGTGGACATGAACGAGCGATTCAATGACATCGCTCTCAAGTCGCGCATCATCTACGTGTACGCGATGTTCGTTCACCATTGGAGCAACCACTGGGCGAGCATGACGCCGTGGTTTCTGAAAGCCATCGAGGCTGGCTACCAGTCGGGTGACATGCTGTATCTGGCGTACAGTGCGCAGGACTGCATTATCTGGGATCCGACGCTCGACCTCGCTACTGCGTCGCGGGAACAGCGCAAGTATCTGGCGATCGTCAAGGATTGCGAATACCAGGATTCGTATGACTCCGGCACGCTGTTCCTGCAGATGCAACTCAATTTCCAGGGGCTCACGGACGGCCAGTTCTCCATGAACAATGACTCCTTCGATGAGCAGGCATGCGTCGAGGGTATGCGCGAACGCGGATTCATGACGGGTGTCGCGAACTATCATATTTACAAGGCGGAAATTCACGCGCTGTACGGTGACTTCGCCGGAGCAATGGTGCACGTTGAGGCACAGGATCGGCTGGTGGCATCGGCGATGTCGCTTCCGCAGCTCGTGCGGTTTTGCATCACCGCGTTTCTCACTCGCGCAGCCCTCTATTCTACCATGCCCGGGCAGGATCAGCCGGCGGTGCTCACACGACTGAACGCCGATCTTGCGCAGATGAGTGCATGGGCCGAGGGATGCCGCGCAAACTTCGAACATCTCCGGCTCACAATGATCGCCGAGCTCGCCAGGCTCGAGAACCGCCAGGCCGACGCACTGGCTGGCTACGAACATGCCGCAGCGGCCGCTCGCGAAAGTGGCTTCATGCGCGACGAGGCTGTGGCCGACGAGCTCGCTGCCCGGTATCTGCTTGCGCTGGAGCTTCCGCGCGCCGCCGAAGGATACATCCGCGCGGCCCGCAACCTGTTTGATCGGTGGGACGCACGGCGCAAGGTGGAGCAGATGGACAACAGCTACGCCGCAATGGTCGGGCGAATCGCCGATGCCATCGCTGGCGCGGAATCGGCCATCGATTCCACATCGCTCGACATGAGTTCGGTGATCAAGGCCTCACAGACGATTTCCGGTGAGATAGTAGTAGACCGACTGTTGCGCACCACGCTCGATCTGTTGCTGGAGAACGCGGGTGGAAATCGCGGCTTCTTCATTGTGCAGAACGATGACGAGCTTGTTGTGCGGGCACAGGCGGAGGACACAGACGACGTACCTCGTCTTTCCCTCCCTCTAACACTTGGCGCCAGCGAAGAGCTTCTGGTACCACTGTCGATCGTGAACAACGTGCTACGAACTGGAACGCCGCTCGTGCTCGATGACGCAACCAACGCAGGCCGATTTGCGAGCGATCCGTATCTGCTCGCTGCTCGTCCCAAGTCTGTAATGTGTGTACCCATTCAGCGCCAGAGGCGCTTCAGTGGCGTCATCTATATCGAGAACAACCTCACGACTGGAGCATTTTCGCAGGATAGGGTCGAAGTGATCAAGTTGCTCGCCGCGCAGGCGGGAATCTCGATGGAAAACGCGCGACTGTACGAGGAGCAGGTCAGGCTCACCGAAGCCCAGAGTCGATTTGTCCCGGCACAGTTCCTTGAGATTATGGGGCGGCGCGACATCGCCGACGTCGGTCTCGGTGAATTTGTTGCACGCGACATGAGCGTTATGTTCGCGGACCTTCGCGCGTTCACTCCGCTTGCCGAGCAATTGGCACCACGACAAGTGATCGACCTGCTCAACCGTCACTTCAGCCGCATCGGCGGCCCAATCGCCGATGCGGGCGGATTCATCGACTCTTACAACGGCGATGAGATCATGGCGCTCTTCCCGCTGCCAGGCCTTCGCGCAGTGAGCGCCGGTGTTTCAATGCAGCGCGCGCTCGCCGATTTCAACCGCGAGTCGATTGCTGGTGGCGGCCCGTCGCTGGAGATGGGCATTGGCGTGAACACCGGGCCACTGGTACTCGGCACTGTGGGCAGTCAGGATCGGCTCAAGTGCGGCGTGGTGGGAGATACCGTCAATACCGCCTCTCGAATCGAGCAGCTCACCAAGCGATATGGTGCGCCATTTTTGATCGGTGAGCAGACATACCGTTCGCTGCCTGCGTCGAGCGGTTTTTCGGTGCGAGCCGTGGACCGTGTGGCCGCCAAGGGCAAGGTTCAGGCGATGACGTTGTACGAAGTTCTGGACGCCGAGACAGACGAGCGACGTAGCGCAAAGGAGTCGACACGGTCGATGCTCGACGGCGCGATGACGCTTTACTTTGCGCGCGATTTTTCAGGAGCTGGCAAGACGCTCGCTTATGCGCGAGAGATGGATGTTCGAGATCCCGTTCTGGCGATCCTCGGCGAACGGTGCGAGCGCTACGCCATTACACCGCCGCCGGACTACTGGCACGGCGCCGAGTCGCTCGACTTCAAGTAGTGGCGCCGCGGTCTCATGCAGGTTCAATTTCTGATTCCATGATGTCAATTGGTGAGGACCGATGACCCGACGACTCGGCGTGGTGATGGACCCGATCGCCGGAATCCATCCCGAAAAGGACAGTACTCTCACTATGTTGCTTGAAGCAGCGCGGCGCGGATGGGAGTTGAACTACATGGAAGTCGGCGATCTCCGCCTGCGCGACGGGCGCGCCGAAGCCACTGCACGGCCACTTGCCGTCAAGGACGATAACGAACACTGGTTTGAGCTGGGTGAAGGCATCGACATCGGACTCGGCGATCTCGACGTTATCCTGATGCGGAAGGATCCTCCCTTCGATCTCGAATATCTCGCCGCGACCTACGTGCTCGACCGCGCGGAAGCGCAGGGAGCGCTCGTGGTAAACCGACCCGGCGCACTCCGCGGTGCCAACGAGAAGGCAATCACGAGCTGGTTTGCAGACTGCTGTCCGCCCACGCTGATGACGCGTTCAATTCCGCAATTGCGAGCGTTCATGCTCGAGCACAATGCGATCGTGGTCAAGCCGCTTTACTCGATGGGTGGACGTTCTGTATTCGTGGTGCGTCCCGACGATCCCAACGCCACCGTCATTTTCGAGGAGATGACTGATCGTGAACGGCGCACGATAATCGCGCAGGCATTCGTGAGTGACGTTGCAGTGAGTGGCGACAAGCGCATTTTGATGGTGGACGGCAGCGCCGTGCCGCACGCGATTGCGCGCATTCCGCGCCCCGGCGAGTTGCGCGCGAACATTGCCGCAGGTGGATCAGTGCACCCTGTCGAACTGGATGACCGCGACCGTGCCATTTGCGCCGCGGTCGGCCCAGTATTGCGTGAGCGAGGCCTCTGGTTCGCCGGGCTCGACGTGATTGGCGGATATCTGACCGAGATCAACGTTACGAGCCCGACATGCATTCGTGAGATCGACAGATTGTTCGGCTTGAACGTATCCGGCATACTACTCGATTGCGTCGAGCAAATGCTAAGTCAGCCCAGGATCATTTAACACGCCGCGGCAGCCAGGGCTTGAGCGCCTGTTCTGCAAGCGCCGGCCAATCCTTGTTCGCCGCCGGATTCGCGGGACTCGGATGGAGCAGATAACGCACGTTCGCTTCCGCACCGAGCACAGTTGTGGCGCGTCGTTCCGCATATCGTCCAATCGCCACGACAGCTGACGGTCTCAGCGCGCGGACCACAGCCACCAACGCGCGATCACATACGTTCGTCAGTGCTTCGGCCTCGGCTCGACTCAGCTGTTCCGGGATGAGATTGTGTCCATTGCCGATGAACAGAAGCGGGCAGTAATTCCAGACAAAAAAGCGCGAGAAAAAGTCATCCGGCGAACCAATCCGCGCTTTGGCCCAACGCCACAGTCGCGAACCGCTGCCTTCGTTGCGATGGCAATCCATTCCCAGTATTGGATACTTTGGATGCTGCGCCGGCAACGCGCTACCGAGTCGAGTCTGGATGCCGAACCATTCACGCACCGACACGACGTCGCCAAACGGCACGCCTGTCTGTGCCATGCCCCACGGGCCCGGGTTCATGCCCAGCAGCAACACCCGCCCTGGTACTGTGCCATAGCGCTGCAGATACTCGCGATGCGCCGCCCACGCATAGTCCAGGGGATTATAGACGTGACTTGGCGTCGAGAATTCCAGATGATCGACTTCGCGCGCGAGCGCGCGCGTCAATCTCACCATGTCGGATTGAGCTGGCATAGCCAAACGTAATGGAGAATTCAATTTCAAGGTGCATCACGCCGCTGAGAGACGCCGACGCCCCCGGATTCGTGGTACGTTTAGGCAACTTCTCTTCGCAACCAGGAGGTTTCGTGAAGCATATGTACCGCATCCTCTCGCTGGCACTGCTCTTCTGCGCCGTCGGGACGTCCGCAGCGCAACAGCCCCGATCTTCGACCCCCAAGATCCCGGTGGAACAGTACCAGCTCCCAAACGGGCTGACTGTGCTGCTTTCGGTGGATCACTCGGCGCCCGTGGTGGCCGTCGATGTGGAACACCACGTCGGTTCCAAGAACGAAGAAGTCGGCCGCACCGGATTCGCGCATCTGTTTGAACACGTCATGTTCACCGGATCGGGCCACGTCCCCTACGGCATGCACGACAAGTACACCGAAGGCGTCGGCGGCTCCAACAACGGCTCGACCAACAACGACAAGACCAACTTCTTTGAGACTGTCCCGTCCAACTATCTCGAAACCGAGATATGGCTGGAATCGGATCGCATGGGATGGTTGCTTGACGCGCTTGATCTCGCCAAGCTCAACGCGCAGCGAGATGTAGTAAAGAACGAACGGCGCCAGAGCTACGACAATCGTCCCTACGGTCGGGTAGGCGAAATCATGGACGCGGAGATGTATCCCGCCGGCCATCCGTACCACTGGCCCGTGATCGGTTCGATGACTGATCTCTCCGCGGCGTCCGAAGCAGACGTCAAAGCGTTTTACAACAAATGGTACGGGCCAAACAATGCCGTGCTGGTGATCGCCGGCGACTTCGACCCAGCGCAGGCAAAAACATGGATCAAGGAATACTTTGGGCCGATTCCACGTGGCCCTGCAATCACTCGCCCGGTTGTCCCTGCGGCGCACCTCAACGCGCCGAAGCGATTCGTCTACGAAGACCACGTGTCGCTTCCGGAGCTGTTCATCCAGTGGCCGGGAGCGGGTGTGCAATCAAAAGATCGCGCGGCGCTCGGCATCATGGGATCGATCATCAGTGGTGACCGTACCCAGTGGCTCGCCAAGGAATTCGTGTACGATCGGAAATGGGCCTCGCAGATCTCGCTCCGGCCCTCCATGAACGAAAACGCCGGAACGGTGAATCTGACCGTGGTGCCGATTCCCGGGGTCGATCTGACAAAACTCGAATCGGCCATCGATTCGACGATCAATCAATTCAAGGCCCAGGGACCTACCGCGGAAGAGATGAAGAAGGCCACCGCGAGCATTGAGTTCAGCGCTTACAACCGCCTGCAGTCGATGCTCGGCAAGGCGATGACGCTGGCGAGCGGCTGGATCTATCATGGCAATCCATCGTGGTACGCCACGGACATCACCGAAACCCGGGCAGTGACCGCGGCCGACGTCAAGCGCGTTGCCAACAAGTATCTTGGCCCCAACCGCATCGTGCTCTCGGCAGTGCCTGTGGGCAAGCGCGATCTTGCATCTCACGCTGATCAGTCGACCCCGATCACTTCACCGTTTGCGTCGACTCAGGAGGTAGGCAAGTGAAGCAGCGCATCCGTACAATATTCGTCGCTCTGGCGCTGCTCGCGCCATCGGCGCTGACCGCGCAGGGGACGCAGCTTGACCGCACCAAGCCGCCGCCGGTAGGGCCAACACCGACGTTCAGAGCGCCGTCGTGGTCGACGGACACCCTGTCCAATGGTGCCAGGCTTGTTGTGGTCGAAAGGCACGACCTGCCCATTGTCACGTTCTCGATTCATTTCAACGGCGGCACCAACCAGTTGGGCACGAAGGAAGCAGTATCACAGTTTATCGGCGCGATGATGCGCGAAGGAACCGCGACACGCAGCGCCGATGAACTCACCAATCAACTGGCGCTGCTTGGAACCAACGTCGGCTTCACCGTCGGCGAGGAATCGGGTAATGCCGGATTCTCGTCGCTCTCGCGGAACTTCGATGCGACGCTGTCCATCATGATGGACATGATGCAGCACTCCCTATTCCCGGCGCCAGCACTGGAACGCCTGCGAGCCCAGGCGCTCGCCGCGTACACTCGCGGACAGGACGTCGTTGGCGTGGTAGCATCGCAGATAGCACCGAAACTTCTGTATGGCGATCAGCCGTACGGCAAGGTGGTCGACGCCGCCGATCTAAGGGCGGTGACGCGCGACAACGTCGCCGATCTGGCGAAGGAATTCTTTCAACCAGCCAACGCCACCGTGTACGTCGTTGGTGACATAACGCGGGCAGCCGCGAAGGCGGAGCTGGAAAAAGCGTTCGCCGCGTGGCCAGCAGGCGGCCAGAAGCTGAACATCAGCTATCCCGCTGCACCTGCTCCGAGCCCAACCACCATCTATCTGGTGGACATGCCGGACAAGCCCCAGTCGGAGATCATGCTTGCGCGGACGATCCCGCCGGAGTTCTCACCCGACATGCCGAAGATCGACGTGATGAACGCAATCCTCGGTGGCATGTTCCAGTCGCGTCTCAACTCGACCATCCGCGAACAACACGGCTGGAGCTACGGATTCAATTCCCGTGCGACATGGCTCAAAGGCTCCGGCTCCGAACGGGCGGCTGGTGCCGTCACCAGGGAGAAGACCGACTCGTCGCTGATGGAAGCGATGACGCAGATCCGCGGCATGACCGGCGCCATACCTATCACCGAGCCCGAACTGACAGCGGCCAGGAACGCGCTGACGCTTTCGCTGCCATCGAACCTGCAGTCGAACGCCGGGACGGAAGCAATCGTCTCGCAAATTGTAGACAACAACCTGCCGAAGAGCTGGTGGTCGAGTTACATCGACTCGATCCGGCAGACTACGGCGGCCGACGTGTCGGCGATGACATCGGAGTACATGGATCCGAATCATCTGACCATCCTGATCGTCGGCGATGGCGCAAAGATTACCGCCGGAGTCAAGGCAACCGGGATTGCGCCCGTGGTCGAGCTCGACAAGACGGGACTGAAAGTGCCCTGAGTACGTGGCTTCGGAGTGATTGTCAGGAGTTGCTCAAACGAACAGCCCCGCGGTTATCACACCGCGGGGCTGTTCGTATCAAATAGTGCCGCAGAGCGCGGTACATCAGCGCTCGACGTTCACAGCGTCGGATGTCGCAGCACAGTATCGTCATGCATCTGGAACTGGTGCGCGACGGACAGGATCAGATCGTCGTTGTACAGGTTGCCGATGATCTGACCACAGATCGGTTGCGCATTGAGTTGCGGCGCCGGCGCGGTGGGCGCCGGGCCACGTCCGCCACCGAAGGGCTGCGGTACACCGAACTTGTACGGTAGCACTGCACTGGGGTGTCCGGTCTGCGCGTTGGCGCCAACGTCGGCGAACGGGCTGCCGATATACATGTCCAGATTCTTCAGGAACTCTGCCCACATCGTGACCAACACGTAACGCCGACGTTCGGTTTGCAGGAACTCGAATCCCGGTATCCTGCGGCCGTTGACGAAGCGTGGATTCCAGTCGGCGGGTGCCATCGGATTCGCCGGCGCCGCCTCACGTCCGCCAGCGCTGTTACCAGAACGCCGCGCGGGGAGCGGTGGCAGGTTATTGAGATCGAGTCCGATCTCCTTGGCCTTGATCTGAACGTACGAGTCGAAAGCCGCGGCATCTTCAACATCGAGTCCGCCACTGCCACCAATGCCTGCTACGGTCGGACGCGCTCCGATAGTCACAGGCTTCATTCCCAGTTCCTTCAGTTTGTCCACCAGTTCCTTTGGCGCTTTGTCGTCTACGCCGATGCGGAGCGCACCGACATCAATGCTGCGGTTGAACTGGAATGGCACCATCACTGTGGACGGATCCTTCTCATCAACACCGTGAATTACGTTGAACACCATCGCAGCATCTTCGCTCATGCGCACGATGGGCCCCACCCGATCCTGTGACCAGGCCAGCACCATACCGCCATAACGGCTGACGCTGCCAAACGTTGGACGCAGCGCGCTCACGCCACAGCGGATGGTCGGCGATACGATCGAGCCCGACGTCTCGGTACCTATTCCGAATGCAACACAGCCCGCGGCGGTGGCCGATGCGGGACCGGCGGACGAACCGCTGGAGCCCTGCGACAGATTCCACGGATTGTTGGTGCGCCCCCGGAACCACTGATCGTTCTGCGCGAAAAGTCCGCTGGCGAGTTTCGCGATCAACACCGCGCCGGCGTCGCGCAGACGGACGACGACTTCGGCGTCCATGTCGATTATACGACTCTCGAAATCCTTTGCACCCCACGTAGTGGGCACGCCTTTGGTTGCGAACAAGTCCTTGACGCCGTAGGGCAGTCCGTGGAGCGGGCCGCGGTAGTGGCCAGCGGCGATCTCTGCGTCCGCTCGCGCGGCCTCGGCGCGCGCCTGGTCTTCCATGATAGTGACCGCACAGAGCAGAGTTGGATTGAGGCGCTTGAGGCGCTTGAGATAGATATCGGTGAGCCGCGCCGAGGTGATCCGCCGTGATTTGAGAAGCGCCGAGAGACGGTGCGCGGGGAGAAAGGCGATGTCGTCGTCCGACGTTGGCATCGCGCCAGTCCACGGTTCGGCTTCATACGTGCCGCGATCAAACGCCGCAGCGCCGTGTTTGCGTACGAGTTTCTCCATGAGCGCTCCGGTACCACCGGGGTATGGCTGAAACTGGAGTGCGGGAGGTTCACCGTTGCCGAGCGGTAGAGGCGTTTCCTGCTGGAGGAACCTGGGTTGCCCGATAGAGCCCGCGGCAGTCCCGCCGCGCGCCTCCGCGAGTGCCGGCTTGATACCGAGCGTCGTGGCTGCCGCCGCGGCAAGTGAGTAGAAGACGAACTGGCGACGATCGATCCCGAATTTTTCGCCGTCGAAGTCGGAAGATTCGAGATCGGTCTGATATTGTTGGAGGAGGTCTTCGGGATTGCTCACTGCGGTGCTCCGATGGCGGTAAGTGGGAAGGTTGATTTACGCATACAGAGAATCGCGCGTGGAGCGCGAGTTGGTAAGGGGGTATCCAGCAAGCAGAATATTTGAGAGATGCCGCCTCGAAAACCATTCTAAAATGCCGCCATGTCGATTTCGCGCATTCTCGTTCGACGTATCATCAGGAGCAAAGTGAGCGCTTCCTGCGTTCTTGCACGTCGCTTGCAGTAACGTGCTTGCTGTTGTTGCCCCACGAAGATCGTTCGTGATTGATGATATTGGCGATCTGCGTGTTGTTCAGCATTCCGCCGAACGGTGGCGCGGTAAGCGCCGGTGTGAAGCTTCGCCCGACGCTGTGGGATAATACAAAAACGCCGCTGCTCCATTCGTGGAGCAGCGGCGTTTTTGATGAAGAGGGGAGACTACTACCGCCTGACGCGGCGCTTCACAAAGCCAGCGAGTCCAACGAAGCCCGTACCGAGCAGGGCGAGCGAGGACGGCTCTGGAGTTGTGGTGACGTTCATTGCGACGTACTGCACCGGAGCGCCTTCGGCCGTGGTTTCGGAGAGCGCGAACGAGTACGTGCCAAGTGCGGACGGATTAAACGCACCGCCCCAGCCGTAGCCGAGATTTGACGAGTCGAAGTAGTGGATGCCAGTTGTCGATCCCAGGACATAAGAATGCGAATTCAGGCCGGTGGCCGCATCCCCTGCAACGAAGAGCGTGAAGATGTTGCCACTGGTCGCAGCCGACGGGCTCACGAAGTAATCAAAGTTCCATGCGGCGAAGCCGGTGTTGCCGGGAGGGGTGGGGGCGCCGGTGCTTTCGCCGTCCCTTGCCGTCCAGGTGCCTGCTCCGTCGTAGCTGGGCGTGGGCGCGCTGGTGTAGCGCTGCTGCGCGGCGAGGCCAATCGTGATGTCGCCGACCGTCGAAGTCACGACCGGGTTGGTCGGGTTGCCAGTCCCACCGAAACTACCTGCCGGCAATGACCCGCTGAAATTTCCGGTAGGCGCGACGACCTGACCCTGTGCGGTGGCGGCGACAGCGACAACAGCAGCGGCGAGAGCGAGTGATGTAAAGCGACGGTTCATTAATGCAGCCGCCAGTAAGGTCCTCTGAACCAGTATGGTTGAGAGCTGCTGCTGTCCGGGTCGCGTTCTTCTGGTGCCAGGCAGTAGCTCAGGTCATGCTCACGCCGTGCATCGAGAGGTGCTGGTGGGCGGCGCCCACGGGCCGGCGAAGTTTGGACCGATCGGTCTAACTGGTGGCCACGTATAGCATAGCGAGTGCCGACTTAAACATATTTTTCACATGCGTGACAAGCCGTTGTGCGGTAACAGCTTAGCAAATGCCGATTTACAGAACCGGCAGAAACTTCCGGCGCGCGATCTCCGATACATATGATTGTCCACAACACCCTGTGGCGCCGATGCAACAAATCGACTACGCTGGGTCAGCCCTCGTTAAATTCTGAATCGTGCCACGTCCGATCCCCGAGCGGCGTGAAGCGGGCTTAACGACGAGGACTCCGGTACCGCTCTACTGGGCTCGATATGGCGAGGCCGACCGGCCGCCGCTCATTCTGCTGCACGGTGGAGCAGACGCCGATCACCCCTCCGTGCTGCCTCAGATGCTCTTACCCCGACTTCTACGGCTTTCTGCGCTCTTTCACATCGTGCGCTGTAATGTGCTTGCTGTTGTTTCCCCACGAAGATCGTTCGTGATTGATGATGTCGGCAATCTGCGTGTTGTTCAACAAAGTGGCGAACGGCGGCATCGCAGCCGGATAAACTGTACCGCCAATTGCCAGTCCCTGCAAGCCATGCAACACCACGTCGATTTGCTTGTCAGGATCGTTGTCCAGCACAACCAGATTACCCTTGAGCGGCGGATACGCACCCGGTATGCCCATGCCCGTGGTCTGATGGCACGCTGAGCAGGTGGTGGCAAACGCAGCAGCTCCTCTGGCCGGGTCGAAGTTGTACGGACCCGGCGGTTCCGGAGGTGCCGTGCTTGCAACGGTCGTCGTGTCAGCTACCGGTAGCGCCGCTACGGGACCCTGGCTTCTCGACGAACCGACGGGACGAACTTCAATAAGTCCGAGTGCCCCGACCATGATATGTGCCATGTCGTGATCCACGAAGGCGTACTTGCCTGGTTTGGGAATCACCACGTCGAATATCGCTCCCGCGCCGGGCCCGACGGTGTAGGTAGAAACATTGCTGAGCGCGTGCGCGGCATCGCCATCCGGATAGACCTTGTCGAATATTGAACCGATGACGTGGAACGAAGTCCACGCGTTCGGGCCGCCGTCGACGAAATAGATGCGAATACGATCGCCAGCGATTGCGACGAGCGGGCGATCACGGTACTGGAACGCGACGCCGTTGAACACGACCTCATCGGGACGTTCAGCGAGCATCCTGTCGTAATTGGCCGTCATAAGGTGGCCGGATGCCTGCTGCGTGTACCACTCGCTCTGCAGGATCACGTAGCTCTCCTGGGCCGCTGGCAACGGCGTCGCAGGATCCACAACCAGCACACCATACATGCCGTTCCCGACATGCAGCAGAATGGGCTGCGTCTCGCAGTGGTAGATGAAGGCACCCGGCACGTTCGCCACAAATGAGAACTTGAGCGACTTGTTGGGATCGATGTCGATGTAATTCAGATTCGGTTCCGTCTCGGCAGCATGAAAATCGATCGAATGCTTCATGTTGCCGTGATTGGTCAGTGTCACGTTGACGGTCTGTCCCTGTCGCACGTGAATTATCGGACCCGGAACTGTGCCGTTGTATGTCCACGCCTGGTAAGTAACGCCGTTGGCGATGGTCACCGATTCATCTGTGACCACGAGGTGCACATCGACACTGGCACCGGTGCCGATAAGCGGCGGCAAGTGCGCATCGCGAGCTGCGGCAATCGGCTCGGTGGAAGCGAGCGACAGCGGAGACACTGCGGCGGCGGCTGCGCCGGGCGATGGCGACCTGACGTTAAACGTGCTGCGCAGACCACCGATCAGCAGGATCACCAGCACAAGCACACCCAGCATGGCGAAGATCTGTGTGTGCCATGGCAACCGCTCCGGCTCCGGCGCGATTGTGTCGGGGCTTCCCCACTCTGCAAATCGGCGCCAGCGCGGCCACCGTTGCTCAATGAAATAATCCAGACTGTACGGACTGCGGCCGCCACGACTGTTGATGGCAATGAGAGCCACGAAGATCAGCACGTAGCTGATCGCCGTACCCATGTTGGTCGCGCCAACCGTATAGGGACCACCAAACCCCTCGGCGGTGCTCCAGATCAGCAGACTGAACAACCCCCCGACGATGTACAAGGTCTTGCGCGCAAAGCCTGTGAGCAGGGCGAGTGCGATAATGGTTTCGATGATGCGGGTGAGCCATGTGAAGAGAAGCGCGTGCGGCGTCACCAATGCGATCCACATGTTGAACCAGCCGGCAAGCCAGGCGGGCTGCCCCTGCGCGGCATTGTGTAGATAGCCCACATAATGCACGGCGAAATCGGGGGTCCATGTCAGGGCCGCCCCCACTGCCCACACCACGCCGAAGGCAACGCGTAGACCGGCGGCGGCTACCGCCGGCCAGGTCTTGTGCGGGGAACCGTCTGTTTGCGGCTGCGACATCTACACTCACTCCGTTTGATCGGCGCGCCGACTGGGACCTCGGCGCCAGGGATTAATCCACTTCAATGATACTCAATCAAACTTAAGATTTTTCTGTCACCGCGCTGGTATGCAGGGTGCCTTTTTGTTGCGATAGCTGGCGGCCCGAGCACATCGGGCTCGACTGGACGCTTGTATTTGTCTCAACGCAATCGCGCGCGGAGCCGCAGTATTGCAGGTGGATCGTCTTCCCCCCGGAGATCGAATGATTGCGTCGAACGGCGCGGATGGGCAACATCGCGAGGGGAACGAAGCGAGTTCGATCACCGATCCGCGCCAGGTATCGCGCAAGTCTTCGCGAAGCGCTCTCTGGGGTACGGTTCCGCTCGTACTCGTCGTGCTGGCACTTGTCGGTTCACTGGCGGTGCCAGCGCGCCAGACATGGTTGATCACGCAGACACTGCGGGAGAGCACCCAGATACTGACGCCGACGCGCCTGCTCGTCGGACAGCTACAGGCGGGCCTTACGAGAGAGCTCGTGGCGCTCCAAAGTTACGCGCTCTCCGGTGACGAAAGGAATCTGGCACGATACGAAACTGCTGCCGCCGAGACGAGGCAAAGAGTCGTCACTCTCAGTCAGTTTGCTACGGATATCGACGTACCCTGGGCGGAACGCGCCGAGATTCTCCGTAGTCGAATCAGCATGTGGCATCGGAGCAATGACTCACTGCTCGCACAGCCCGCATCACGGGCACGATTCGCAGCAACCCTTGTAGACGACCAGGAGCAGTACGATTCGGCCACGAAAGCGATCGCCGACCTGTCCGCGGATCTCGCCACCGTCTCCAATGCACGTGATGACAGAGTGAGCTCACTCGAACACATGAGCATCGTCTCCAATGCCGTTCTGGTCTTCGTGGCACTCGTCGCCATGGTCGGCGTGGTAATCCTTACTCTTCGTGAGCGACGGCTCACCGCCGCGCTCGGCCGCCGAGTCGAGGAGGAGTCAGCGCTCCGCCAGGCCGCGGAAGCGCTCGCGGATGCGTACACGATTGACGAGGTGACCCAGCAGATCGCCGACTCCGCGCTCGGTGCGGTGGCGGCTGGACATGGCGCGTTCGTGGAGCTCATCGAGCCCGCCTCAGACGATTCGACGAACGTGGTCGTACGCGCGGTAGGCGGCGTCGGCGTGCCATCTATCGGTGCAGCAGCTCCGTTTGCAGGCTCCTGGGCGGAAGAGGTGATGATCAGCGGCGAGCCAATGCTCATCGAAGACATGGCAGATCCACGGCATCGCGGGAACGTCGCCACAATGCCCGATCGGCATGGCGCCGCCATCGTTGTGCCACTCGGATCCGACAAAACAATGATGGGTACGCTGTGCGTGTTGAACTCCGCGACTGGCCATTTCCACTCTGGCGATGTGGCGCGCGCCGGCATCTTCGGTCATCTCGCCGCGCTCGCTTTCGAAAAGGTGAAGCTCCTGGATGAAGCAGACGAGCGGCGGCGCGCGCTGGAGCGAGTAATCCAGAGTCGATCCCGGCTGATGCGCGGCTTCAGCCACGACGTGAAGAATCCAATCGGCGCAGCCGACGGGTTCGCGGATCTGTTGAGCATGGGCGTCTACGGCGCGCTCACACCGCAACAGCAGGACAGCATCGATCGCCTGCGCCGCTGCATCCATACGGCGCTGGCGTTGATCGATGACCTGCACGAGTTGGCTCGCGCCGAGACGGGACATCTTCCACTCAAGCCGGGGCCGCTGGACCCTGTCACGCTTGCACAGTCACTCGGTGATGAGTATCAGGCTGCGGCGCAGGCACGTGGACTTTCGCTTTCGGTAGAAGTGGAACGTCCGGACGTGATGATCGAAGCCGATGGCGCCCGGGTGCGACAGATTATCGCCAACCTTTTGTCCAACGCGATCAAGTACACCGAGCATGGTTCGATCACGCTGCGCATCCGTGAGCAGGCCGCGGACCCTTCGGGTGACGAAAGCGGCTGGGTCACGATGGATGTCATCGACAGCGGCGTCGGTATCCCCGCGGACAAGCAGGATTTCATCTTCGAGGAATTCAGCCGTCTGGACGCCGATCATACCAGCGGCGCAGGGCTCGGGCTGGCAATCAGCCAGCAGCTTGCGGATAGCCTCGGTGGTCGCGTCTCCGTGGTGAGCGAGCCTGGGCGGGGATCAACATTTACTCTGTGGCTCCCGCTGCGCACTGCATGATAGAAAGCTCGCGGAGCGCGATCCGGCATTCGGAATCATACCGGCCGTCCATTGTGTTGGCAGTCTCCCTCACGTCCCGCAATGCCCCACGCAACTTGTCGGTGATCTCATTGGACCAAAAATCGGCAAGCTGTTCCAGAGCGCGCTGGAAATCGGCCACTGATCTACGGTTGGCATAGGATCTCCAGCGCGCCCAGCAATACCGCCGTCGCACTCATAAGCAGAAATGCTGTGAGCCCGCCACGAAGATCGATCCCGCGCCAGTGACCCAAGTGCCGGTTTGCATCGTGCAAGATCCGACCCCGTTTTACTGACCCCGTTCTACTCGGTGCAAAACGTGTCCCCAGAAACTACAAGGGTGACGTTTTACAGTTTTCGCTGGATGATCTGTTTGGCGCGGTTTAGGTACATCAGTCGAAGTGCTTTCACCACAGATCATTCGAGTGCCGCCCATTCGAACAAATAGAACGGCAGTGAACGGCGTGGGAAGAAGAGTTGTCCGACCTGACGGTAGCCGCGTTGCTGATAGAACTTGACCGCCGAGGCGTTCTGCGAGTAGGCGTCCAGTCGAATGCTTCTGTAGTCGCCGGCTGACACACGGTCTTCGGCGAATTGCATCAGCCGGTGACCAAAGCCTCTCCCCTGAAGCCTTGGTCGGATACATAGGCGATGTACGATAAGGGCCGGCTCTTCGAATTTCCACTTCAAGGAAGCATACGCCGCGTCTGCGTTGGCATCGAGCGTCACAACGCCCACGCAGTCTTCGTCGGCTGTGAGCACGAACAGAGTTTTGTTCGCGATGTCGTCCTCCACCGTGTCGACGGATGGGTAGGTCGTGTCCCACTGCATGACACCACGCTCGCGCAGCGCGATCCGGCATGAGGCGATGACATCCCACACTTCATCTACGTCGGTCGGATCAGCAAGCCGAATTACAGGCTGACTCGAATCGGTCATCGCGTGAGTCGTGAGGAGTCAAACAGCGGCATGTGATCCTGGTGACTCCACTCCCCGAGATACTCCTGACGAAACGTGGGATTCAGTCTTGCGGACGCCGGCGACCCCAGTTCGTACGTCGTACCACTGGTGCACCAACTCACGTGATCAGCTGCATCGAGAAGCGTCGGCACTTCATGGCCCGTGAGCACCACGGCCATGCCGCTGGTCGCGAAACCCGAAAATATTCTCGTCAAGTCCTCTGCATCTTTTGGCGCGATCCCTCGGTACGGCTCGTCGGCAAGCAGACAAAGTGGCTGGCGAACCAGCACAGCAGCAAGTTCCGCGCGCCGCCGTTCGCCGCCTGACAACTCGAATGGGCGCTTGTCCAGATGTGTCGAGATTTCCAGTTGATCCGCTGCTTCCACAACATCTCCCCCATCGAATTGCGCGCGGATCATCTCGAGTTGTCGCCTGATCGTGAACGCGCCTGACAGAAAATCATGGTCCGGCAAATAGAACAGTCCCGCAGCGGCCAATTCGGCGAGACGAACTGATAGATAAACACGTCCCGCAAAATGAATCGCACCACTGTCCGGCGAGAGCCAGCCAGCAGCAATCTTGAGCAAAGTCGATTTG
Organism: Gemmatimonadota bacterium; assembly: GCA_003155795.1. Classification (GTDB taxonomy): domain Bacteria; phylum Gemmatimonadota; class Gemmatimonadetes; order Gemmatimonadales; family Gemmatimonadaceae; genus Fen-1247. Next base: position 213,330 of record PMEM01000024.1, read on the forward strand.
CCACTGCCGTTCCGACCAAAGAAAACTCTTAACTCACCCGGTACAGCGCGGAGCGTCGCTGAGGTCAATACTCTGCACTGTCCGAATGATTTGACAACACATTCTGCGGCGAGGATCGGCTGCATCACAGCGCGGCCCCGACAACGCGTAACGCCACTTCGCCGATCATTGCAGGCGCCGCGAACAACGCGCTGAGAAAGATCGGACGGAGTGCCAGATTAGCGAGGAATACGCGCTCGCGACGCCCGTACGTTTCGACGAAGCCCAGAACGACGCTAAGTACGACGATCCCCACCACAGCGACGGCTGACAGCCGCAATGGATTTGTTCCGAGGTATAGAAAAGCGCCGCTCACCAACGCGCGGGTGATCAGCCACAGGCGCGCGCCGCGCGATACGTATGCTCGCGCGAGAAGCAACGGCATTACTGCGCCTTTCTGGATATCGTGAATTTGCAGACTCAGGCGAGTTCAGAGTCTGCGGGGGACTTGTCCGGCGTGGGCGCGTTGCGGCGGAGGAGCGCTGCAGAAATCAAGGTGATGAGCAGTCCCACAGGCAGAGGTTCCATGAAGGTGTAGGCCATGTTGATGAGGGGATTCTGATAGAGCTGCTGGGAGTGCTGTAGAGCGGCGACCTGAGCAGCGGTCGCAGCGGAATCGAGGCCGGCGGACTGCACGCCCTGGATTTGCGCGGCGAAGTAGCTGTCCATGAAGTGGGGCATGAAGTTGAAGTAGAGAATTTCCCACATGACCACGTAGCAGACGGTGGCAACGACGGTTATGAGGGTGCCGCAGGCGAAGGCGCGACCGAAGGAGATCTGGCCGAGAAGGGTGTTGTCGCGGTAGCTACGGATGCCGAAGTAAATGAACAGGAACGACACCACCATGATCGCGTAGCCGAGGACCAAGCTGTGGCCGGAGCCGATCCTGTCGGCGAAGAGCAGCGAGCCGCCCATGAGGACGGAGACGAACAAGCCGGAGATGAGGCCGAAGGTGAGGACGGCTTTCTTCATGTAAGGCTCCTGCGTGTGAGTGAGGCCCCTGTTACCCGGGTCAAGCCTTGCGCCGTGCGCCGCGTCGGTTACACGACGCAAGAGTTAACACCGGACATGGACTTTGAGCAACAACCACATGTAGCTTAGCCTTGTGCCCACTGAACCCGCGGCCGGCCAGACCATACCCTCCCCGATTGAACCCTTCGTCGTCGCCACCCCACTCGCAGACGTCGAGGAACTTCGTGCAAGATTACGACGCACGCGATGGCCGTCAGGTATTCGTGATTCTGGTGGATTCGCACTAGCGGACGCCGAGAGTCTCGTTCGCTACTGGGCGGACTCGTTCGATTGGACTGCGCAACTGGCGCGGCTGCAACAATATCCTCAGTTCATCAGTACTGTGGACGAGTCGTGGGTTCACTTCATTCACATAAAGTCAGGCAACAACACGGCGCCCCCGCTGCTGTTGCTGCACGGATGGCCCGGTTCGTTCATCGAATTCCTTGGTGTCATCGATCGACTGCGCGTCAAGTTTGATCTTGTCGTTCCGTCGTTGCCAGGTTTTGGTTTCTCACACGCGCCGTCATCACCTGGGATGTCGAATATGCGCATGGGAGATGTATTAGTGTCGCTGATGACAGCTCTCGGATATCCGCGATTTGGCGTGCACGGCGGTGACATAGGAGCTGGTGTCGCAACGTGGATGGCTCGGCGCCACTCCGGCCGCATGATTGGATTGCATCTCAACTATCTGCCAGGTTCCTATGCACCTGCCCGTACATCGGAACTAAATCACGAAGAGTTGGAATTCCTTGATTCCGTCGCCGATTGGTATGCGAAGAATGGCGCGTATGGCCACCTGCAGAGCACCAGGCCCCTCACGCTGTCATACGGACTGAACGATTCTCCAGCAGGCCTCGCCACGTGGATCGCGGAAAAATTTCACGAGTGGTCCGATCCGTCGACGCCGATTTCGCTCGATGTGATGCTTGCGAATGTGATGATCTACTGGCTTACAAATTCCATTTCATCCTCGATGCACGTGTACCTCGAATCCAGCTCAACGCCGCTAAAATTTGAGACGGGAGAGATGATATCAGTGCCGACGGCGTTTGCACGATTCCCATTCGAGATCTCCAGACCGCCGCGATCGTGGGTTGAGCGGGGCTACAATGTTGTGCGGTGGACCGACATGCCGCGCGGCGGCCACTTCGCTGCGCTCGAAGCGCCGCAGCTGTTGGCGGACGATATTCAGGCGTTCTTTTTGAATCGTGATTGAAACAGCAAGCCGCCGCGTACCGTTCGCACTGCAGTGTGAGTCGGCGACGCGTTAGAACATTCTCGGGGCTTGACCTTGAACTGTCGGACTGAGCGAGGTGGATTTCCCGTGCTGTCCACTGACGTTCATAATGGCACTCGACGGGGGCCCCTGTCTCCCCGCCAGCTCAGGTTCCAGGGCGGGCGGAGGCCGTGGACACCATATGGAAGGTGGCGCGATTCATTCCCTACGAGCGCCTCGGCCGTTAGCTTGCCAATGTTGGCAATTCGAGTCCGACCCGCGTGACTCTGAAGTACACCTCTTCCACGACTACATGCGCTTCGAGCACCCCGGCGCCGATGTCCAGGGACCTCGGATGTCGAATTTCGCTGATCGTGTCGCGCGCCGGATAATCGGCGAAGCGCACCACCGGCCCATTGCGTGAAAGAATTCACGTCTGAAGAGTGGGCGCTCATCCTCGGTGGCTCCAGCGGCTTCGGCTTGGCCACAGCGAAGGCTGTGACTAGCCGCGGGATGAGCGTGTGCATCATCCACCGTGACAGGCGGGGTGCCATGCCTCGCATCGAGGCTGACTTCGCAGAGATCCGCGCCCACGGAAGCGGCTTCCTCGCGCTGAACCTCGACGCGCTCAGCGTCGAAGGCAGGAACACGACGCTTGATGCTCTCGCGAAGGAAATGGGAGCAAACGGTCGCGTGCGCATGCTCCTCCATTCCATAGCGCTTGGCAACCTAAAGCCCATCGCGCCGGTCCCCTCGGAGGTCGCAAATGGCACGGACTACGGCGAGGCCCTGATCGAAGATGAGGACATGGCGCGGACAGTCTTCAGCATGGGGACAAGCCTGCTGAGCTGGGTACAGGAGCTCTTCGCGCGCAAACTCTTCGCCACGGACGCGAGGGTGTTTGGTCTCACCAGCGAGGGAAATCAGGTGGCCTGGCGTGGTTACGCTGCGGTGTCGGCGGCCAAGGCGGCGCTGGAGTCGGTATCGCGCTCGATAGCCGTGGAGTTCGCACCGTACGGAATCCGCTCGAACATAATTCAGCCTGGTGTGACCGACACCCCGGCGCTGCGGGTGATCCCCGGCAACAATCGGATGCGCGAGGTCGCCGAGAAACGCAATCCGTTTGGGCGCATGACGCGCCCTGAGGACGTCGCCAGTGTAATCGCGCTGCTATGCCGCCCGGAGGCGGCATGGGTAAACGGCGCGATTATTCCAGTAGACGGCGGCGAGCGGATCGCGCCCTCCTGATGCAACACAAGGAAGAAGGAATGCTCCAAGTACACGGGATCGGGCACTTTCACCCCGAAAACGTCATAGACAACGCGTTTCTCGAGTCACTCGACATCGGGACGACGGACGAGTGGATTCTCGACAGGGTGGGCATCCGGGAGCGGCGCACGGTGCTCTCGCTCGACTACATCCGCGATACTCACAACACCGACCCGCGTGCTGCCTACGACGCATCCCGCTACACCAACGCCCAGACCGGGGCTAGCGCGGCCCGAATGGCGATAGAGCGTGCAGGGCTGCAGCCAGGTGACATTGGAATGGTGATCGCCGGCGGTTGCTCACCCCAGTACGTGACACCCGCCGAGTCGTGCATTATCGCCGCCGAGCTGGGGATCGAAGCGCCAGCGTTCGACTTGAATTCCGCCTGTTCCACCTTCGTGGCCCAGCTGGACTTTCTCGGAAAGATGCACGCCGAGTCGCTGCCGGACTTCGTGCTGATCGTGAGTCCGGAGAACAACACGCGGACAGTGAACTACTCCGACCGCGCGACCGCTGTGCTCTGGGGCGATGGAAGCAGTGCCGCAGTGGTATCCACGCGGGTACCGGCACGCTCCGCTGTGCTCCGAACCAGCTTCGCCTCTGACCCAGCCGGATGGGAAAGCGTGGTGATCCCCACCGGCGGCTTGTTCAGACAGGATGGTTCAGCTGTGCAGCGCTTTGCCATCCGGAGGACCGCCGCGACGGCCGCGGCGCTCCTGAAGAAGCAGGACGGGGACGTCGACATCGAGCCCTGGTTCATCGGGCACCAGGCGAACCTCCTGATGCTACGCTCCGCCGCGTCTCGCGTCGGCGTTTCCGACTCCCGGCATCTATTCAACGTGGACCGTTTCGGGAACTGTGGCGCAGCCGGCGCGCCCGGCGTACTCTCGCAGAACTGGGGCCGCTTTTCACCCGGCGACCGGCTGGCGCTGGTGGTGGTCGGCGCGGGACTCTCCTGGGGTGGCGCTCTCCTCACGTTCTCCGGAGAGACGGCGTGAAATACGAGGACTTTCTCAAGCGAACCAGCTTCTCAAAAGAAGAACTGATCGCAATCAGCTGGGGCACCCTGGTAGAGGACCATCCCTCGAAGGACTACGCGGTACTCCCCGCTCCGCCACTGCTGATGTTCGACCGGGTTATCGACATTCAGCGCGACGGCCCGCGCGGCGCGATCGTGGCCGAGCAGGATGTGCGCTTCGACGAGTGGTTCTTTCAGTGCCACTTCCGCCTCGATCCTGTACAGCCCGGCTGTCTGGGGGTCGACGCCATCTGGCAGTTGCTGGGGCTCTACTGCTCGGCGTGCGGCTCCCGTGGAATCGGCCGCGCGCTCGGCTGCAAGGAGGTCGACTTCTCAGGGCAGATCCGCCCGTACGACGAGGTGGTGCGGTACGAAGTGGAGGTGCGGCGTTATACCGAATTGAAGAGCAGCGGAACGGCGCTCGCGATCGGCACGGGGAAAGTCTTCGTGAACGATCAGCACATCTACACGATCACTGATGCGAAGGTGGGGATGTTCGAAGGGATCCGCTACGCTGACTACCCTGCGCACTCTGCCAATTCGCGAGGCGGGTTGCTAAAGCGATGATGAACGAACAGAAAGGAATCGGACACGCTCTCACCCCCGCAGAAGTGCTGGGGCTCGTGCCACAACAGCATCCCTTCCGCTTCATAGATGAGATCACCGAACTTAGCGCGGACAGCATCGAAGGCAGGTACACTTTCCGGATGGACGAAAGCTTCTATGCTGGCCACTTTCCTGGCATGCCACTCACGCCCGGAGTCATCCTCCTGGAGACGATGGCGCAGACGGGAGTCGTGGCGCTGGGGATCTACCTTAAGGCACTGGAAGTTGGTCCTGTGGAGCTTCCTTTCTGGCGTTCGATCTTCACCGATGCCGAGGTGGAATTTGTCGGTGGCGTTCTCCCGGGGGAGAAGGTGATCTGCCGGGGAGAGAAAATTTTCTGGCGCCGCAACAAGCTCAGGTCGAAGGTCGAGATGACAAAGGCCGATGGCAGCATGGTGGCGTCTTGCACACTTTCGGGATTGGGGATCAGAATTGGATAGACGAGTGGTTGTGACCGGCCTCGGTGTTCTCGCGCCCAACGGACATGGGCTCGATGACTTCGAGCACGCGCTGCGCGAGGGGCGCTCGGGTATCCGCTTCTACGAGAAGCTCCGAGAGCTGAAGTTCGGCTGCCAGGTAGGCGGCGCGCCGCAGGGCGTGGAGGAGATCAAGGAGCGTTATTTCAGCGAGGAGCAGCGCTTCTCGATGAAGTCCAACATCATCGCCTTCGGCGCGATCGCGGCACTAGATTGCTGGCGCGACGCGGGCATGGAGTCGCCGGGAGATGCGTCGTCCGAGCCGGACTTCGACACCGGCGCGATCATCGGCACCGGCGTGGCCGGCATCGACCTCATGTGCTCCTATGCCGGACCAATGATCGATGGAGGCCGCACCAGACGGATGGGCAGCACGATCGTGGAGCAGGTCATGTGCAGCGGAGTCAGCGCGCGGATCGGCGGACTACTCGGCCTGGGCGGCCAGGTGTCCACCAACAGCAGCGCGTGCACCACGGGCACCGAAGCGATCGTGGAGGCTTACTGGCAGATCCGCGCGGGGCGCGCAAAGCGCATGCTCGCTGGCGGTGCCGAGGGTGATTCGCACTATACGTGGGGATCCTTCGACGCCATGCGGGTCCTGGCCACAGATCGAAACGATGAGCCGGAAAAGGCATCGCGTCCGATGAGTGCGAGCGCATCGGGCTTCGTCCCCGGATCCGGCGCGGGGATTCTCATGCTCGAGGATCTGGAGACCGCGCTCGCGCGCGGCGCGCGGATCTACGCAGAGGTGAAGGGGGCAGACGTCAACAGCGGCGGCCAGCGCCAGGGCGGGAGCATGACAGCCCCCAATCCATATGGCGTGCAACGCTGCATACGGGCCGCGCTCGAAGCGGCCGGAATCCGCGGCGAGGATGTGGGCGCCATCAACGGCCACCTCACCGCAACCATGGCCGATCCGGGGGAGATCGCCAACTGGCAGGCCGGCCTTGGCGTCGCGCCAGAAAACTTCCCCCTTATAAATTCAACCAAGTCGATGATCGGACACAGCCTGGGTGCCGCTGGTGGAATCGAGTGTGTGGCGTCGATCCTCGAGCTGGATCGCGGCTTCGTTCACCCCTCGCTCAACTGCGAGGACCTGCATCCGAAGCTGGAAGCGTATGCAGCCAGCATCCCTCACGAGACTAGAGAGATGCAGCCGGGAATCATTGCGAAGGCCAGCTTCGGCTTCGGCGATGTGAATGCGTGCGTGATCTTCGAAAAGTGGGATCCCCGCAACTTTAACCAGACCAGGAGCAGCTGACATGGAGCATCAGGAGACGTTCGACAAGGTCATCGGTATCATAAAGCCGTTCGTAAAGAACACCGACAAGCTGTCGACGGCAGACGAGCACACTCGGCTTCTGGAGGACCTCGGCGTCAACTCAGCCCGCCTGGTGGACATCGTGCTGGCCTTCGAGGACGAGTTCGACATCGCCATCGACGACGAGGCAGCCGACCGTGTGCACACTCTGGGCGATGCCGTGACGGTCATCCAGGAGAAGCTGAAATAGGTTCCGCTGGTGGACCAGATAGCGCGTCGCGATCAGCGCACTCTGGCGCTACAGCGCGCGGTGTCGTTTCTCTTCTTCCCGATCGTCGCGCCGATCGCGTTCTTCTGGGCGCGAGTAGTAAAGCGCCTGTCAGTACGCGACGCAGATACCGTTCGGGCACGCTTCGCAGAATTGATGAATGCGGAGCCCGGTCCGGTCCTCATCTGCTCCAACCATCTCACCCTGCTCGACACGATCATCATCGTGTGGGCACTCGCACCATTACCCAGCTATCTCTGGCACTATTCGCGCTTTCCGTGGAGCGTGCCCGAGAAGGCCAACTTCTCTACCTGGTTCTGGCGCGTGGCATCGTTCCTCGGCAAGTGTGTCTACGTCACCCGAGGCGGCCCGCGCGAAGAAGTGAAGCGAACATTGGAGAAGATCGCCTACCTCCTTCGCTCGGGTGAGCTGGTGTCGATCTTCCCGGAGGGGGGACGGAGCCGCACCGAACGCGTCGACACGGAAAATTTCACGTACGGAGTGGGGCAGATAGCTCAGGCGGTACCCGAGGCGCGGGTGCTATGCATCTACCTGCGTGGCCGCATGCAGGACGGGTACACCGATTCGCCACACACCGGCGACGAGTACTCAGTCACACTTGAGATGCTGCACCCCAGGACCGAGGCGACTGGCCTGCGCGGCGCCCGCGACCTGGCTACACAGATCATCCATAAGCTCGCCGATATGGAGGACCGCTACTTTGCCGATCGGGAACGATCTGGTAGACCTTCGATCGCGTGAGGCAGTCGGAAAAGCGCGCGATGTCCGCTTCATCGCGCGCGTCTTCACGGCCCGCGAAGCAGAATGTATTCGGGGCTCATCGAATCCCGACAACATGCTCTGGCTGCTCTGGGCCGGGAAAGAGGCTGCGTACAAGGTGGCGAAGAAACTGAGTCCGGGCGCGATCTTCGCGCACTCCGCATACGAAGTGGTGCTGGATTCGAGCCCCGTTGCCGCGGACTTGGCAGACGGCGCGGCGAATGGTACGGGGCATGTGGTGATACATGGCATGAAGCGGTTCCACGACTTGCACCTCGCGCTGGAGTGGAGCGCGACAGCGTCGTACATTCACTGCCTGGCGATGGATGACAAGGGAGACTTTCGCGCGTTGAAGATTGCCGTCGCCACGCGCGACGAGATCGATCGCAGTGCTCATGCATACGAACCGACCGAGCGGGAGCAGGCGTCGCTTTCACTGCCCCCGGCGGAGCAATCGCTCGCTGTGCGGCGCCTGGCGCGAGCACTTGCTGCGGAGGCGGGACTTGGTGACGTCGAGATAGTGCGGCACTGGAACGGATCGAGGTTCGATCCACCGCGACTCTACCCGCGCCACGGCGCAGTCCCAATTCCCGACTGGGATATCACGCTCTCGCACGATGGCGATCTGTCGGCGGTCGCGCTCGGCCCGGCTTGATCCAGAACATCATACACTTACTGGACTGGAATTCTGTACAGTTCTCCTACTCGCTTTTTTTGTGACCGTACACCTTGCAAGGAGTGACTCGTGAACATGGGCACGCGTCGGAAGCGGGTGACTCTAACCGCCTTTGCACTCACGAGCGTTGCCGCGCTGACGATGCAGGTTGCGTTCCTTGCGTGTGCGCGCGAATCACCGGTGACGCAACAGCCCGCTGCAAATCAGGTCGTCGATCAGTTTCAGAAAAACGGCGGTGTGTTCCCCGGTTATCGTCGTAACCACGCAAAGGGCGTATGCATCTCAGGCTATTTCGAGAGTGACGGAGGTGCTGCGCCATACTCGATGGCTCGACTGTTGGCGACCGGACAACGCACTCCGGTGGTTGGACGTTTCTCGATTCCCGGCACCAATCCATACGCGTGGGACGGCAGTACACCGATTCGCGGGATGGCGCTGGACTTTCTCCAGGCCGACGGCCAGCAGTGGCGCACTGCGATGAATGCCGTCCCGGTTTTCCCGGTCTCCACGCCCGCGGACGATTACGAGTTCATGCAAGCGCAGCAGCCACTTCCAGCGACCGGCAACCCTGACCCGAAAAAGTTGGCGGCATTCTTTGCTAATCATCCGAAGGCGAACGCATTCCGGATTTGGGACGACACCACCAAACCATCGACCAGCTTTGCGACTGAAAGTTACAATAGCCTGAACACCTTCGATCTCGTGGATGCGAAAGGCCATCGGCAAGCGGTGCGTTGGAGCATGGTACCGGAAGCGATGCGCGACAGCAGCCGCGCTCCGATCGACAGTCCCGATTATCTCAACGCCGATCTTCACCGCCGACTGTCACAGGGAGCACTTCGCTGGCGGCTTATGTTCGTGCTCGCAAACGCCCGCGACCCGATCGACGACGCCGCGCAAGCATGGCCCGCGGATCGTCGCCAGATCAATGCCGGGACACTGGTGATTCAAGCCAGCGAGCCGCAGAATGTTGCCGTCTGCCGCGACATCAATTTTGATCCACTGGTGCTGCCCAGTGGTATCAAGCCTTCCAACGACCCTTTGTTGAAATTTCGTGCGCAGGCCTATGCTGAATCCCACCGACGACGCATCCGGGACGAAACTCAGGCAGACAACGCGACACGCGCGGCATCATCCGCTATGAAACCGTAGCACACCAAAAACAATTGTGCCGGGACTGCACGGTGATGCGTCAGCATGTTGCGTCAGCATGTTGCGTCAGCACTGTGGTTCCAGCAACAGCCTTTTCGTGCGGCCATGGCCATGTGCCATGGCCGCGTGCTTTTATCGCGGGCTCGCCAGCTTGCTTACCACTTATAGCCGCCGCTGGCTTTCTGCGTCGTGGTGGCTCCTAGCGCGCCAGCTGCTTTGGCTGCGTCCTGTTGCACCGTGCTGAGCGCATCCGACTTCAACCCACTGCGTGCATCAGCAAGCGCGACATTCAGTTTTCCTTCCAGTGTGGAGTTGCTCGCCGCGTCTTTCAGCGCGCCGTCACCTTGGCCCTTGCATGGCGTACCCGCAGCTGCGTCGTAATCGCTGCCTGTAGCACCGACAATGCAGTTGATGACATGGTGCAAGTGCATGTGGGCGGCTGCCACGGTGGTCGCACTTTGCGCCATCAGCGCGTGTGCATGAGCGGTACTTACTTCATCGGTAGCACTTTGCGCGAACACGGCAGACGAGGAACCGGCTGTGAGCACGCCAACAATTGCCGTTATCAGTAACCTTTTCACGATACCTTCCTTAGAGTAGTTACCTGCTGAACATGCGGCAAAAAGCGTACCTTTCGAGCGCGGCCCGGACGGACGATCAACTCACGATCGTGCCGAACACGCGACCGATAATTGCCGACGCCGCCATCGCGAGCGCTCCCCAAAATACCACACGCAAGGCGCCACGGAGCTGGGCGCGAACTGGTCGCTTTGCGTCGAAGCAATGGACGAGGCTGTTGTTCCTGCAACCGGCTTGCCTTCACCGTCCGTCCAGTCGAAAACCGCGCCACCCCATTCTTGAACATCAATCCCGAGGACGAGGGCCGGAGGCCGCGGCACTCCGCTAACACCAAGCCACTCAACGACTTGACGTTCCTTGCCATGGCGTTGACCACGCCGGCTTAACCTTGCCGCACAACCTTTTGATCAGGAGATACCGCAATGCAGTCCACCATCGCTCGTTTGGGGGGCGGAGCCGCTGCTCTGGCCCTGGCTCTGGCACTGGTCCCATGCGGTGCGGCTGCACAAGCGGGGCTCAGTTCTTCCTTCGCTGGCGTGCACGACCTGAGCAACAATGGCAATAACCTCAACTCGTGTAGTCAACCCGGCGCGGGTTCGTCGACTTCGGTTGCGACGAGTAACATCCTGAATTGCGGCCCCGTGCCCGGTGGCAGCGCCAGCGCGGCCAGCAGCTCGTCCAACTCGGCCCGGACTGCGAGTGCACTGGGAACCGCCAATCAGACGGGCACCGATGGGCAGGCCTATGTCCAAGGTCATGGCTTCTCGACCCAATACAGTCGGCTGACTGTCACGGGCACGCCGTCAGCGACGGACAACCTCATCTTCCACTTCATCACCACTCAATCCCTGACGGGGGACGCCAACGCAAACCAAGGGTACGGGTTCTGGAACCTGTTCGTCGCCGGAGGCACCGACAATCCCGTTTTCGCTCAACAGACGGGAGGCAGTAGCCTGCTCACCAACGGCGCGGTGCAGACGGCGCAAGGCTTTGACTTCACGATGCCGCTCACGCCAACCAGTGGAGTCTTCCAGTACAACTTCACCGTGGACGCCACGGCCTACGTCACCGGACATGCAACCGGCTCCTCGTCCCAGACTGGTTCCATCTGGGCGATGCTGAGTGGAATAGACGCGGTGGACGCAAGCGGCGCGTTTATCAGTTCCGCTTCCTTCGATCAGAGTGGATTCGGAACCATCAACACCGCGCCGTCAGCCGGACCTCCGAGCACTGTGCCAGAACCGAGTTCAATGGCGTTGCTGGGGACTGGACTCGTTGCGCTCATCCCAACGGCACGACGGAAACTCAAACGGTAGCGGGCCGTGCGCTTTAGAACTTCGCATTTACCGCGTCGGGGGCCCGGATATTTGCAATCGACGTGATCGCTCTTCCGTGCAGTGCGCCACTGGACAACAATCCGATCGCCGCCGATATGAAGGAGGCCATGGACTGTCTCCTTGTGGATGTCACCTCCGACGCCGCAACCACGGCTTTCTTGCGTCGAAAGGTGAATGGAAACGCTGAAGTGTGTCCCATGCACTGTATTTATACCGCCGCGCTGCTCAATTTTGTGCGGCGGCTATTTGATCCAGTGATAGACACCGTACAGTGCCAGTGCGCCGCCGCCTAAAGCGATCATGGTTCCGGCTTGGCCTTTCACTGCATACCCCACTCCGACGGCCGCAATGCCAGCGACGGCCAGCGCGAGACCGCGATTGACGTGCGGCCCGACGTCCTGGTCCGCGATAGCTCTGGACTCTGTTGACGCATTGTGGAAAGAGACCTGCTCAACGATCGGTCCCACCGCACTCGCAGCGATGCCCTCGGTAGCAGTAACAGATGCCGGCCGCATCGCGAACGTCTGAATCGCCGCCTGTTCTTCAGCCTGTGCAGCGAGAGAGCACGGTGCGGCGGTCGCACCAAGAAGGATTCCGGCACAAACAACCGCCAACGAATACGAGCTTTTCATAATCGGTCTTCTCCAGCCGGTGAGTTGACTGTAAATAGTGGTCGAGCGTGCAATATGGCGAGTGATGAACCAGTGCGAGCCACGCAATGGAGCAGAAACGCGAACACTGGGCGCCAGACAGCAATGACGGCGATGCAGAGTCGCGACGTATGGCTACGTCCCCGGTCCAGCGAACGTTGGGTCGGCGGGAGCAGAAAACGGGGTCGGATCTTGCGTAATGCAAACGAATCGCGATTCGTTTGCATTACGCAAGATCATCTGGCCCGGCTATCCTCTCACTTCAGTGCAGGCGTGGTAGACGGAGGATGCCTGTGCATGGTTGCCTGCTCGTATGAGTAGGCCAGCTTGATCAGCTCGGGCTCACTCCACGCTCGACCGAAGAACTGAACGCCCGCCGGCAGGGTTCCGTTGCGTGTGAACCCCATCGGTACGGTGATGGCGGGGAAGCCGGTACTCGGCGCGAATAGTTGGTTGTTGTCGCCGGCTGGAGTGTTCAGGTCGCCGATCAGGCGCGGTACGTTGCTCCACGTTGGATATACCAGCGCGTCCAGCTTGTTGCTGTCCATGAGCTGCAGCACGGCTGCGCGCAATCGAGTGCGAAACTCTCGCTGGCCACGGCAGCCGACCGACTGCTCCGGCGTTTCAGTCACTGCCTGCGCGTCCTTCAGTCGTACCTCGATGGACGGATGGAACTGGCGTGATTTGATAATCTCATCCAGGCTGTGGACTGGCACCTGATCGCCGAGTGCGCTCAGGTATCGGTTGAGATCGTACTTGAACGGATTGCAGGGTGCGTTCGATATGCGCAGCAGCTCGGTGAGACTGTCCACCGCCACCGGATCCACGATCTGCGCTCCTTGCGCACGCATATCGTCCAGCGCGCGATGGAACAGTGTCATCACTTCCGAATCTGCGCTCGGTCTATCATAAGCCTGGTGCAATACGCCGATGCGTGCGCCCCTGAGCCCGTCGCGCACGAGCGACGCGGCGTAGCTGCGCGGAATTTTTCCGACACTGTGCACGGTTGCGGTGTCGGCCGGATCGGGACCGGCCATCACCTGGAGCAATGCCACCGCATCGGCGACAGTGCGCGTCATTGGTCCCGTGACATCCGCCGAAAGAAAAAGCGGAACGACGCCGCTACGACTCGTGAGCCCCATTGTCGGACGGATTCCGACAAGACTCAGAAAAGCCGACGGACCGCGGATAGAGTTGCCGGTATCGGTGCCAAGTCCCACCGCTCCGAAGTCCGCAGCCACCGCAGCCGCGGTGCCGCCGCTTGATCCCGCGGTGACGCGGGCCAGATCGTACGGGTTGCGCGTGTAGCCCGGCAGGATCGAACTCACGGTTTCGTAAGGACTGAAGGCAAACTCGGCCATGTTGGACTTCGCGAGCACGATTGCGCCCGCCTCGCGCAGCTTGCGAACCACGAACGCATCCTCGCGCGGTATGAATCCCTTGAGTGAAAGTGAGCCGGCGGTAGTGCGAAGCCCCGCAGTCTGATAGTTGTCCTTCACTATCACTGGGATGCACTGCAGCGGCTGCGTGATCCCGTCGCGCGCGAAACGACGATCCAGGTCGGCGGCGGTTGCGAGCGCGTCCGGGTTCACCAGCACTATCGCGTTGACGGCGGGTCCTTTCTTATCGTACGCGTCGATGCGTTGTAGATATTGCTGCACGAGACCGACGCACGTGAGCGAACCATCTCGCATCGCGCTGTGGATCTGCGCGATGGTTGCTTCCTCGACGTGGAACGATCCGCGGGAAGCTGGATCTCGCTGCTGCGCGCTGACTGGGATCGCGATGAGAAGCGCTACAGCCAGCGCCAGAACACGAGCGACTGCCGCAGCGCTGAACAGCCTGGGAATGTCACGCACGTTCATGCGTTGCAGTACCCTTCTATCGATTCGTGTGTCCATCGGGAGCCTGTGTCTGAACTTGAGAAGATTGGACAGAAGATGGCGATCGTCTGTCTGGCGTGGATCGCTTCGTTACCGCTGAACCCCGTGTAGCGGAAGGTCGGCTGGCGCGAGTGAGAAGATGCGCGCAGGAGGATCGGAGTCAAGACCGGGCACCGGAGCCGGTTCCACGGTCATGACCAGGAAGATCCATTTGAAAACGGTCGTAATCCTGCACGATCGCGTCACCGATCACGCACCCCCCGAGTCGAGAAGGCGCCGTGTGAAAGGACCATTTTGTGCAGTTCATGAAGCGCCGAGCCCAAGCAAACTCGGGCGAGGCGAGCGGCTGTGGCCGCTGGAAGGCACACTGATTCGGCTGACTGACCACGGTAGTCAGGGGAAGGTAAGAAAACATGAAAGTGGGAATTGTTGGAGCTGGTCACATTGGCGGGACCCTCACTCGGCGCCTCCGCGCGCTGGGCTACGACGTTGCGGTCGCCAACTCTCGTGGGCCGGAGACGCTGGCGGGTCTCGCGGCAGAGACTGGTGCAACGGCAGTGTCGATTGTGGACGTGGCTGCGGATAAGAATCTGGTAATCGTGGCCATTCCGGAGAAGAGCGTTCCGTCGTTGCCGCGGGACCTGCTTGCAAGAACGCCAGCGACTGCCGTGGTCGTGGACACCGGCAACTACTATCCGCAGCGCGATGGCCGCATTGCCGACATCGAGGACGGGATGACCGAGAGCGGTTGGGTGGCGGAACAGTTGGGTCGGCCGGTGGTGAAGGCGTTCAACAACATCATGGCGCAGCATCTCATGGATGGCGGCAAGCCAGCAAGTGCAGCGAAACGAATCGCGCTCCCGGTAGCTGGCGACGATGATGCTGCCAAGGCCGTCGTGCTGAAGTTGATCAACGAGCTGGGCTTCGACGGCGTGGATGCCGGTGGTCTGGACCAGTCGTGGCGACAGCAGCCAGGTAGTCCAGTTTACGGTACCGATCTGGACGTGGACGGCGTACTACGCGCGCTCGGAGCTGCGAGCGAGGAGCGCCCGGCGCAGTTTCGCGCCCCCGTCCCCGGGGTAGCGGGATAACGGCTGGTTGAGCTACACACGTAAACCGGCACTGCGCCTGGCAATGTGAGAATCGAAGCGAGTCAGCAGACTGCTCTGTCACGTTTTGAGATCAGCAAAGAGTGCGGTCGACAGGTAACGCGATCCGGAGTCCGGAGCGATCATGGCGACTCGTTTACCCGGCCCAAGTTCACGTGCGATTTGCAATGCAGCGACTGCAATACCGCCTGAAGACATACCGACAAAGAGCCCTTCTTCGCGTGCAAGACGTATGGCGAGCGGAAATGCATCCTCTTCCCACACGTCTATCACGCGATCGATGATGGATCTGTCCAGGTTGGCTGGAATGAAGCCAGGGCCCATTCCCTGGAACTTGTGTTGCCCGCGCTCACCACCAGAGAGTACAGCTGATCGCGCTGGCTCCACCGCAATAACCTGCACTGCGAGATTCTGTTCCTTCAGGTATCGACCCACGCCGGTGATAGTTCCACCCGTTCCGGATCCGTACACGAAAGCGTCGATTCTGCCATCGAGCTGAGTCCACAACTCTGGTCCTGTTGTCTCGTAGTGGATGCGCGGATTAGCAGGATTCGTGAACTGATTGGGCATCCACGCACCTGTGCTATCACGAATGCGCTCTGCCTCCTCAATCGCGGCGAGCATGCGGCGCTCCGGATCCGTCAGCACCAGTTTCGCGCCATACGCGAGGAGCGTACGTTTGCGCTCCTCGCTCATTGATGATGGTAGACATAGTATGAGATGATATCCCCGTGCGGCTGCTATCTGAGCGAGACCAATACCGGTGTTGCCGGATGTCGGTTCGACAATTGTTCCACCGGGCTGCAGCAGACCGCGCGCCTCTGCATCGGCGACCATGCCGAGTGCAGTGCGATCCTTGATCGACCCGCCGGGGTTGAGTCCTTCGAGCTTTACCCAAACCTCGGCGCTTCCTGCATCGACCACGCGTTGAAGCCTTACCACCGCCGTCTGGCCAATTGCCGCGTCGATGGTGAGACTATCGGTGTCCTGATATAAATCACTCATATTGATATTCCTTTCCTGATGGCTGCATTCGAACGGCGTTACCTCTCTATTGGTGCGCGTACTGAGTTGCCCCACTCGGTCCAGCTACCGTCGTAATTGCGAACCGTCTTGTAGCCGAGCAGGTAAGTGAGCGTGAACCAGGTGTGGGAGGAGCGCTCTCCGATGCGGCAGTAGGTGATGACATCGTCGGATGGCTTGAGTCCCTGTTCTTTCTCATAGATCGCGCGCAGTTCGTCCGCGCTTTTGAAGCTTCCGTCGGGATTGGCAGCGCGGCTCCACGGTACACTCTTGGCGCGCGGGATATGACCACCACGCAGTACGCCTTCCTGTGGGTAGGCAGCCATGTGCGTGGTCTTCCCGGAGTACTCATCAGGAGAGCGCACATCTACAATGGGTGTCGTCTTCGGGAGCTGCACGAGAACCTGCTCCTTGAAAGCGCGGATGCGCGTGTCGTTACGCTCGGGCGCTACATATGACGTCGTGGCGAATTGTGGGATCTCTGTCACGAGCGGCCGGTTTTCCGCGATCCACTTGTTGCGCCCGCCGTCAAGGATTCGAAGCTTGTCGTTTGGGAAGTCGAACAGGCGAAACACCCAGAATGCATAAGTTGCCCACCAGTTGCTCTTGTCGCCGTATAGCACGACGGTGGTTGACTGGTCCACTCCGAGTCGGCGCAGCAATTTCTGGAACGCGGTATGATCTACATAGTCGCGCGTGATGGAATCGTTGAGGTCATCGTGCCAGTCTATTTTCTGTGCGTTCGCGATGTGACCGATGTTGTACAGCAGAACATCTTCGTCGCTTTCGAGTATGCGCACTTTGGGATCATTCAGATGTTCGGCCAGCCAATCAGTGCTGACGAGTGCATCGGGGTGTGCGTATTTCTTCTCGGCGATGGTCGGCGAGCTGGTCTGTGTTGATTTGGAAGCTGTAGTAGTCATGGAATCAGTGCTCCGAAAAGGGTGAGTAGTGTTGGTTACAGCGGGGCGAACAAAAAAGCCGCTCATTTGGTGAGCGGCCGGTGGAAGATCCTTGTCAGGGTGGAAACCCTGGAGCTATGGAATCAAGCTCGGCGTTTCCGTTCCGGCCGCTGGTGCTGCATGGTGAGCCACATGCTCAGACAACAGCACGTGCTGGGTTTGCAACCGCGTTCGGCGAATGTACGCGCGGCCGAATCGGCCTCGCGCAGTCGAGCGTAGCTGTGAGTTGTGAGCGATTCGTGGAGGCTGGCGGACATGGAAAAGTGAGTAGTAAAAAAGCAAAAAAGCCCGACGATGACGCCGCCGGGCAGTCGCATTTTAGCACTTTATTTTACGTGGCGGCAATTGGCGGCAAATCACCACGAGCTTCTGGCTTGTGTCATGAACGTAATTTGTAGCGAGCGCAGAGTCAACAGTACCCGATACTCCAATCGTGGCCTCAGGAATGCGCCAGCACACTCTTGGTTCCTTTGCCCGCGCGAACGAATGCACTCATGAACTCCCTCTCGATGTCACGCGCGAATGTTGCCGGATTCAGCTCGGCGTCGCGCTTGAGATCCGGATTGCTGTCGATGTGATCGCCCCGTCCGGACGTGCGATCAACTCACGATTGTGCCGAAGACGCGACCGATAAGCGCCGACGCCGCCATCGCGAGCGCTCCCCAGAAGGCGACACGCAAAGCGCCGCGTGTCAGCGACGCACCACCGACTCGCGCAGCCAGCGCGCCGAGAGCAATCAGGAGCACGAGCGCGGTCCCGATCACGGCCTGTGTGAGGTACGACGCCGGAACAAATGCCGACACCAGAACGGGTAGGGCGGCGCCGGCGGCGAACGACGCGGCCGAGGATAGCGCCGCCTGGAGCGGTCGCGCGGTCGTCAGCTCCGAGAGACCGAGTTCCTCCCGCGCATGTGCGCCGATGGCGTCCCGCGCCATGAGCTGCGTGGCGACTTCGTGCGCGAGGTCGGGCGCGAGGCCGCGCGACTCATAGATGGCGGCCAACTCTGCGCGTTCTGCGTCGGGATCCGCGGCGATCTCACGCCTCTCGCGATCCAGATCCGCCGCCTCTGTATCCGCCTGCGAGCTGACGGAGACGTACTCACCCGCGGCCATCGACATGGCTCCGGCGACGAGTCCGGCGACTCCCGCGACGAGAATGGCGGCTCGCGCGGTGCCGGCGGCGGCGACACCAACAATGAGACTCGCGGTGGAAATGAGACCGTCGTTCGCGCCGAGGACAGCTGCACGAAGCCAGCCAATGTGCGCGGTGCGATGTCGTTCGATGTGACGCATCGTTTTGTGCCTCTCTCTACTCGGCGTGAGTCGACCAATCGTGAACGTGCCAGCTAGCGCTTGAACTCCGAATCGATTCGAATGATGCTTTCCTCCAATTGGGCAAGACGACGACTCGTCGACTCGTCGAGCTCTCCCGGGAACGACGGTTGTCCTGCACTGCCTTGACCCACAACGGACTGGCCGGCGTTACTTGCTGGCGGTTCCCGCGACCATGAGTACTGCGAGCGTGAGCGTTTCGACTCCGCGCTTGATGCTGGGCTCCGGCACAGGCGCGAAATAGGGCGAGTGATTAACGGGAACCGGCTTGCCCTGCGCCTTGTACTGCGCGAGCATCGTCGGGTCGTCGCCGCCGATCCCGAAGTAGACCGAGGGCACGCCAGCATTGACGAACTCCGAAAAATCTTCGCTTGCACTGCCGCCCGGCATAAAGGCCGGCACGAAACTCACATCCTTGCCGAACGCAGCCTCCAAAACACCAGCCGCACGATCGGCAAGGCCGATGTCGTTTTGCACCGCGCTGGCGCCCGCTGGGTGATCGATCGTCGGTGCCGGCGCGCCCGCCATCTCCGCCACCGCAACGGCCGTCCGGGTAACGCCGTCGATCAACAACTTGCGGGTATCGTCATCGTGTGAGCGCAATGTCAATTTGAGATCGGCATGATCCGGGATGATATTGTCCACCGTTCCCGCCTGGAACGCGCCTACGGTTACTACCCCGAACGTTCCAGGCGCCTTCGCGCGGCTTATCACGGATTGCACGTCGGACACAAAATGTGCGCCCATTACGATCGGATCGATGCTCTTGTCCGGCATCGCTCCGTGCGCACCCCGGCCGTGGAAGGTGATGTCGATCTGGTCGGACGCCGAGGTGAGCGTGCCCTCCTTCACTGACACGGTGCCCGTCGGGTCGGGGCCGACATGCGCGGCGAAACCATAATCCGGCTTGGGCCAGCGAGTGAACAGCCCATCCGCCAACATCGCTTTGGCACCGCTCACCGTTTCTTCGGAAGGCTGGCCGATGAACATGAGCGTCCCATGCCACTGGTCCTTCATGGCAAGCAGCGCTTCGGCCGTGCCAACCCACCAAGCCATATGGATGTCATGGCCACAGCTGTGGTCAACGTAGGTCAATCTGCCATCGGAAGTTTGCTGAGCATGACTGGCGTAGGGGAGGCCCGTCTTCTCCTCCATCGGCAGCGCGTCGAGCTCGGTGCGGATGAGCATGGTTCTACCTTCGCCATTCCGGTAGATCGCGACGATGCCCGTCTTCCCGACATGCTCAGTCACGGTGAAGCCCAGCTTGCGCATTTCGGAGGCGAGGATCGCCGCAGTGCGGTTCTCCTGGAAACCGAGTTCCGGATGCGCATGGATGTCCTGGTAGAGGGCCTCGAGGTGCGGATAATTCTTGTCGAAACCGGCGTCGATGCGGGCCCGCGCCGCGGTGACGTCGAACGTCGGCGCGATCGGTGCGCCGCTCGGCGCTGTCTGAGCGAGAGCGATCCCGGGGGTAAGTGCGGCGGCGAGCAGCAAGGCTGACTTGATCATGGGACCCTTGGCAAGCTGAAGCGAACGTTTGCGATGCAGCATGCAGTAATAAGATGCCGACGCTCGTCGTCACGTGGCGCTATCACTGCAAAACCGATACGCACATCTCGTGTGCGTTAAAGTAGCCTCAAATCGTTACTGGCGGAGGTTGAAGACTCGCACCGCGTCGCCATAGCGAAAGAATCAATCCCAAAGCCATACGTGGTCTCTCCTCCCGCAGTTGAGTGGAAGCTCTCCCAAGGCCTGACACGGGTTACGCCGCGGCGTAGCTGTCGGCCACGACCGAAATGATTGATGTTGCCAACCTGAACAAGAAAGCCGTCCTGCCTGCAGGTTGATCGCACCAAACCCGGTTGTCTGATCAAACGTCGCTGAAGCGTACGTCTCGCCATTCGCGTTTTGTGCAGTTATCCCGTCGAGGTTCACATCGAGGGAACAACTGGCCGCGGCTCCGGCAGGCTGCTGGTTGTCGGGGCAACTTATCAGCGACTGGAAATTGTAGAAAAAGGTATTGCCGGCCGCGAACGGGAGAAAGAGATCGTAGCCACCCGCGACTTGTGTCGCGTTGGTGAGCGCCAGCGGGTCAGCTGTTCCGGTGCTGGTGAACTGCTGGCCAACCTTCGCAAAATCGCTCGTGTTTGCATTGTTCAGCAGCAGACGCCATACGTCGCTCCCGGTCAAAAAGCCTCCGCCGATCCCGGTCGCCGACTGGGTGGCCATGAAGTGGAAAACAAGGTTATCGCCGACCATTGGCGTACCCGTCACGTCGAGCTGGCTGGACAGTGTGGAGCTTGCTCCGGTGGACGTCAGAGCCTTGGTCGTCGCATTATTTGGCGTCACACTGGCAACGTTGGTCTGGCTGCGCAGAGCTCGGCATAACGTGGGATCGATCAGTGCATCCGCATCGCCCTGTTCACGCGTGGCCACACGTTCCCAGAAGTTCACCACACCCGGATGCTGACTGAGCACAATGTCGCACGGCAACGCTGCGACTTGCGAGCGCTACCAGCAGACACGACTGCCGACAGAATGGTGGCGCGTACGCACAACACCATTTCAGTGAAAGTGAATTCCATCGTACTGGCGGAATATGCGGAGCGAGTATGCTCCCAACCTCAGTCTTGACGCGGTATCCAGCAGTTCGATTTGCTGTAGTCCGCGCAGATATATCGGGACAAAGTCCGGACTCTCGTTCATCGGCCGAAAAGGTTCACTGCACTGTCTGCTGGACAGATCAACTGAAACCTGCTACGCCCGGCTTACGTGCTGGCGTAACCGGGCGGCGTGCCGCATTTTTGCGAATGCCGAGTCCGGTGGAACGCCTTAACGCAGCCCTCTCCAATCGCTACACCATCGAGCGCGAACTCGGCGCGGGCGGCATGGCCACGGTCTACCTCGCCCACGATCTCAAGCACGATCGCAAGGTCGCGCTCAAGGTCCTGAAGCCCGAGCTGGCCGCCGTGATCGGAGGCGAACGGTTCCTGAGCGAAATCAAGACCACCGCCAACCTGCAGCACCCGCACATTCTCGCGCTGTTCGACTCGGGCGAGGCGGGCGGTTTCGTGTACTACGTGATGCCGTACGTGGAGGGCGAGTCGCTGCGCGACCGCCTCAACCGCGAGAAGCAGCTCCCTGTGGACGACGCGTTGCGCATCGCCACCGAGGTGGCCGACGCGCTCGAATACGCGCACGGCCACGGGATCATCCACCGCGACATCAAGCCGGAGAACGTGCTGTTGCACGGAGGGCATGCGCTGGTGGCCGACTTCGGCATCGCGCTGGCGGTCAGTCGCAGCGACGGCTCTGCTCGGATGACAGAGACCGGTATGTCGCTCGGCACCCCGACGTACATGAGCCCCGAGCAGGCGATGGGCGAAAAGGAGATCTCGGCGCGGAGCGACGTGTACGCGCTGGGAGCGATGCTGTACGAGATGCTCGTCGGCGATCCGCCGTTCACGGGATCCACGGCGCAGGCGATCGTCGCCAAGGTGCTGACCGCGCCGCCGGCGTCCATCACCGCGCAGCGCCACACGGTGCCGCCGCATGTTGAGGCAGCAGTGCTGCGCGCGCTGGAGAAGTTACCCGCTGACAGGTTCGCTACTGCGGCGCAATTCGCGGCGGCGCTGGCGGATGCATCGGGCTTGAGTGTCGCTAATGGGTCCCGCCGCCGCGTGCCGTACATGAAGTCGCAGCGCGGGCTCGGCTTCCCCGCCGTGGCGGGCCTCGTGCTCGCCGCGCTCGCCGTTGGCGCAATGGCCACCGTACTCATCCGCCGCAACCATGCCGTCGAAAGCGCCACGACGCGCGTGATGCTCGAATTTCCCGCGAACGAGAAACCCCAGTACGAGACCGTACCAGCGCCGATGCTCGCGCTTCGTCCGGACGGCAGCGGGCTGGTTTACTCGGGCATCGGCGCGAACGGTCAACCTCAGCTCTGGCTGCGCCGATGGGATCGCCTGGGGGCCACCCGGTTCTCGCAGACGCTCGGCGGCGCCTGCTGCTCGGTGTTCTCGCCCGGCGGCGATTCGGTGGCGTACCTGGCCCCTCCCCACACACTGCAGGTTCTTCCGTTGACCGGTGGGTTCCCGGCGACTGCGGCGGACTCGGGTCTCACCTCGGTGTCCGACATCGGCGGTGGGGTGGACTGGGGATCGGACGGCATGCTGTACGTGAGCGGCCAGAAGGGCCTGCTCCGCGTCTCGCCGCGCGGCGGCACGCCGGATGTCGTAGTCCCGCTGGACGCGCAGCGCGGTGATCTCCGGTACGCATGGCCGGCCGTACTCCCGGGGGCGAAAGGGGCGCTTGTTTCCGTTGTTCCGGCCTCCGATCCGACCAGCAACGACCATGTGGCGATCGGCGCGGCGGATTTCCGCACCGGAAAGGTCACCATGCTCCTGCAGGGCACCCGCGCTATCTACGCCCCGACCGGCGACCTGATCTTCTCCAAAGCGAATGGGGTGCTCTGGGCGGTTCCCTTCGACGTGAAATCGATGAGCACCACGGGGCCGGCGCGCGAACTGGCCGACACGCTCGCCTCGGGTGTGACGTATCCGGACATGTCGCTGTCACCAGGCGGCACGCTCGCGTACGTCAAGGGCGTCGTTCAGTCGTATCGGTTGGTATGGGTGAATCGGAACGGTGATGCGACGCCGGTAGCAAGCGATCTGGCGGACGACAATCTCGACAGCCCGACTCTCTCTCCGGACGGCAAGCGGATCATCGTCTCCATGGCAGGACCCGATGGCAAGTTCAGTCTCTGGATGAAGTCGCTGAACGGAAGTCCCAAGGTGCGCCTCACCTTCGACGGGACCACCAACTGGCGCACGGTGTGGCGGCCCGGGACGACGGAGATCTCGTACCTCTCCGATCGGGAGAAGATCGGTTCGAGGAGCCTGCGGTTGTACCTGTTGAACCTCGCCGGCAACAGCGGGATTTCCCGGCCAGATCTGCACGACCCGCGCACCATCGGAGGAGCCACCTGGTCGCCGGACGGAAAGTGGCTGGTGTTCCGCACCGACAACCAGGAGCGCGGTAACGGCGACATCCTGGCCATAAGGCCCGGAGTCGATACCGTGCCGCGCGCGCTTGTCGCCACGCCGGCCGAGGAACTGCTGCCGGAGATTTCGCCCGACGGCCGGTGGATGGCGTACAGCTCCGACGTCTCAGGCAGGCGCGAGATCTACGTGCGCGCCTTTCCCGACGCCGTCGGCACGCCGTACCAGGTGTCCACGACGGGAGGAACGAATCCGTCGTGGAATCCGAATGGGAAGGAGCTGTTCTTCATCGACGCCGCGAACAACATGGTGTCGGTACCGGTGACGCCGGGGACAGCGTTTCAGGTGGGGCAACCGCGGGTGTTATTCGCGGTCGGGGGGTATTTTTTGAACGCGTTCTCACAGGAGTATGCAGTCGCGCCGGACGGTCAGCGCTTTCTCATGATCCAGGGCACCACCGGCGACGCGGTGCACGTTGTGGTCGTCTTCAACTTCCTGGACGAGCTGAGGCGACGGATGGCCGGTCAATGACCACCGCGCGCGACCGTCTCGCCGCTACAGAGTATTCATGCCCCACGTGGCGGCCGAGCCCGTAAAAAACCAGCGGGATTTATTTTTTTTCAACGTCATTGTCCAGTTGCCGTTGTAGTCGACACGTTTATCTCCTTGAAAAGCAATTGAGCCGTGAGCTTCCTTGATGTTTGGCCAACGCGTATTAGAGTTGCAAAGCTCGGAATGTACAAGTATCAGGCGTTACGCAGTCTGAATGCCCTGCATCCTGCGCCCGCGCCAGTAGAAGGCGAGTCCGATTCCAATCAGTAACAGACATCCGCCGCCCACCTTCAGAAAGAACAGCACCGGGTTGCTGCTGTTTTCGGGCGGAATCATCGCGAATGCTATGCCCAGCAGCGTCGTCGCAAAGCCGAGTATCGCTGCAACCCAGCAACCGACCATTCCGCCGGGAACCAGTACCACACCCGCATCGTCACCAGCAGCACTCCTGCGCAACACGGGCAGCGCAGCAAAGATGTAGAGCAGTGGCACAAACGTGAGGATCACTGTCATATCCACCAGGATCAGGTATGTCTCATGGATCGTGGAGTTCGACAGAGCCGCCCACAGTATGAGTGTCACGACCGTCGCCTGCGTCAGCAGTGCAATGTGCGGCGTCTGGTACTTCGGATGCACCCTCGACAATGCACTGGGGAAATATCTGTCGACGCCAATGACGAACGGTAGCCGCGCTGTTCCCATCACCCAAGCGCTTAGACCACCAAGCTGCGACAGGGTCAGCAGTGCAGCCAAAATTGCTCCGAACATCGGAAGCCCGACCCGATCTCCAACAGCCGAGAGCGCCTGTGGAATCCCGGCGATGATGTCGATCTTCCCCGACGGCAGTGCGATGAGCAATCCGAGCGTACCGAAGATGTAGATCGCAGCGATCGCGATGCCGGACAGTACGATCGCACGCGGCATGGTCCTGGCTGGATCCTTGATTTCTCCTGCCAGCACCGGCGCAAGTTCGAAACCGTCGAACGCGAACGCGATCACTGCAATCAGAGAGAGCGTTTTTACCGATCCAAAGTCGGGGACGACGTTGGCCCATGTGATCGTCGTCGCGACACCAAATAGATGCCAGGCCCAACCGGCGCTCGCAACTATGATTGCCGCGATCGACCATGTGGCAACTGCGCCGAAGTTCTGGAGCCATTTGGCGCGCTGGACACCTATGATGTTGAGCAGTGTTACGGCCCATAGTGCTACGATGCAGTAAATGGCGTTGTAGACAGCACTGCTCGCGAGTGACAGCCATCTATCACCGGCGATGTAGACGGACACGCCAGCAACAAAGAGCAGCAGCGAGGGAAAGAACACGACGTTTGCGGCCCAGAAACTCCAACCGCATATGAAGCCATGCAGTTCCCCGAAGGCAGCCTTTGCCCAGATATACATGCCGCCCTCGCCCGGCATACGCGAACTCAACTCCGATGCGGCGGAGGCCAGCGGCATGAAGAAAATGAGCAGCGCAACGCACCACAGAACGATGCTTGATGGACCGATCCGGGCGGCAACCGATAACCAGCGGAGACCGACGATCGCGGCGATGTTGAACAGAACTACATCGCGTACACCCAGCGAGCGATGCATTTGAGGCGTGGCCGACTCAGCACCCGGTGCCGTCATTTTCTGGTATGGTATCTGGTGAAACGTCCGCCATCACGGGTGGCCATGCGTAGGTGCCGACAGTGACGCAATGGCGAATATACCGCATCAATGCGGAGTCAGAGCTGGTCGATCCGGTTGGCCGCCTGCCGCGCCCGTAAGGATCCTTGAGTTTCCCCATAACGAGCACCCCAGAACATCTTCGACACCGGCATCATGATTGTTGCGCCCGCAGCAACAGCAGCTTTGTGCCATCGGGGCTCATCATGTGCTCCTGCTCAACTGCACCGAATGCCTGCTTGTAGAACTTGAGCGCGCCGCAGCCACCGCTTGATCACTTTGCCTTCGCATCGGCGCCGTGCTCAGACAGCTGAGCTCCGAACCAGCGATGTATTGCTGTTATCAAGTGAAGATCAGTGGTCTTGAATGTGATCTCAGCGCCCGCTGGGAGAGCTTTATAGGAGATCTTGATAGCCGCGGCGCCAACTCGAAGATCCTGGAGTCCCGGCATGTGTGCGCCATGCAGCATTGCCGGGTCTGTAAAATCTCCGTGCTGGAATCTCTCAGCCTCGTACTTGAGATGCTGTTGAATCAATGCAATCTGATCGTCGGCGTGTGCATCTTTTGCAATAACCTGCTGCACGCCCCCGGACTCTGTCATCTGGAAAATGTGTACCGTCTTCTCCATGTCAAAGGGCATTACACCATGCGCCATTTGGTGCACGTGCTCCTGCGTAGTTTGCGCAAATACTGTGGGCGCACTTACCAGTAGAAGGATGACGACTGCCTTCGCCAAGCCAGATCCACCGCGCAGATGTTCGTTCATAGTGTCATTCCTTACCTGGATAAAGACGGGTCACTCGGCGCAATGCCGAGGGCACGTTGCGAGCGTAGCGATCTTCCGCAAATCACTCGACAGGTTCTGCATCCTTTCACGGTCCCTCCTTTTGCGGTGTTGTGCAGCCACGGTATCGAACACGCCAGAGACGGCGAGCAGCGTGCCCGCGGGCACTACTGTAACGAAGAATGACTTGAGCATAGCTCCTCTCCCTTTATGTGGGCAATTATTGAGCGTGGTAATACTGCGGTCAAGTCTTGCGCCGTGCGTCAAATCAGTGCGCATGACGCGCCCACGGTGTTAGAATTCAACCGTTCCTGAGAGATGCATCCGATCCACGTCACCCGCCCACCCACACTCCCGTGTCCTCGACAAAAGATACATTCGCGACACTCGGCATCGACCACGCACCTGGACAGCAAGGCCGACAGGCTGGTGGGACTCTAGATGCGACGCTGATCGGGGACTCACTGCCTGGAGATCCGGTTGATTTTTCACATGGTGACGTGAATAGCGATGCCTTCGCCCCGGCTCCCGACGCCCTGGAGGTGTTTGTGGCCGGCGTACATCGCGGTAGCCGACAGGCGTATACGGAGTACCGGGGAGACTCCGATTTGCGCGCCCTGGTGGCGGAGCGGCTGGCGACGTTCACCGGGCGATCGGTGTCCAGCACGAACGAACTGATCGTCACGCCCGGTACGCAAGGAGCTCTGTTCCTCGCCTTGGCTGCAACCGTGCAAGCCGGCGACCGAGTGGCCATCGTTCGCCCCGACTACTTTGCCAACCGCAAAGTAGTCGAGTTTCTTGGCGGTGTCGTCGTGCCGGTGTCGATGGATTATCTCTCCCGAACGGATGAAACCGGACTCGACCTTGGTCAGTTGGAGGAGGCGTTCAAGTCGGGGGCACGTACGTTTCTCTTCTCCAATCCCAACAATCCGACCGGTGTTGTGTATGGCCCCGAAGAGATTGCGCGGATAGCTGACTTGGCTACCCAGTACGGCGCGACTGTGATTGTAGATCAACTGTACGCTCGCCTTGTCTATTCCGGGCAGCTGTATACACATATGCGGGCGTCGTCTATCGACGCTTCGCAGGTGGTCACGATCATGGGACCGTCCAAGACGGAATCACTTAGTGGCTACCGATTGGGAGTCGCGTGCGGACCTGCGCAGATCATCGACCGCATGGAAAAGCTGCAAGCAATCGTGTCTCTCCGTGCACCTGGCTACTCGCAGTCCGTGCTGCGCACCTGGTTTGCTGAACCCGATGGGTGGCTGCAAGAGCGAGTCGCGAAACACGAAGCGCTTCGCGACACCTTGTTACAACGCTTTCGCGCGGTTCCAGGTGTGGTGGTGCGCACACCGCAGGCTGGCAGCTACGTATTTCCACGATTGCCCCAGTTGCGTATTCCGCTGCATAGCTTTGTGCACGCCGTGCGTGTGCAGGCGGGGGCGACGGTAACAGTCGGCACCGAGTTCAGCCCCGACGCCACGGAGAGTGTGCGTCTCAATTTCTCCCAGAATCACGATCGTGCTGTGGCCGCTGTTACGCGCATGATTCAACTGATCGATCGCTACGCGATGTGACAAGACCGTTCTGTCACGACACGAAGACAGAGTGAGCGGTCGTCACGCAACACGGAGCGGCTTGATTCGCGCGACGTCACCTTTGAGACGCTGCCCGGCGTCGTAGAGATCGACGGCGCGCTGCGCATTCATCCAGAATTCCGGCGAATTGCCGAACAGCCGGCCTAGCCGGAGTGCCATTCCCGGGCTGACCGCTCGCCGGCCCCGCAACAGCTCGTTGACCGACTGGCGCGACACGCCCGCCGCTTCCGCAAGGCCGGCCACCGTCAACTGATAATCGGGCAGGAAATCCCCGCGGATCATTTCACCCGGGTGGGTGGGCCGGCGCGTCAGCACGCGGCTATTCGGCAATGCCATTCTGTCCTCGCTAGTGATAGTCACAGACCTCGACATCGTAGGCGTCGCCGGCCACGAAACGAAAACACACGCGCCATTGATCGTTGATGGCGATTGCGTGCTGTCCTTTGCGATCGTCTTTCAGCACGTGCAATCGATTCCCCGGCGGTACCTTGAGGTCGTCGAGCGACGTGGCAAGATCGACATACTCGAGCTTGCGCACGGCACGCGAAAGCAAGTTCACGGGGAAGCGCTTCGCCGTTCCGGTAAGGAAAAGGTCCCGCGTCCGCCGATCCGCGAACGTCTTGATCATCGCTGAATGTAACGCGTCACGTGACAGGAGTCAAGCGGGCTTTCGCTCGAGGATACCGCCAGCGAGGATATGTAAGACTCACACCTCTTCGAACACGATGTCCTGCACGCCATGATACAGCACGTAGCGCCCCATTTCCTCGAGTCGTTCCCCGCCCTCCACGATCTCGAGAAAATGATTTCCGGCGAGTTGACCGACTTTGCTTGCGAAGAGTGACGAACCATATGCAAACAACAGCTCCGTTTCGCTGATGCCGCCCGGATACCAGAGCACATCACCGCGCGACGGATGACTCGTGTGGTTCTCGTAGCCGACGCCAAGCTGATAGTCGCCGAGCGGGATCCAGCATGCCTCGCCGCTCCAGCGCGCGTGAATCAATCGCTGGCGATAGGGAAGCAACGCTGCGAAGGCTGCGCAGGTCCTGGGAGCGCGATCGGTAAGAAGTTTCGCCGTGAAGACGAAGGTGTTCGCAACAGTGATCGTGATCTGATCAATCATCAGGAGTGTCAGCAGTGGTGGATTTGATTGACTCACAGTTTCCAGCCGGGACAGTGTCGCCACGGTCATTGGAATCGATTGCTACTCACTCAATGAGCTATCTCGGGTGTCGTACGCAGCCTAGCGCGGAACTGCGTGTGGCACGACGTACATCCACGCTGCACGTCGCTGTATGCGGTGAGAAACGCGTCGAGGTTTTTCGCCTGAGCGGCTGCGTGCATCCGCTCCGCAGCAAGGTGCACCTGCATGTCCGCCGAATCGAAGGCAGGCGTCTCGCGCCCCAGAACCCGCTCGATCCGCTGCAGCTCTGCAGCGGAGATCTCGGCGTGTCCCGCGATAGCCGCCGAATGCACGGCCATCTCGTCGTACTTCTCCATCCATAGCGCACCGCCGAGACCCGACATCTCCACGGCGAGATGCTGCATTATGGGGCGAAGAGTTTGCGGCGGGCCCGACGAAGAGTCGCCGGCGGCGACGTGCATGCTGTGATCAACAACCGCAGCTGCTGGCGCTGCCGAATCGGCCGATCGGGCATCCGCTGACGGGCGATTGCACGCGAGCAGCACCGCGGCGCCAAGCAGCGCGATGGTGGCCGACATTCTCAAGCCTCTGCGGTCGTTCTGCATGACTGCCTCACACGGCTAAGGTTTCCGCAAGCACGTCCCTCCGACAAACAGCTGTACGAGCCAGTCGATCGCCGTGTGAGC
Organism: Gemmatimonadota bacterium; assembly: GCA_003155795.1. Lineage (GTDB taxonomy): Bacteria > Gemmatimonadota > Gemmatimonadetes > Gemmatimonadales > Gemmatimonadaceae > Fen-1247. The sequence goes on from PMEM01000024.1 coordinate 243,426, forward strand.
CACAACCGCAACATTCGTTCTCAATCAGTACGCACCCCGTCACCCCACCTCAAAGTGCACGGGCGCGCGCATCCAGCGTTTGGAATCGTACGTCATTCCGGAATGCCTTGAATGCGGGATCGCTGTGCAGTCCCCAGAGGTCCCAGGCGCGGGACGTCACTGCCCGAGTCAGCCATGACCACATTCGAGTCGTGTCGCCGATCGCCGCATACACTCTGGCGATCGCGTACGGATCCACGTAGCCACCATGCGCCGCGCGCAATTCCAGCGCGCCGGTGAAATTCCTGCCGGCGGCAACGTCTCCACAGCGTACGAGCACATGCACCGGAAAAGAGTTCTCGAATTGGTCCGCTGGCGCCGGAGCGATCTGCCCCACGACACGCCGCGCCGCGTCGCACTGTCCGTCTTCAGCGTATGCCTCGGCTAGTTGGCGTCGTGCGAACATGTTGCCGGAATCCGCGACAATGGCCTTCTGAAGAGCTGTCTCCGCCTCGCCGAACCGGCCGGTGTAATACAGCACCGTCCCTTCGCGTGCACGAATGATCGATGAGTTGGGGTCCAGTCGTCGTGCCAATCGAATTGTGGTCACCGCCGAGTCGGGCTGATTCACTGCGAGGTAATACCAGCTACGGAAGAGACGCGTGGACGCGTCGCTCGAGTCGAGCGCGATGCTGCGCTGAAATTCGACAGCCGCAGCACGATAGTCATGGTCGTGGAAGACGTGCAGTATTGCGCGTGTGAGATGCGCGCCTGCAAGCTTGTCGTCGAGACGCAGCGCGCGACTGACTGCTGTGTCAGCGCTCCGGAAGTCGCTGTCGCCAGGCGCGTACACTCCGATGAGGGTGTGTGCGCGTGCCAGCGCCGCCCAAGCCGGCGCGTAGGATGAATCCATGGCGAGCGCATCGTGCAGCTGATCCACGGCGGCGTGCAACGACTCGTCGTCGCGCCGCTCGACGTATCCCAGAGCGCGTACCACCACGCGATGGACCTCTGGCGTTACGGTGGGTACAGCCCGGAGCGACGCGCGCTGACTGTCGTTCAGAGTGACGCGCATTGCGTTCGCTACAGCCAACGCCACGGAGTCTTCCATATCGAAGAGATTGCTCGTTCCATTGAACTGATTGGACCAGAGCACTCCACCGCTTCCAACATCGATCAGCTGCACGTGAATGCGGACCCTTCCTCCCTCACGCTCGAATTTGCCAAGCAGCATCGCGGATGCATGCAGCCGGCGTCCCAGCGTGGAAGCGTCGTCATGAGCGTAATGCCGAGTCAGATCACTCGACGTTTCGATCGGGATGACATCGAGACGGAGTGGGCGCAGCGCGTCGAAGATCGCCAGCGGCAGACCCTGGCCAAGCGGCGTATTGCTGGTGTCGCCCGTGATGTTCGTGAACGGAAAGATCGCGATCACTGGAGCCGCGACTGCGCGTTTCCACGTCGCGAGCACCAACACGATCACGATCACTGCAATCGTAGCGGCGCTAATGACGGCCATCCGGACGCGCCGCCGGTGGCGAGGCAATCGCAATGGCGCCTCCACTGCGTTGAGCAATGCGCGCAGCTCGTCGGCGGTGGCCGGTCGCTTTACGGGATCCTTCTCAAGGGCGGCGAGCACCGCGGCGTCGACATGCGCCGGGATGCCGGTTCGATGCCGTGACGGAGGTACGGGCTGCTCCGTCAACGTCCTGGCGATGACAGCCTGCACCGTGGCCCCGGTGAACGGCGGGACGCCGGCGAGCATCTCGTAGAGCACGGTACCCACCGAATAGATATCGCTCCGTGCATCGAGCGCGCGCTCCGCGAGTACCTGCTCCGGACTCATGTACGCAGGTGTGCCGACTGCGATGCCGGATCCCGTGAGCCGTACGTCGTCCGGTGTTGCGGCGAGCGCAATACCGAAGTCAGCCAGTACTGCACGACCATCCTGGAGAAGGATGTTCTCTGGTTTTATGTCTCTGTGGATGACACCCTGACGATGCGCATGATCCAGCGCACTGCAGAGGTCGGTACCGATCGAAAGTGCCGCGTCCAGTGGGAGCGGAGACTCGCGGTCCAGCCGCTGGCGCAGGGTTTGACCATCCACCATGGGCATGACGTAGTACAGCAGCCCGTCCGCATCGCCCGAGTCGAACAGCGGCAGAATGTTGGGATGGTTCAGGCGAGCAGTAGTGCGAATCTCCGCCAGAAAACGATCGGCGCCGATGCTGGAAGCAACGTCAGGCTGCAGCACCTTGATCGCGACCTCACGGTCATGACGGAGATCGTGAGCCGCATAGACCGTGGCCATTCCCCCGGAGCCAATTTCGCGATCGACACGATAGCGGCCGCCCAGAGCGGTTGCCAGGCGTTCCATACGCGCCGTCGGCTCCGTCTTTTCTGTCATGCGAGGACATCCATGCTGCAACCCATTATAACGGGCATGGTTTCATACTCAGAATTACCGTGAACTCGTGGCCCTGCCCGACGCGGGGGTGAGGCCAAAGCCGACGCCGCCTTCGATGTTCATGGTTACTTAGTGGCCGAAAGCCGGAAACCGGGGTCAGAGTGTAGATTCTTGTCGACTTTGCTCGCGCCCCAGTTGGCGGCATTTGCTACAACAAGTATTCTCTGACCCCGGTTTCTCCCCCGGTTTCTCACGGCTCCCGCGCGCCGGCAGTGTGTTGGCATCGCGCGGGATCGTGACAAGTAAACGTGAGTTGATGAGATTGGTCAAGGTCGAGGAGCGCGCTCGCTAGCTGCGGGAAATGGCGGCGCTGGATACGGACCGATCTGGTCCACTGTGTATGTACTCGCCCAGAAATCGGGAGGCCCTTCGCTCTCTGGCACTTTATTGACAGCGGGCTTCACTGCGCGCTTGAGATATGCAGCAATGGCGTACAGTTCCTTGTCGGACATGTGGCGCCAGCCCGGCCACGGCATTGGCGGTGCGAGGTACCGCGGGTGCCTCGGGAAATTCCCGACGCCTGGAGTGCCGGACGTGATCTCCACATCCGGCGTGTCCTCGGGACGCAATCCATAGCGCAGTGCATTGAAGATCTGCCGCTCGCTGAACCTGCCGAGCCCTGTCGCGTTGTCCGGCGTCAGGTTGCGCGCCCGAGTTTTGAAACACGGCGTTGCGCCCGGGCTGTATGCGCAAGGTCCAATCAGATACTCCTGATCGGGGCGCTTCATTCCTGCGAGCCAGTCAGGAGATTCGGGACTCGCACCGCCATGACAGCCGGCACAGTCGTGATTCAACACGAGCGAGCGGCCGAGCAGGATCTGATCATCGGAAGCTTGTGAATTCTGTGTTGACGCGAAGTTGTAGCCACCGACCGCGGCCGGACTTTGCTGAACACAACCGGCGAGCGAACTTACTGAGATGAGCCAGACCAAATAACGGCGTGCGGGGGGGAAGGTTCGCGTCATGTCTCCTCCTTGCGTGGGTTATTTCACTTCCAGAATCGCCATCATCCCGTGATCCTCGTGAGCAAGAATGTGACAGTGGAACATCCACTTGCCCGGGTAGTCCGTGTATCGCACGATGAATCGCACATTCTCGTGTTTCGGCACGTTGACCACGTCCTTCCAGGCTCGGAATGGCTCAGGTACGCCATTCCGATCCAGTACCTGAAACTGAAATCCGTGAAGATGGAAGGGATGATCCATCCCTACCACATTCTCCAACCGCCAGATCTCAGTTGCACCAAGGTTCGCATGCACATCAACGCGATGCATGTCCATCATCTGATTGTTAATGAGTCCCTGGCTTATCACGATCTCCCGCGTTGCAGTCGCTGCCGTAGTGTCGAGCGCCGGTATGGCGCGTAATACTGTTGGAATGGCGACAGCCGGTACTGGCGCCGCATCGCCGTAGCGCAGTGTGAGCAATGCGTGCGTGACGTTCCAGTCAGATGGGCGCGTCTGCATCATGTATCGATCGTACGGCAGGGTCTGCAGCTCCGTCGCGCTGCCCGGCGGCCCCGTGCCGCGCACCAGCAGCTCGACGCGCTCCGAGCTGGCGAGCAGAATTTCCTTCACTTCTACGGGGTGTTCGAACAGTCCGCCATCGGTCCCGACCTGAAGCAGGGTCTGACCTGGAATCGCGAGCCGATATATTCGCGAAGCTGATGCGTTGATCACACGCCAGCGCTGCACTTCACCACTGCGGATACTCAGTGTCGGATTAACCTGCCCATTCACGAACAACACGTTGCCTTCGCGGCCGTTCTCCTCATCTATCTCAGCCTGCACCGAGTTGGAGTCGGGGAAGTCGAGTGCGCCGCTTGCCAGAAAGCGATTGTCGGAGAGGATCAAAAGCTTTTCCGGGAGCGCCGCAATCGGATCATCTGCGGCGCGAACGATGAGCGCGCCAAAGAGCCCCTTGGCAACCTGGTACTCTGTCCGCGTATCAGGATGCGGATGATACCAGTAAGTGCCTGCTGTCCCGGGCTTGATCGTGAATACGTAGTCGAAATGTCCACCAGGCGGTACCAGTCCGAACGGACTGCCATCCATCGTCGCGGGCAGGTGAATGCCGTGGCAGTGGATTGTGGTGGGCTCCGGAAGATTGTTCTGAAAGTGTATGATCACTCGATCGCCTTCGCGCGCTTCGAGCGTCGGGCCGGGAACGCTCCCATTATACGCGTAAACGTCGGTGAATTTTCCCGGCAGGACCTCGATCCGCGCCGGCGCGGCCGTGATTGTGACCTCGACGGTGCCGGGTTTGGACGAGGTGTTCTTCAAGACCGGGGGGTTCGACAGCGCTACTTCAGGCCGCCCGGTCGTTATCCCTCCAGCGTGCCACGCAAGCGGCGCCGCCGCTTGCGTGGCTGGGATTATCGCGAGGAGGACCGGGAGCAGGGCGAGTTTCCGCGCGGTGCAGCAGGCCAGAACTGCACGAGCCACGATTGCCAATGTGCCCTCGGTGTCGCGGGACAAGATGACCTGCGGTCATCCATCGCGGTGCCTAAACGACGCTGCAAACATACCCCGTATCAAATCCCGGGCAAGTGGCATCATCGATTATGGACTGGGTGGACAGGCGGCATGGAGGGCTTGTACCGCGATCCCGACGTTGTCCATCCGCTCAAGAGTCATATCATCTCCTCTCGTAGTTGACGAGAATCGCCCGGCGTTGCCCTTCACAAGATACTGGCAGGATATGGCGATCTTGTATTGCGCCGTGCACTGATCGTTCGTCGTTGCGCTTACTGCTTGACGCCGCTGTTGAATCGTGCCTCGCCACTGTCGATGTACGTGCGATAGTCGATCGGATCGATGAACAGACGCACGGGACCGTGTGCGCAGTGAGCGCGATGTCGCACAAGCGTACTGTTTCTCCATCGTGAACTCGATGCTCCACTGGGCCAACATAATAAAGGCTGCCGACTACGTGGAACGGCTCGGCAGACTTCTGTCCGTCGCGATTGGAGACCGCTCGCAACTGGATGAACAGCGCTCACGTCTCCAGTTGTCCACTTCTCAATTCAGATCGCGCGAAAACATCAACTTGAGCGTGACCTTGTCGGACGCGGGTGTGAGACCAAAGCCTATGCCACCTTCGATGTTCATCGTGGAGTAGTGGTCGAAGGCCGCCCAGATCTGCTGGACTTGCTGGCTACCGGGAAGCAGTTGACGGACCGGGCCCAACCCCGTGTATTGCTCGGCCGCCAGCGCCCACTGCGAGTTGACGTGGTACGCGACGCGTGCCGCAGGATTGAATTCGAGCGCAGCGATTCCGCCCTCCCAGGAATTGTCGAGGATCGGGTTGAAAATGAAGTCCCATGGATGAACGTGCCAGCCGATAATCGGGCGGATCTCGGAACTGTACCGGTGCGAATCCCATCTGGCCGCGTTGTAGCTGAATTCGAAGTTGGCGCCGTAGAAGAACCTGCGTTCGTCAGCGTTCGGCGAAACGAAGAGCAAACGCAGCTTGCCGCCGTTCACCGTGGGACCGTACTGATCGGTGATGCTGTACAGCGGCATGTAGAGACCAAGCTCGAGCCAGGGCTTCGCGCCGTACGCCCACTCGAAGCCGCCGTCGAACGAATGGTTGGAGACGATGCCACCGGGGAAGGCAGGAGCCTTGGCGCCGTCAGGGGTGAAGTTGGTGTGCAGCGTGAGATTGAACTTGCCAAGCGCAGCGATGCCAGCATCATAGACCTGGATCTCGTCGGTGGGACCCTGTGCGGCCGCAGGGCGGGCGAAACCGGCGAGGGTGACAGCGAGGGCCACGAGCGGAAGAACGCGCGCACCGGGCCTGAGTGAAGCCGGCGTCGCCACCGTGGCGCGTAACCTGATTGCAGAAATCGTTTTCGACATGATCATCGGCTATTCGGTTTGCGTAAGTCTCGCCCAGCTTCAATGGTACAGCGTTGCGGCTCATGTCACAACGCACCCTTCACTTCGCTTCTGCGTACCTACGCACTCGCACCTTCTGCCATCATCACGCGGTTCCTCCCTTCAGCCTTGGCGCGATGGAGCGCGCCGTCCGCCAAGTCAATGTGCGGCGCGCAAGATTTGACCCGGGTCCCCGGGTCCGCGATTGTTGGAATTGAGTGAAAGAAACTACACTCTTACCGCCGTTGTCCTATGGCCCCCCGAGCCGCGGAGCGCGGGCGATAGTACCGTCGGGTTGCTGCTGCACGTAGCCGGTCACTCGACCTCGCGCATCGCGCTCGAAAACGATCATCGGCGCCGATCGCTCAGGGCTGAAAGTATTCTGCGACACCGGATACAAGTGTGCACCAGGTGAACCCATCAGTGCCTCATATGTCGACTGCGCTACCAGATATCCGTTGTGAAAATGAACATCGTCGATGTAGCCGTTGCCCCGATCGTAGCGACCTGCGAACGGAGCGATTTCCAGCGAATCCAGGCTCATCGTGTCCGGCGCATGCACGAGCCACGTCTGCGTATGACGAAGAAGCTGCCAGCGGCCGTCGTCGCGAATGAAAGTGTCGCTCGCACGCGATGTGAAGACCGTGCGGTATTCGCGAAAGGTGCGCGTGGTGGTGAGCCTGTAGTCGACGGTCGCTGTGCCACCTCTCTCCCACGTCTCGACACTGTCCATCTGATATTCGAGTCGGATGTCAGGAATTGGGCGGCTCGCGGCACGCAGGAGCTGTTGCTTCGTCGCGACGTCGCCGCTGCTGCCGAAAACCCACCGCAGATCAACAGAGAGCAGCGCGCGCAGGGCGACCGTGTCCGCGCGCGAAATTGACGAATACACCCCCCGCGCCGCACTAACCGCCGCGCCCGGCTTTTGTGCGGTCGCGGTGGACGTAGCGACGAGCAAAGCGATCGCCACAGGCAGGTATTTTCGACACTCCATGGCTGGACCTCTCCGAATACCGGGGTCAGAGCGCAGTTTCACAAGGTCAATTATTGGAATTGACCGAAAGAAACTACACTCCGACCCTCCTTCTCACCCGATCGGCGTGCCCGGCGGCAGCTCGATCACTCCCGTCGGCCGAGGCGGCGCGATCCGCCGATCCAGCCAGTTGCGCACATCGCGCACAACTTCACCATTCGCAGCGCGATCGTCCGCGTCGCTCGTCGCCGCACTCGACAGTGTCGTCGCCAGTCGATTCAACTGATCGTCCGCCACCGCCCGCGCATCGCTCGTCGCCCGCTGATTCTCAGCCAGCGCGAACAACGCGTCGACCACCGCTCGCCTGGCCTGCCGACGGACGCCACGCTGGTACGGCGTTGTCGCTGCCGATGTCGTGTACACGCTCGCAATCATCTGCCCGATCACCTCGTCGGCCGATGGTGACGCAGCGTCGCGCGAATGGAACGAGATCACCCGCTCGATGCGGTCGGGCTGCAGAATTCCGTCCGCCACATTGCTCGCCAACGCGCGCGCGATCGCGAGAGGATCGTACACGATTCCCGCCGGCGTCGTCGAGAAGCCCCATCCGCCGCTGTATCCGTACGGCGACGGTGGAATCATCTTCACAATGCGCTCGGGTACCGCGAGTTCTTTTGGATCCAGCGTCGCCATCAGCAGCCGCAGCGCTTCACGCTGCTTCGCCGGCGCAACAACGGTCGTTGGCGTCTGTCCATCGCCACGCAGTGCGAAGGTGTACTCCATTCCCCCAATCGCTTTCGTTGCGGCCTCAATTGCGTAGCGATGATGCAGATACACTGGCACGAAGCGCTCGTTGAGCAGCCACATCGGCTCGCCCGGGGCGATCACCGATTCATTGAATTTCGAGATGAGCACGTCGCGCACCGCGCTCTGTCGCGCGAGCTCCTTGACGGCGTCGTCGCCGTTCAACCAGCGGGTTACCTCAGGATACACACCCGCCGACGCATCGCGATCCGTCAGAAAGCGTGCGCCGCCCGCTATCGCCTGACGTGCCAGCGCTTCCTGCCCCGCGCGCTCGGCGGCTGCACTCGCATACTGCGTGTAGTCGAAGCGAATCGCCAGTGTATCGTACGCGCCAGTGCCCGCTGCCCACGCGTGCGAAACGTCGAGCGTGCCGTTCGGCCTCAGCGTTACCAGGGGGCCCGGATAGTCCATCACACTGGCGCGACCCTGTGCATGTGAGATGTAGTTGTGGGCGAGACCAAGTGTGTGACCGATCTCGTGCGCCACATGCTGACGGCGGCGCGACATGACGAATTCGGTGCCGTTGACGTTGGGATCCAGCGACGCCATCCAGTCGGAGTTTGCGTTGTCCATTGCTGGCGTCATACCGGCGTAGATGTTGTAGTCTGTGATTGAGCGATACGTGTCCATCTTCAGCATAGCCTTGATTATCTCGCCCGTGCGCGGATCAACAAACGACTGACCCACCGAGAAGCCCGGATCGCTCCGGTGTACCCACTGGATGATCGAATAGCGCGCGTCCATCGGATCGACGCCGGCCGGAAGATCCTCTACACGAAATGCGTTTTTAAATCCCGCCGCCTCGAACGTCTTGTTCCACCACGCGGCGCCCTGACGGAATGCGGTGCGATACGGTTCCGGAATACCTGGATCGAGATAGTACACAATGGGCTTGACCGGCTCGGAGATCGCAGCCGACGGATCCTTCTTCTCGAGGCGCCAGCGATGGATCCAGCGCGCCACCGGCGTCTCGGTGAACGGACGCGAAAAGTCGTCGAATGTCAGCGCGAAGATGCCCACGCGCGGATCGAACGCCCGCGGCTTGAAGTTGGAATCGGGCAACTCCACGAACGAGAGATGCTCGCGCAGCGTGACCGCTCCACCATCGGCCGCATTGCGTGCGACTTCGCGGCCTGGTGCGTCGCTCGTGAAAGTCAGCAGTGTTTCGATTTCTGTATTCTTTGGAAACGCCTTGGTGTGCGCCGGGTAGATCGCACTGCGATTGCGATCGAGTCGATACGTCCCCTGCTTCTGCCGCTGGATAGTCGAGCTGACGTTCATCACGTCCTGCAGCGCGAAGTCCGTGGCGTCCACCAGCAACCGCCCGCCTTCCTCGGCGACAATCGGCATGCCGGCGAGCGTGGACGTAGCGAAGGATTCCTCGACCGAGTGTGCCTGTAGCGAGTCCGCCGTCGCACGGTAACGCATGTTCTGCTGAACCAGCAGCACGCGCGGCCCGAAGCGCTCGAAGCGCACGAGCGCGTCGGCGCCCGTCGTACCGCGATCGAGTCCGAGATCGTTTGAACCCAGCCCAGTGGCCAGCGTCGACAGGTACAGGAAATCCTGATCAAGCCGCTGCACCTCAAGCAGGAGCTTCCCCGTGCGCGCGTCGTAGTAGAACGGAATGAAACCATCGTGGCGTTCCATGCCAGCGGTCTGCGAGGCGATCGTGCGCGCAGTGGTGGCGGCAGGCTCCTGCGCACGCTGCTGCGCACCGAGCGCGACGGGTACGGAGCCGGCGGCCAGGAGGGAGACCGCGAGGGAGGCGACGAGGGCGTAGTGGGAAACTCGCATGGGCAATCGAAGGGCGGAGGATTGAGTGGCGCTGGCAAAAGTGGTGGCCGCGCCGCCCGGATGCAATACTGCGAGGATGAGGGATGCAATTAATACTTAGGCCTTGACCTAAGTATCACACGCTTGTATACTCCCCTGGTCAGAACGCATAACCCGAACATCTGGATGGTGTCGGAATGGTTCCATCAGCTACCGCTGACGCAGTGTTTCACGCCTTGTCCAACCCGACGCGGCGGAAAGTTCTGGAGCAACTGTCTGTCGGACCAGCCACGGTCAGCGAACTGGCGGCGCCGTTCGACATGCAACTCCCGTCGTTCGTACAGCACCTGTCAGTGCTCGAAGAGAGCCGACTGGTGAAGTCGAAAAAACGCGGACGAGTGCGCACATATGAAATCGCACCCGAACGGTTCAAGGTCGCTGAAGACTGGCTGTCCGCGCGTCGTGAGTTGTGGGAAGCTCGACTGGATCAGTTCGACCAATACGTCAAACATCTCAAGGAGAAGGAGTCGGAATCATGAGCAAGCAATTCACAATCAATCCGAGGCTCGATTTCGCTATCGAACGGTTCATCGACGCACCCACGCGACTGGTCTGGGAAGCGCTGACGAAACCGGAGCATCTCAAGGAGTGGTACATGCCCCGGGCGTGGGGCCGTGTGGCGCGCGCCGAATTGGACTTGCGGCCAGGCGGCATCATCAGCATCGATATCGCAGTTGCAGACGGAAAAGAGGTCCCCAACGTCGGCTGTGTCCTCGAAGTCGTTCCTATGGAGCGACTCGTCTGGACCTCCATGCTATTCCCCGACTATCGTCCTGCTGTCTTTGACGACATTCCGATCACCGCCATCATGACGATGGAGTCAGTGGGAACCGGCACACGCTACGTCTTCACTGCTCTGCACCGCGATGAATCGGACCTCGAGAAAAACAAAACGAGTGGCTTTTATCAGGGTACCGAGATCGCCATCGATCAGTTCGTGGAGCACGTGCTCGCGANNCAAGTCTTGCGCCGTGCGTCAAGCCACGGCGCACGGCTTGACCCCGCATCCCGTAATGCCGGCTCGTCAAGTGCAACGCTTTGTCAGCCGCCGGTTACACCCTTGGCGATGCGGTCGCCGATCTGCTTGTCGATGTTGCGCCAGTATGCAAACGCGCGCTGCAGCACGGGCTCGGATACGCCAGCCTTGAGGTGCCCTACAACGTTGGCCACCAGCCGGTCGCGCGCCGCATCGTCCATGACTTCGCGCACCAGGGTGCCTGCCTGGCCGAAATCGTCGTCGTCTTTGTGCAACGTGTAGGCGGCGCGGACGAACTCGCCGTCGGCCGCCCAGGTGGCCACCTCGGGGTAGCGCTCGCCGTCCGCCTTCGGACCGCCCTTCGAGTTCGGTGCGTACACGGGGTCCGATACGTTCTGGATCCGCATCGGCCCGTCCTTGCTGTAGCTGTGCACCGGGCTATGGGGAGCATTGACCGGGATCTGGTGGTAGTTGACCCCCAGGCGGTGACGGTGGGCGTCGGCGTACGCGAAAAGCCGCCCCAGCAACATCTTGTCCGGGCTGACACCGATCCCGGGCACGAGATTGTTCGGTTCGAACGCTGCCTGCTCGATCTCGGTGTGGTAGTCAGTCGGGTTGCGGTTCAGCGTCAGCCGGCCGACCTCGTGCAGCGGGTAGTCGGCGTGCGGCCACACCTTGGTCAGGTCGAAGGGGTTGAAGCGGTAGGTCTTCGCTGCCTCGAAAGGCATGATCTGCATTCTCAGCGTCCAACTCGGGAATTCACCTCGCTTGATGGCGTCAAACAGATCGCGCCGATGATAGTCGCCATCCGCGCCCGCCAGTCGGTCGGCCTCCTCCTGCGTGAGGAAGTCGTTGCCCTGGTCCGTCTTGAAGTGGTACTTCACCCAGAATCGCTTGCCTGCCGCGTTGACCCACATGTAGGTGTGGCTCGAGTATCCGTTCATGTGCCGCCAATTCTTCGGGATGCCGCGGTCACCCATCAACCAGGCGACCTGGTGGGCCGACTCGGGCGACAGAGTCCAGAAGTCCCACTGCATGTCGTGGTCACGGAGGCCGTTATCCGCACGACGTTTCTGTGAGCGGATGAAGTGCTGGAACTTCATCGGATCACGCATGAAGAACACCGGAGTGTTGTTCCCCACCATGTCGTAGTTGCCCTCCGTGGTGTAGAACTTGAGCGCGAAGCCGCGTGGGTCACGCCAGGTGTCAGGGCTGCCGCGTTCGCCCGCCACCGTGGAGAACCGGATCAACGTGTCCGTCTTCGTACCCGGCTGGAACACTGCGGCCTTGGTGTAGGCGCTGACATCCCTGGTCACTTCGAAGTGCCCGAAGGCCCCGAAGCCCTTCGCGTGGGGCTGGCGCTCCGGAATCCGCTCCCGGTTGAAGTTGGCCATCTGCTCGATGAGGTAATGATCCTGCAGCAGAATGGGTCCATCGGGCCCGACGGTAAGCGAGTGTTCGTCGCTGGAAACCGGGATCCCGGCATCCGTCGTCGTGGCTTTGGGGTCGTCCTTTGTCATGCTGAATCTCCTTGTAATACCGGTTGGACCTGAGCGATGCGGCCAAGGCCGGAAATCCGCGGCGCCGGAACGGCGTCCGCTGGAGTGACATGTCAGGCCCAACACCCTTACCGTACTGCAAACTCATTGCCGCGTGGCTCGGTGAAGCATCGCCGCCGAAATTGACGATGCCGCGCAAGTCATTAGTGGGGGCTCACCGTAACGAGTAGTTCGACACCATCAACCTGTAGTCTCAATTGTATTGATTCCGGTACGATGACGCTGCGCGACTGCGGGTGATACAGCAACGAGCCCTGGAATTCGCGCCCCGAAGAACGACTGATCGGCCGGCGGCCTTCCTTCTATCACCGAAAGCGCCATACTTAACCAGGGTTGTCCCGCGGGCGCGCCTCGCTGGAGCGCCAGCGGTCCAGGTCATCTCATCCTCTGGCTGGAGCGTCTCATGCGTGGTCTTCTCCGCACGTCGCTGGTCGCTAGCGTCCTCGTTCCTTCCATATTGTCCGCGCAGGGCGTTGTCGTGCAAAGCACGACGGACACTCATCTAATGGGTGGGCTCGGCGCCATCGCAAATTTTGCCGCACGGATGGGCGGCGGGAACATGCACGACAACCATCAGACGACAACCATCTCAGGCCACAAACTGAAAACCGAGTCGGGCAACACGGCCACGATCATTGACGCCGACGCGGGAAGCTTCACGACGATCGACAATGCGAAGAAGACGCACACGACGATGACGTTCGCCGAAATGGCCACTGCGATGCAGCAGGCGCGCCAGAACATGGCGAGCCAGATGAACAAATCCCAGGGCGCCCCTGCCGCCGATCCGAACGCACCAAAAGGCAGCATGGACATGAAGTACAGCGTGAAGGTCGATCGCACGGGTGAGCAGCAAAAGGTCGCCGGCTACGACGCCGAGCACGTCTTTCTGACCATCTCGATCGAAGGCACCGCGAAACCTGACAACGGGGACGCGCAGCAGGTGGGCACAATCGTTCTCCTGGTCGATCAGTGGCTATCGAAAGACGCACCGCAGATCGCAGCGATGAAAGACTTCCAGAAAGCCTACACTGCAAGAGCCGGCGATGCGTTTCGCGCGCAAGCCTCGGGTCTGCAGGCCGCGTTCGCAAGCGACCCGCGCATCAAGGACGGCTTCGACGCCGCCGCGAAGGAGCTCGCGAAAATGCAGGGCATTTCGCTCCGCAGTACGACGTATGTAACACTTGTGCCGGCGAACATGACATTCGATCGCAATCTCGCGCTGGGTGACGCCGGCGCCGCGGCCACGGCCGACGCCGCGAAGAAAGACGACGCCCCGAAGAGCGGCGGCCGATTCGGCGGCCTGATGGGCGCGCTCAAATCCGCCGCGTCAAAAGCGACCGAGAAATCGGATGACAACAGCTCGAGCACGGCACCACCGAAGCAAGCCACGCTCATGACGCTCACGGATCAAGTCACCAGCATCGCGCAGGAAGCCGTTCCGGCCTCAGCGTTCGCGGTACCAGTCGGCTATCGTGAACTCAAGTCACCGATGCTACGCGGGAAGTAACGACCGTCGCGTAATCGAGGGTCAGATCTTGCATGACGCACACACGCGCAATGTGCGCGGCGCAAGATCTGACCCNNGTTTCCACGGTCGCAGCGAACGGGCGCTATAGCGCCTTGTTCATGGACGCCTGAGGAATCTCAAGTAGAAAGCTGCGAACACCAAGACAATGCCAATATTCGCTATCAGCCGTTCCCAGAATCGATTCCTGAAGAACTGTACATCTACTCCAACGACGACGGCTATCAACACCGCCGCATAAAGCACAACAAGCATGTTTCTTGACATTTCAATCACCGTTCGATGAGTTCATTCTTACCACTGGCAATCCTGTCCCGGATCGCCGCTTCGAGCACGGCGAGGTTGATGTTGCCAAGTGTGCTGAACTTGATGCAGTACGACGTCACACTCGCCTTGGCGTAATCGGTGATACGGACTATCGACGGACTATCGACGGACTATCGTAAGTGCTGAGCATAAAGCCAAATCCACGATAGAAATCCAGATACGTTCGACTCGCACCCTCTGCATCGAAGTGAAACGTGCGCATGGCCCTGAGCACTTCCGTCTCTCCGCCGGGCGACCATGAATGAATTCCGCCAAGCGTGTGGCCAACAGCGAACAGCAGCGTAATGACAGCAGTGACTCGCAACAGGAGCGGCGCCTTCATCCTTCACTCTCCATTCGCAGCGGCAGCGAAGTTGTCGACAATGAGTCCCCAGCCACTATCCGCTCCAATCATCTCGCGGATCGCAGGAGCGGCTGGGCCGTACGCGTCGAGTTTCCGATGCTCAACCACAACTTTCGTTTTCCTGGGACCTTCCGCTGTAAATGTCACCTCGATTTCCGTAAGAAAGTTCGGATCGAATTTCCACTCGGCTGTCAGCTGCCACGAGAGTACCAAACGCGTTGGCGGCTCCCACACCAGCACCTTTCCAATGTCGCATTCGCTACCGTCTTCCGAAACTCCGTACCAGCGACCATCCAGTTTCGTTTCAAGCACTTCTGTCTTCAACGGCGACTGACCGATGTGATGCTGCCTCGGCCACCACCGATCAATCCCATCCGTAAATACCTTGAACGCATGCTCGGTGGATGCGTTTACGGAAACTTCCTTCACTACCGGCGCAATGCTGGTCATTCGTCGGACTCCATTTCGGCCGCGGCTTTGAATGCAGCAAGGTTGCGATCCCAGAAGCGGTCGAGGTAGGCGCGCATCACTTCCACACCGTGTGGATTGATGCGATAAATGCGAAGCGTTCCCTCTTCGCGCAGCGTTACGAGCCCGGCATCGAGCAGCACTTTCAGATGCTGCGATACCGCTGGTCGAGTAACCGCCAGCCCCTTGGCCAGCTTCCCAACCGGCATCGGTTTTTTGGCGAGCCGCTCGAAGACGAGCCGCCGCGTGGGGTCGCCCAGCGCGTTGAAGGCTTTCGCATGGTTAGTCATGGCTAACGGTTAGTATAGGCTTACCGTTGCGGAGTGTCAAGTGGTACGGATCTCAACGCGACAGTTAGTCCGTTGACAAGCCGGTTCGGTCGGTGATCTCGCCGCCTGTTTCGACCAGCGCCTTGCCTGCCCTCGCATGCGCACGTACGCCGGTCAGCGGCGTCGATCCATTGCCAGCAACCAATACGGCATCCGAACCCTCGCCATTCGCGAGCACTTTACCTTTGATGTCGATCGCGAGCACCTTGCCGCCTTCGACGGCGTACGTCGTGACCTTGGCGCCGTGTGTGACCAGGCTGCCGCCGACGATGAGTTTCTCCACGACGCCTCCGGGCTTCACGCTGAAGGCCTCTGCCGGAAGTTGCATGATCACACCCTTGACCAAGGTATTGCCGATCGATCCGTGCGTCGTTACACTCTCGTCGACTACGATCGTGCCCACTGGTTTGCTCACCTGGATGCCGATGGAGCCATCACCGAACGTCTCGATGGATTTGAATCGGATGTTGCGCACGGTGCCGTCGTATTGGTTGAAGCCGCGTGCACCCAGTCCGTACGTGATGATCTCTGCTTCGGCGACGAAATCGTCGACAGTGCCGAAGTTGACGAAACCGATCCCGCTCGGTCCGTACGACACCACCCGTGCGTGCGCAATCCATGTGTCCACCGTGCCCCAGGTATCGAGCACCATGTCGTTGACACCATAGGTGACGACCTCACCGAAGTGTTCCACGCGTTTGGCGTGGACGCCATAGACGATGAAGACACCGGCCGTGATCATGTCCGCGGTGCCATACGGCAACATGCCGGTGGAATGGACTTCGCCCGTCGTGAGTGTGTCGAGCTCCACCTGTCCGCCCTGGTCGCCGAAGCCGCTGACGAAGATGCCCGACCCCAGTACAGGCGCACCTTTCGCGCCGACGCTGACGTTGCTGAGCGACGCGTTGATCCGGGAGTTCGGATCGCCGTTGAAGTTGTAGACGGTCAACGCACCCTGGTACACATTGACGCCGTACTTCTGCGGCTGCTCGCTGTATCGGCGTGCGTCGCAGGCCGCGATGTGAAGTCCGTCCACCACGAGGCTCAACTTGTCCGTGCCAGTGCGGGTGATGATCGAAACCTGCCCCGTCACCGCGATGTTGCCAAGGATGATGGTACCCATGTCGGCGATCCCGGCCTGCGTGTAGATCGCGCGGACAGCGGGTGTCGCGATTACGGTGAGGTCCGAAACACGGTTGTTCGCGGTCAACCCGATACCATCGCCGTTGACGAAGCTGAGCACGGAACGGTCTTTGTCTGCTCCCACCAGCGAAGACCCGGGCGGCAAAGTGATCGAATGCGGGCAGGCCACCGAAGTTGTGATTTCGATGGTGCGGGCGCCATCGCTGGAGAGCGCCGACATCAGTTCGGTGAGTGAAGCGACGGGAATGAGAAACCGGGGTCAGAGTGGACTTTCTTGCGGGCTTTACTGGCGCCGATAGTTGGTATTTACCACAGGAAGTGCACTCTGACCCCGCTTGTCTTGACCCCGCTTGTCTGTCAACGCGCCGACGATTCCACCAACAGCAAGCCCGCGTCGCGCGCGAAACCAGGTCGATATCATCTTCATCGCCGGCGGATAAACAGCGGCGAGCGCAACGCCCGTAACCATTCTGCACACAAGCGCGGAACCAAAACTGGGTGCGATCAGCAATGCTGCATTCGCGACGGCGCCCGTGAGCGCGCCAGCAGCGAACAGTCGGCCGGATGGCACAATGTCCACTACGTTCAACGTCGCGAGCACGGCGGTCCCAATGACGAAGCCGAGTTGCACAACCGTTGTGAGCCACCCCGATTGCGATGCGCTCAGGTCCCATAGCGTTCGATATTGCGCCGATACGGCGCTGGCGGCAAACCAGAGCGACATTCCCAGCAGCTCGGCGCACGCAAGTAATACAAGCATTCGCCAGCGCGAGAGATGCGTGTCGGCGTCGCGCCTGGGCGCGGCTGCTGGCGCCTCGCCTACCACAGAGGAGCGTCGAGCGGTTCCATGGTGGATGAAACTGGCAGCCCGTGATCTTCCACGCAATACGATGCGCTCAAACGGCCGCAGTATGGCCGCAGCGTGGCCGCTGCAGAGCCGTTGCAGAGCCGTTGCAGAGCCGCTACAACCAGCCCTTCTCCCTGGCGATGCGCGCGGCCTCGACTCTCGTCGAGGCGCCGAGCTTCGACATCGCTTCCGATAGATAGTTGCGCACCGTGCCTTCCGCCAGATTCAACGTGGACGCGATTTCGGCGCTCGTCTTCCCCTCACCGGCATATCGCAGCGCTTGGCGCTCGCGATCCGTCAGAGGGTCGGGCGCGGTCCACGCCTCCGCGGCGAGATCGGCGTCGACGGCACGAAGGCCCGCATGAACGCGACGTACTGCGTTCGCCAGCATGTCCGGCGGGCTGTCCTTTAGCAAATAGCCAGTCGCGCCCGACTCGAGTGCACGACGCAGATACCCCCCACGTGCGAAAGTTGTAAGAATCACAACACGTGTTCGCAACTTGAGACGCGTGAGCTCGGCGGCGACTTCGAGTCCGGTAAGATGCGGCATCTCGATGTCGGTGAGCAGAACATCAGGCTTGTGCTCGAGCACAAGCGCAACCGCTTCGCGCCCATCGTGAGCACGCGCGACAACCTGAATGTCGGCCTCCGTCTCGAGCAGCGCCGCAAGAGCGCCAAGCACCATCCCCTGGTCCTCGGCGACAATCACGCGAATCACGATGACGCCCCTCGTTCGGTCATCATGCGATGATGGCTAGTTGTGCTGGCGCAGGCGGAGCAGCCTGTGTCGACGCAACGGGCGCGAGGGTCACGCGAATCCGTGTGCCCGGGAATGACTCCACTGCAATATCACCGCCGAGCGACCTCACACGCTCGCGCATTCCAGTGACCCCGTTACCGTCCGGCGCGCGCTTGCCCATGCCATTGTCCTCAATGCGAAGCGCACGAACGCCGTCCACGCTCGACAGCGTCACTTCGCAGCGTGTGGCGTGCGCATGTCGCACTACGTTCGTTACAGCCTCGCGCAAAATGAGGGCGAGTACCGCCTCTTCCGCCGGAGATAATTGCACAATATCAATTGTGGCACTCATATCCACGCCGGCTGCCTTCAGCATTGACTCGGCGCTTACCAATTCCCGCGCCAGGCCGGCGTCGCGATAACCCGCAACGGCCGCGCGAACTTCTGAGAGCGCCTCACGTGATATGCGCTCGACGTCTCTGATCTCGACCGCGGCGCGCACGGGATCCCGATCTGCGAGCCGCGATGCGAGCGTTGCCTTGAGCGTGATCAGTGAGAGCGTGTGCCCAAGCAGGTCGTGCAGGTCCCGGGCGATCCGCTCGCGCTCGGCGACTTTGGCAAGGTGCGCGATTTCCTCATTCGCCTGGCGGAGTCTGACGTTGGTTTCACGTACTCGAGCAAAGTGCGTATTGCTGAAGCCGACCACCATGCTGATAACGACCTGCCATGCCCAGGTCGACGGCGGCAATCGCAAGACCAACGCTTCGACAAGCGCGGCAACAACGATGAGCGCGATAATCCGCCCGGCGCGCCGAGCCGGACGAAGCGCGCCCGCAAACGACGCGGCGTATATCGTGAGCACCGGCGCACCAGGGTTGACCGGCGAGAGCACCATTCCGAGCGCCGCGATGATCGCGATGATCCAGTACTTCTCGGTTCCCGCCGAACACCAGAATCCGCGAAAGTAGAGCGGGAGGAAGACAATTCCAGCCACGATTGTCGCGACCCAGACAGCCGTACTCGATTGCGATATCGCCGGCCATACGAACAGGCCCGGGAAGTAGATCAGCCACGCGAGCGGAGACCACCCGATATCCTGATCCGGTGGAAGAATCCGAATGCTCGATAGCTTCACATTACCATCCTGAATCAGCCGTATGTCTTGCCTTCGTCGCGGCGATAGGCGATGAAAGCGATAATAGTGAAGAGCAGTCCAAAACCAATCAGTGCCGCGATGTGTCCCAGCGCGTGAGACGCAGGCTCAATGCCCACCGCATCGAGCGCGAGCCTGCCGAGATGATACGGCGGCAACGCCACCGCGAATCCCTGTAGAAACCTGGGCAACATCTCAGCCGGAATGAAGAGGCCCGAGAGAAATGCCATGGGAAGATAGATCACATTGACGATCGCCGCAGCCGAGTTCGGGCCTGCGAGGTAGCCAATGGCGAGTCCCATTGCGCAGAACGGGATCGCGCCCAGCGTCTCGGCTACGACGAGAAGCAGCCACTGCGACATTGGCATCCTTACGTGACCGAAGACCGCGCCGACGGCGCACATCAGGAGCATGAGCACAACGCCAATGACAAGGGTGGTGACGTATTTCGCGGCGAAGTAAGCTGACACCGGCATCGGGCTCGCGCGCTTCACAGCCAGCCAACCCTGGCCACGTTCGACTGCAACGCCAACACCCAGCGCGAAAAGCGCGATACCAATCACTCCGAATGCACCATACGTAGCGAGCATGTATGTCGAGGCATAGTGCGAAGTACCGCCATTGCCCGGCATCACTATGCCAAAGAGTACGTAAAACATGATCGGGAAACCGATCGTCGGAATCATGAAAGCAGGGATCCGCATCTGCTTGATGATCTCATACTTCGTTTCAGTCACATACACGCGAAGCGATGACGGTGCTCGTTGTTGCGCCACCGATCGACTGTTCGGCGCTGGAATCACGCTGCTACTCATGCCGCCTCCTTGGAGTGTGTGAGCGCGAGGAACGCTTCCTCCAGCTGGATGCCGGACACTTCAAGATTGCTGAGCGTCTCGTCGCTCCATAACAGCTCTCGCGTTACGCTCTCGGCGTGCGCAACGATCAGTTCTGCGTTGCCGCGGTCGTATCGAACATCCGTCACGCCAGGTATCGCGCGCAGATCCGCCTCGCTGAGCCTGGTAGTGCAGCGAATTCTCCGGCCGGATACGCGCTGCTTGATCTGAGCCGACGTTCCGTCGGCAATCACCGATCCGTGATCGATGACGACTATGCGATCGGCAAGTGCGTCAGCTTCCTCCAGATAATGCGTCGTCAGCAGCACAGTGCGGCCACGCGATACGAATCCACGGATCTGCTCCCAGAAACTGCGGCGAGCTTCAACGTCGAAGCCGAGCGTCGGCTCGTCGAGGAAGAGCATGTCTGGATCACCGCAGATTGCGAGGGCGAACAGCACTCGTTGGCGCTGACCACCCGACAGATCGCCGAACTTGCGCCCTTCCAGACCTTCGAGACCAGCCGCGGCGTACACATCGGCAGCGGCCATGGGCGAGGGATAGTAACTGCGAAACAGATCGATGTGCTCGCGAACGCGCAGCGTCTCCGGAACCTTGGCCACCTGCAACATCGCGCCGATCCGTCGGCGCGATGCTGTGTTGCGGGGATCCTGTCCGAACAGCTCGACCGATCCGCTGGTCGGCGCCGCGAGTCCGAGCAGGAGCTTCACCGTCGTCGTCTTGCCCGCGCCATTTGGACCGAGCAGAGCGACGACGCCGCCAGGCCCAATGTCGAGCGAGACGTCGCGGAGAGCGACATTGTCGTGGTAGCTCTTGGATACTGACGTGAGTCTTGCCGCAGGAGCCGTGGCTGTCACCTGAAGCTCACTTCGTCGAGCTGCAACGTGAACGGGCCTGGTGCCGAACCAGCCGTGAATGCGATTCCCATGATGTCATGTCCGTCAATTCCCTGAAATGCCGAGAATGGGAACGTGTATTCCTTCCATTCGGAGCCCGCGACGAAGTCGACTGTCAGCGGCGTGTATCCCATACTCTGCGCGAATATCATTACATGGTATGTCTTGCCGTCACCCTTCGCCCAGAAGTGCAATGACTTCGCTGAGGAGAGATTGGTGGGCTCCATCGACTTCGCACCTGGCATGAACATCGGCCCCGCCCATGCGTACGACAGTCCGGGTGCGACAGTTCCGGTTGTCTCGAGTGACTTGGCCGTTCCGTTCGCGCCGCCATCTACCACCTTCATTTCGGCGGTCGACTGACCACCCGCCAGCTGATCGGTGCTGACGATCCAGCCTAGCCCCAGCGACGCGCGCGTCGTGCCATCATCGAAGTTGCTGATCAGGCCAACGACTGAACCATTTGACGTTGGAGCTGGCGATGCAGCCGCGGGTGTTGGTGCGGGCGTGCGCGTGACCTTCACGCCACCTTTCCATATTCCCTTGATATCACGAGTTGCAGTGATGTCCGTAGTCGGATCTCCCGCTACGAGGAGGAGATCCGCGCGCTTTCCGACTGCTATTGTGCCGCGATCCTTTAGCGAGAATACGCGTGCCGGAGTACTCGTTGCCGCGGCGAGTGCCTGTGATGGCGAAAGTCCCGCGTGAACGAGCAACTCGAGCTCCCGGTGCAGAGCGATACCGTGCCCGGTGCCGGGATTCGGCGCATCGGTACCAGCGAGAATCCGGACATTCGCGGCGAGAAGTTGCTTCACGGTGGATTCCGCGAACGCGTAGCTCGTTCTCGCGCCCTGTCTCTTCGGGAACGATGAGTTGATCGACACTCGGCTTGCCGGCGAAATAAAGGGTGACAGGCGCGGATCTGCGGCGAGATCGGCGACCCCGGATGTCTCCGCGATGCTCTTCAGAACTGTGAGCGTCGGTGTAATGAACGCGTGGTGTGACGCAACGAATCTCCCGAAGTCGGAGTCGGGGCTGTGATCTATGAAGAGATGTTCCAGTCCATCGACACCAGCGTTGATCGCCATGCGCGCGTCGGCGAGCGAGCCGATGTGAGCGACAGCGAGCTTGCCGCGCGCATGCGCCGCTCTTACGAGCGCTGCGACGATCGGTTGGGACAGCGTCGGAATGTGAACGCCGTAAGTTGAGCCGTCATCGATGATGATCTTGATGTAGTCCGATCCTTCAGCGATTCGCGCGTCGACCCACGCCTGCGCCGAATCGGGCGATGTGATCGTGGGGACAGTGATCCCGTATTCGGTGCCATGACCCTTTGGAGCAGTTGCGAGGATACCGGCTGAGTACAGATCGGCACGGTCAGCAACATTTCCCTTCTTCTGTTCGGCGCGCATGCTTGCGGCGAAGTTGGGATCGGTAAACATGTCGAGCTCTGTCGTCACGCCGAAGACGAGCGCCTGTTGGAGTGCGTCACCGTAGGCATGAGTGTGGGAGTCGATGAGACCGGGGAGCAACGTTGCGCCCGATCCGTCGACGACAGTTGCGCCTGCCGGCGTTGCTATGCTGTTTGCGATAGCGGAGATCCTGCCGCCACCGATCAGAACGTCGCGCTGACCGATGTTCCGTGTCCCGTCGAAGACACGGACGTGACGAAAGAGCGTCACACCGATTTCGGATTGTGCTGTCGCGATGTGGGCTGAAGCGAGCCATGCCACGCTCGCGATTGTGAACAGATGTAAGAGCCTTGCACGCATTGTTCGTACGCTCCGTTTGAGACCGTCGAGTTGCTTGTCTTGTTGACCGTCGTGATACCGGCGGCACGTTGAGTATGCTGCTGTAGCGGAGGTGTGAGTAGTGGAGTGAATCACCGATATGACATGACAAGTGTCATGCACGGATTCTCGAAGAAACCGGGGTCAGAGTGGACTTTCTTGCGGGCTTTACTGGCGCCGATAGTTGGTGTTTACCACAAGAAGTGTACTCTGACCCCGCTTGTCTAGGCCGTTGGGCCGGCGCCAGCGGAAACCACGATCCCCTGCGCCCAAGGCAACCGGATAATCGTCGCAGCCCGAGACCGAAAGTACGCGCGAAATGCCGCTTCAACGGGTGCGGATCCAAAATCGTCTGCGACGAGCAGCGCACCGGGCGCAAGACGAGGGCAGAAAAACTCGAGCGCTGCAAGCGTAGCACCTTCAAGATCCAAGTCGAGATGCACGAAGCTGAAGGATGTGCCCGCGAGAGCGGCAGCCGTTTCCGGAAAAACGCCGGTGTGGAAACTCACATCCGAATACCTCGCCAGCGTTCTCCTTACGTCTGCTTCCTTGGCATGCAGGCGCTGAAAATGAGAGCGCACGGCAGCAGCCGCAGGGGTCTCGGGAGTGCCGTCCGCCGATTCTGCCTGGAGCGTTTCGAATACATCAAAGAGGTGAAGCGCACGATCACCTTTCGCTTCGCAGATCAACCGAGCCGAGCCCCCGGCGAAAACACCGGCCTCAGCCAAGGCCCCTGGGACGTCACTGGTAGCTCGGACGCATGCGAGCAACTGCAGAGCCGGTACATCGCCAAGGAGTAGCGGCGTGCGGCTTCGCACCTGGCTCACCAATTCGAGATCCGCAGTCGCGTGCGGACCAGCCACATTGACTGCGGCTTGCCCACGACGTGCCAACCACGCGCGCAAAAGCCGATTTCGCAAGGAGGGTTGCCATGGTTGCCTGCGCATTCAGCCACCTAGAAGTTATGAATGGGCTGGCCCCCGGTATTTGCGTGGGTTAGCTCCTCACGTGTGACCGGAGTTGCCAGAGCCACCTGCGACTGCCCACTGTCGCCCTTTCGACGGAGACCAGCCCATGTCGTCGGATCCACTGCCGCTGCTACTCGCTCAATGATCTACGTAGGAATGGATGTGCACAAGGAGTCCATCACCATTGCGGTCCGTGCGGAGTCCGTCCCCACTCCGTCCCCCAGCACGACAGTTCATCGCGTCCAGGGACCGCGGGCTGATCTTCCAGATCGATAAGACGCCAGCGAACGCGCGCTACTGGGACATGTTCGACCATGCCATGAACGTGAGACGCCCGAATTCGGGGTCAGATCTTGCGTGATGCACACACGCAATGTGCGCCGTGCAAGATCTGGCGCGAACGCGCGAACGCGTCAATTTGGGTGCGCGGCGCGGTGGCCTCACGAACTCGCCGAATTCGCGAGCGGCTTAGCGTCCCTGTTCAGCGTAACAAGGTCAGATCTTGCATGATGCAAACGGGCAATGTGCACCGTGCAAGATCTGACCCCGAACGCATCCAGCTTTGGTCCGCAGCCAGGGATGCTGCGGATCAGATCGGCGTCGCGCTTGAGAGATCCGGGTTGCTGTCGATGTGATCCTGGATCTCGGACGCAATGCGCGCGATCTCCGCTGTGAGCCATTCGACATGGTCCTTGACCATCGTGATGACCCGCGACTGTTCACCCTGAGACAAGGCTTCAAGTCTGTTGCTCTCCTGCTGGCGCATGTCCTGGAGTGCCTGCAGTCGCTCTACCAGAGCGTGCAGCTCTCGCACTGCCGGGCTCGGCGGCTGCCACAACTCCAGCTCAGATCGCTGAGCGAAGGATGCGAGCAATCTCGCATCCGCCTTGTCAGTCTTGTTGCGACTGAGCTGACTCTGAGCGAATCCTTTGACGCGTGCAGGATTAACGACACTCACTCTCCATCCTGCGTCAGCGAGCGCGACGGCAGCAGCCTCACTGTAGGGGCCTGTGGCCTCGAGTACTACCGGTACATCCGAGGGGAGATGTCGTTGTAACAGCCAGGCGATCAATTCTGCATGACCACTTCTCGTGTTCCTTACAACTTTGTACTTGAACTTGGCGTCACCCTTCGTACCATCAACAACACACACGTCCAGCTTCAACTTGGAGACATCAATGCCCACGGCAGATTCGTTCATCTTGTCCATCCTCGTATGCAGGCTCTCGACACGTGGCCGGGCCTAAGTTACCGTTCGGAATCGACGAACGAGAAAACGGATCGGCGGACTTATCTGACCCACAGGCTCAGTGGCCTAAAATCTTGTCAGCCTCAGCCGACCCGGGCGTAACATCGAGATCAACATCCCGATTTGAATTGGCGCCGTCAAGATACGAGATCTTGCATGATGCAAACGGGCAATGTGCACCGTGCAAGATCTGACCCCGAACGCAGCGCAGCTTCCGTTCGGACCGACGACGTCTGCGCGTGTAGCGCGGCGCCACTCAGGAAAAGCAGTACGACCACTACTCGCGCGTTCAATGGCATGCGAATCGTAAGAATGGGGGGTCGGAATGGATTTGCTTGCGGACACGTCTAGCGCCAACAGTTGGCATTAAAAGGAGAAAGTAGACTCTGACCCCGGTTTTCACACCAACCCCTGCCTGATGCCTCGCGACACGCGGTCCGCGAACAGATCCACTTCATCCACAGTGGTATAAATGCTCGGCGTAATTCGGATTCCATGAAACTCGTCGGTCACCATCGGCGTCGTGACAATGTGATGATTGGCCAGCAGCCACGAGCCGAGCTTGCCCATGTCCATCCCGTCGATCGCCAGCACGCCGATCGCCCCGCTCTCGGTAGGCCCGATCTTCGTGATCATATGAGCGCGATCGCTCGATGCGAGCACCTGATGCGCCCACCGGTCCCGCAGAAATCTCAGACGCGCGATCTTCCGCTCCGCACCGATCGACCGGTGAAACGCGACGGCGACGGAGATCGCGTTGTGGTTCGCGGCTGGATGCGTTCCGATCTCTTCGTACTTGCGGATGTTGTCCTCCTCTTCCACACCGCCTGCCATCAGCGGCCACAGCGACTTGACCTTGTCGCGCCGAACATAGAGAAAACCGGTACCGATCGGCGCGTTCATCCACTTGTGCAGGCTCGTGCCGTAGTAATCGCATCCCAGATCGTCGCGCTTGAACGGAAAATGCGCGAACGCGTGTGCGCCATCCACGAACACCTTGATGCCATGCGGCCGAGCCAGCTCCACGATCTCGCGCACGGGTGCGAAATATCCCGTCTGGTAGCTGACGTGCATGACCTCGATCACCTTCGTGCGCGGCGTGATCGCGGCCGCGATGTGCTCGACGAATGACGCCGTGCTCAGTATCGGTGTCTCGATCTTCACCGGCTTCGGCACGATGCCGTCACGACGCTCACGCTGTCGCCACGCGTTCTGCATGCGCGGGTAGTTCTGCGTCGTAAACACGACCTCGTCGCCGCGCGCCAGGTCGGTGCCGAAGATCATGGTCTCGTTGGCCTCCGACGCGTTGCGCGTAATCGCCATCTCCTCGGGATCGCACCCGAATTCGGTGGCGAGATCCCGGCGTACCGACTCGATGCGCGGCTCGAGCACGCGCCACATGTGATCCACCGGCAGCTCGTTCGAGAAGCGAAGGTCGCGGATCATCTGCTCGAGCACGTGCGTTGGCGCGGGCGAACAGCCGCCGTTGTTGAGGTTCACCATCGTGCGATCGATGTCGAACGCGCGCTGGATCTCTCCCCAGTACGTCTCGTCATCGGCAGCGGAGGCCGGCGGCGCGCCGCCAGTGCGGTCGTTGGCACGCCGAAGGTGCCGAAACGCATCGGCGCGCATGGCGGGCAGGATAGCGGGCATTGTGGCGCTCGCGCCGAGTATTGACGCGATGAACCTGCGGCGGCTGGTCATGGAAGTCGGGGTTGGAGGCGGATTCAACTTGGTTGGAAAACTGCAATCAGTCCAGTACGGGGACGGAGTCGGGACGGACTCCGGGTGGCAACCTCCCGGGGACAGAGTAGGGACGGACTCCGGATGCCCGACTCCGGATGTCCAGCATCCCTGACGCACGAGCTCAGCCGCCCGGAGTGCTAACACCTTCAGCCCGGCCGGCCGTTCCGGATGGCGGACTTGGTATAACAAGTGTTATACTACGGTATGAAAACTGCCGTATCCCTTCCTGACGCTCTGTTCGAGTCTGCGGACGCGTTGGCTCAGCGTCTTGGTATATCGCGCAGTGCCCTCTATGCTCGTGCGCTGGAAGCCTTCCTCGCTGATCAACGGAAGGGCGCCGTGACCAGGCGTCTGGACGCGATTTACGAACACCAACCGGCCTACGCGAACCTCGATCCCGAGGTGGCGCGTATGCAGGCTGCTACCCTGGCGCGCAACGAAGGGTGGTGAAACAGCGTGCCAGCAGCAATCCCACCATCTTAAACCGGATTCGTCGCGGCACTGTCTGGTGGGCTGAGTTGCCCGTACCGGTTGCCTCCGAGCCGGGCTACCGACGACCAGTTCTGATTATGCAGACGGACGACTTCAATCGTAGTCGGATTGGTACAGTTGTCGGTGTCGTGATCACGTCCCATCTCTCGCTCGCCGAGGCGCCCGGTAATGTTTTCTTGCCTGCTCGAGAGACCGGGCTCCCACGTGATTCGGTTGCCAACGTTTCGCAGGTCGTCACGCTCGACCGACACATGTTGGTCAGTGAGGAGCGACGTATTCCTCCCGCCGCGATGCGCGCAGTGGAAACTGGCCTGCGCCTCGTGCTCGGCTTGTAACTGGTTGCGGAATAACCCAGGGTCAGATATTGCGTGATGCACACGCGCGCAGTGTGCGCGGCGCAAGATCTCTGACCCCAGTTCTCCCGATAATTGCCAGCCCGAACCTCTTGGCTGAGGCTATTCTTGCGGCTTGGCCACGCTCGTGGCTGCGGCAGCGACAACTCGGATGGCTTGCCGCGCGATCAGCGTCTCATTGCCCCGCCGCAGCTCGAGTGCCAGTTCGCCCGGCTTGGGAAACTCTACCTGCATGTCATACGTCTCCCCGATGCTCACGCGCTGCAGTGCGCGGCTACTTTCGCGTTGCCACGCTGGCAGAGAGAATCCGTCCTTGGCCACGTGGGTCCACTGGACAGGTGCACCGTCCCGCACCAGGCGGAATTCCAGTTCAGGCGAGTCCAGCGTGATATTCATGAATCGCAGCCGGTATGGCCTGCCCGCCTGGAAGGTCGCGACAGGCGGCATGTCTCCGCCGTTCACGATGGGTTTGTCCTGAGCGTTCGTGCTCAGCATGTAGATGCGGTTCGCGTCGGGATCCCACCGCTGGCCGCTGTCCACGACGACAAGCGCGCCATACAGGCCGTGACTCTGCTGCCGGATATCATTGATGTGTGTGTGGTACATGAAGCTTCCTGCCCTGGGCGGCGTGAGGTGCACCACGAAGGAGTCGTTCGGCATGATCATCGGCTCCATCTTGCCCGCGTCACTGCTGACGCCGGCCACGCCGTCGTAGTAGCTGTCAATCTCCAACCCATGCCAGTGCACCTGTGACGGTTCTGGCGAATGGTTCACGACCGTGATGCTCGTCGGTTCGTTGCGGTGCAGCACGATCGTGGGTCCTGGCCACTGCATCGCGGCGCCGTGTGGCTCGGGGGCGTTGCCTTCGGTCAGGACATACCCGAATCGGCGCAGGGTGTCCGCGGACGCAGAGTCGCTCTCGATGTAGAGGTGGAGCTGACGGCGCGGCCCGGCATAATCATGCCAGCCTGTTCTGGGATGAATGTTGATCGCCAGCACCAGGCCCCCCATTCCAGTGCGCGCATGGTCCGTCATGTCGTGGATCACCGGACCCGCGAGCAGTTCATGGTCGCGGAGTGAGTCGGATTGCATCTCCGCGCCGACAGCTGGATTCGGCTCCACATGCCAGTTCAGATGACAGTGAAACAGCCACGAGCCGGGTCTGTCGGCGAGCCAGGCCAGATCCATGGTGGTGCCGTCGAGGAGGAGTTCGGTGACAGCCATTCTGCGCTGCGCCGGCCAGTACACCGAATCCTGCTGATCATCTCCACGGGCGCGGATCTGATAGAAGAAGCCGTGCAGATGTAGCGGGTGCACGTCGGCGGTCGCGTTGATGATTCGCCAGTGAATGCTGTCGCCCTGTTGGTACGACAGGCGCTCCGTATTCGGCCAGGGGCGGCCGTTGAACGTGAAGAATCCGTTCGAACGGTCCGGAGTGCCTGCCGAGTCGTGCCCGGGGATGTACCACTGAATGACAAAGACACGATCGGGCGCTCGCCGGCGCGCGTCCGTGGGATCCACAATGAGCGCGCCGTTGAGCTGGGCATCCTCGTACAGCCGCTTCTCAAAACCAGTACCCGTCGTCGAGCCCCAGTAGTAGTACGTCCCCTCGGCGTCGGCGGTGAATTCCACGTCGCGGGTTGCGCCGGACGGCACGACCAGCGTGTCCAGGACTGTGCGGCGGCGTGACGTCAACCCGTGCACCACCAGCGTGGTGGCGGCGCGGTTTGTGACCCATGCATGGATTCGCCCACCGGCAATCACACGCAGCATCGGGCCTGGCGTCTCGAGTGGATGCCCCGCCTCGCGGAATGCCAGAATCCGAACGCCGGTGCTGTCCTTGGAATACGGGTGCCATTCACCAGCGTCCACCTCGAGATGCACGTCGAGCACACCGGCTCGAGCCAGTCCGGCGGCAACGCGATTGTCGTTGAACGCGACTGGCGGCGGCGCTGCGCCGGCGTTCCATCTGGTGGGTGCACCGCTCGATGCCGCAGTCCCAAGAATCAGGAGAGGAGCGATGGTGACCGCATGACGCATTCGTGACATCCGCATCGAGAACACCGGTGAATGAAGGAGCACTGGAGTTTGCAGCAGGAAATGCCAATTCGATGCGGTACAACTTGCCGCGGCTGGCGGCAAGCGTCAAGGAGGTTGTCGCACGACGCCGCATGCTCGGCACCGGCTCCGCTCACCGAGCGCCATCCAGTCGCCCGCTACGCCGCGTCGGTAATCGCTGAAACCTCACGCGCGATTCTTCGGCCAGCCGCGATCTCGGCGCTCCTAAAAGACGAAGGGAACCAGGCGTTTCGCGCGACGCATATACTCAGAGTACTCGGGATAGGCAGTGACGAGGAACTGCTCCTCAAGTACCATTCGCACCACCAGCCCAGCAGTTACTGCCAATGCCAGCGAGACAGAAAGGATGGTTGGCATCTCCACCTGGCCAGCCCACACGAAATAGATGATGGAGGCATAAATGGGATGCCGCCAATAGCGGTACGGCCCAGTTGTAACGAGGCCGCCGCCGGTTGTGTTAGCAGTTGCGTGAAAGCTGCGAAGACCAAACGTCGCGCGCGCCCAGAGCATGAGAAGAACGGCACATGCTTGAACTACTAATAGCATGTAGTTGGTGGCAAGCAGATGATGAATGGCAAAAAGCCACAACGTGCCCGCAGCTGCCACCAGGAATCCGCAAAGTGAAAGCGATTTTCTTAGCACATCGGATCCTCGGTTAAATTGGCTTGCCGTCTAACGCTGGAGTTAGGCGGCGGCGAAGCCGTCCGCCTTGAACGGATAGCTAGACTGCTGAGCGTTGCAGGGTCATAGGCAGCCGGTGCCGCCGCTACAACTCGTCGTTACATAAAGCTCGGAGCGAATACGCCACTTCCCATTTACAAGCTGCCACATCACAAGGTATCGCCCGCCATACATCAGAACCTGGTTTTTAACGCGCTCGCGCCACTGCCAAATTCCCGTTTCCGCTGCTTCCTTTGGACCGCCCGTCGCAACCTCAATTTTATCCGGCGTGCGACGGCCGGATACGAAACTGTTGCCGTTGAAGATTTTGGCGAAGCCCTTGACGTTCTGGTCTCGGCCGACCCACAAACTTCCGTCTGACCCTGTGGTACTGACGTCCGGAAGCCAATACTTGGCTGTTGCCGCCAAATCTCTATTGGTGAGCGCAGCATTAAGTTCGGTCCTGGCCGACCGAATGGCTGTTTCGGCCGCACCCATGTGCATTTGCGTTGCCACCGCAGGCTGCGCTTGACCGAACACTAGCGTTGATGTCGCTAAGGAGCAGGCAAAACACAACATCTTGAGCATGGGCGCCTCTGGTTTTTGGAACTACACAATTGCGAAACTTGTAGAGCGACCTGACGCCACAGTTCAACTGCACGCGACTCCAATCATCGCGCGCGCAGCGCGCCTCCGCAACTCTCGCCCGTCGGCTGCAGTGACACGTTATACGGCTCGCGTGGCGAGCTAGCGTTGCTTCTTTGGCCGTGTGGCGAGCTGCAATAACCACATAATCGGCCGTTGATTCCGAGAGGCCCGCTCGAACGCGGTTACTTCGAGCGTGTCGCCAGCGGGCTGCCACGGACCAAAATCGATGCTAAGTCCGGGTACTCCGCGACTGCACGACTGGAGCATGCCACTCCATCGCTCCTTCCCGTCCACTCTAACGACCAGGGAGTCATTGGCATGCGGACCGAAGGCTCCAGGGCCATCAATACGAATGGTGCCCGCAGGTGGCGGCGGGTAGGCTGAAAAGCAGGGCGCAGCGAAAGCTGAGGTCTGAACTGCGGCGTGATGGCACGCTACCGACGCGGCCACCATCAGCAGCATCCCTGCGAGCATGCCCGAGTAAAAGCGATTCTGATCCGACATCAGGCCTCCGTTGTCACTCTAACGCCAAGTTAAGCTGCAAGCGAACCAATAATTGCGAGCGCAGGACGCGTGCGCAACCCGCTTGTCAGCGGCAACGATCCGCTACAGAGCGTCAGGTGACGATCTGTACTCGCCGGTTACCGAGCACCATCCAGTCCGCCCGCTACGCCGCGTCGGTCATCGCTGAACCCTCACGCGCGATTCTTCGGCCAGCCGCGATCTCGGCGCGACGGAGATCATATGCGGACTGCAGGTTAAGCCAGAATTGTGGTGTGGATCCAAAATACCGTGCGAGTCGCAGAGCAGTATCTGCAGTAACTCCTCTCCGCTCTCGCACGATGTCGTTCACACGCGGGGCGGGCACGTGGAGAGCCTTGGCAAGTGCGTTCGCGCTCATCCCCAGCTCTGCAAGAAAGTCCTCGCGCAATATCTCGCCCGGATGTACCGGTCGCATACCATTCTTCGTCATACCGCTTGCTCCTCAATGATAATCGACAATCTCGACCTTCTTCGGTCCTTGCTGCGTCCAGATGAAACAGAGACGAAATTGATCGTTGATCCTGATGCTGTGCTGTCCCGAACGATCACCGCGCAGCGCTTCGAGGCGATTGCTCGCTCGCCACGGCTTGATTTTCAAGACAGTTGCTGACCCCAACTAGGCCTCAGCGATTGCCGCAATGGAGACCTTGAGTCCCGGGATACGCGCAGGCAGCTTGGCACCCTGACGAGCTGGGGGATTGGTAGGGAACCATTTGAGCCACTCCTCATTCATGCCAGCGAAGTCGCCTTCGTCCGCCAACACGACAGTGACGCTGACGATCTTGTCCAAGGAACTACCCGCTTCCTCCAGGATGGCCTGTATGTTAACCAGGCACTGCCGAGTCTGCTCCTGAATGGTTGCGCCCTTGATTGCACCTGTGGCTGGGTCAGTTGGAGCCGTGCCTGAAACGAAGATAAGACCGGCAGCTTTGACCGCCTGGCTATACGTCGGGGGCGGCTTGGCCGCATTTGGCGTGAACACGATTTGACGGGTCATTTTCCCTCCTTCGTGAAAGACTGTCTTCTGAGGCCTCGCGCTTGAATTAAGCCGTGCCGCGAACCGGCATCGGCTTGACTGAATTGTCAGGCGACGGTGTCGGGCAAACTCGTATCAGGACTCCGGGTCGAACATGATCTCGCGAACTTCCTGCGCACACCGACATGCAGCGGCGATCCTGGCAGCCCAATCGAGTGCCTCATCGCGTGACGAAACCTCGATGATCGAAAAGCCGCCGACAACAGCCTTTGTTTCCGGAACTGGTCCGACGGTGATGGTGCCGTCTGTCGCAACAATGGTCGATTGCTGACGTTGAACACCGGCGCCGAAGTTCCAGACCCCAGCGGCCTTCGCCTCCCGAAGCACCTTGGGTGGAGTGCGGTGTCAGCAACTGTCTTGAAAGTCAAGCTGTGGCGAGCGAGCAATCGACTCGCCACGGTTCATGCATTCGGACCATTGTGTTGAGAATGGTGAGCAGCTTTCGCATGCAGGCGACGAGCGCCAGCTTCTTCGGTTTGCCGGCTTCGACGAGCCGGAGATAGAAGGTTCTGATTACCGGATTGTACTTTGTCGCGACCAAGGTGCTCATGTAGAGCGCCCCACGCACGCTTGCTCGGCCACCATACACGCATCGTCGGCCCCGGAGCGTGCCTGAGTCACGACTCAAAGGTGCGACACCGACGAGCTTCGCGATTTCGCGGCGAGAGAGACGCCCCAGTTCTGGTAATTCTGCAAGCAGCGTGACCGAGAGCACGCGCCCCACACCAGGCACACTCTGCAGCAAGTCATCTCGTTCGCGCCAGACTGGACTCTCTCGTATCATGCGACCCAAGTCGGAGTCCATCATCCGGAGCTGGCGCTCCAGGAAAGCAATGTGCGTCTTGATACCCTGCTTGACTGCCTTGCGTCCAAGCCCAAGCACGTGATCGAAGCGATTCTTCTCTGCGATGAGCATCTCGAGCAACTGGCGCCGCCGCGTGAGGAGTGCGTTTAACTCCTGTGCCTCTTCGGTTGGGAGCTCACGGACTTCCGGCTGGACGCGCTCGCCAAAGAGGGCGAGGATATCGGCATCTATCCGGTCCGTCTTGGCAAGCTGTCCCGTGGCACGAGCGAAGTTTCGTACCTGGCGAGGATTGACTACTACGACTGGCAGCGCTGCAACTGCTAGCGCAGCGACACATGCCAGTTCGTAGCCGCCGGTCGCCTCCAGAACGATCAGCTTCGGTGCATTCAGTGCGTCATGTTTGATACGCTTTACGAGCGCTCCAATTCCGTGCTCGTCATTCGTGACACTCCAGCGCTCACCAGCTGGATGTACTGCGACCACCAGTTCCATCTTTGCGACATCGATGCCGACGTACATGCGCGCCTCCGTCTCCATGTAGTGTCTGATCAATTTGTCGCCTTGGCCCCGCCTTGCATAATTCGGGCATCATCATCATCCAATAACAACGTGCCCAGGCAACTGTTCGGGCTCACTGCGACGGAAACGGGGTGCCGCTCTGGCTGACACACGGTGTTTGCCTGGTTTGCCTACTGAGATCTGAAGGCTCCACCAAGATCTTTTCGAGCTGGCACCCCACTCAGAATGTGCGTAAAATCACTAAATAACCAGATACAAGATCTTGCGTGATACACATGCGCTCTTTGCGCCGTGCAAGATCCGACACCGAACTCCGCCGAACTCCGCTCGTCTCATCGCGCGAGCGCCGACCTGTTACGCGATGTGAAACCTATCGAGGTAGATGATGAGACCAAAGATGGCCTGCACGGCGCTCACAACGAGCCACGTGACAGCAGGACGATCGCGCCAGAGCCACCGTCCGAGCGCTACAATGATGGCGCCGGTGACAACGAGAATGAGGAAGAAACCGAACACGTGGTGCGTGTATGCCATGCGGCTTCCGCCAATGGCGCTCGCCGCGAGCAAGTGACCGAGAAGGCCAAGTGCGAAAAGTATGACGATGAGACCACGCCAGAGCCGACTCATCGGACCCTTCATGCCGCCGGCAGCAGGAACCTGGGACAGATTGGACATCACATCTCCTTTCGTGAGGGATCGGATCGGCGAATCTCCGCAAGATACTGATCGCGCGATGCGTAGATGCGTCGCGTCTACATAGTCGTGCACCGCGTAGCGAGCCACCCCGTCGCCACGGCCGTGTCCAGCGCACGATAGCCCGGGACGTAGCACTCCGGAAAGCAGACGATGAGCGCCCCCTCGACCGACGCCTCCTCGACAGCAGCCTGGGCCAGTGCAACCGACTCATCTGGCGTGGCCGCGTACCGTATGTTGGCGAGTGCAATTCTGACTGTACTCATTTCGGGGCTGGGTCGAATGATCAACTAGTACACTATGGACTCGTGGCGGTCACGGCGGAACGCAGCACGAACTTCCTGTTTGGTGACACCATGCGGATTCAGATGTGAATCTTACGATGTATGCGCACCCGGCACTCTACTTTTCTCGATCTTCACCATCACCGTATACTCCGGATCAACCAGCTGGATGATCGGCGCCTTCGCGTTCTGCGCGACGAATTGATACGCGTCCATGACCGACATCCCGGACTGCGCACGCACCCATCCGATCATCGCCTTGAATGCGACGCGCGCGGCATCCTCGAGCGGACGACCTGAACCGACAAAGATTATCTCGTCGGCGTTCTCGACTCGCGGGATCGGCGTCGCACTCTTCCTGATCAGCTCGACGTACACCTCGACGTTCATCGCACCTTCGATCGCGGCACCCATGATCTCGCCTTCGCCCATCGCGTAGTGGCCATCGCCGAAGGACAAGAGAGCGCCGGGTACGTTCACGCCCAGATACACCGTATTTCCTGCACGCACCTCGGGACAGTCCATGTTGCCGCCGAAATTGCCGGGCACGATCGTGGTGCGAACTTCACCACCGGCCGGCGCGACGCCGATGCAGCCAAGGAACGGTGCCAGCGGTACCGACCACGAATACTTGCCGTCGGCCGACGTGGTTCGAGCCGCAGTGCGTTTCGCGTCCACGTCGTATCGCCACGTCGTCTCCGGAAAATCCGGTCCGAGCATCGCGGTCTGATCGTTGCCGACGAGTGCGCCAAACCCTGGACTGAAGGACGATACCGCATATGAGCGCGCAGGCTCGAGTTTCAGGATGTGAATCGCGACCGTATCGCCCGGCTCGGCGCCATCCACGTAGAACGGGCCCGTCTGCGGATTGTCGTGGCCGGCGGCCATCTTTCTGGACGGGAGATCCGCTGCAGTCTTCACGGCGCCGTCGAAGCAGTCTTCCGTCCACGTAACGATGCGCGTGCCCGACTTGATGTGCTGTTTCGGGAGCGCGCCGCCGAACGTGTACACGAGATCGGTGTGCTGCGGGATCCAGTTGAGTGTCGATGCGTCGGCGGGAATATTCGCGACACTGGTTGGCGCCGCCGCGGTCGCCATCGCTGCCCCGACAGCCGGTGCTACGCCGCTCGAAGCAACAGAATCACCGCCCGACGATTCGGGTACGCCGTCCTTGCACGCTGCCATTACGCCAAGGACGCCGAGCGGTGCACTGATGAGAAACTGTCTGCGTGTATTCATGAAAACCGGGGTCAGAGTACATTTTCNNGAAAATGTACTCTGACCCCGGTCTTCATGGCGTTCCACGCGCGGCGACGTAGCCCAGCGCAGACGCAATGACGCACACCACGCCTCCCATGGCGATCAGCGCGCGCGTCCCGAACGCATCGGCTATCCAGCCCGAGATCGGACCGCCGACCGCGGAGCTCCCGACGAGAAACATGGTCTGAATCGCGAGCAGCCGACCATGCATGTCCGGCCGCGCGCGCACCTGCACCAGCGCGGTCGTCGAAGTCGTATAGAGAATGCTCGCGATTCCGACGGCGAACGCCACCGGCAAGGCGATCCCGACGTTCGGCGCCGCGGCGAGCCCGAGCAGGGTGACTCCGAGTGCCGCTGCGCCGACGATCGCATAGTCCACCGACACTCGGCCCCGACGCGCCACCCAGAGCGCGCCCGCCAGACTCCCGACACTGAGAATCGAGTAGACCATCGTGAACTCCGCGTCGCTTCCGTGCAGCGCGCGCGTCACGAAGAGCGGCAGCATCACGTTGAAGTTGTAGGCGAGTAATCCGATCGCCGCGAGCATCCCGTAGGTGATCCAGAGCGCGGGGATTGAGCGCAGGTAGCGAAGCCCTTCGCGCACTTCTCCGTGCCGTCTCGGACGCGACGGCACGCGCAGCAGCTCCGAGGAACGCATCATCGCAAGACAGGCGATCACCGCGAGGTATGTCACCGCATCCACGGTGAAGCACCAGCCGTAGCCCAGCGTCGCCACGAGCAGCCCTGCGAGCGCCGGGCCGAATATTCGCGACAGGTTGACGATCATGCTGTACAGGACCACCGCGTTCTGCCGGTGCTCTTCCGGCACCATCTCCGTCACGAAGGAGCGGCGCAGTGGATTGTCGAGCGAGAGCACCACTCCGCCCGCGATTGCGAGCGTGTACAGTGCAATCCACGACGGATGCGGTTGAAAGGCCAGAATGGCGAGCCCGATCGACTGCGCCATCTCCAGCCCCTGCGTCACGAAGAGGAGCAGACGCTTGTCCGAGCGGTCGGCGAACGC
Source organism: Gemmatimonadota bacterium (assembly GCA_003155795.1). GTDB lineage: Bacteria > Gemmatimonadota > Gemmatimonadetes > Gemmatimonadales > Gemmatimonadaceae > Fen-1247. The sequence continues at coordinate 280,671 of PMEM01000024.1, forward strand.
GCCACCCCAGGGAGACAGCAGCAGAATCGGCCCGTACTGACACGCCGCGAGCCAGCCGACGGCAATTCCACTCCCCGTCAGCCGCAGCACGAGCAGCGTCAGCGCGATGCTCGTCAGCCAGTTGCCGCTGTTCGAGATGGACTGCCCGATGAAGAACAGGCGAAAGTTGCGGTTGCCGAGCGACTGAAAGGTCTTGGACATCAAATGGAACAACCGGGGTCAGAGTGCAATNNATTGCACTCTGACCCCGGTTGTAAACTATCACGACTCCGGGTCGAACATGATCTCGCGAACTTCCTGCGCACAGCGACATCCAGCGGCGATCCTGGCAGCCCAATCGAGTGCCTCCTCGCGTGACGAAACCTCGATGATCGCAAACCCGCCGACGACAGCCTTTGTTTCCGGAACTGGCCCGACTGTGATGGTCCCGTCTGTCGCGACAATGGCCGATTGCTGGCGCTCAACACCGCCGCCGAAGATCCAGACCCCCGCGGCCTTTGCCTCCCGAAGCACCTTGTGTGCTGCCTCGCCCACCGACGGCAAATCTTCATCAGCAATATGGTCCATCGAGCCGTCATCAAACGAAATCAAGTACCGAGGCATTGGATCTTCCCTCTTTGTGACCTGACGCGGAACTCAGCTGCGACGCGCAACTGAACGGACGCGAATATGGATCCTTCGAGTTGAACCCGCCACCCTTTGCGTCAGCCCATTGCATTCCTTCACGCCATGGTGTATACTGAACTATATGGTTCAGTATCTCCAAAGTCACTTCGATGCCTCGTTCGGCGCGCTCTCGGACCCCACCCGACGCGGCGTTCTGGAGCAACTCGGGCGTGCGGACGCTTCGATCTCGGTCCTCGCCGAGACGTTTCACATGACCCTCACGGGCATGAAGAAACATGTAGGCGTCCTGGAGCAAGCGGGGCTCGTCACCACGGAGAAGGTCGGGCGAGTGCGGACCTGCAGGCTCGGCCGCCGCGGACTGCAGGAAGAGGCGGCATGGATCGAGAGATACCGCCAGCTCTGGAGCGAACGCTTCGACGAGTTGGACAACGTTGTCGACGAATTAAACCGCAAGGAGAGAGTCCATGGACGAAAAAAGAGATAGTGAGGCCACCCCCACGAAGAACCACACGACGGTGGAACGGAAGTCCGCGCGCGAAGTCGTCGTCACGCGAACCGTAAACGCTCCTGCGCGCATCGTGTTCGAGGCGTGGACCAATGCAGACCTGTTCAGGAGATGGTGGGTGCCAAAGTCGTACGGGCTGACCCTGCTTTCCTGCGAAATGGATGTTCGCGTTGGGGGGCAGTATCGTCTGGTGTTTCCCCACGAAGATTCGACGATGGAGTTCTTCGGCACATACCTCGAAGTGACACCGCACTCACGCCTCGTCTGGACCAATGACGAAGGTGACAACGGCAACACGATCACCACCGTGACCTTCGAGGAACACACCGGCAAGACGTTGTTGGTCGTGCACGATCTCTATCCTACGGAAGAAGCGGTTGACTCCGGATCGACGGGCGCGATGCCCGAGGCGCTCGATCAACTCGACGAGCTTCTCGTCAGCCTGGAGAAGATTTAGGGTCGAAGATTTAGCGAGATTTAGGGTCAGATCTTGCGTGATGCACACGCGCGCAATGTGCGCGGCGCAAGATCTGACCCTGGCTTTCCCTGTGCATAGCGCAAGATCTGCCTCGCACTCGCTCTAAAAACGAAAGACTGCAAGCTCGCCCGTAAATTCCGATGCCGGGTTCCCCCGACTCGGGTTTTCGAGGGTCACCGACGCGTTGCCCGAATACACGATGCATCCATAACTCTGCTCACCGCGAGAGGCGGCCTTGGTGCAATTCGCGCCAATCGCGGCCAACTTTAGCTCCGTGCGTGTCTGTGAACGTCGATCGGGAAGAACGGACAACAAGTAAACGCCGTTCGGAATGTGCAAGCGGAGGGTCGAGCCTATCGCTAATCGGACGGGCACTGCGACCGTTCGCAAATTCTCGCCAAGTCCGTCGAGATTGCGAGCACGTTCGTACACCCACACGCCGATTCCCACGGAATCCCCAGCAACTCGCACCTCCGCTGCAGTGCCGCCGGGCGCCCGGGCGCGGACGCGCAGGCCGTCCAGTGTAGCGACTGTAGTATCGCGCATGGTGGCATGTGCAACGATCGGCGTTATTGGCTGGCCGTCGAGGCCGAGCGCACCGACAGGTAGCTCTCGGGCGGAATCGCCGACGACGAGGTACACTGTTGTCCCCACGACCAGTTCGCGGACCGGCCGGCACAGAATCTGGAACAGTGTCGACAACTCACCGAGCGAGACACGCGCTACAGCGTCGCCAGGCTGTTCACATGCAACACGTCCATCGCTGGAGATGCCGATCCGATCACCCGACACAAACTCATACTGCAAACCGCTCGCCCGCAATACTTGTCTCTCTGCATTAAGTACATGAACGGCGAGCCGAACCGGCTCAGTGTCGTTCACGACTACCGTGTCCGACGTACCAACGGAAATACGTGCCGGCCGCTTGTCGGATATACTTGGCGGTCGTCTGTCGGTGCAGGCGACGAGAGGAATGAGCAGGACAATCGAGACCACCCTGCATCTGTACATCTTCATTCACCGCGAACAGCGATTGCCGGATCGACACTGGTCGCGCGCAGCATCGGAACTACACATGCAGCTACCGAAGTCGCGAGTAAGAGTATCGCACCGGCACCAAATGAAAATGGATCGAGGCGCGATACGCCGTACAGCAGACTCTGAATGAACCGCGTTGCTGCGAGCGCGCCGAGGACGCCGACAGCGATACCTATGAGCGCCAGACGGATCCCATCCCCGACGATGAGGCCCGCGATGGAGCCTCGCGTTGCGCCGAGTGCCATCCGCACACCAATTTCCCGGGTGCGTTGCGCAACACTGTACGAGATAACGCCGAATAGTCCGATTGCGGCGAGTAGCACGCCGAGCGCCGCGAATGCCACGAGAATGCGCATTATGAAGCGTGGCACGGCCATCGATCGATCGAGATCCTCGCGCACGTTCTCGATAGTGGGCTTCGATCCGCCATGTTGAAGAGAGGTGGCGAACCGCTCAAGGATTGCCACAGGATCTCTTCCCGGTAGTCGAATCAGCAGCGCGATCCGGTCTCCGTTTGGTTCGTCGAGCGGCCAGTAGACCGCCGGCTCTGCGGTGTCCACGACTAGGTTTCGCACAACGTCTGGCACCACACCAATGACCGTCTGCCATGGGCGAAGCGAGCCATCGGGCCTGCGAACCGTGTTACGAAAGCGGCGACCGACAGCGTCGTCGCCCGGCCAGAGTTGATGCGCCAGTGAATTGCTGACGATTACTTCGTTGCGCGCAAACGACTCCTCTTCGAACGTGTGTCCGCCGACAAGTGGCATTCCCATCATCGAGAAGTAATCGGGTGCGACGAAATTAAAAGCAGTCCCTTCCTGGGCGCCGGTTGCCGGATGGCTCGATGTCTCAAACGCCGAAAGGGCCATAAAATTGCTTGACGGCGCATTTGTCGCCAGTGTGACATGTCCCGCGCCGGCAATGCGAGCGGCGCGCTCGCGGAGTAATGCGCCAAACGCCGCGCGCTCCGTCGCTTTCACCTGAAACGACACCGCATAGAGGTTACGAGCATTGAAGCCGAGTGGCGTACGCTGGAGGTCGAACACAGTATGGATGAGCAGCAGCGCACCCACGAGGAGAGTAGTCGAGAGGGCGACCTCCCCGACAACGAGAAACGCACGCAGTCGGCGACCGGTAAGCGGAGTGCTCGCCTCTCCGACCCGAAGCACCGTTCCGAGATCGCGGTGCACAGTACGCAGCGCAGCGAGGAGGCCGATTACGAGGCCACAGAGGATTGCGAGCACTGCTGAGACCGAGACGATGTCGCGACTGGTCGACACGTACGACAGCGCAACAAGATTGACGGGTCGCACCGCGGTGAGAACCTTGAGTCCGGCCCACCCAACAAAGATTGCGAGGGCCCCGCCGATCATCGCTAACACCACGCTTTCCGTAACCAGCTGGCGAACCAGGCGAGACCGTCTCGCGCCGAGCGCGTAGCGAACAGCCAGCTCCCGCTGGCGCGCCGCACCTCGAGCGAGCAGCAAATGTGCAATGTTCGTCCATGCGACGAGTAATAGCAACGCGACGGCGCCGGTGAGCATGAGCAACGCCTGGCGAATCTTCAGAGTGTCCTGAGGTCGTTCGAGGCGCAACCTCATTGACGTCGGGTCAATCATCCCGAGGGCGTCAACGTGCACCCGATTCATGATCGCGTTGAGCTCTCCGGTTGCCATGTCCCGCGAAACACCGGGCTTGAGTCGTACCATGACGTTGACGCCGTACATGCGCGGCAGGATCACGAGTGGAAGTAATACGTCAGCACGCGGGCCGAAGTCCGGAATCGAGAGCGAAGCGGGCACAACGCCGACGATGGTGCACGGTTGACCTTCGAACTGCACTACCTTTCCGATGACGTCTGGCGATCCGTTGTACTGCCGCCGCCAGAACTGTTCGGTGAGGAGAATCGCACCCGGGGCGCCAGGCATCATCTCGTCAGAGTCGAAATTCCTTCCAATCAACGGATGCGTGCCGGCGAAGGCGAGAAAGCTAGTGTCGATCAACGCGGCGTTTACCGTGATCGCGTCAGGATCAGTGCCCAGCGGGCCGGCGTCGCGAATGAAAGTAACCGCCGCCTCGATCGTCCGCGCATTGTCGCGCCATGCGCGCAGAGCGGCGAAGGGAACACCCCCGAATAACTTTTCTCCACCGAGCGTGATCTCGCGCCCGACGAGAAATACACGCGATGCATTGGGATAAGGAATTGTCCGAATGAGAAGCGCGTCGACCACGCTGAACACGGTCGTTGTAGCACCGACTCCGAGTGCAATAGTGAGCAGCGCCACAGCAGTCCAGCCGGGTGAACGAGCCAGTGAGCGGAGCGCGAAGCGAACATCGGCGCGCAGCCCATCGAAGAAGTCGGCCCGTCGATCGCGTGTATCGCGCACCCGACCGAGTACGATGCATTCAGCTCGTGCGGCATCGACGTCGCCGAGTCGGGCGATAGCCGTGCGCCGCGCATCGTCTGCAGACATACCCCGCGCCATGTACTCGTCGGCGCGCTCTTCGATATGGAACTCAAGCTCGTCGTCGAAGTCGGAGGCGTGATTCGAGCGCCAAAAGCGGAGATAACGCCGCCAGTTCGGCGCCGGCGTCATGCGGGCCGCGGCGGAGCGTCGAGCGCGGCGAACACGGCGTAGGCGAAGCGTGTCCACGTGACGGTTTCCAGGTGCAGCTGTGTGCGCCCTCTCGCCGTCAGCGTGTAGTATTTGGCACGGCGGTTTTTCTCCGACAGCCCCCACTCCGCAGAAATCCAGCCGCGATTCTCGAGCCGGTGGAGAGCGGGATAAAGCGAGCCCTCTTCTATACGGAGGACGTCGTCGGTGGCCTGCTCGATCCACCGCGCAACGGCGTACCCGTGCGTGGGCCCCCAACTGACGGATTTGAGGATGAGAAGGTCGAGCGTGCCGCGCAGGACTTCGACGCTGTGTTCGGGCATGGCCCCATAGGGTTTCTAGGAGAGACGAACGATATGAAGACTCCAGTAGAAAAGCAATGGGGAGGAAAATCCTGACACTAACGAGGCGTGTTGTTTTAGCGGACCAACCTCTGGTCAAGCACAAACAGCAAATTTAGGGTCAGATCTTGCGCGATGCACACGTACGCGCTTTGCGCCGCGCTAGATCTGACCCCGAACTCCCGACCCCGAACTCCCGATCAACTCGACGAGCTTCTCGTCAGCCTGGGAAACAGGGGTCGGAGTGTAGTTCCCCAAACAAGTACTCTCTGACCCCTGTTTCTCCTGTTTCTCCCGGAGGTCGTTGCCGGCGCCGCACTCAGGTTCGCCGTCGCGATGCTCGTGGAGGTGTGCCGATCCGTGTGCTCCCGGATACTCGTCCGACCATGCCCGCCGTTCCCAAGGAGCAGCAGGAACGCCGCAGCAAGCATGCGCATCACGGTGCAGGAAGAAGCCGACGGCACGTCTGAATTTGTGCGTGGGAATGGCTGTTAGTCAACGCTGCTGCGAGCAGAGGCGCGACAGCGCCGCAGTTACACGGCGCACCCTCCTGCGTTTGACTGCAGCCACGCGCGTTATGCCGCTCCGCGCCGCTTCGGACGGTGCAGCGCTTCGACCACGACCGCGGGATTGTGCGCGGCGACCTTCAACAGTGCCAATGCTGGCCCGTCTGGCGTACGTCGCCCTTGTTCCCAATTCCGCAGCGTCGCAACACTCACGCCGATCATGAGCGCAAACTCGATTTGCGATTGCCCCAGGTCGGCGCGTAGCGCCTTCACATCGGTCGGACGAAAGGTCGCCGTGCGCGACGGCTTGCGTTCGCCGCGACGAATCGCCCCCACTTCGCGGACGCTCGCCAACAGTTCTTCAAACGCGGCTGCCTTCATTTGAACTCCTCCCGCACCACGCGCGCGAGCGCGCGGAGCTGTGTGGCGGTCAGATCGCCTTGTTCGTTCTTCGCGTACATGTACACCATGTAGCACAAATCCTCGTCGACGGCCCAGTAGTAGATCGTGCGCACGCCGCCCCGCTTTCCCCGCCCTTCAGCGCCCCAGCGCAACTTGCGCAAGCCCCCGCCGCCCGGAATCAACGGCCCTTGCTCGGGGCGCAACGTCAGCGCGAGCTGCAGGGCACGATACTGCTCATCGTCGAGGTGCCGCCGCAGGCTGCTGGTGAAGACGGCGGTCTCGATAAAGCGCATAATAGACTATACGCCATTGGCGTAGTAAAGTCCAGTCCTCGGTATGGAGGTGGTCGTAGCGGGATAGTGCCGCAGTAACCTGCAAACGGACATACATATAGGAGTCCTCGCGAAGCGAGCACAGCTCAATAAACCCATTGCCAGCTTCAACATTCGTTAGCCAGTAGGCGTCACCTATGTTCCACGTCAGTCTGCCGACTAATTGCGAGCCTTGCTGTCTCGAGGCGTCCGACGCAGCGATGCAGATGGTCTAGCGACATGATCATTTCATTGTCGCGCCCCACGAAGTCCGCCAGCTGGCCGATTGCAAATTTAGGGTCAGATCTAGCAAATTTAGGGTCACATCTTGCGCGATGCACACGTACGCGCTTTGCGCCGCGCAAGATCTGACCCCGAACTCCGCACCGAACTCCGCTTTCGCGATACTGGTGGGTCATCGTGTCAGCGATCTCGTGAAATT